>JAZLJL010000105.1:0-64655 GCA_045617845.1 Paludibacteraceae bacterium | reverse complement strand
CGATGTCGGTCGTCTCTACTTCCTTAACTACCGACAATTTGAAACTCATGCTGTAGTCTCTTTGGGTCCGCTTTACATAACATTTGCTGTTCTCTTCCATAACATTACTTTTTTTGTAACGCTATTTCAGGACTAGACATTATAATAAATGAAAGCGGGGTCGGACTTGGTTCTGATCCCGCTTTTTATGCGATGTATTGGATGATTTTGGTATCTTCGCGTAAATCTTTTTACGGTTATGGAAGAGGTGAAACAGAATTCCTTGAAGGCGTGGTGCTTGGCTGCCCGCCCGAAAACTTTGGCGGCTGCGGTGGCTCCCGTGTTGGTAGGGTGCGCTCTTGCCGCCTTTTACGATAAATTTAGTTTGGTCCCCGCGTTCGCTTGCCTGCTCTTCGCCATTGCGATGCAGATTGCGGCTAACTTGATTAATGACCTTTATGATTTCTTGAAAGGTAGCGACGGGGAGGGTAGACTGGGACCGCTCCGTGCGACGGCTCAGGGATGGATCACGCCAGACTGTATGAAGAAGGGAATCCTTGCGGTGGTGGCTTTCGGTTGCCTCTGCGGATCTGTCCTTATGCTCTTTGTGGGATGGAGGCTTCTCTTTGTGGGTGTCTTTTGCGTCCTCTTCGCCTACTTCTACACTTCCGGACCCTTCCCTTTGGCTTATAATGGGTTGGGCGATGTGGCGGTGGTCCTTTTCTTCGGATTGGTCGCCGTGGGGTTTACCGCTTACGTGCAGATTCTCGCATGGCCTTTGCCACTGACGTTGGAGGGCATCGCCACTGGTTTGGCGGTTAACGTGTTGCTGGTCTTGAATAATTACCGTGATGTGGAGAACGACGCTAAGTCTGGTAAGCGCACGATTGTGGTGCTGTTGGGTAAGAGGTTCGGCCTCTATCTCTATCTTGGCTCTGGCTTGGCTGCCGCCATCCTTTCTGTTGTGACTTATTGCGTGCTTGACGTTTCGCCTTGCTGGTGTTTGCTTGTTTTGCCTTATGTCGTTTTGCATGGCTTGACATGGAATAAAATTCGTAAGATTGAGCAACCGATCTTGCTGAATGCTTTGATTGGGGAGACGTCAAGGAATATGTTGCTCTTTGCGGTGCTGATGTCGACCGTGTTGCTGGGGTGCTGAGGTCCATGCTATATTTCTGTGTGCTAATGCGATTATGGATGTCGGTATAGTGAATTAATGGTTGAAATTGAATATGCTGAAGGATTGGAAAAATAGTTTTTTATGTTGGATAACATGTTTCTAATGAATTTTTTATAACTTCGCGCCTTGAAATTTAAGGAGGAATCCCTTCGGAACCTCTGGATTATAAATCGGGGTGTATATGAATCCCCATTAAGTATAAATTAAAATGCAAAAGATTAGAAATGTGGCGATTATCGCCCACGTAGACCACGGTAAGACAACGTTGGTGGACAAAATGTTATTGGCGGGAAACCTGTTCTCCGACCGCGAGAAGCCAACCGAACTGATTTTGGACAACAATGATTTGGAACGTGAGCGAGGTATAACCATCGTTTCTAAGAATGTCTCCATCCGTTACAAGGATTATAAAATCAATATCATAGATACTCCGGGGCACTCCGACTTCGGTGGTGAGGTGGAGCGTGTGCTCAACATGGCCGACGGTGTGTTGTTGCTCGTGGACGCCTTCGAGGGCCCTATGCCTCAGACTCGTTTCGTGCTCCAAAAGGCTATCCAATTGGGCTTGAAGCCTATCGTCGTCATCAATAAGGTGGACAAGCCTAACTGCCGCCCTGAAGAGGTGCAGGAGGCTGTCTTCGATTTGATGTTCAACTTGGACGCTACTGAGGAGCAGCTCGATTTCCCTACTATCTATGGCTCCGCTAAGAATAACTGGATGTCCGACGACTGGAAGAAACCTCGTGAGAACGATATCACTCCTGTCTTGGACGCTATCATCAAATATATCCCTGAACCAAGGGTCAACGAGGGTACGCCTCAAATGTTGATCACCTCTTTGGACTTCTCCGCTTACGTGGGACGTATCGCTATCGGTAGAATCCACCGCGGCTCTTTGAAGGAGTCCCAAGATCTCTCTTTGGTGAAGAGGGATGGCTCCGTGAAGAAGGTAAGAATCAAGGAGTTGCGCGTGTTCGAAGGTTTCGGACAAGCTACGGTCCGTGAGGCTCAATGTGGTGAGATCTGCGCTTTGGTCGGTATCGATGGATTCGATATCGGTGATACCATCTGTGACTTGGAGAACCCTGAACCATTGCCTCCTATCGCGATCGATGAGCCTACCATGAGCATGGTATTCGCCATCAACGATTCGCCTTTCTTCGGTAAAGAAGGTAAATTCGTCACTTCCAGACATATCAACGATCGTTTGGTGAAGGAGTTGGACCGCAATTTGGCGTTGCGCGTCGTGAAGGACCCTGAGTCGGATAAATGGATTGTCTATGGACGTGGTGTGTTGCACTTGTCTGTCTTGATTGAGACGATGCGTCGTGAGGGTTACGAATTGCAAGTGGGTCAGCCTCAGGTTATCATCAAGGAGATTGACGGTGTGAAGTGTGAGCCTGTAGAACAGTTGACAATCGATTTGCCGGACGAGGTTTCCGGAAAAGTAATCGAGATGGTTTCTGTCCGTAAGGGTGATATGACTTCCATGGAGCGTAAGGGCGACCGCGTGCATTTGGAGTTCATCATTCCTTCCCGTGGTATCATCGGTCTTCGTACCAATGTCTTGACCGCCACTGCCGGCGAGGGTGTCATGGCTCACCGTTTCTTGGAATACCAACCTTACAAGGGCGACATCGAACGTAGGACGAACGGTTCCCTTATCGCTATGGAGGGCGGAACAGTATTCGCTTACGCTTTGGATAAGTTGCAGGATAGAGGAAGATTCTTCATCAGTCCTCAGGACGAGGTCTACGCTGGCCAGGTGGTCGGTGAACACTGCAAGGATAACGATATCGTGATCAATGTCACTAAGTCTAAGCAACTTACGAATATGCGTTCCAAGAGCTCTGATGATAAGGCTAGGATTATTCCTCCGGTCATCTTCTCTTTGGAGGAGGCGCTCGAGTATATCAAGGAGGATGAATATGTCGAGGTTACTCCTAAGAGCATGCGTATCCGCAAGATCATCTTGGACGAGACTGAGAGAAAACGCGCGAATAGGGGTTGATAACTCCTTTCCCATTAAATAATATTTAGGATGAAACGATATTTACGTAGTAAGAAAGCGTGGATATGTTTCATCCTTTTTGCTTTTTTTCTCCTACTTTGTTTGCTCCGTTTCCAACTTTTCCCCGCCGATTATTCCACTGTCGTCTTCACGGAAGATGGCGAATTGGTGGGTGCCCGTTTGGCGAACGACGGGCAGTGGAGGTTTCCTCCGATGGATTCCGTCCCTTATAAATTGAAACGTGCTACCTTGTGTTTCGAAGATAAGCATTTCGAACATCATCCTGGCGTGAACCCTGTCTCCATCTTTAGGGCGTTGAGGCTCAACCTTTCCGCGGGACATGTCGTCAGCGGAGGAAGTACGATTACCATGCAGGTGATACGAATGAGCCGTAACCACCGTAAACGCGCTTTGTCTGAAAAGATAATCGAGGCGTTCGGCGCATTGTGGCTCGAATTGCATTATTCGAAAGAGGAGATTCTCGCCATGTACGTCTCCAATGCTCCTTATGGCGGAAATACGGTTGGCGTGCATACTGCCGCTTGGCGCTATTACCTTCGTGACGGAAGCGAACTCTCGTGGGCGGAGGCCGCTCTATTGGCTGTGTTGCCGAACTCTCCGTCTATGATTCATGTCGAAAGGAACCGCGATTTGCTGAAAAAGAAACGTGACCGCCTCTTGCGGATGATGTATGAGGAGGGCGAGTTCGACGAAGAGACGCTCCTTCTCTCTATGGACGAACCTCTTCCAGAACGTACTTATTCTTTGCAGGCGATGGCTCCCCATTTGGTCGATAGACTCAATAGGGAAAAGCATGGCCAAATCGTGTATGTCACATTGGATGGACAACTTCAGCATAGTGTGGAGGAGATGGTTTCTCGTTTCCAAAGCGCCTATGCGCAGAATGGCGTGCAGAATATTTCCGTCTTGGTACAGGAGACCGCTACTGGGAATGTGCTTTGTTATTGCGGTAACGCTGGCTATAATAATGTTGATGATAACCAAGTCGACGTTATCGTGTCGCCCCGTAGCACGGGAAGTATCATGAAGCCTTTCCTCTATTGCGCCATGGTCGAGGACGGATTGGTGACGCCGAAGATGTTGGTCCCGGATGTGCCGATCCAAATTGCGGGATATAAGCCACAAAATTTCAACCGTACTTTCGACGGGGCGGTGCCCGCCAACCAGGCGCTCGCGCGTTCGTTGAATATCCCCGCTGTGTTGATGCTCCGTAAATATGGTATCCCTTTGTTCCAAGATTACTTGAAGCGTGCGGGAATCACGACCTTGAATTATCCCCCTGACCATTATGGCTTGACTTTGATCTTGGGTGGGGCGGAGGCGACTCTCTGGGACGTGTCGGGCGTCTACGCCTCCATGGCCCGCACTTTGAACAGATATAACAGGGACAGACTCTATGATGAGGCGGATATCCATGCGCCTAGGATTTGCCGTCAGGACGAGAAACATAAGGTTACGGAAAAACCGGTCTTGTTCCATGCTGGTTCTGTCTGGCACACAATGGATGCCATTAAGGAGCTGAACCGTCCGAATGTGACCGATTGGCGTGTCTTTTCCTCTTCGCGTAAGGTGGGGTGGAAGACTGGTACCAGTTTCGGCAACAGGGACGCTTGGGCGGTCGGCGCCACCCCGGAATATGTGGTGGGAGTATGGGTCGGAAACGCCGACGGAGAGGGCCGCCCCGAGTTGACTGGCATAGGTTACGCCGCTCCGGTGATGTTCGCGGTCTACAATATTATGCCGAACACTTCTTGGTTCAACCAACCGACAACCGGATTCGCTCCGATGGAGGTTTGCCGTCAGAGCGGATATCTCCGTGGAAAGGATTGCCCGCAAGCGGATACCGTGATGCTCTACGAGCGTTGCGGAAATAGCGAACCGTGTCCCTATCACCAAATCGTGCATCTGACGAAGGACGAAAAGTATAGGGTTACTTCCAAATGTGTCTCTCCGATGGATATGGTCCATAAGTCTTGGTTCATCCTTCCTCCGACCATAGAGAGTTTTTTCCGTGCGCAAAATCCATCGTATTTGCCGTTGCCTCCTTTGATGAACGGTTGCGAGGATGAATCGACCTCAATGATGGAGTTCGTCTATCCGAAGGATTCGCGTAAACTCTTTATTCCGAAGGAGATTGACGGGAAGAGGGGGGAGATCATCTTCGAAGTGGCTCACCGACAGTCGAACGCGACTCTTTATTGGCACCTTGACGACATTTATTTGGGAGAGACTAAAACGTTCCACCAGAAAGGTATCTCGACCGGTGAGGGTGAACATGTGGTCACCGTGGTGGACGAAGAGGGAAATGTGATCGAGAAAAAGTTCAAGGCTGTGGTGACGGAATAGTACCCAACGGTGAGGGAATAACCTTCTGGTTATTTTCGATGTGCTTGTCATTAACTCGATTCCCGCTTTGCTAATTTACCCGAATATTTTTATTTTTGCATTATCCCTTTTATGACGTTCCTCTTTGAGGGGACATAATTGTTTTTTTATATGTTTAAGAAGTTAAAGGACTTTGTCGGCATCTCTTTTTGGGATACAATATATAAGACAATAGTTTTTAAAGATTTTTTTATAGCAGCTTTCCCTTCTTGCCAAAAAAGGAAAATTAAGAAAGTGAGGGAGCAACAAGATAAACTGGTGAAATCCCTAAAAAACAAGGAGGTCCTGAAGGTGCTTTTTTTCCTTCAAACGGGTTCTGTCTGGAAGTATGACTCTTTGTATAAATTGTTCGAAAAATCAGACCGCTTCGATCCTATTGTCGTCATCGCTCCTTTTAATGTACATATCATCTATGATAAGGAGGAATGCTTCAAAGTGATGAGGGAAACGGAGGAGTTCGCTAAGTCGATGGGGTATAAATACATGAACTCTTATGATTACGAGAAAAAGAAATGGCTTGATGTCAAGCGTATCGTCTCTCCCGACATTGTCTTCTTCTCGAAACCTTATAAGGATACTGTCTACTCTTGCCATATATATAATTATTTGGATTGCCTGACTATGCATGTGCCATATGGCATAGTGGTCTTGGACATATTTAAAAACAACTACAATTTGCCATTCCATAATCTTTTATGGAAGTATGTGGTGGAGACAAATTACCAGAAAGAGTTAGCGAAGCAATATTCTTTATGTCAGGCGGATAATGTTTTCGTCGGTGGCGCACTAGGTGTTGAGAATCTGATGAGGGACGATTATCTGCCTAAAGATGTTTGGAAACATCAATCCACACCTAAAAAACGTATTATTTGGGCACCTCACCACACGGTGGATTATTTGTTCAATTTCTCTAATTTCCTTTCTTGCTGCGATGAGATGGTGGAACTGGCGGAGAAGTACAAGGATTCAGTCCAGTTCGCCTTCAAGCCTCATCCGGTCTTGAAATTCAAATTGATTAATCTCTGGGGAAAAGAAAAGACGGAGGCTTACTACCAGAAATGGGCGGAAATGGAGAACTGCCAAATAGAAGAGGGCGATTATATCGATTTGTTTAAGTCTTCCGATGCGTTGATCCATGATTGTGGCTCTTTCATCGCCGAGTACCTATATACGCGCAAACCGGTCCTTTTCATGGTGAAGAATGACGATGTGATGGGTCATATGAGCATTTTCGGTGAAAAGTGTATGGAGAACCATTATTTGTCTAAGTCTAAGGAGGATGTCGAGCGTTTCGTCTCTTCCGTTGTCGTGGAAGGTAAGGATACGATGGCGCAGGGTCGAAACCAATTTTACCAAGATACCCTTTGTCCCGAAGATGGTGTGCTCCCATCCCAGGCGATTTACAATAAGTTGATGCAGTTATTGTGATAATTTATGAATCTTTTGACCATAAATAGTTTTGATTGTTCGCCGGATTCTGCCGGCGGAGTGAATCGAACTACTTTTATTTTGACGAGAAATTTTAGGGATGTTTTACACTATAATTGTTTCATTGGCTTTTATGAAACTATCTCTGAAAAATATCATTTGGCGGATTTCGAAGGTAGGATCCTTCTAAACCGGAATTTTGACCGTAAAAAATTCCATGATTTTCTGGTTGATAATAAAATTGACATCGTTCAGGTGAATTTCCTAAAAAAGGAGAACTTAGGTACGATGACGGATATGTACGAAATCTCAAAATCATTGAATGTGAAGGTGATATTCGCCTTCCATATGTGCCCGGGATTCCAGTCTGTGACTTATGGTTCTTGGGGTATGACGAAGTTCTGTCTGCTGAATTCGTCGATTAAGAGAACTTTTCAAGAGTTGAAGAAATATCTTTTGACGTTATCTCGTCCCTTTCTTTCCAAGGTGTCCGACCTGCTGTTGAGGGAGAAATATTTCCTTCCATACAATTCCTGCGACCAGGTGGTTGTCTTGTCCGAGAACTACGTGAAGCCTTATATGAGAATTGCGGGGGTGAATGACGAAAAGAAATTTACTAATATACCTAATGCGTTGACTTTTAATAAGTTCGCTTCGGATGAGGATTTGGCTCGGAAAAAGAAACAGATTGTTATCGTGGCTCGTTTCGATGAGGATACCAAAAGAATATCTTTTTCGTTGAAGTGCTGGCGCAAAATAGAGAATACTCCTGGACTTGAGGATTGGGAACTTATTCTGGTCGGACAAGGAAGGGACTTGGATTTTTACCAGTATTTGGTGAAGAAGTGGAACCTTCGGAGAGTTGTGTTTACTGGCTTGCAGAGCCCGTTGGAGTATTATAGGAAGGCTTCGTTGTTTTTGATGACTTCCACCGCTGAAGGGTGGCCAATGGTGTTGGCTGAATCAATCCAAATGGGGGTCATCCCTATCGCATTCGATTCTTTCGCTTCGGTTCATGACCTTATTAAGGATGGTTATAACGGTTGTATCGTCCCTAACGAGAATGTTGATGCCATGTGTGAAAAGATCGTCGCTTTGATGAAAGACGACCAACTAAGGCTTACGATGGCTAAGAATGCGGTCGCTTTTAGCCGCCAGTTTCAATTGACTAACATTGTGGAAAGGTGGAGACAATTGTTCGAACGATTGTTGCCTACTGAAAAATAGTATCACGGGAAATTTATAATGAAAATGGATAAGAATTGTTTAACTTCGATTTTGAAAAAGTGCATACCACATCTGGTTGCCGTGTTAATAATGTATTTGCTGACGGTTGCTTACTTCAGCCCTGTGATTTTCGACAAAAAGGATTTGCCTCAAGGCGATATGGTGAGCGTGAACTGTATGACGAAAGAGGTGGTCGATTACCAAAAGGAGAGTGGTGAATATTCCGGTTGGCTGAATTCCATGTTCTGCGGAATGCCTACTGAGACGCTTTATGGAAAATCCGCCTTTAATGTATTCGAATGGATGAACAAAGTCTCCAGAGTCGGGTTGCCTGCACATTCCGCTTGTATGTTGTTCGTGTATATGCTTGGATTTTATGTCTTTATGCTATGCATGGGATCCAAACCAGGCCTTTCTCTCTTGATGGCTATCGCTTATGGATTCGCCTCGTATAATATCATTATTATCGAAGCCGGTCATATCACGAAAGCTTATGCCATCGCACTGATGGCTCCGGCGTTGGGCGGCGCCATCCTTTTGTACCGGAAAAAATATATCGCAGGTTTCTTGACGGCCATGGTCTCTATTGGTATGTTGATAGCTTGTAGCCATTTGCAAATCGATTATTATGAAATGATTCTCATTGGTTGCTTGGTGGTGGCCTATTTGGTCGCTTCGCTTATTTCTGCTAAGAAAGGTGATGAGAGCGAATTGACCTCTTTCGGCAAGGCGACGGGTCTGCTGGTTGTCGCCGCTGTTTTGGGGGCTTTGCCAAGTATGGCTAACCTTTATTCCGCTTATGAGTACAGCAAGGATACGATGAGAGGCGGTTCTGAATTGACCATCTCAAGCTCCGAGTCAAAGGATAATCCTAACAATGAAGGTTTGGACATCGACTACGCTTACGCATGGAGCTATGATAAAACGGAAACCTTTACTTTGCTTGTCCCTAATTTGTATGGTGGTGGACATGTTGTCTTGGAGAAGGGAGACCCGACCATAAAGGCTTTGAAGAAAGCTGGTTATGGTAGCTCTTATTTGCCTACTTATTGGGGCGATCAACCTTTTACTTCTGGTCCGGTTTATGTGGGTGCTATCGTTTGCTTCTTGTGCGTCCTAGGTTTCTTCTTGTTGAAAGGACCTGAATTGTACGCTTTCTTGGCGGCTATCCTCGTCTCGTTCATCCTATCTTGGGGACGGCACTTCCTTCCGTTGAACGAATGGTTGTTCCATTACTTGCCGTTCTACAATAAATTCAGGACGCCTTCCATGGCGCTTACCATCGCTGGTGTCGTGATGGTTGTGGTGGCTGGCCTTGGATTGAAGGAATTCTTCTGTGGAAAGCTTGACAAGGATTTGTTGTGGAAGAAATTGCTCCGCAGTTTTTGTATCACGGGCGGTTTGTGTTTGCTTGTCTTGATTATGGGTAAATTGTTCTTCTGTTATGAAGGTGCTGGCGATGCCGGGTTTGAACGTCAACTCGCTCAGGCTGGTTTCCAACCAGAGAATATCTCCCGCACGATGGATGTCTTAAGGGAGTACCGTGAGTCTATGTTGGTGAAGGATGCCTTTAGGTCATTGCTGTTTGTCGCTTTGGCGTTTGTGGCCCTTGCTTTGTATGTGAAGGATAAATTGAAAAGTGTTGTTTATGTGGTATCCATTTTGTCATTGTTGGTGTTGCTCGATATGTGGACTGTCGACAAACGTTACCTGAACGACAAGGATTTTGTCTCCATGAAGAATTCGGCTAAGAGCTATGAGCCTACTGCGGCTGACACGGAGATTTTGAAGGATGATGATGTCAACTATAGGGTGCTGAACTTGGCGTCTAATACGTTTAATGAGGCGAAGACTTCTTATTTCCACAAGTCTGTGGGTGGTTATAGCCCTGCTAAGTTGAGAAGATACCAGGATTTGATAGATTTCTATATCAGCAAAGATATGAATAGCGCATTTAGCGGCATTGTGCAGGCTCGTGGTGATATGAGTCAAGTGGATCCTTCTTCGTTTGGTATCCTTAATGCTCTTAATGTGAAGTATTTCATTTTGCCAGGAAATGATGGGTCGCAGATCCCTTTGAGGAATCCTCACCTTTACGGTGATGCTTGGTTCGTGAATGATGTCAAGGTGGTGGAGAACCCTGACGAGGAGATCCTGGCTTTGAAGGAGACAAACCTTAGGAACGTGGCGGTCGTTGACAGACGATTTGAGACGATGTTGGACGGATTCGAGTTTAAGACCGACAGCTCTGCTTCCATCACGAATGTGGAATGTAAGCCTAATCGTTTGAAATATCGTGTCTCTTCTCCTTGTGACCAAATAGCAGTCTTCTCCGAGATTTTCTATGACAAGGGAGGTTGGACGGCTCATGTCGATGGGAAGGAATTCCCTCATTTCCGTGCCGATTATGTCTTGAGGGCTATGAAAGTCCCTGCCGGTGACCATGAAATAGAGTTCAATTATGTCCCTTACGCTCGTATGACGGGTATTAAGATAGCTAACGCGGTCTCTTGTTTGGATATCGTGATTATCCTTGGCTTGCTTTATTTGCTATTCTTCCGTAAAAACAAAGAGGAGGAGACTTGCGGAGACATAACTTGTGAATAGTATGATTTCAATTGTTACAGTAACCTATAATGCGGAACAATTCCTGAAAAGGACATTGGATAGTATCTGGTGCCAGACTTCAGATAATTATGAGGTCATTGTCGTGGATGGTGCATCGAAGGATGGTACGACTGAAATCCTTAAGGAATATCCTAACCGACGTTATTCTTCCTTGGATGAGGCTGTGGCTAGAAATGTGGAAATGAAAACCATTCATTGGATTTCTGAACGTGACGGGGGATTGTATGATGCGATGAACAAGGGAATCGACATGGCGAAAGGTGATTTCGTCTGGTTTATGAATGCGGGTGATCAAATATTCGATGACCATGTCATTGAGAATATTGAAAAACATTTGTCCGCAGCTCCTCTTAGTGATGTGGTTTATGGTCAAACCATGATTGTGGATGAACAGGGGATTCCCTTAGGCGATAGGGCGAAGAGAGCTCCCGAAAAGTTGACCTTTAATAGCCTATTGAAGGGTATGGTGGTTTGTCACCAGTCTATCTTGGTTAAACGGTCTTTGGCTTCGCATTATGATTTGAAATATAAAATTTCGGCTGATTTTGATTGGGAATGTAGGGTGTTGAAGGCGTCGAAAGGAAATTGTTATGTGGACGGTTATTTGTCCAAGTTCTTACATGCAGGTATCTCTTCCCAACATAGGAAGGAGTCGTGGAAGGAGCGTTTTTCTATTATGGTTGACCATTTCGGATGGCTTAGGACTATATGGACCCATTTGATTATTGTGGCGAAATATCCTTTCTCTAAAAAATATGCTTGATGAAGAATCTATAATAAACAAAAAAGGAGATCAATTGATCTCCTTTTTTTGTGGCTATTTCTTTTTTTAGAAACTTCTGAATCCCATGATTTCCCTCACGTCCTTGATGGTCTTCTGGGCGCTTTCCCTAGCGATATCTCTACCTCTAGTTATGGCGTTGTGTAGAATTTCTGGATGTGCGTCGATGTATGCGATACGTTCCCTAATCGGTTCTGTCGCCGCGATGATGTCTGCAGCCAATTGCTTCTTTAGGTCTCCGTAGCGGATTTCGCAAGTGTTCCACTTCTCGTTGAAGTATTCTACCGTATCTGGCGTTGATACCACCTTCATGATAGTGAAGAGGTTTTCGATGCATTCCGGTTTAGGTGAGTTCATTTCAGTAGGACCTTGGTCGGTTAACGCTTTCTTCACTTTCTTTTCTATCGTCTTAGCGTCATCCGCCAAATAGATGCAGTTGCCTTCCGATTTGCCCATCTTGCCGCTTCCGTCCAATCCTGGAATCTTTATTGGCTCTGTGCCGTCGCTATATGCTATTGGCTCCTTGAAGTATTCCACTTTGTAGAAGTTGTTGAAGCGTTTCGCGAAGTTACGTGTCATCTCCAAGTGTTGGAGCTGGTCTTTGCCTACTGGTACTTGGTCGGCATTGTGGATGAGAATGTCCGCCGCCATGAGGGTAGGATAGGTGAGTAACCCCGCATTGACGTTCTCCGGATTCTTTCTCGCTTTGTCTTTGAAGGAGACGGTTTTCGTCAATTCGCCTAGATAGGCGTGCATGTTGAGCATCAAATATAACTCCACCACTTCCGGCACGTCGCTTTGGATGAATATCGCTGATTTCTCCGGGTCGAGCCCGCAGGCGAGGTATTCTGTTAATACGCTTTTCACATTCGGGTATAGGATGTTCGGATCCGGATGCGTGGTTAACGAGTGGTAATCCGCGATGAAAAAGAAACATTTGTTGTTCTCTTGCATGCGTATGAAGTTTTTCAAGGCTCCGTAGTAATTCCCTAGGTGTAGATTGCCTGTGGAACGGATGCCGCTGACGACGATTTTCATTATATTTACTTTAAATTTTTTATATCTTTGCAAAGGTAATAAAAAAAGTGAAACATATAGGTCCATATTGGGTTTTAGGATGTCTCAATTGTTGTTGAAATATAAGTTTTCCATCCTTGTCGCTGCATTTATTTTCTTTTTGTGCGCGAAACCGACCTTGCCTCCTGTCTTCGATGCTGTCAGGGACTTTAAGGTCTGCATAGAGACTGAGTCGGTGACGGTGACTTATACTGATATCCGGGATTCCTTAGGCCATTTCCTGTCCTATGTATTGCTGTCTTTTGTGGTTGCCTTCGAGTCATCCCGTTGTGGCATATCTCTAAGTTCGAAGTTAATGTTTTGCCTCTCTTTCTTGATTCCTTCTCTGTATGGCGGATTGATTGAAATTCTTCAGGATAGGTTTTTCCCTCCTCGTTCCGCCGAATGGTCGGATTGGATAGAGGATTCTTTGGGGGCTCTGCTCGGATATGTGTCCGCACGCTTTTCCCTCCCTAAAATAAATGTATTAATTAATAAATAGTGTAAAGATGCGCGTTTTTAGAATTTATGGGATGTCGATCGTGTTGTCGCTCCTGATCTTGTATTTGAGTATCCTTCGTGAAGTGCCGCAGATTCCGGAAATCCAGTTCCGCGGAATTGACAAGCTAGCTCACTTCCTTATGTATTTTGCTCTGTCTGCTGTCGTTTGCTTCGAACTCTATCGCCAACGCTATGGCTTTGAAGAACGGAAGATGCGTGTTTGGGGGCTTGTTTACCCTATCTTGTATGGCGGAGTATTGGAATTGTTACAAGAGTATTGTTTCCCTCCTCGTACTGGCGATTGGTTCGACTGGTTGTTTGATTCTCTTGGCGCTTTGACCGCATTTTTGTTGGCTAAAAAGTTATTTCCGAAATTTATCAAACCGGAAGATAAAGGTATTAGTTGTCGTTAATTATCGTCTCTTATGAGGTTCTCTGTTTTAGTTCCTGTCTATAATCGCCCTAACGAGGTGCGGGAGCTTCTTGAAAGTCTTTCGAAACAATCTTGGGATGATTTTGAAGTGGTGGTCGTCGACGATGGCTCTTGCCAAAAGTGCGATGACGTTTGTTCTTCATTCTCTTCCCAATTGAATGTCAAGTATTTCTATAAGGAGAATAGCGGCCCTGGCCAGACCCGTAATTATGCGGCCGAAAGGGCTTGTGGGGATTATTTCCTTATCCTTGACTCTGACGTGATTTTGCCTCCTGATTATCTCAAAAATACGGATGGCGAGCTGAATAGGGAATATGCGGATGCTTTTGGCGGTCCTGACCGTGCTCATGACTCTTTTACTGATTTACAGAAGGCTATCAGTTATAGTATGACTTCTTTCTTCACGACGGGTGGCATTCGCGGCGGTGCGAAGAAAATGGATAAGTTTTATCCGCGTAGCTTTAACTTGGGTGTTAAAAACGATGTTTTCCGTGCTTTGGATGGATTCTCTTCCATGCGCTTTGGCGAAGACATCGATTTCAGTATACGTGTCTTTAAGGGCGGTTATAAGTGTAGGTTATTCCCTAATTCTTGGGTGTGGCACAAGCGTAGAACAGATTTGAAGAAGTTCTTTAAACAGGTTTATAATAGCGGGATGGCTCGTATCAACCTCTATAAAAAGTATCCGGAATCGTTGAAACTGGTACATCTATTGCCAGCCGCCTTTACTGCGGGTTCATTCCTTTGCGTGCTTTCGTTTGCCTTATTTATGGTTCTTTCTTTTGTTTGTCCTTCAGCGGGTTTCCGAATGGGGGCTGTGTTTTCTATCGCTCCTCTTCTCCTTTATTCTGCATTGGTTTTCTTGGATTCTTCGTTGAAGAATAAAAGCGTGAAGATTGGTCTGCTTTCCGTTCCTGCCGCTTTTACGCAGTTATGGGGCTATGGCCTTGGCTTTTTCCATGCTTGGTGGTCTCGTTGCGTCAAGGGTGAGGGCGAGGTGTCCGCTTTCTCAAAGACTTTCTATAAATGATACTTAGTGTATGAGGTGTCGTTTACGTTATTGAAAAAAAAACGATGGACATATTGCCCATCGTTTTCGTTTTTTATGGTTTAACTGTCAGAAATTTTGCCAATCGCTGAAAATCAAGTCTTCGTCCAATTCGTCTTTCGCTCCGCAAAGGAATTTGTCGTTGTAATCGTCGGAACATTGGAATGAGATGATTCCGTCTCCTAAGTTGAGGCTCTCTGGCACCACTTCTTCGATGAGTGCGTCCCATTTGAGCATGGGGAAATATTCTTTCAATAACGCTTCGAAATCCGCTTTCTCCGCAGTCCCGTCGTTGGGGGTCCCGTCATAATCTTTGGCCGCCGCCTCCAACTCCTTTTCGTGGATGTCGTATAGTGTGTCATCCACCGTTTCGTTTTCCGGCACTGCGTTCGGGTCGAATAATTTCTCTATGTTCCAGAACTCCGTGCCTGAATTGTTCATGTCTAGGTATATGTTGCGAAGGAAGTTGTTATTTACTTGCTTGCGGTTTTTCTTCACTTTTTTTTCGAAGTCGTTGAAGTATTTCGTTAGGAATTTCGCCAAGTCTTCGTCTGAACTGTCCGCTTTGTTGTTGTCGGCGACGATTCCCCATTCTCTAACTTCGCTTGGAGAGTCTTCTATGTTGATTACTTCCTCGTCATAATTGCCGATGTATCCAAGGTCGAATTCTCCTCCGATTTCGAATTCTCCGTCAATGATTCTTATGTCTATCATAATCCCTTTCGTTGATTAATAATTAACACTTCGTAAATATATAATAATTATTTGGGATTTCAAAGAATATCGGCGGTTAGGTTTCTTGATTTGATGGGGAAACAAATGTAAAAGCCCCCGCATTGGAGTCAATGTGGGGGCTTTGAGGTCGCTTCGGATGTGAGTTCCTTGATGGAAAGAGCTGCGTTTCAGAACAAATTCAATTTCTTCTTTTTCGCCTCTTCGTAGTCGATGAGTTTCGCTTCTTTCTGTTGATGCAGTGCTCTTATATTTTCCTGTTCGCGTTTAAGTCTCTCGATGAACTCTTTTTGTGTTTCTTTGTTTAGCAGCATCGATATGACGTATGTGTTTTGTGAGGCGTCCCGCATCCTCATGACCGCTCCGCTGTAGTTGGGAGCTATTTTCACTGCGGTGTGGATGTCCGAAGTTGTGGCTCCTCCGATCAGTAGGGGCGTTTTCATCCCCGCTTTCTCCATGGCCTCCGCCACTTTGCACATCTCTTCGAGGGATGGTGTGATGAGCCCGCTGAGGCAGACAATGTCCACTTTCTCTTCGATGGCTCGCTCGATGATCACCTCTGTCGGTACCATGACGCCTAAGTCTACCACTTCGTAGTTGTTGCAGGCTAAGATGACGGAGACAATATTTTTCCCGATGTCATGTACGTCTCCCTTTACGGTCGCGATTAGTACTTTGCCTGATTTTTGGTTGCAGCCTGCGTTTTGTGCCTCGATGTGTGGCTGTAGGATGGATACCGCTTTTTTCATTGTCCTGGCGGTTTTCACCACTTGTGGCAAGAACATCTTGCCTTCCCCGAATAGTTTGCCAACCTCGTTCATCCCGTTCATCAGCGGTTTCTCTATGATTTCGATGGCGGTAGGGTAGATGGTTAACGCTTCTGCCATGTCTTGTTCCAGATATTCGCTGATTCCTTTGATGAGACTATACTCGATGCGTTTCTCAAGAGAATATTCCCTCCATTCGATGTGGCTCGTCTGCTTGTCGCTCGTTTGGGTGTTCTTTATTTCGTCCGCCTTGGCGATTAGCCTTTCCGTGGCGTCCGTCCTTCTGTTTAGAACGACGTCTTCGACTAATTCCAATAATTCTTGGGGAATGTCTTCATAGACTTGTAGCATGCCTGCGTTCACGATGCCCATATCCATGCCGTTCTTAATTGCGTGGTAGAGGAATACGGAGTGCATCGCTTCCCTGATAGGGTTGTTCCCCCTGAATGAGAAGGAGAGGTTACTGACGCCTCCGCTTACTTTTGCGTATGGCAGGTTCTTGCGTATCCATTCTACGGTTCGGATGAAATCCACGCCGTAGTTGTTGTGCTCCTCTATGCCGGTGGCGATGGCGAGCACGTTCGGGTCGAATATGATGTCTTCTGCCGGGAATCCGTTGCTTGTGAGTAGTTTGTATGCTCTCTCGCAGATGGCTATTCTCCGTTCGTAGGTGGAGGCTTGTCCCTCTTCGTCAAATGCCATGACGACGGTTGCCGCTCCGTATTGGCGTATTGCCGTTGCTTTTTGCAGGAATTTCTCTTCTCCTTCTTTGAGGGAAATCGAATTGACGATGCATTTGCCTTGTACGCATTGAAGCCCCGCTTCTATGACCTCCCATTTGGATGAGTCTATCATGATTGGCACTTTTGCCACGTCCGGATCCGATGCTATTAGGTTGAGGAAATTTACCATCTCGGCTTTAGCGTCAAGCATGGCGTCGTCCATGTTGACGTCGATGACTTGGGCGCCATCCTCCACTTGCTTGCGGGCTATGTTCATCGCCTCTTCGTAGTTCTTTTCGCTGATGAGTCTGAGGAATTTTTTCGAGCCGGCCACGTTGCATCGCTCTCCGATGTTCATGAAGAGTGAGCGGCCTTTCTCGTCCCAATTGTCTCCGTTGAATGATTTGATTTGTACAGCTTCGAGTCCGGAGAGCTTCAAATCTCGGTTTTTAGGTCTTATCTCCCTTGGTTTCGCACCTGCGATGAGTTGCTGATAGGCGGCGATGTGGTCAGGCGTGGTTCCGCAACAACCTCCGATAATGTTCACCAACTGTTCGTCTATGTATTCCTTCACTTGCCCCGCCATCGTTTCCGGTGTCTCGTCGTAGCCTCCGAATTGGTTCGGAAGTCCCGCGTTCGGATAGGCGCTCACGTTACAGTCGGCTCTGTCGCTGATTTCTTTGATGTATTTTTTGAGGCCTTTTGCCCCGAAAGAACAGTTAAGCCCTATGGATAGTGGCTGCGCATGCGCTACGGAATTCATGAATGCCTCCAATGTTTGCCCGGATAATGTTCTTCCACTGATGTCGGCTACTGTTGCTGAAATCATGATGGGTATTTCGACGCCTCTTTCTGCGGAACATCTCTTTGTGGCTTGGATGGCCGCTTTGGCGTTGAGCGTGTCGAATATCGTTTCGATTAGGATGGCGTCGACTCCGCCTTCGACTAAGGCGTCTATTTGTTCATGGTACGCCTCTTCCATCTCTACGAAGGTGACGTTCCGCAAGGCGGGGTTGTTGACGTCGGGCGAGATGGAGCATGTCTTGTTGGTCGGTCCTACCGATCCCACTACGAATCTCGGCTTCCCTGGATTCTTTTTGGTGTATTCGTCCGCGATTTCTTTCGCGATTTTTGCGGCGCTCATGTTGAATAGGCGCACGTGTTCCCCCATTTGATAATCTGCCATGGAGATGCGTTGGGAGTTGAACGTACAGGTCTCTATGATGTCTGCGCCAGCATCCAGATATGCTTTGTGTATCTCTTGGATGATTTGTGGCTGAGTGACGCACAACAAGTCGTTGTTGCCTTTTTGTTGCACTGGCGCTTCTTTGGCGAATTCGCCTCTGTAATCCTCTTCTGTTAATTTGTATCGTTGGACCATGGTACCCATGCCTCCGTCCAACACAAGTATGCGTTCGCTTAATGCTTCTTTGAGATTCTTTGCCATTCTATTCTTTTTTCTGCAAAGTTATAAAAAATGAGTGTGGTGTTCAAATGTGGTGAATGCGTTCGGCGCTCTTGATGTCTTTGTATATATGTACAAAAAAAGCGAATGGCTTTCGCCATTCGCTTCGTGGAGCGGTAAACGGGACTCGAACCCGCGACCCCCAGCTTGGGAAGCTAGTGCTCTACCAACTGAGCTATTGCCGCATCTTTGTGAACACAAAATTATAAATTAATTTGATATCAGGGAAAAGTTCACCGACAATTTTTTAAAAATCTTCTCGTTGTCGTCTGTTGGATCAATTTGCCTTGCTATGGCGTTTTAGGGAATCTTTTAATGTGTTTAAAGCGTGCCGATTAATCTTTTCAGTATATTTGTGCGATGTGTTAATTATATAAATGTTTTTGGATATGAAAAAAATGTGTTTCTTGTTTCCATTGTTCCTTCCCCTTGTGTCAAATACCTTTGCGCAGCAAATGACGGTTTGGAGTGGTGGAGAAAGTCTCTATTCACGTTCCACCTTACAGATTGATAGCATCACGTTTAAACATGCCGACTCCACGTATGTGGTTAGGCAGGATGGACTCTCTTTCGGAAATTGTTTGGCGGGAAGAACGTTCGTGAGTCACTACAAGCCTAAAACTGGCAGCTCGTCTGTGGCGGAACCTTTATATCCTCTTTATTATTTGTATTTCTTCGATGACAATAGGGGATGTTTGGTGCATTATGGGACAAGTTGTGGTACGACGGAACAGTTTGTGTATGAATTCACTTATGTCATGGAATATCCTGATGTGGTCATGACGTCTGTTCCGGGAAAGACTTACAAAGGCATCGCGGCGGGTGGATCGGGTTTGTTGCTGCAGGTTGACGGCGCATATTATCCGTTTGTGTTAGCTTCCTCTTGCCGTTGATATGTGTTTAACGTGGATGACGTATTGAGGATGAATATGATTATGAAGTTTCCCAAGACAAAAAAGCCCTGAAAAATCAGGGCTTTAATTTGTGGAATTGTTGTCTCACGCGGATTCGAACCACGACAGACAGTACCAAAAACTGTAGTGCTACCATTACACCATGAGACAATCCTCAGTTGCTCTCTTCTCGAAAGCGGTGCAAAGATACCGCTATTTTTTGTATCTGCAAATATTTTTGCTAAAAAAATAGCATCTTTTTTATTTTACCAAAATAAGGAAATAGTTCTTCTTGCCTTTTTGGACGAGTATGTATTTGTTATTCAATAAGAAAGAAGAATCTATTGTGGTGTCGAAGTCGTTTAACTTTTCTTTGTTCACAGCGACGCCTCCACCTTGAATGAGCTTTCTCAACTCGCCTTTTGAAGGGAAGATGTTCGCTTTTTCCGTGAATAGGTCCGCTATTTTGATTCCGTTTTTAATTTCTTCGAGGGACACTTCGAATTGTGGAACTCCTTCGAATACGGATAAGAGTGTCTCTTCGTCCAGTTTCTTCAAGGCGTCTGATGTCGCGTTGCCGAATAAGATGTTTGAAGCCTCGACTGCCGCATTGTAGTCCTCCTCAGAGTGGACCATGACGGTGATTTCCTTCGCCAATCTTTTTTGTAGAGGGCGTAAGTGCGGAGCGTCTTTTTGCTCTTGGATAAGTGCGTCGATTTCCTCGTGAGGGAGACTGGTGAATATCTTGATGTATTTTTCGGCGTCTTCGTCTGAAACGTTCAACCAGAATTGGTAGAACTTGTATGGGGAAGTGTATCTCTTGTCCAACCAAACATTTCCGGATTCGGTTTTGCCGAATTTCTTTCCGTCTGCCTTGGTGATGAGTGGGCAGGTGAGGGCGAAAGCTTCGTTGCCTGTCACTTTGCGGATCATCTCTGTACCCGTTGTGATGTTACCCCATTGATCAGCTCCACCCAATTGTAGTTTGCAGTTCTTGTGGCTGTTTAGGTAAACGAAGTCGTATCCTTGGAGCAATTGGTACGAGAACTCGGTGAAGGACATGCCGTCCGCGCCATTCTCTCCTGTGAAACGACGTTTCACGGAGTCTTTGGACATCATGTAGTTGACGGTGATTAGTTTCCCGACGTTCCTGATGAAGTCGAGGAATGTGAAATCCTTCATCCAATCATAGTTGTTGACCATCTCGGCAGCGTTTTCCGCTTTGCTGTTGAAGTCAAGGAATTTCTCCAATTGCTTTTTTATGCATTCTTGGTTGTGTCGAAGCTTAGGCTCGTCGATGAGTACGCGCTCCTGTGATTTGCCGGATGGGTCGCCGATCATACCTGTGGCGCCGCCGATGAGGGCGATTGGCTTGTGCCCGCTACGCTGGAAATGGCGTAACATCATCACACCCACCAAGTGGCCGATATGTAGGGAATCTGCGGTAGGGTCGATTCCTAGGTAAGCGGTTGTCATCTCTTTTTTAAGTTGTTCTTCTGTGCCTGGGGTCATGTCTTGTATCATCCCACGCCATTTTAGTTCTTCGACGAAATTCATATTTGTATATATCTTTAATATTTAATACATTTGTTCGAGGCGCAAAGTTAGTAATTCTTTTTCCTGGGGAAACCCCATTTGACTCTTTTTGTGATGTTTTATTGTGTATTTTACAGAATTGCGTTAAATTTGTGGCATAAACAAAAAGAGTATTCAAAATTTTGTATCAATATGATTAATGCACAAGACATCAAGAATGGAACTTGCATCCGTTTGGAAGGCAAGCTCTATTTCTGTATCGAGTTCCTGCACGTTAAGCCAGGAAAAGGAAACACTTTCATGCGTACTAAATTGAAAGATGTAGTGGACGGCCGCGTTTTGGAGCGTCGCTTCAACATCGGTGAGAAGTTGGAGGATGTTCGCGTAGAACGCCACGAATATCAATTCTTGTACAAGGAGGGAGAAGAATATATGTTCATGAACAATGAGACTTATGAGCAAATTCCTATCGCCCATGATTTGATTGAGGGTGTTGACTTTATGAAGGAAGGTGATGTTGTTGAAGTTGTGTTCGACGCTTCTTCTGAGTCTGTCCTTTTCGCTGAAATGCCGGTGAAGACTCCTCTTAAGATTACTTATACAGAACCAGGTTTGAAAGGTGATACAGCTACTAACACTTTGAAACCTGCGACTGTTGAGACTGGTGCCACTGTCCGTGTCCCATTGTTCATCAACGAAGGTGAGATTATTTTGGTCGATACTCGCGACGGCTCTTACATCGAGCGTGTGAAGGCTTGATCTTTATTATCATAAGAAAAGGAGATGGGGACTTCTGTCTCCATCTTTTTTATTCCCATGACGTTTCATTATTTTAAAAATTATATAAGGTATGTGTTTTGTTCGCGCCATTGGCGCGGATATGGCATCCATTCTCCGTATGTGTTCGATTTAGTGACGCGGGTGGTGGAGGAGAAGCTACCTTATTATAAGTATGGTTTGGTGGAAAAGGTCCGGGAGGCGCAAAAAAAATCTAAAAAGACCATTCTTCTGAATGGGAAGGAAGAGAAAGTGTCTGACCTTTCCAAAAAATGGTCCATGGACAAATCCCATGCCCAATTGTTGTTCCGTTTGGTCAACAATTCTAATCCTGGTAATGTGGTCGCTTTGTGTAAGGACATGGGTGTCATGGCGATGTATCTATCCGCCCCGGACGCAAAGATAAACGTGTGCTCTATCACAAGGGATTCTGCCCTGGCTGAAATCTCCTCCTTCTTTATGGGAAAGACCGGCTTTAAGTCTGTGAAAAACTTAAGCGGCGACCCTATGACGTGCCTTTCCGATGTGCTTAGTGAGGTGGGTACGCTCGATTTCCTATGCGTCGACGATTGTTCAGATGGGGCAGAACTTGACGCGCGACTGGATCTTTGTATGCCTCATGTGACTGAACGTACTGTTTTCGTTTTGTGCGGAATCTATGAAAACGAGTCGATGACAGCGTCTTGGGAGCGTGTCAAGGCGTCGGATAAGGTCCGGGTTACTTTGGATCTTTTCAAATATGGCATTGTGCTCTTTAATGGAAGATTGCAAAAAGAAGACTATTACCAACGTTATTTCCCTGATTTTCATATTTAAGACGATAAAAAAGAAAAATATGAACAATAATCTCCATGATTTTTTTGCTTAAGGTGTTGTTCGTAATGAAAAAAGGTATATTTTTGCAGACCTCAATGTGAGGGAATAAAAAATAAATTTTTTTTCGTTATGTATTGGACATTAGAGTTGGCTTCAAAATTAGAAGATGCGCCATGGCCCGCAACAAAAGACGAGTTGGTGGATTATGCAGTTCGTTCGGGTGCTCCTCTCGAGGTTTTGGAAAACTTGCAGGAAATGGAGGACGAGGGAGAAATTTATGAGAGTATCGAGGACATTTGGCCCGATTATCCTAGCAAAGAGGATTTCCTCTTTAACGAAGAAGAGTATTAATTTTTATTAAAAGAAAAATTTGATACTAATTCGTTGAATTTAAATGACATGGGATTTTTAAGACGAGGATTCGTCAAAAAAATGATGTCGATTATTTGTGAATTAATGTAAAAACTCGTAATATTGTTGTCGATTTTCTTGAGACTGGTAGTTGAAATATGAGAGAAAGGCATTTTATATTTATCGTTTTTTTTCTGAGTATTTCAATATTGAATTTGTCGGCTCAAATGAGCCCGCAATTTAGCCAGTATATGGAAGTCCAGACAACCACGAATCCCGCCGCAGTAGCGGAGGAAGAGATGATAAGTGTGTTTGGTGTCTTTAGGAGACAGTGGGCAGGATTCAGTGGCGGACCGCAAGATGTTTATTTCTCGATGACCACACCATTTAAGGTCGGAGATACTAAACATGGCGCTGGATTAGTCTTTTCAAGTGACGAGATAGGTTTGTTTAAAAACCAGAGCGTTCTTTTACAATATTCGTATAAAACGAAACTTTGGGGTGGAAGGTTGAGCCTTGGATTGGGTCTTGGTTTCATAAACCATACTTTTGACAAGGAAGGTGTTGATTTTACAGGCGGTGGTGAGAAAGTGTTGAGCGGTGATGATTTCCACAAGGAGAGTGATCCATTTGTTTCGAGTTTTACTGCAGAAGAGTATAGCGATGTTTTATTCGATGTCTCTTTCGGATGCTTATATAAGCGTGATCGATATTACATCGGCCTTTCAGCCCTGCATTTGAACTCCGGAACCATTGATTTAGGAAACGAGTTGTATACAATGTATATGCCGAAATCATTTTATTTAACTGGCGGATACAATTTTTCAACTTCTAATCCGTTGATTACTTTGACACCGTCTTCGTTGATAAAAACAGATTTCTGTTCTTGGCAAGCGGAGGTTTCGGGTTTATTAGAATATTCTAAAAGAGTGAGAGGAGGAATTTCATATCGTTTTGGGGATGCTTTCGTGTTCATTTTTGGAATGGATGTGATAAGTGGACTCCAAGTAGGTTATTCTTATGATTTGCCCACATCGAAATTGATTAGGTCGGGGGGAAGTCATGAAGTCTATTTGCGTTATAGTTTCCGACCTCAGTTCACGAAAAAGAATAAATATAAGAGTGATCGAATATTGTAGTAGTAAATAATAACAAATGACAAAGACAATAAAGTAGTTTATATCATGAAAAAGCTGTTAATTATTTCATTAGTCGCCGTCCTTCTCGCTGCCTGCAGTGGAGAAAATGGAGAATTGGTGGGAGTTTACAACAAATCTTGGAAGGAGCCGGTTCCTTACGGAATGCTTTACATCAGACGTGGTTCGTTCACGATGGGTCAAAATGACCAAGATGCAAACTGGGCTATGTCTTCTCAATCCCGTACCGTGTCTTTGGATGCGTTCTGGATGGATGAGACTGAGATTACAAACGGAGAGTATCGTCAGTTCGTACATTGGGTACGTGACTCTATCGCAAGAGAGAAGTTGGCTGACGTAGATGAGTCATACAAAATTTACCAAGACAAGAATGGTAATGAGTTGGAGACCCCAGTCCTTAATTACAAAAAGAAAATTCCTTGGAATAAACAAACCGAAGACCAAAAAGCTGCTTTGGATAGCATGTACTACCAAGGTGCTGATAAGATTGACTTCGCTTCTGAGAACAATGCAGCCATCTATATGTATAAGTATTCTTGGGTTGACTATATCCAGGCTGCTAAGAAGGAGAATAAGTTTGATCCGTTGTTGGGCCGTTACAACCGTAGCATCGCAGGATTGGGTAAGACTAAGGATAGCGCTGATGTGATGATCAAGAAGGATACAACTATCTATAACGAGAATGGCGAAATCCAAAACATTACTGTATATCGTGAGTTGAAACATCGTTCAGACTTCATCTCTTTGAAACGTGTTAACATTTATCCTGATACTTTGTGCTGGATCCGTGATTACACTTACGCTTACAATGAGCCTTACATGAAGATGTATTTCGCTCACCCTGGTTATGGTGAATACCCTGTTGTCGGTGTGTCTTGGGAACAAGCTCAGGCATTCTGCCATTGGAGAACTTTCTTGTTCAACTCTTACCAAGTTGCTAATAAGGGTGTGAGAGTTCAAGATTACCGTCTCCCAACCGAGGCTGAGTGGGAATACGCCGCTCGTGGTGGTAAGGATTTGTCTATGTATCCTTGGGGTGGTAACTATATCCGTACCGCTAAAGGTTGTTTCTTGGCTAACTTCAAACCTCAAAGAGGTAACTATACTGATGATGGTTATTTGATCGCTTCTAAGGTAGCTTCTTATCCACCGAATGAGTTCGGTCTTTATGACATGGCGGGTAACGTTGCTGAGTGGACTTCTTCCGCTTACCACGAGTCTAACTACTCTTTCGTTCATGACTTGAACCCTAGTTACGATTACAATGCCAAGAGTTCTGATTCTGACGTTATGAGACGTAAAGTAATTCGCGGTGGTTCTTGGAAAGATGTCGGCATCTTCTTGCAATGTGGTGTTCGTACATACGAGTATCAAAATGAAAACCGTTCTTTCTTAGGTTTCAGATGTGTTCGTAGCTACATTGGTGAATAATTTTTTTGATGAGATAACATATTATTAACCTTAAAATATTTATTAAAATGAGTTTTTCAGAATTGCGTGATAGCGCAGGTTATCAGAAATTCACTGCCCTTGCTTATGGTTTGGGTGCGAGTGTCGTTATTATTGGTGCGTTGTTTAAGATCATGCACTGGCCAGGTGCAGGTCCAGTTTTGACCGCAGGAATGTGTACTGAGGCTTTCTTGTTTGCTTTGTCTGCATTCGATAAACCTCACGTAGAGTACCACTGGGATAGAGTTTATCCTCAATTGTTGGTTGAGGATGAGACTGCAACTCCAGGTAGTTCTCTCATGAACACTAGCTCTTCTAATGGTGGTGACGAGGGTAAGCTTGAGATCCAAAAGATCCGTGATATGGTTGATAGCGAACTCGACAACTTGAAGAACGGTATCCATAGCTTGTCTACTACTGCTAGTCAATTGACTGACCTTTCTAGTGCAGCTGCTGTTTCTAACGAGTATACTAACAATTTGAGACAAGCTTCTAATGCCGCTAGCGCATTCGCAAGCTCTCAACAAAACTTGAAGGATTCTTCTGATTCTTTGGTTTCTTCTTACCAAAGCATCGCTTCAAGCATCGGTTCAGCTTCTCAAGGTTCTAAGAACTTCGCTGATCAAATCGATGGTATCAACAGAAACATCTCTACTATCAACTCTGTATTTGAACTTCAAGTTAAATCAGTTAACGAGCAGAATGAGGCTATGAAGACTTTGGCTTCTGCTGTTAAGACGATTGAAACATCTTTGAATGGTTCTGCTGCTGAGGCTGAGGAGTATAAGAAACAAGTTGCTTTGTTAGCTTC
This sequence comes from Paludibacteraceae bacterium, assembly GCA_045617845.1. Taxonomy (GTDB): domain Bacteria; phylum Bacteroidota; class Bacteroidia; order Bacteroidales; family Paludibacteraceae; genus UBA1181. Next base: position 38,501 of record JAZLJL010000105.1, on the reverse strand, counting down.
TCAAATGAAGAGCTTGAACTCTATCTATGGCGGTATGCTTAGCGCTATGACTATTAAATAATAAGATTTTTCGAATTTAAATTTTTTAATGAAGTTTAATTATGGGTGGCGCTAAAAATTGTCCGGAAACCCCGAGACAGAAGATGATATCCATGATGTATTTGGTGTTGACCGCAATGCTTGCATTGAACGTGTCTGCCCAGATTTTGAATGGATACTTGGCCGTGGATACTTCCATGCGTCAAAACACGAAGATTAGTGATGGTAAAGTTGAACAAAGAAGAAGTGAGTTCGCTGCTCTCCTTGGTTCGGATTCCATCAAGGCTAATAGAATGAAAAGTAAGTTTGATAGCGTTGTCTCTCAGTCTGATGCTCTTATTCAATATATCGACGATCTTAAGTTGGATATTATTAAGAAGGTTTCTGGTAATCCTGCCGCAACGCTTGAGACTGTAGATGAGGACGGATTTAATGTTGGTGATTTGAACATCGTTCACCAAGTCGGTTTGGTTGACAAGGTTGACGGTAAAACCAATGGCCAAATCTTAAAGGAGCACCTCGATGCTTATCGTGAGTTCATGAAGACTATCGATACTGCTAAGGCTGATGCTTTGGATAAGACTTTCTCTACTGCTGATATCCCTAACAAGGAGGAAAAAGGAAAGATGGTTAAATGGGAGAACTCAGTATTCGCTGAGATGCCTGCCATCGCTACTTTGACCGTGTTGGATAAGATTGAGAATGATGTTAAGGTTTCTCAAGGTGAGGCTCTTTCTTACTTGATTGGTGCTATGGATGCTGACGCTTTCATCGTAAACAAGATTCAAGCATTGGCAATTCCTAATTCTAGCTATATCATGAAGGGCGGTAAGTATTCAGCTCAAATTATTTTGGCTGCAACTGACTCTACTAAGAAGCCTGTCATCACTATCAACAACAAACCTTTGGAGAAGGATCGTTATGAATTCATCTGTGGTAGTGTTGGTACTCAAAAGTATTCTGGTAACATCGCTCTTGCAAAGAAAAATGGTGAAGTCATCAATTATCCTTTCACGAGTGAGTATACTGTAGGTGAGCCTACCGCTACGGTTTCTGCTGATTTGATGAATGTGCTCTATGCCGGTTTCAAAAACCCTATCAGCGTTTCTGTTCCTGGTGTATCTGCTAATAACATCTCTATTAGCCCTTCTAACTGTAAGTCTCAAACTAAGACTAACACTGGATGGTTAATCGTTCCTAGCCAAGTTGGTACTCCTTGTAACATCTCTGTTAGTGCAATGGTTGATGGCAAAAGCCAACACATCGCTACAAAGACTTTCCGTGTTAAGAAGTTGCCAGATCCATTGGCTATGATTGAGTATACAAACGCTCAAGGTATCAAGTCACGCTATAGAGGAAATAGCTTGGATAAAGCTATCGCTAAACCTCTTTTGATCACTGCTCGCCGTATTGTCGCTGAGTTGAATGATGCTGATTTGGATGTTAAGTACAGAGTTCTTGAGTTCGCTATGAACTATTTCGATTCTATGGGAAATACCATGATTGAAAAATCTAATGGCGATCAATTGAACGATAAGCAATTAAAAATCTTCCGTGAGATGACTAAACAAAAGACGGTGTATATTTCAAATACAATCGCTCTTGGTCAGGATGGTATCAAACGTACTTTGCCTCCATTGGAAGTGAAAATTAAATAGTATTTAAAGTTAGTTTAACGTTATGAGTAATTTTGTTAAATTATTGTGTGTTGGTTTTGCGGCATTCTCCACTTCTGCCGTTTACGCTCAGTTCGAGGAGAATTCTTTCTTCGATGAGTCCGGTGAGGTATCTGTGGAAATTGCTTCTAACATGCCAACCAGTGGTCCTAAGGAAAATCTTGAGCCTATCGAATTGGTCAATCCGCGTGCGGATGATATTTTCTGGCAAAAAGTTGTTTATAGGACCATCGACTTGCGTGAGAAGATGAATTATCCTTTGTATTATCCTGAAGAAGCTGTAGACAACAGACAAAGTTTCTTTACTCTGATGTTTAGACTTATTCAAGATGGTAAGATTAAAGCTTATGAGTATCTTGATACTCGTGAGATCTTCACAAAGGAGCATGAACTTCCATTCAAGGAAATCGTGAATAAGTTCGATATTTATGCGACTTTCAAGGCTGATTCATTGACTAATGATTCTATCATTGTCGTTGATGACTCTGATGTTCCTAATCGTGATGTGTTGAAATTCTATGTGAAAGAGGTTTGGTATTTCGATAAAATTACTTCCACTTTCAATGCTAGAATCATCGCGTTCTGTCCTATTATGGTTAAGGAAGGTGACCTCGGTCTTCAAAAGTTCCCTCTTTTCTGGGTGCCATTTGAGACATTGCGTCCTTACTTAGCTCAACAGGAAATCCTTATTACTGACAAAAATAATGGAGCTAGACCTTCACTTGATGACATCTTCGTTAAGAGACGTTTCTCTAGCTACATTTATAAGGAGTCTAACGTTTATAACAGAAACTTGTTGGAATACAACATTACTGCTGAAGATGTTAGAAAGGAACAACAAAAAGTTAAGACTTTGTTGCTTAATTTCGAAAATGACTTGTGGGAATATTAATCTTTCCCTTATCTAATAAAAAGGGTGGCGGTTACCGTCACCCTTTTTTTGTGTTTGCCAATCCTTTGCGTCATCTATTTATTTTCATTAAATTCGCGAAAATTTTTCTTTTATATGGATTACAATTTCAGAGATATAGAAAAGAAATGGCAGAGTTATTGGAAAAATAATTCCACCTATAAGGTTGACATTGATAAGTCTAGACCTAAGTTTTATGTGTTGGATATGTTCCCTTATCCTTCTGGTGCAGGACTTCATGTGGGTCATCCTCTTGGTTACATCGCTTCGGATATTTATAGTAGATATAAACGTTTATGCGGTTTTAATGTCTTGCATCCAATGGGTTATGATTCCTATGGCTTGCCTGCTGAACAATATGCTATTCAAACGGGTCAACATCCTGCTGTCACTACCACTAAGAATATTAATCGTTATCGTGAGCAATTGGACAAGATTGGTTTTTGCTACGATTGGGACCGCGAGGTTAGAACATGTGATCCTAAATATTACAAATGGACACAATGGGCTTTCATCCAAATGTTTAATTGTTATTATGATAATCATTGTTCTAAAGCTAAGCCTATCTCTGAATTAGTTTCTAAATTCGAGACTTCCGGTACTTCCAATGTTGATGCTGCTTGTTCTGATGAATTAAGCTTTTCTGCTGACGATTGGAAATCTATGGATGTCAAGCAACAACAAAATGTCTTGATGAATTACCGTATCGCTTATTTGGCTGATACCAAGGTTAATTTCTGCCCTAAGTTAGGTTGCGTGCTTGCCAATGATGAGATTAGCGAAGGTCTTTCGATCCGTGGAGGATATCCTGTTGAGCAACGTGTCATGAGGCAATGGAGTTTGCGTGTTTCCGCTTATGCCCAACGTTTGCTTGATGGTCTGGAGCAACTTGATTGGACTCCTTCCCTTAAAGAAACACAACGTAATTGGATCGGCCGTAGCGAGGGAACTGAGATGAAGTTTAAAATCAAGGACCTTGATATTGATTTCGTCATTTTTACTACTCGTGCTGATACCATTTTTGGCGTTACTTTTATGGTTTTGGCTCCTGAATCTGTTTATGTTGATCAGGTGACGACCAAGGAGCAACGTGCTGCTGTTGATGAATACCTTGCTTTAGTAAAGCGTAGAACGGAACGTGAGCGTTTGGCTGACCGCCGTGTTACGGGTGTCTTTTCTGGTGCATATGCCATTAATCCTGTAACGGGTAAGGAGATTCCTGTTTGGATTAGTGATTATGTTCTTTCCGGTTATGGTACTGGCGCCATTATGGCTGTGCCTGCTCATGACTCTCGCGATTATGCTTTCGCAAAGCATTTCAATTTGCCGATTATCCCCGTTATTGAAGGTTGTGATGTCAGCGAACAAAGTTTCGACGCGAAAGATGGTATCATGACTAATTCCGGCTTTTTGAATGGCATGTCAGTTAAAGAGGCAATCGCTGCCACGAAGGTATATGTCAAAGAGCATAATTTAGGTCGTGTCAAGGTGAATTATAGATTAAGGGATGCTATTTTCAGCCGCCAACGTTATTGGGGGGAGCCTTTCCCTGTCTATTATAAAGAGGGTATTCCGTATGTGTTGGATGAAAAATCCCTTCCTTTGGAATTGCCTGAAATTGAGAACTTCCTTCCTACCGCATCTGGTGAGCCGCCGTTAGGACATGCTAAGAATTGGTGCACTAGTGAAGGCTATCCGTTCGAATTGAATACGATGCCTGGTTTCGCTGGCTCTTCAGCTTATTATTTGCGTTATATGGACCCACATAACGACAATGCGTTGGTTAGCCGTGAGGCGAATGATTATTGGCAAAACGTCGATTTGTATTTGGGTGGAACAGAACACGCAACGGGACATTTGATATATAGCCGTTTTTGGAACAAATTCCTCTACGATTTGGGCGCTGTTTGTCAAGATGAGCCTTTTAAAAAGCTTATCAACCAGGGTATGATTCAGGGACGTTCAAACTTCGTCTATCGTATAAAAGATTCGAATACTTTTGTTTCCTTGAATTTAAAGGATCAATATGACGTTACCCCAATCCATGTGGACGTAAACATCGTGAGCAATGATGTGCTTGATATAGACGCATTTAGAAATTGGATGCCTGATTTCAAGAACGCCGAGTTCATTTTGGAGGATGGAAAATATATTTGTGGATGGGCAGTCGAAAAGATGTCCAAATCGATGTTCAACGTTGTTAACCCTGATGTCATAGTAGAGAAATATGGCGCAGACACGTTACGTCTTTATGAAATGTTCCTTGGACCATTGGAAGCTTCCAAGCCGTGGGATACCAATGGAATCGATGGCGTACATAGGTTCCTGAAACGTTTCTGGGGTATGTTCTATGACAGAGAAGCTTTGAATGTTTCCGATGCTCCTTTGTCTGCCGAAGAGTTGAAATCCATCCATAAGTTGATAAAGAAGGTGACGTTTGATGTGGAGAACTTCTCGTTTAACACTTCTGTCGCTGCATTTATGACTTGTTTGAATGAGCTATCTCCTTTGAAGTGCAATAAACGTGAGGCTCTTGAGACTTTGTGCATATTGCTGACTCCTTTCGCCCCTCATATTGCGGAAGAGTTGTACCATGCCTTAGGTCATGACACATCTGTCTGTGACGCTTCATGGCCAAAATATGATGAGAAATATTTGAAGGAAAGTAACTACAAATATGCTATTTCTTTCAATGGAAAGGTGAAAGCTTCAATGGAATTGCCCGTTGATATGGGTAAGGAAGAGGTGGAGAAGACAGTCGTTTCTTCTGACGCCGTGAAGAAGTTCCTTGACGGTAAAGCAATCAAGAAGGTGATTGTCGTGCCAGGGAAAATTGTAAATATCGTGTTTTAACATTCCATAATTTGGACTGTTGAAAATGTTTGTTTAATTTTGCGGAGTTTTTGCGCAATCTCTGTCGGAGCAAAAGGTATCCGTTAAATTGCGTTAGTATTATATTTTTAAAAAAAACAAAATGGATTTAATTAAAGTAGCTGAGGGCGCTTTCGGAGCGGCTAAGGAATTCCCTCAATTCAAGAGCGGTGACACTATCACTGTAGCTTACAAAATCGTCGAAGGAAACAAGGAGCGTATCCAACAATTCCGTGGTGATGTTATCCGTATCTGTGGTCACCAAGACAAAAAGCGTTTCACTGTCCGTAAGATTTCCGGTGGTGTTGGCGTAGAAAGAATTTTCCCAATGGATTCACCGTTCATCGAGAGCATCACAGTGAATAAGGTTGGTAAAGTTCGCAGAGCTAAATTGTATTATTTGCGCGAGCTTACCGGAAAGAAGGCTAGAATTAAAGAAAAGAAAATCTAAACAAATTCTAATATTCGGAAGAGAGAGGCCCAAAAGGTCTCTCTTTTTTGTTTTTAATTGGATATTTTATGTAAATTTGCCCATTATAAGTATCATAATGTGAAATGAATTTTGTTGAAATGAAACGTAGTTTATTATTGGCATTGTTCTCCGCTGTGTTGTCCCAGGGAGTTAGTGCCCAAGATTCTGATCCGGTGGCTTTTCTTATCAATGGTGAAGAGGTGACTAAGTCACAATTTGAATATATCTATCATAAAAATAATTCCAATAATTCAATAGAGAAGAAATCATTGGAGGAGTATGTGGATTTGTTCGTCAATTTCAAGTTGAAGGTTGCCCAAGCCAAAGACCTTTGGTATGACCATTCGAATTCTTTCAAAAACGAATTTGAACAATATGAGGCTCAATTGAGTCTCCCTTATTTCCGTGACACGGTGGAGGAGAACTTGTTGTTGGAGGAGGCTTATGAGAGGAATAAGTATACATTGAACGTCTCTCACATTTTGGTGAATCTCGCGCCTACGGAATTGGATACATCTGCTGCGTACTCTAAGATTAACGACTTATATGCCCAATTGACTAATGGCGCATCTTTTTCTGAACTTGCGTCAGCGAATTCGGATTGCGCTTCGTCCAAGAATGGCGGTCTTATAGGGAACATCACCGCTTTTTCCACCGTGTATCCTTTTGAAAGTGTCGCATATGCGACTCCTGTGGGAGCAATCAGTAAACCATTCCGTACCAATTACGGTTATCATATCTTAAAGGTTAACTCCAAAAGCTTCAATGTCAAAGATTTGAGTTTCTCTCAGATTTTGTTGTCTGAAGACCAGAAAGATGTAGATAAATTAGCGGCAAAACTTTGTAAGAAACTCAATAAAAATGGCTCTAAGTTCGCCGATTATGTGAAGGAATATTCCGTAGACCAGTTCTCCAACACAAAGGAAGGAAAAATGGGTCTGCTTTCTGAAAATATGTATTTGCCTCCGTTCTTTGTGGAAAAGCTAAAGAGCGTCGCTAAACCTGATACGTTTTTCGTCATCAAAACGATGAGAGGTACACACATTGTCTGCATCAATGAAATATTGAATCCTACTTTTGATGAGTTAAAAGCCGAATTGAAGGATAAAACGGCTAAGTCGAATCGTGGCATCACGACGAAAGAGGATGCAATACGTAAGTTGAAACAGAGAAATGGATACCTGTTGTATGAGTCGTCTTTGCCTATCTTTTATGATTATATTAGGACAATTGATCCGGAGACAAAGAATGCTATTGTCCGTCGTCTGAATGAGCCTTTGTATGAGTATAGGGGAATAACATATCCTCAAGAGGTGTTCCATTCATATTTGTCTTCTATAGTGAAAAAAGTTGACGTTGAAAAGATGAAGGACAATGAAGTTGCCCTGTATGTTAATGAATTATTTAATCAATATGTCAATGATAAAATTTGGGAGGAAGAGTGCTCCATCCTTCAAAAGGAGAATCCCGATTATCGTAATTTGTTGAATGAGTATCGAGATGGTTTGCTTCTCTTTGAAATCAGTTCTTCGAAGGTTTGGAATAAGGCCGCAAAAGATAAGGCTGGTTTGACAAAATATTTTGAAGAGCACAAGTCCAAATATACTTGGGATAGCCCTAGGTACAAAGGCTGTGTGGTTAGGTGCGCCGACCAGGCTACCTTGAATAAGGTGAATGAACTTCTTGTTAAGATGCCGGTGAAGGAAACCGTTGGCAAGGGTAAGATGGCAAAAACGACCGTTAAGTATGTTCCAATGCCATTGGATTCCGTGTCGGTAGTCCTCGATAGGGAGTTGAACAAGGATGGCGTTAAGAAGGTTAAAGTTGTGAAGGGACTCTTCCCTAAGGGTGCCAATCCTGATGTGGATGCGTTGGCTTTCGAGAAGAAAAAGAGTTCTGATGACAATAATGCAGAGTTCCCTTTCGTTACAGTGACAGGGAAAATGTTGAACCAACCTGAAACATTTTTGGATGTGAAGGGACCGGTGACGGCAGATTATCAGAATTATTTGGAGGAACAATGGATTTTGGATTTGCATGATAGGTACCCTGTCAAGAAATTTAAGAGTGTCATAAATACAATAAAATAGTTCAGTTCTCTGTCTTGTGAAGTGTAAGAGTAAAATATCAAATTCCGTTTTGGTAGGGGTAGTGTCTTGCCTTAGTCTGACATTATCCTCTTGCGATTTTGTCTCTTCAATAGCTAGCCGAGACAAAGTTGTAGTCGAGGTGGGTGGAAAAAAATTGACCGAGTCGGAACTTTTCCGGAGTCTTGACCTGACCGGGTTAAGCGCTTCCGATAGCGCCGCCGCCATAGATTTGTATATCCGTGATTGGGCTTCCAGTAATTTGATGTACGAGTTGGCCCGTGAAGAATTCTCCGGTAATGAGGAGATCGACTCTTTGGTGGAAAATTATAGGCAGTCATTGTATGTTTATGAATATGAACTTCAAATGATAAAGGACCATTTGTCTTCGCAAATCACAGATGATCAGGTCCATGCCTATTACCAAAAAAATCCTTCGCTTTTTTATCTTCAGGAACCTTTGTTGAAAGGTATATCGTTAAGTGTGCTCAATCAATCACCGGACTTTCAGGTGATCAAATTGTTGATGGAATCCCCTAGCTCAGGCAATATGGATATGATTGAGTCCTATAGCGTTAAGGATGCCGCCAAGTTCGATTATTTTAATGACACGTGGACCTTATTGTCGGATATACAGAAAAGATGTCCGTTGCCGATACATGAGTTGGAGTTCAAGGATGGTAGGTTATATACGGAAAGTGATTCTGTACGTACCGTATTTTTGTATGTGACGAAATGTGTCATGACAGGGAATATGCAGCCGTTTGATTTTGCGAAAAACCGTATTCGTTCAATTTTGACAGAGCAGAGGAAGAATGATTATCTTCGCAAGTACAGAAACGATTTGTATGATAGAGGATTGGAAAACGGTGCGGTGAAAAGATATTAATGTTGGTTATGAATAATAGATTTTTTATTTTCTTCTCTTTTTTTGTTTCGTTTTTTTGCACGGTAAAAGGTGCTAGTGTGATAGACGAGGTGGCTTGGGTTGTCGGTGATGAGGCGATTTTGCTTTCCGATGTGGAGGAATTCCGTCAAAGGATGCGATATGAAGGGACTTCTTTCGAGGGCGATCCGTATTGTTACATTCCGGAACAGTTGGCGCTCCAAAAATTGTATTTGGACCAGGCTAAAATCGATAGTATACACGCTGATGATAAATCCGTCTCCAATCAAGTGGAGATGAGAATCAATTACTTGATTTCTCAATTGGGCTCTAGGGAAAAGGTAGAGGAGTATTTTTCCCAAGATATATCATCCTTGAGGGAAGAGCTTACCGAGATGGTCTCAAACCAACAGGTTATCCAGCAAATGCAAAGGAAAATTGTGGGTGATAGTAAGGTGACGCCTGCCGAGGTGAAACGTTTTTTCAGTTCATTGCCGGAGGATAGCATACCTGATATCCCTACTCAAATCGAGGTGCAGTTGTTGACGATTGCGCCTGCCGTAAGTGCCGCGGCCATCGATGATGTCAAGTCTAAACTTAGGAGCTTCAAGGAACGTGTGGATTCGAAAGAAACGGAATTCTCCACTTTGGCGATTTTGTATTCGGAGGATAAGGAGTCGGCGAAACATGGTGGAGAGTTGGGCTTTATGGGAAGAGGACAGCTTGTGCCTGAGTTTGCGGATGTCGCTTTTTCTTTGCATGACCCGTCAAGGGTTTCCAAGGTGGTTGAATCCGAATTCGGTTTCCATATCATCCAATTGATTGAGAAGAGTGGCGATAAGGTGAATGTGCGTCATATTTTGATGAAACCTAAGTCTACGTTGGAGGAGAAGAACCAAGCGAAGCTTCGATTGGATAGTATTGTGACAGTCCTTGATAGCAGTTTGTTGTCTTTCGAGCAGGCTGTGGCTTTGTATTCAGTAGACAAGGGGAGTAAGAATTCGCTGGGTTTGGTAACCAATCCGAAAACTGGTTCTTCGAAATTCCAGATGAGCGAACTGCCGCAGGAAATCGCCAAGGCGGTTTACCGATTAAACCAAGGTGAACTCACAAAACCATTCCTTATGATCGATTCAAAGGGAAATGAAGTATATGCCATCGCTAAAGTGAAATCTTTGGTCCTCGCGCATAAGGCGAATGTCGATGATGATTTCATGGCGATTAAGGCCGCTTATCAGGAACAGAAGAATTTCGAGATTTTGAGTGCTTGGGTCCGTGAAAAGCAAAAGACCATATATGTGAAAATAGACCCTAAATGGCGTAATTGTGAATTCCAATATCCTGGTTGGGTTAAATAATTCTGTTATGAAACGATTCCTTTTGCCCTTATTGTTGTTCCTTTGGTCATTGCCCGTCCTTTCGGAGAAGAATGTCATTCTGGAGCAGTGTGACGTCCTTTCCTTTGATAAGTCTAATGGCGCTCAGTATCAGGTGCTGAAGGGAAATGTTCGATTCCGTCATGGAAGTGCTTTGATGTATTGCGACAGCGCATATTTTTATGACACCAATAACTCTTTTGACGCATTTGGACATGTGCGTGTGGTAGACGAAAAGGCTACGATGACCTCTGATGTGTTGTATTATGATGGTAACACTACTTTGATGAAGATTCGCGGTAATGTCGTCGTCAATAACGAAGGTACTGTTTTGACAACCAATTCTTTGGATTTCCTTCGTGATAAAAATTTCGGCTATTATGTGGGTGGCGGAAAAATACAAGACCCGGAATTCGACCTTGTCTCCCAGAAAGGATATTATTATCCGGACACAAAAAACTACTTTTTTAAGACGGATGTCGTTGTGACACATCCTGATTATGTGATAAAGAGCGATTCGTTGCAGTATAATTATGAAACAGGTAAAATGATGCTGATTGGCCCTTCCCGTGTACAGGAAAAGGATTACACAATCTACACGACTAATGCTTGGATGAATAAGAAAACTAAGTTGGGCCGCCTTTATGATTATTCTGTGGTCGTCTCTTCCGATGGACAGCGTTTGACCGCCGATTCCATTTATTACGACATGAACAACGAATCCGCGAAGGCATATCACAACGTGGAGGCACAAGACTCTTCGCAAAAATTGATCGGTAGGGGAAATTACGCTGAATTCTGGAAAAAATCTCCTTCATGGGGTTATTTGACTGACCGCTCTTATGTGATTGACTACTCTGAAAAGGATTCCCTTTTTTTGGCGGCTGATACTATTTACGGAGTCGAAGTCGATTCTTCCAAGAATGAGATCCGCGCATATTCCCATGTTAAATTTTATAGGGATGACATGCAAGGGAAGTGCGACTCGATGGTTTATTCTTCCGACGATTCCATCTTGGCCATGTATGGAACTCCTATTATTTGGAGTGAAGAGAGCCAGTTGACCGGAGATCACATCGATATTTATATGAAAGACCAAAAGGCCGACCATATCCATATCACCAAGAATGCGATGATTGTTCAGTTGGAGGAAGAGGATATGTACAACCAATTGGCGGGGAAGGAGTCTAAGGCTTATTTGAAGAACAATAAGTTGACTCGTGTTGATATGCTTGGGAATGCTGTTTCCATTTATTATTCGAAGGATGATAGGGACGCTTTGATTGGCGTCAACAAAGCACATGGTAACGCCATGTCGATTTTCATGAAGAGTAATAAGAAGGTGGATAAGATTGTGATGACCCCTGATTCCGAGGGTGTGTTGTATCCTCCGTTACGTGTCCCTGAAGAAGAAAAACGTCTGGATAAGTTTAAGTGGTTGGACGACCAGAGACCGAAGGCCAAAGAGGATATTTTTGTTAAGTGATTTGTTTATGCGAAAAGTTTTCCACATACTTCTTTTTATTTTTTGTCTTTCCGCTACTTGTTGGTCGAAAGGCAAATGCATTTATGGTGTGGTGACTAATTCTGCAGGCGTCCCGTTGGACGTCGTTTCTGTTGAGAACGTTCAGAAGGGTGTCGGTACTTTTACGGATTCCCAGGGCGCTTTCTCTGTGCAAATGATTCCCGATTCGGTCAATTCAATTAGCTTGGATTTCTCTTTGATTGGTTATGCCGACCAGACCATCCCAGTGTCGTTTCCCGAGGATTCTACTTTTATCCGTGTTGTGATGAAGGAGAAGGAGGATTTGATACAATCCGTCGATGTTGTCGGACATGTGAAACAGGAGACGACGATAGAGCGCTTGAATGTTGATGTGACTAAAATTATAACCAATGCGTCTGGGGATGGAATTATCAGTGTGGTGACTACCCAGCCGGGTGTTTCGTCTGTCAATGAACTCAGTTCCCAATATTCCGTACGTGGTGGAAACTATGATGAGAATTGTGTCTATGTGAATTCAATAGAGATTTATCGTCCATTGCTGATCCGTAATGGACAGCAAGAGGGATTAAGTTTCGTGAATTCTGATATGGTTGAGTCGGTCTCTTTTTCATCGGGGGGCTTTTCTCCTGAATATGGGGATAAGATGTCTTCCGTCCTGGATATCAAGTATAAGACGCCGTCCTCTTTTGAAGGGGCGGTTTCTCTCAGTTTTTTGGGGGGCTCCGCATATGTCGGGACATCCAACCCGAAGTTTTCCCAGTTGCATGGTTTCCGATATAAGAGTTCTTCTTATTTGTTGAATTCCTTGGAGACTGAAGGTGAGTATAATCCTAAATTTTTGGATTATCAAACCTATATGAACTATCGTTTCTCCCAGAAGTGGTCCCTTTCGTTTTTAGGGAATATATCCAGAAATCAGTACAATTTCATTCCGAAATCCCGAGACACCAATTTCGGTACGATGTATGAGATGAAGCAAGTGCATTTCTCTTTTGATGGACAAGAAGACGATTTGTTCTCAACTTATTTCGGAGCGTTCACGTTAAAGTTCAAGCCGAGCTCCTGCCTTACGTTGGAGTTGATAGGCTCGTCTTTCCTTTCCATAGAGCGTGTGGCGTATGATATTTCTAGTGTTTATAGTATAGGCTCTTTGGATCCTAATGCAATGGTCTCCGATTTGAGCGAAGGTTTTGGCGCCTTCCATGAACATTCACGCAACTCTTTTGACGGTACGGTGACCAATATTTCGCATATCGGAACCATTGATAGGAAGAATAATCAAGTAAAATGGGGACTTTCCGTTCAAATAGAAGATTTGTCTGAGAAGGTGATCGAGTGGGAGTTGCGTGATTCCGCTGGCTATTCTCAACCATTGAATCCGGACAGGATGTCTTTGTATGAGAATCTAGACGCTGATGTGAGCGTGGTATGCCATCGGCTCTCTGGTTTTTTGCAGGACGCCTATACAATTCGTTCCTCTTCAGGAAGGTTGGTCCTTTTGGGTGGTCTCCGCTTTTCGTATTGGGATTTCAATGAACAGCTGACGCTTAGCCCTAGGGCTTCCTTGGCTTGGTTCCCAGCTAACAGCAATTGGGGGTTCCGTGTCGCCACAGGTATCTACCACCAGGCGCTTTTATTCAAGGAGGTAAAGAAATCTGTGGTTGAAGACGGTAATTACTCTTACGTTTTGAACCATGATATCAAGTCTCCCCGTTCCGCTCAAATCATATTGGCGACTGACTATTATTTCAGGAAGTGGGGACGTCCTTTCAAACTTACGGGCGAACTTTACTATAAATACATCGATAGAATCATCCCTTATCAGGTCGATAATATGAAGATTACTTATTTGGGTGAGAATTTTGCGGATGGTTTCGCTTTTGGAGGCGACGTGAAATTGTTCGGCGAGTTTGTCCCTGGGACCGATTCGTGGGTTTCCCTATCCTTGATGAATACGAAGGAGAATATTTATGGCGATGGTTTGGGTTATTTGCCAAGACCAACCGACCAGCGCTTTAATATCTCGATGTTTTTTCAGGATTACTTGCCTGGTTTTGAAAAGTTGAAGTTTAATATCAAGTTAGTTTGGTCGGATGGGTTCCCATTCTGCCCGCCGAATACGATAGGGAATAGTTATGATTTCCGTATGAGTAATTATAAACGTGTCGATCTCGGTGTAGCCTATCATTTGAGGAGAGGTGTTGACCCATTCATGTCGAAGAAATTCTTCTCTTGGATGAAGAGTCTCTCCCTCAATATGGATGTGTTTAATGTCTTGGATTTAAAAAACGTCAATTCAAATTATTGGGTCCCTGTATCGAATGGCCAACAGTATGCTGTGCCGAATTATTTGACGGGAAGGCTCTTTAACTTGAAGTTGGCGATAGAGTTTTAGTTGATTTAGTAATTAATTGGGGGTGTCCCCGCAAAAATAGATTGTGATGGAAAATAGAGATTCAAGCAAGTATACAATTGCGTTATTTGCGTTAACCATATTGTTTTTTATGTGGGGTTTCATAACGTGTTTGAATGATATCCTAATCCCTTATTTGAAGGATGTTTTCCAATTGAGGCAGTTTGAAGCGACTATGGTCCAATTGGCTTTTTTCTTCGCTTATTTTTTTGTTTCCCTTGTCTATTTTTTAGTGTCGGCGACGTTGGGGGATCCTATTCTGAAAATAGGGTATAAAAATACGATAGCTTTAGGCTTATTCATTTCCTCTGTGGCGTGTTTCCTTTTCTTTATCGAGGCGGATTCGGAGCATCCGGTGTTCGGAGTCTTCCTGTTGGCCCTCTTTTTGTTGGGCGCCGGTTTCACGTTCTTACAGATTGCCGCCAATCCGTTGGTCGCTGTGTTGGGGTCTCCTGAAACTGCTTCGAGCCGTTTGAACCTTTCCCAAGCATTTAATTCGTTGGGAACGACGTTGGCCCCTGTCATTGGTGGTGTGCTTATATTCGATTATTTCTTGGCCGGCGGGCAAGGTGCTTCGTCTGTGCGCATTCCATATTTAGTCTTGGCGAGTCTATTGCTTATCCTTTTTGGCGTGATATTCTTTTTGGAGATGCCTGCGATTGATCTTCATGATGATAGTCGTGAACTAGACAAACTCGGCGCTTTGAAATATCCTCATCTGCTTTATGGTATGATAGGCATATTTTGTTATGTGGGTGCGGAAGTCGCTATCGGTAGCAACCTCGTCGAATATATGAAGAAATTCCATTCCATGGATGAGCTTCATGCTAGTCAGTTGCTCGCTTTTTATTGGGGAGGTGCTATGATTGGACGTTTTATGGGAGCTATCTCGATGGGCAAGTTGCGTTCTGACTTAAAGATCATATTGATGTTGTTGTCTGCTGTGCTTTCGTTGTTTTTGATTTTCTACGTGATTAGCGTCGCGTCCGAGGAAATTATGAGTTTCCACGATTTCATTAATTTCTTCTTGGATATGAAGGTGTATTATTTTGTCGGTTTTTTGGTCTTGAACTTTTTCGCTTTCCTTTGGGCGAAATCCAAACCTTCCCGTACGTTGGGGATTTTTGCCGTGATGAATATGGTATTGGTGGGTTGGATGCTTCTCCTCGATGATGAATTATCCCTTTGGTCCATTCTGGCTGTCGGTCTCTTTAATTCCATCATGTTCCCGAATGTGGTCACATTGGCGATTGACGGCCTAGGAAAATATACGTCACAGGGATCATCCCTTTTGGTCATGATGATTTTGGGTGGCGCCGTCATGCCTCCTTTGCAGGGGTTGCTCTCCGATATTTTTGATGCCCATGTCGCTTTCGCGTTGCCTATGGTTTGTTACGCTTATTTGGTGTGGTATGGATTTGTGGGTTGTAAGAAAAGGAAGAATACGAACTTTAAGATGATTGAAAATATATAATAACTTAATAATTAATGATATGAAGTCTGAATTGAAACCTAATGTGGTTGGTATCGACATCGGTGGGACCAACACTGTCTTCGGAATTGTGGATGCAAACGGTACTGTTTTGGCATCAGATTCCATCAAAACGAAGGCTTATCCTGAACTTGAGGATTACATCAATGCTTTAGGTGATGGCTTGTTGAAATTGATCGCCCAGAATGGCGGAGCGGAAAAAATCAATGGTATCGGTGTCGGTGCGCCTAATGCGAACTATTACACTGGAAATATCGAACATGCGGCAAATTTGCCATGGAAAGGCATCGTCCCTTTTGCGAAGATGCTTTCCGATAAGGTCGGTTTGCCTGTCTCATTGACGAACGACGCCAATGCGGCCGCTATTGGTGAGATGAAGTATGGCGCGGCTCGTGGCATGCGTGATTTCATTATGATCACACTTGGTACAGGTGTGGGTAGTGGTGTTGTCGCTAATGGTCAGTTGATTTATGGACATGATGGAAATGCCGGCGAGCTCGGCCATGTGATTGTTCGTCGTGACGGACGTCCATGTGGTTGTGGAAACAAGGGTTGCCTTGAAACCTATACTTCCGCTACTGGTGTGGCGAGAACCGCTAAAGAGTTTTTGTTGAACCGTAAGGAAGATTCTGTCCTTAGGAAAATCGATTTGGATAACATTACCTCAAAGGATGTGTTTGACGCCGCTATGGCCGGCGATCAAATCGCAAAGGATATTTTCGCTTTCACTGGTCAAATATTAGGTGAGGCTTTGGCTGACTTCGTTAAGTTCAGTAGCCCGGAGGCTTTTGTGCTTTTCGGTGGTTTGGCGAAAGCTGGCGATTTGTTGTTCAATCCTGTCAAGAAGGCGATGGACGATAATCTGATGCCTGTGTTCAAGGGCAAGGTGAAGGTTCTCTTCTCCCAAATGAAGGACGCTGATGCTGCGGTATTGGGCGCTTCCGCTTTGGCATGGGATTTATAATCCGGTAGTTCTGCCTCATTTTATAGTAGGAGGATCCTTGTGGATTCTCCTATTTTTTTGTATATCGTCTGTATAAATATCCTATTTTATATAAATGTTTTGATATTTATGCAATTATTGGTGGGTTAGTGGTTAAGTTTGGATTTTTTGTTGTAATTTCGCGTTGTTTTTCAGAAATAAAAGTTTAGTAACTGAATAAAAGGAAGGTACAATGGCATTTAACTTTATTACTGCCGAAGAGGCAGCATCGTACATTAAGAACAATGATGTGATCGGCATCGGCGGATTCTCGTCGGTGGGTACAGTAAAGGCAGTGACAGAAGCTCTCGCCGCCAAGGCGGAAGCTGAGCATGCGAAAGGAAACGAGTTTAAGGTGGGTATGATCACGGGTGGATCCACGGGAGACCAAATCGATGGCGCCCTTTCACGCGCGAAGGCTGTGAAGTTCCGTACTCCTTTCCAGTCCAGCAAGTATATGCGTGACGCTATCAATAAGTGTGAGGTCCAATACTTTGATATGCACTTGTCACACGTGGCTCAAGATTTGCGCTATGGCTTCCTCGGTCCTGTCGATTTCGCATTGATCGAGGCTGCGGACATCACCGAGAAGGGTGAGATTGTGTTGACTACTTCTGTGGGTATCACTCCTACATTGGTCGACAAGGCAAAGAAGATCATCATTGAGTTAAATGCTCATCATCCTGCGAAAATCAATGGCATGCACGATTTGTATGAGCCGGTTAATCCTCCTTATCGTCGTGAAATTCCTATCTATACGCCATCCGACCGTATCGGAACCGCTACTTTGAAGGTCGATCCGGCAAAGGTTATCGGTGTCGTGAAGACAGACATGAAGGATGGTATAGCCCAATTTACTCCAGTTGACGCGGTCACTGCGAAAATCGGTGAGAATGTCGCTAACTTCTTGTTGAGCGAGCTTCATAAAGGTATTATCCCTAAGGAGTTCTTGCCTTTGCAGTCTGGTGTGGGTAACATCGCTAACGCAGTTCTTGGTTCATTGGGTAACTGCGATGATATCCCTTCCTTCACCATGTTTACTGAGGTGATCCAAAACTCCGTGATTGATTTGATGAAGAAGGGCCGTATCACTTTCGCTAGCGGTAGTTCGTTGACTCTTTCCGATGACGTTCTCATGGATGTTTACGCCGACTATGATTTCTTTAAGGATAAGTTGATGTTGCGCCCTCAGGAGTTGACGAACAATCCTGAATTGGTTCGTCGTATGGGTGTTATCGCCATTAACACTGCGCTTGAGTTGGATATCTTCGGAAACGTGAACAGCACAAATGTGCTTGGACAGAAGATGATGAATGGCTTAGGTGGTTCGGCAGACTTCGCTCGTAACGCATTCCTTTCCATCTTCACTTGTCCGTCAGTCGCTAAAGGCGGTGTCATCTCCGCTATTGTTCCTATGGCTAGTCATATCGATAGCTCAGAACACTCTGTTAAGGTTATCGTCACGGAACAAGGTGTGGCTGATTTGCGCGCTAAGTCTCCGTTGCAGAAGGCAGAGGCGATCATCGAAAATTGTGTTCACCCAGACTATAAAGAGTTGTTGTGGGATTATCTCAAATTGGCTGCCGGAAAGTGCCATACCCCAATGACTTTGTCCAAAGCTTTGAGGATGCATCTCGCCTTCGAAGAGACTGGCGATATGCGTAATACAAAGTGGGACTGATAATTATTGTCTTTTTTGTTGAAATATTTTGTACATTTGCGGCGGTTTATTAGCGCCTCAAAGGAAACAAAATATAGAAGGAGGTGCTTCCCAAGGCATCTCCTTCTTGCGTTTTTTAGAGGCTTTATTATGAATTTTAATGGAATAATGGTATGGTTAAATGTTGGAAATCCCTTTTTCTGATACTCTTTTCTGTGCTAGTCTTGCCTAGTCGGGTCGCAGCCCAAGTTCAAGTGCCTTTCACGATGGATGAAAGTACTTTTTTCAGCGAATCGGTTTCCTTTAAAAATGGGGACGATGATTATTTGTGGTCTAACGACGCCATTCGTATGTCGACTGATGGCGTCCTTAGTGACGGATGCGGATTTTGTTGGCCTGACCGTTATTTCACTGTCGAGATTTCCGGTGCGCCTGATGTCATCAGTTTCTCCACCTCCACCTCTTCGGTCCTCTGTACATATAAGTTGGGATATCAGGCTTGGGAATTGGAGCAAAGCGCCGATGGAAAGTCCTGGAGTACGGTGTGGGGTAGTAAGAGCCAAAGCAATACGGTTTCCGAGCAGTTGGACAAGAATACTCGTTTTGTCCGATTACATGATAGGTTCAACTATTCTGGCTATGTGAAGAATTTCTCCATTTCTAGTTGCCATTATGTGAAATATCGTTCGGAAGGGAAAATAATCGCCGAATTCGGACCTTTTAGGAAAGGGGAGTCTTTGGCTAACGTCACCTCTTCCTCTCCAGAGAAGGATTGCTATTCGTTTAAGGGATGGAATAAGGTACTTCCTGCGAATATGGGCGATTCCGACATCATTCTTGACGCTCAGTTTGAAAAGATCCAATATAACTCCGTTATTAATCTTTCAGAAGAGCTTTCGGATGTATACGACATGAGTTTTTATTGTGGAGAAACTGTATTCGTGCAAACTCCTTCCCGTGAGGGATTCTCTTTTGATGGCTGGTCTCCCGCTTTGCCTTCAGTCGCTACCGAAGAAATGGATGGGGCGGTGTTCTCAGCCCGTTGGTCCCGAAACACCTATGTTTTCCGTTATGTGAATGGCGCCGATACGCTTCCGCTCAATGTTGCGTACGAAGCGGCAATCCCTTCCGTGGAAAATCCTTCGAAGGAAGGTTGTTCTTTTATGGGGTGGTCGCCTGACGTGCCGGAGGAGATGCCTTCCCATGATGTGCTTGTGGACGCTGTTTGGCAAAAGAACCGTTATCTGTTGACCATCAGGCTGTTCGAGGATAGCGTTTGGACCGATTCGGTGGAATATGGTGCTGTTGGATCCCTTCCCGTTCCCGAAAGGAAAGGCTTCTCTTTCGAAGGATGGGAAAATCTCCCGTCGGTTATGCCTGCCCATGATGTCGAGGTTTCTGCTTTGTGGACTCCTAACTTCTATAGACTCTCCGTTGTTGTCGCACATGACACTGTTCCGTTTGGGGAATATCGTATGGGCGAATTAGTTAGTGTTGAGGATGCCCCTTCTGTCACCGGTTACACCATCATAGGTTGGACTCCCTCCTTGCCTGATTTCATGCCGGATTATGATTTGACGCTCTCTGCTATTCTTAAACCTAATAGGCATCTTTTGACGGTATGGAGCGATTCTGTTGCCATATTCGCTGATTCCGTGGACTATGACTCCAATATAGATATGGATGTCCTGGCGCCAAGTGATTCTGCCGGGTTCCTTTTCGAATGGATTTCTCCTTCCATTGAGTCGATGCCCGATAGCGATGTGGTGTTATATGGAACCTTCGTGAGACAAAGTTACCCTTTGAAGATATATGATGGCCAAATGGTCTGGAAGGATACCATTTATTGGTATGGGGATACCATTAGGATGGATAAGCCTTTGAGGAAAGGCTGGGAATTGTTGAATTGGGACGAACTCCCCTCTGTGATGCCTGCTCATGCGGTCGACATCGATTGGGAGTGGAAACAAGTGCTATATTCGATATCTTTGGTCGTGGATAGTGTCGAATTCTTTTCTGAAAAGTATGTGTATAGTGATACTGTCTCGTATCCGGCATTCCCCGATAGCGTTGGCTTTAGGTTGTATTGGGACAAGGAGCTGCCGCAGCTTATGCCTGATTCAGACCTTGTCATCGTCGGCTCTTGGGACGAGTATAAGATGTTGTTCCGTTTGGTGGACGGGGACGAGACATTCTTTTATTCCTATTATCACGAAGGAGAACTCCTCCCTTCGTTTGATTCCATGGAGAAGGAGGGCTATTCATTCTTGGGCTGGTCTCCTGAACTTCCGTCGCTGATGCCTGATTCCGATTTCGTATCCATGGCGCGATGGAGCAAGAACCGTTATCCTTTGACTCTGACGGTCGATGGAGCTGTGGTGTTGGACACTATGCTCTATTACCATGATACGATTGATGTCTCCTTATTCCCTATGAGGGAAGGTTACTCTTTATCTGGAGATACTTGTCCGCTTTTGATGCCCGCCCAACCGTTGAGCCTTACTTTTGTGTGGGGGGTAAACAATCATCGTTTGGTAATGATGGATGGAGATTCTGTCGTCCTGGATTCTTTGCTCGCTTATGGTGAGGAAATCGTTTGGGAACCGATAACCAAAGAAGGCTATACTTTTGACGGATGGATTCCTTCGTTGCCCGAAAGGATGCCCGATTCGGGTATTGTTGTCCACGCTCAATGGTCTGTGGTTTTCTATCCTTTAATCGTCAAGACAGAAACGGAGACTCTAATCGACACCGTATATGCATATCTGGATACGATTAATCCCAATATTATGCCGGTCAAGAAAGGATACTCCCTTTTGTTATCCCGTGAATTGCCAGCAGTCATGCCAGCGGAGCCCATCGAGGTAATCGCTAGTTGGAAGGTGATGGAGTTCCGTTTTGAATTGAAGAGTGGGGAAGAGACGGTTGTGGATTCTATGATTCCTTATGGACAAGAGATCGCTTGGGATGATTTGGACCGTGAAGGATACACGTTTGAGGGGTGGTCTCCGGAATTGCCGGCGACTATGCCAGACTCCGATTTCGTCTCTACCGCTTTGTGGAAGGTCGGCCGTTATCATCTCGTCATTATGTCGGAAACCGACACGCTCAAAGTGTCTGTGTTAGATTACGGAGAAGAGATAATCGTTCCGGAAGATCCGTATCGGGAAGGAACCCGATTCGAATGGTTGGATACGTTCCCTTCATTGATGCCTGCGCGGGATGTGGTTGTGGGCGGACGTTTCGTTCCTTTGCTCTTCCCGTTCGTGGCGATAGTGGATGGGGATACGGTAATGGAGACGACGTATGCGTTCGGTGACCTGATAGGTGAAGTGCCGGTTCCTGATAAGGAGGGGTATTCGTTTGCCGGATGGGAAGTCTCCGTCCCGGAATATATGCCAGCCTACCCGTTGATATTGGAGGGCAAAAGGAAAATCGACATGTATTCCATGCGCTTTTTTGATGAAGACGTTTGTGTGTGGGACACGATTGTAGAGTTCGGGGCATTATTACCTGCTTCCCCGGAATTGCAGAAAGAAGGATATAGTTTCACCGGTTGGGATACGCTTGTCGAAGTGATGCCATCCCACGATGTGGAAGCCCATGCCAATTGGAAGGTTAATCAATATAGCATCACGTTGATGCTGGTTTCTGTGACGACGCAAAAGATGTTGGGCCTGCCGCAAAGACTTACTTTTAGTTATGGCGAAAAGGTTGATATTCAAGAGTTTGGCGTTGACGGATATCGGTTCTCGGGGTGGAATAATGAATGCCCGGAGACTATGCCAGCCAAGAATTTCGCCCTGATCGCTTTGATGGAACCACTTCCGAACGTTGTTGGAGAAGATAAGATAGAGGATGAAGGATTCCAAGTGTATGTTAAGGGAAGAGAGATTTCTGTTTTCGGCCGTCCTCAGAATTCGGATTTGATACTTTTTGACTTGTCGGGTCGGGTTGAATTCCAAGGACGCTTGGATAAAATCGAGGTGGAGCAAGCGGGAACCTATCTTGTCTCCGTAGGTGGATGTGTGACGAAAGTAGTTGTGAAATAGATAGTTGCGTTATATTTTAGGAGAGGGCCTGGACGAAAAAACGTTCAGGCCTTTTCTTTTATATTAAGATATTTAGAAGAAAAAACTTTTTAAAGGTTTTTTGTTAAAAAAGATGGGAAATAACGATAATTAACTTATATTTGCGTTGGTTTTTGTTTAATGTGAATAATTGTAAAATATTTCAATTTGTATTAATAATAGTTTAAAAAGATGAGAAAAGTTTTATTGTCTTTGACGTTGCTTTGTGCGGCCGGTGGACTGATGGGACGTGACATCACGGGTGTTGTCTCTGATTCTAATGGTCCGTTGCCAGGAGCAGACGTCGTAGTTCAGGGATCTCAAGATGTTTATGAGATGACTGATGAGAACGGAAGTTTTACAATTTCCGTAGAGACTGGTGACGTTTTGGAAATCTCCTTTATGGGATATGAGACCAAAACAGTTAAAATTGACTCTAAGAACAACTATGTCATCAAGTTGTCTCAGGAAACTACCGAAATTGAAGAGGTGGTTGTGTCTGGTGATTATGGTAAGGTATCCAAATCCGATGTTACAGGATCTGTGGCAAAGGTTGATGCAAGTGCCTTGTCAGGTGCGCCAACTGCTTCTGTAGACCAAGCATTGGCAGGAAAACTTTCTGGTGTGCGTGTGTCTTCAAGTTCTGGTCAACCAGGTCAAGAGGCTTCTGTCACAATCCGTGGTTTGGGATCTTTGACAGGAAGCAACACTCCATTGTATGTGGTGGATGGTATGCCTATCGGTGGCGGTAAGACAAGTTCTAACGATAACCCATTGGCGTCAATCAACCCTAACGATATCCTCTCTATGGAGGTTTTGAAGGATGCGTCCGCAACAGCCATCTATGGTTCCCGTGCTGCGAATGGTGTCGTGATGATCACTACTAAGAAAGGAAAGAAGGCGGATGAGAACAAAGAGAATGCGTCAATTTCATATGCTGGACAATTCTCCGTTTCTTCCATCTCCGACAAATTGGATTTGATGGATTTGCAAGAGTTTGCGTCATTCTACACTGACCCAGTTGTCGCTGGCGCATTCAACCAACAAGTCGACAAAGAGTTGCAAGCTATCGCAAAGGTAGGTGGCGCAGGAACAGATTGGCAAGACGAGATGTTCCACACAGCTATCAGCCACAGCCACCAATTGTCTTTGACTGGTGGTTCCGAGAAGACTCAATATGCGTTCTCTTTGGGTTATATGAACCAAGACGGTATCTTGGTCAACACAGACTTCGAACGTTTCAACGGTCGTGTTAACCTCGAAAACCAAACCAAGGATTGGTTGAGAATGGGTATTAACTTGGCTTATACCTATATGACCCAAACAAAGCAGAATGGTTTCGAGTTCGCGGACGACAACAAATTGACAGGTATCGGTTCAGGTAGCTCAAACGAGGAGGCTATTTACATCCAATCATTGATTTCTAGCCCTGCTACTTCTCCATATAACTTCGATGGAACCTATACCGAGTTGGGATCTGAGGACCAGGAAATTAAGATGAACCCTCTTTCTGAGGCAAACTACTCTCCAATTTTCCTTAGCAAGAACAACGTGATCGGTCAAACGTTCGCTACTATTGGTTTCACTAAGGATTTGTTCTGGAACAATACATTCGGTGTTGATTACTCAAACTCTGGCGAAAGCCGTTATACCCCAGCTAAGAGCTCTGGTACTAACAAGCAAGAGTTCATCGACCGTCAAAACATGTATTTCCGTTATTGCTCTACTTTGAACTATTCATTCAAGAGTGTAGACAAGAAACATAAGTTGAACGCTTTGTTAGGTTACGAGGCTTGGAAGGCGACTTGGGAAGGTACTTCTACCACCAAGAACAACTACATGGATAACATGAGATATATCGACAAGCAGTACCAAACAAACGCACTTGGTGATCCTGGAACAATCAACGGTTACAAGGGCGCCGCTTCCATGATGTCTACGTTCGCTCGTGTGAACTATACATTGAAGAACCGCTATTTGATCACTGCTACTGGCCGTTTCGATGGATCGTCCACATTGTCTCCTGAAAACCGTTGGGGCTTCTTCCCTTCATTCTCTTTGGCATGGAACATTGACCAAGAGGATTTCATGAAGACTATTACTGGTAAAAAGAAAATCACTCAATTGAAGCTCCGTGCTGGTTGGGGTCAAACAGGTAACGCTGGTACCAACATGGGTCACGTAGGTTCTTACAAACAAATGAACACCCAAAACGGTTCTGGTAAGATTTATGGTACTTGGTTGAACCCAGATTTGATTTGGGAGACTAACTGGCAGCTTAACGGCGGTATCGACGCTAGCTTCTTCAAGAACCGTTTGAATGTTACATTCGATGCATTCTACAAACAAAACAACGATTTGATCGTGAAGGCTGAGCCAGGTCCAACTTTGGCAAGTACAGCTAACTCTTACTTGTATACCCAAATCCCTGATATCAACGCTGGATCTATCAAGAACGTCGGTTTCGATGTCACAATCGCTACCACTAATATCCAAAAGGATAATTTGGGTGGACATCCATTCTCTTGGAACACAGACTTGAACTTCTCTTTCGTTCGTAATGAGGTGCTCGAATTGCAAAGCGATTCTACAGTTTTGGAAGGTAAGAAGCAATTCAAGACTACCACACGTACGTATTGCGTAAGCCGTGTCGGTGAGGCTCCTGGTATGTTCTGGGGATTCAAGACAGACGGACTTATCCAAAACACAAAGCAATTGGGCGAATTACAACGTGCGGATGGTACTGACGTAGGTGACTATAATTATGTCGATATCAACTCTGATGGTGTCATCAACGAGGCTGATAAGACTTACATCGGTGACCCTAACCCTGATTTCACTTTCGGTTTCGGAAACACTTTGAACTGGGGTCCTTGGTCTTTGAACATCTTCCTTACCGGATCTTACGGAAACGATGTATATAACTTGCTTCGTTCTAAGTTGGAGGGTATGGACCGTGCTAACATCAACCAATTGTCTACTGTGCTTGATTACGCTCGTGTAGCTACTACAACTGCAGAGGATGGTTCTGAGTACAAGTATATCACTAACTCTTCTACCAACATTCCTCGTCCTAACTCAGTTGCTGATGGTGGTGATGCTGCGAATATTGTGTCTGACCGTTATGTAGAGGATGGTTCTTATGTACGTATCCAATCAATTGGTCTTTCTTACAGTGTCCCTCGCGATGTTGTGAAGAAGATTAAGTTGAACAACATGAGAGTTTCGTTTAATGTTCAAAACGTTGCCACCTTCACAAGCTATTCTGGTTTGAACCCTGAGGTAACTAACGTAAGCGCAATTGAACAAGGTATAGATTGTGGTAGCTACCCATTGTCTAGATCTTATGTCATTGGTTTGAATTTTGATTTCTAATTAATAAAGAATTATCATTATGAATTTCAATAATATTAAATACAAATCTTTGCTTTGGGGTTTAGGAGCTTTGGCTTTCTGTACTACTTCTTGTAAGGATTTCTTGGATGTGGACGTTTATGACCAGTATTCAACTGAGTCTGTAAAGTCCTACAAGGATTGCCAGACTTTAACAAAACCATTGTACGGTGGTCGTCTATGGACAGAGTATGAGGCAAAATTCGCTTGGTGTGTAAACGAAGGTGTGCCTGGCATACTTTTCAACGTGTTCCAAGAGGAAGGTGCCTTGTTTAAACTTTCATTCGGAGAGGATAACTCAATCTTGAAGGAGGGTTACACTTCATTGTATTCCGGTGTGATTTCTACAACTAACCAGATTATCGATAAGGTTAGTTCCTTGGAGACTAGTTCTTCTTTGACGGAAGCTCAAAAGAATGAAATCCTCGCTGAGGCTCGTTTGTTCAGAGGTTATGCTCATTTCCTCGCAACTGAGTATTTCGGTGAGACTCCGTTGATTATGAATTCTTCTTCTGATATCTCAAATAATGTCGCTGTTCCTTGTGTCTCTAGAAAGACCCTTTATACTGCGATTGAGCAAGATTTGAAATTTGCTGAAGAAAACTTGCCGGCTAATCCTTCTGATAACTGGAGAGCTAGTTCATATTCCGCAAAAGCACTTTTGGCTAAGTTGTATTTGACAATGGGTTCTTGCGTTTCTGACCTTCCAGGTTGCCAATACCCATTCAAGGTTTCTGCTTCCGAGTCTTCTGAATATATGAAGAAGGTTGTTGATTTGACAACTCAAGTCATAGAAAAGAGTGGAAAGTCTTTGACCACTCATCAGGATATCTTCTCTGCAGAAGGACGTACGGCACCTTGTTCCGAAACTATCTTCGCACTTTATTGGTATATGGGTGATTTCGGTGAAGGTTCCCAATATGAATCTCAAATCGCTTGCGAGGATATTTGGAGCCCTAATTCTGGTTGGGGTTCTGGTAAGGGTATCTCTTATACCTTGTACAACTCTTTCGACAAGAGCGACCCTCGTTTGTATGAGTTGTGTTTGGTGTCTGACCACGAATACGTGACCGCTGAAGGTGTAAAAGTATATTATGGTCCTAAGACTGCCCAATACGATCCTAAAGTTGACCATATCAAGACTGGTACTGACTTCTTGAGCGGTGGACAATGTTTGATGAACAACGTTAAGAAGTATATATGGGGTGTTGATGGTACTGCTACACAAGAGAAGGGTATGTCTATTGACCGTCGTGCCGACATTATTCGTCTTTCTGACGTCTATATGATGCGCGCTGAGGCTAATATGGCTCTTGAGAATATGGATGTTACCGCTAAGCTTTCTTCAGGTCTTGAGGATATCAATAAGGTATTGTCCGCTCATGGTGCTCCAACTCTTACCGATGCTATCCCTTATTTTGAGGATATGGATCTCCCTGATTACAAGGGTGTGAGAAACATTCCTGTTGAAGGTGGAACAGAAAAGGTTGAAGTTGCTTTGGATGTTCCTTTGTATCACAATAACATACGTGCTGACTTTGTTCAACAACGTCGTAAGGAGTTCGCAATGGAAGGCCATGGTTGGTTGGATTTGAAGCGTTTCTTCTATCGTGATGTTGAGAATGCTAAGAAGTTTATGGTTCAAATGGACCGTGCTGCTCAATTCTCTAAGAACCCTGAGATCGAAGATGAGTCTATGTTCGAGCAGGAGCAAGGTTATGACCGTAAGACCATCGTTTACTATGTTAACACTAAGTTGGGTAGAGACGCTGGTGAGGATGAGGTTCATATCTTCAACGAAACCTTCACCTCTAAAAATCTGTGGTTCTTGCCTATACCGACTTCCGCTAAGGCATACTTGAACTCTTCTGTTCAAGACCTTTCGAGCCAAGTGTTAGACAACACGTATCCTTATTAATTTAAAAAATGTTTTTTATAATGAGAACAAAATATGGTTTCTTTGCGTCTGTTGCCTCTTTGGCTATCGGATTCGCAGGATTGTTTACTTCTTGCGAAGATGAATGCGTAAACTGCAATTGTGACGCTTTCGTTGTTGACTATGTTGTCAATGCGGATTCTATGGATGTTCAGTTGACTCAATTGACTGCTAACACCACTATCGTGATTGTTGGTTCTGGTCTCTCTTCAACTAATTCAGTTTGCTTGGTGGACGAGGACAACAATTATTATGGATTGCCTTTGAATCCTACTTTCGTTACTGACAATGCTATTGTTGTAACATTGGATTCTGATGGTAACAATGCTTCTACGACTAAACTCGTAGTTTCTTCCAGCACTGGTTGTTCATATTCTTTGGATATAGCTAAACCGGTTCCTGCTCCTTCTATTAAGATGTTCTATTCAGAGTTCGTGCCTACAGGTGATACTTTGAGAATCGCTGGTAACGCTTTCTTGGATTTCCCTGGCGACCCTGTAAAGGTTTATTTCTATAATGAGAAAGGTGAGGAGATTGAAGCTAGTTACAAAATCGCTAACAACAATTGTGAGTTGTTGGTTAAGGTTCCTGAGGGCGTAGCTGATTCTAAACCTGTTAAGGTTAAGACTCATTTCGGTGAAACTCAAAGTTCTATGCTCTTCCGTGATACCAGAAATACCTGGTTGGATTTCGATAACACATTGGCAAGTGACCAACACGGTGCATTGGATACCTTCTCTTTCGATTGGAGTCCTTACGTAAAGGGCCAAGCGACTTATGTCAATTGGTCTGATATGGTGGAGGCTATGGGTGGTATGCCTAAGCCTTGTAATGGTTATTACGAGGTTTTGACTACTCCTACCGCTTACAACTTTACTTCTGATGAGTTGATTTATTTGACTCCGTATTCTCAAAAGCAAGAAAAGGTAAGTCTTCTTGGTCCTTTCGAGAATGAAGATCTTTCTAATTTGGTCTTGAAGTTCGAGGTGTATGTTCCTAAGGCTGTTCCATTGGGACAATGGATGTATGTTGTTTTCTCTCAATATGGTTCTGAGGAAACTACTCTTTGCCCTTATGACGCTTGCGGTTACTTCAGCCGTGACTATACTAACACTCCTGGTTGGGATGCTGACAACCACACTTGTGAACCTGATTGGTTTGGTGTCCCTGCGGCTTGGTTTAACCCTGTTACTTTGTCAATCGACGATTCCAAAGACCCTGCGGTTACTACTTTGGCTAAGGCTTTTGATACCGGTGACCAATGGATGACTGTCGCTATTCCTTTGACTGAGGATTATTTCAGATATAATGTAAGTATGTACAACTTGCCTACTACTGATCTTATGAAGTCTTGTGGTCATTTGACTAAAAATGACTTCGGTAACTTCTTGATTCAGGTTGAATGTACTGGTTTCCAATCGCAAGCTGCTAAAGGCTTTGGTGGTAAGTGCTTTGTCGGAGTTGATAACTTCCGTATCGTTCCTGATGATGGTGGCGGTGTTCGCTTCTCTAAATACTATGGTGCGACTCCAGCTTCTAAATATCCATTCTAATGGGTTTTTAGCTCAAAAAAAGGAGAGAATTATTTCTCTCCTTTTTTTTTGTCCGATTCCTTTGCCGTTCCGTTGTTTTTGCCTATCTTTGCGCTCACTAAGCAATGCGGATATGGCGAAATTGGTAGACGCGTCAGACTTAGGATCTGGTGCCGCAAGGCGTGTGGGTTCGAGTCCCTTTATCCGCACAAGGTGGAAGGTTATTTGCCTCCCACCTTTATTTTTTTTCCGAATCTCCTAATTATTTTGTAATTTCGTCCCGATTTTCATAAAAACTGATTTGTTATGTCGGACGAGAATAATGGCACTACTGAGGATTTTGATGATTTGATGGATGCGGATTCTTCTGCTTCATCAGCAAACTCTTCTTATGAAGTTCCGGAGGAATCCGAGTCTCAGGATATCTTTCACCACATCCCGGGTATGTACCGGAATTGGTTCTTGGATTACGCTTCTTATGTTATCTTGGAGCGCGCCGTCCCACACTTGGATGATGGCCTTAAACCTGTGCAACGTCGTATACTCCATTCTATGAAACGCCTTGATGATGGCCGTTACAATAAGGTGGCCAACATCGTCGGACATACCATGCAATTCCATCCTCATGGTGATGCTTCCATTGGTGGCGCACTCGTTACCTTAGGACAAAAGGATCTCTTGATCGATTGCCAGGGTAACTGGGGTAACATCCTTACAGGTGATAGCGCAGCCGCTCCCCGTTACATTGAGGCGCGTCTCTCTAAGTTCGCTTTGGACGTTGTCTTTAGCCCCAAGATAACGGAATGGAAGGCTTCTTATGATGGCAGGAATAAGGAACCTATCACTTTGCCGGTTAAATTCCCTTTGCTGTTGGCTCAGGGTGTGGAGGGTATCGCTGTTGGTCTCTCTTCTAAAATTTTGCCGCATAATTTTAACGAAATCGTCGATGCTGCCATAGCTTATTTAAATAACCAGCCTTTCGAACTCCTTCCGGATTTTCAAACGGGTGGTTTGTTGGACGCTTCCCATTATTGCGATGGTGAACGTGGCGGTAGGGTCCGTGTCCGTGCTAAAATTAGTAAGGTTGATAATAAGACTTTGGTTATTAATGATATCCCTTATGGTAAGACTACTAATGTCTTGATCGATTCCATACTTAAGGCGAATGAGAAGGGGAAAATCAATATACGTAAAGTGGAGGATAACACTTCCGACCATGCCGAGATTATTATCCATCTTGAAAATAAAACCTCGTCCGATAAGACAATTGATGCTCTTTACGCATTTACGGATTGTGAGGTTAGCATTTCGCCTTGTTGCTGTGTGATCCATGATAAAAAGCCTATCTTCACCAGCGTCACCAACATGCTCCGTATGTCTGTCGATCGAACGAAGGACCTACTTCGTCAGGAATTGCTCATCCAGCGTGGCGAATTGTTAGAGCAGTTGCATTACTGTTCGTTGGAGAAGATCTTCATCGAGGAACGTATCTATAAGGATAAAAAGTTCGAGGAGAGTAAGGATGTCGATGCGGCTCTTTCCCATATCGACTTCCGTCTTGAACCTTATAAACCTAATTTCGTACGTGAGGTGACCCGTGAAGATTTGCAACATCTTCTCGAGATTAAGATGGCTCGTATCCTTAAGTTCAATTCGGATAAGTCCGAGGAACAGATCGTGGCTTTGAAGCAGCAAATCGAGGGTGTCGATTATCAATTGGCTAACCTTGTTGATTATACTATCGCTTGGTATAAGTCTCTCAAGAATAAATATGGCCATAAATATCCTCGTCTGACAGAAATACGAAATTTTGAGACTATTGAAGCCTCAAAGGTTGTTGAAGCTAACGAGAAACTCTATGTCAATTGGGATGAGGGATTTGTCGGTACTGGCCTTAAGAAGGACGAGTTTGTTTGTAATTGTTCCGATATTGATGATATTATCCTTATCCATAAAGATGGTAAGTATAAGGTTGTGAAGGTCGAAAACAAGATGTACGTGGGTAAGGATTTGATCCATGTGAATGTGTTCCGAAAAAATGATAAACGTACGGTTTACAATGTGGCTTATCGTGACGGAAAGACTGGATTTAATTACTTGAAACGTTTTGCTATTACCGGTGTTTCCCGTGATAAGGATTATGATATCACTCAGGGTACTCCTGGATCTAAGATACTTTATTTCTCCGCAAATTCCAACGCCGAGGCGGAGACTATCCATGTCGTCCTGAAACCTAGATTGCGTTTGAAGGTGGCTTCCTTCGATCGTGATTTTGGCGAGATTGGTATCAAGGGACGTCAATCCATGGGTAATCTTTTAACTAAGAATGATGTACAGAAAATAACCTTGAAGCAGAAGGGCTCCTCTACTTTAGGTGGAAGGGCTGTTTGGTTCGATCGTGACGTTCTTCGCTTGAACTATAATGGCCAAGGTGACCTATTAGGCGATTTCCAATCTGAGGACAAGATCCTTGTCATTACCGCTAAGGGTGATTACTATTTGTCTGGCTTTGAGGACACTAACCATTTCGAGGATGACGTTAAGATTCTTGAGAAGTTTAACCCCGAGAAGATTTGGACCGTCGCTTTGTTCGACGCGAACGAGGGCTATAAATACCTGAAGCGTTTCCGTTTCGAGGTGTCTAATAAGCGACAGAACTTTATTGGTGACAACCCTAAGTCGCAATTGCTGCTGATTACCGATACTTTCTATCCTCGTCTGAAGCTTGTCTTTGGTGGCCAGGATAGCCATCGTGAGCCTATAGAAATCGATGCTGATGAATTTATTGGCGTAAAGGGTATGAAGGCTAAGGGTAAACGTCTGCATACTTGGAATATCCAAGATATTGAGGAACTCGAACCTATCCGTTTCCCTGAGGCCGTAGAAGAGGCTCCTGCTGATTCCGAGGCTTCTGATGTTGAGGGTGATGACGATAACCCTGACAATAAACAGTTGACATTATTTTGATTCAAACGAATGCCTATGAAACGTTTATTATTTTTTATTTCATTTTGTGTTTGTTGGGTCTACGCTTTTGCCGCTAACTTGAATGAATATGACTCCCTTTATGTCGGTTGCGTCGATAATCAGGAGTCTACTATTTATGGCGGTACTTATGGCGCTTGGCCTCAAAAGTTGATTCTCCCTGAATTTCCTGGAGGTGGCGACGTTGAATTTACTCGTTATATTTATAACAATATCGATTATCCTGAGGTCGTGGAGGCGTATGATAGTTTGACTAATAAACCTATTCTCGCGAGAGGTGTCGTGGCTGTGCAGATTGTCATCGACCGTTGTGGCCGTGCCACTCGTCCGGAGATTATCCAATCCGTCAATGACGAATATGATTCCGCCGCCCTGGGCCTTATGAACAACCTTCCTATTTTTAAACCCGGTGAGTTGGATGGGGTAAGGGTGAAGACGGCTTTTATCGTTCCTGTGAAATTTTCAAAGACTCATCTACCTAATAAGGAGGAAGAGATTATTGATTTTGGAGACGATTATAATTTTGATGATTGGTGATGAAACAAATACGTCTTTTTTTGGTTGGTTATATGGGTTGTGGTAAAACCCATACCGCTAAGCGTCTCTCTAAGAAGTATGGCTTGGAGTATATTGATTTGGACCAATATATCGAGAGACGTTTCTTCAAGACTATCCCTCAACTTTTTGCCGAGAGGGGTGAGGATGGCTTCAGGAAGTTGGAGCATAACATGCTGGAGGAGGTCGCTTCGTTTGAGAGTGTGATTGTCTCAACGGGTGGCGGCGCCGCTTGCTTCTTCGATAACATGGATATTATGAACGCTTCCGGCGAAACGGTTTACCTCAAGGCTTCCGCTGAAGATTTGTTCCAATATCTGAAAACGGCTAAGGCGGAACGTCCTCTGCTCGCTGGTAAATCGGACGAGGAGATGCTGGATTTCATCCGCACGAGCCTAGCCGCGCGTGAGCCTTTCTACAACAAGGCGAAACACATCATCGACTCCATGGATGAGTCGGATGTCGTCTTCGATGAATTATTGAAATAAATTATTTACATATATGTATGAGAATTTTGAGCGGAATTGAATCAAATTCTTAACTCTTAATTCTTAACTCTTAATTTTTTACGATGGATAAGATTATCGTTTTAGATTTCGGTGGACAGTATGCCCACTTGATTGCGAACCGAGTTCGTCGCTTGGGCGTCTTCACGGAGATTTGTTCCCCGACCGCTTCCGTAGAGGAATTGGCGGGCGCGAAAGGTATCATTTACAGTGGCGGTCCTTCCAGCGTCTACGCTGAGGATGCTCCTGATTACAACCCTGAGATTCTGAATATCCCTGTGCCTAAGTTGGGTATCTGCTACGGCCACCAGCTGATGGCTTCCCAATTGGGTGGTACGGTTCGTCCGGGCAAGGTGAAGGAGTACGGTATCTCCGACCTCTTGTTGAAAGAGCCTCAACATCCTTTGTTGAAGGGCATCCCTGCCTCTTCCCCGATGTGGATGAGCCACGGCGACGCTGTTGAAAAGTTGCCTGAGGGCTATAAGATCATCGCTTCCACGAAAGATTGTGATATCGCCGCTGTCGCTCTTGACAGCCGCAAGATATATGGAATCCAATTCCACCCTGAGGTGACCCATAGCAAGTTCGGTATGAAGATTTTGGATAACTTCATCGACATCTGCGGATGCGAACGTGCTTGGAACATGAAGAGCTACATGCCTCTGATCTCAGAGAAAATCAAGCGTGAGGTGGGTGACCGCAAGGTCTTCTTGCTCGTTTCCGGCGGTGTGGACAGTACCGTCGCTTTCGTGTTGCTGAACCGTGTGTTGGGCACCGACCGTGTGATGGGTCTTCATATCGATAACGGTATGATGCGTATGGACGAGTCCGCTAAGATCATCGATTTCCTCAAGGCTGAAGGTATGAACAACCTTCGCGTGGTGGATGCTACCAACTCGTTCTTGGGCAGATTGGAAGGTATTACGGCACCTGAGCAGAAACGTAAGATCATCGGCGCCACTTTCTTGGTGGTGAAGGATGAGGAGATGAAGAAATTGAATCTTGATCCGAAAGAGTGGATGATCGCGCAAGGTACGATCTATCCTGATACGATCGAAAGTGGTGGTACCAAGAACGCTGATTTGATCAAGACGCACCATAACCGTGTGAAGGAGGTGATGGATTTGATGGCGCAAGGTCTTCTTTTGGAGCCTTTGGCTGACCTTTATAAGGATGAGGTCCGTATGTTGGGTGAGGAGTTGGGTATTCCTCATAATCTGGTGTGGAGACATCCATTCCCAGGTCCGGGTCTTGGCGTTCGTCTGCTTTGTACCGACGGTAAGGGTGAGTTCGCGAAGATGGAAGAGGTGCCAGGCTTGGCTGAATATTTGAAAGAAAACAACATCGAGGGAAAGATCCTTCCGATTAAGAGTGTGGGCGTTCAAGGTGACGGACGTACCTATGCGCAACCGTTCTTGTTGACCACGAAGAACCTCAACTGGAAGCAGTGTGAGAAGTTCTCCACCGAGTTGGTGAACCGTTTCAAGGTGATCAACCGTGTGATTTGGCAAGTAGGTAGCGTTTCGGAAGAGCAACCTAAGTTGATCGCTCAATATGCTACGAAGGATAAGTTCGACGTGTTGCGTAAGTTTGATAACATCTGTACGGAGTTCTTGCAGGAGAATAATTTGTACGAATCCATTTGGCAGATGCCAGTCGTTTCTGTTCCGTTGACGGTAGCCGACAAGCCATGTATCGTGATGCGTCCGGTGAACAGCTCCGAGGCGATGACCGCCAACTTCGCGGAGATCGACCAGAAGTTGCTCGAAGGCCTTTGGGGCAGATTCGTCGCAGAGGGCGCAGGCTCTTTGTGGTACGACGTGACGCACAAACCACCGGGAACAATCGAGTGGGAGTAATCTTATGAAATAAAAATGAATGAATTGGAGGCACTCAAACGGGTGCCTCTAATGTTATAGAATGGTGATGTGATTGACTATATTTGTAGATGTATACGAGGAGGTGCGGGCGTATAAGAAGGATAAAAGGCTCCGTCAATGATGGTTGACATTGTCTTGAAAAAATACTATTTTTGTGTTTGCTAATATATCAACATCAGATTATCATTGAGCTGAACTGTTGCTTATATGAAAATGTAATTTTTATGTCGAATTCAGATTTTTGGGCACATATTGATGCGATTATTGCTGCAGGATTTACGTCTGAGGGTCTGATAATGTTGGACGATTATGCAGACAAATTCACATGCGGAAAGCTTTTATATAAACGATTTTCACCGTCAGAATAGCATGGCTGCTCAGCGGGAGGTTATGCACATGTCATTGCATCCTTACTCGCGGGAGCAAATGTTGCGACAAATTCAGTTGCTGAAGGAGTCGACGATTTCAAAAAACAGTGCCAACGAGCAGAGACGCAAGCAAAAAGTATAGAGGAATGGTCTCGTAAGGTTGGCTGCTGGATAGATAATGTGGATGAAACGCTATGCTCAACTTTGGGCGAACAATTGACGGAAGGTGGAGAGGCTCATGTGTACAAACATGGGGATTCATTGGTGAAATCAATAGGACTTGATTATTTCATAGAACCTGTCTTGGCGTTGGATCGAATATCTCTTCATAATACTTATTTCCCTGAGACATTTATGAATGTCTTAGGCTATGGAAGGAGTGGCGAGGGTGTTTTTTTTGTGGTAGTAGAACAATCTTTTATTCAAGGTTCGAGAATGACAGATAATGAAATTGCCAGTTTCATGTCTCGGATGGGTTTTCAACTAATCAACCCACGCAATTGGACGTTTGCCACACCTGAGATTTATTTGAGTGATATGCATGATGAGAATGTGATTCGCTCTGCGCAGGGAAACGTTTTTGTGGTAGATTGCGATATTCGAATCAATACTCCAGAACTGAGATGTGGAGGCGTTAGACAGTTGTCCACTGAGATTGAATTTATTAAATAATAATTAAATGATAATAAAGTAATTAAATAACAAATTATTAACATAGCAGCATCAGGCTATCATTGTGGTATTCCAGAATAAGCGTCCCAAATTTATTCCTGAATAAAGACCTCATCAATGATGGTTGGCTGGAATTTGTTATATTTGTGGATAAATGATTGTGCCATGGATTCTGAACAACTTGACTTTGTGACATACTGCATAGGCAACCTTTCAGTAAGGACGGGTTTGTCTCAACGCGAAGTTTTCAACAGATTGAAATCTTCCGGGATTCTTATGGGGTATATAGTCGCTGGATACGAAACATTGCACACTTTCAGCAAAGAATATCTGATGAATGATTTGCTTGATTACATGCACGAGAAAGGAGTCGCTTAAGATTATGCAATTGTTTCATACATCGCCACTGATAATTGAACGTCCAGATATTTCTTTTTCACGAGACTATTTGGATTTTGGGAAAGGTTTTTATCTTACATCCATGAAAGAACAAGCTGTTGAATATGGCTTGCGATTCAAGTTGCGAGGTAAACTTTCCATATTGAATGAGTATGAGTTGCTAGACAAAACTATAGAGGATTTCAAAACGAAATTTTTTTCTCATTACAATGAGGAATGGTTGGATTTTGTTGCGAAATGCCGTAGGGGAGAGGATGATAGCGATTGGGATATTATTGTTGGTCCTATAGCGGACGATAAGGTGTTTCGTACTATTGATTTGTATTTCTCTGGAGAAATGGGGAAGCAAGAAGCCTTGCGAAGATTGAATCCATTGAAACCTAATAACCAGTTGTGTATCCGCAACCAAAATGTTATTAACCAGAGTCTTTCATTTGTGAAATCGGAGGCTTTATGAAGGATTTAGGCAAACAAACAATACTTCAAATGAAGTATGCCCGCATCATCGAAGCCGTGGCTAAAATGATGAATGTGGATATCGTTACAGCCATGGACATTTTCTACAATTCGGACATCATGCAGATGATTGACGATGGCGTGGCTGATTTGCATTGCAGGAGTGACCTTTATCTTGCGGAAGAGGTGATCCTTGAGTATAACGAAAAGAAGAGTGTTGTTACAAAATAGTTTGTAATGATAAAAGAATGTAAACGATTATAAAACAGAAAAGAAAAATTTTAGAAACATATAATTAATAACATAGCAGCATCAGGCTATCATTGTGGTGTTTCAGAGTATATGCCACATCAATGATGGTTGGCTGATATGAAAGTTCAAGAACAATATAGAAAATGCATGTCTAAAAAAATACAGAACATAGAGGTTAAGGAGACGCAAGTTCGAACTATGCGGCAGGATGGGGTGGATTATGTCTGTATAACAGATATTGCCCGCACTAAAAATGCTGAGGAGCCCAAAGATGTGGTGAAAAATTGGATGAGACTAAAAAACACCATAGAATACTTGGGCCTTTGGGAAAAGTTGAATAATCCAAAGTTTAAAGGGGTCGAATTCGACACCCTTTTCGCAGAGGCAGGAACCAATGCATTTACACTTTCGCCAACAAGGTGGATAGAAACAACAAATGCCATAGGAATTATCTGTACGTCAGGACGTAATGGAGGAACGTTTGCCCAAAAGGACATAGCTTTCAAGTTTGCCAATTGGGTTAGCGTTGAATTCGAACTATATCTGGTCAAAGAGTTTCAGCGACTGAAGGAGAATGAGCAAAAGCAAATAGGATGGTCGGTCAAGCGTGAGTTGTCAAAGATCAACTATCGTATCCATACGGATGCCATAAAAGAAAAATTGATTCCCATTGAAGTGTCTCCTTCATTGGCCGCAATGAAATATGCCGATGAGGCTGACGTTCTGAATGTGGCAATGTTTGGGATTACGGCAAAACAATGGAGAGATGCCAATCCTGAAAAGAAAGGAAATATTCGAGATTATGCATCTATTAATGAACTTATTTGTCTCTCCAACATGGAGAATCTGAATGCAGTGTTCATAAATGATGGAATGTCACAATCGGAAAGACTAATTAAACTCAATCAGATAGCAATTCATCAAATGCAAGTGTTGGAGAGTGCTGACGATAGAGCTCTATTGAAATAAATGACAAATTAAATAGTATAATACTCCCCAAAATTTAGACAACGACAAAGGTGCATGAAAAAGTGTATCTTTGCAAAAGAACTAAAAAACAATGGGAAGAAAAAGCAAGTTTGACTCAGCGTTCAAGACGAAGGTAGTCCTAGACGCATTGAAGGAA
>JAZLJL010000104.1:0-18131 GCA_045617845.1 Paludibacteraceae bacterium | reverse complement strand
CACTGCCACTTGAGTATCCGTCTCGTCACATCCTTCGTGATCACACGCGGCGGTTTTAGTCCCGTCAGCCTCTGTTGTCGCATCATCATTATAGACATAGAGCGTGAATGAGTGACCAAGCGCTTCGATGGTGTCTTGCTTGACAAGTATGGTTTCACAAACGGAGCAGTGCGAACCCTCCTTCAACCCGAAATGAGTACAAGTGGCGGTGACAGCAGCGTCAGTTACCACTTTGTGACCAAGCGCTTCGATGGTGTCTTGCTTAACAAGTACGGTCTTACAAACGGAGCAGTGCGAACCCTCTGTCAACCCGAAATGGGTACAAGTAGCAGGGATGAGAGTATCGATAACGATTGCGTGAGGAAGTACATCGATCGTATCGTCTTCAAATACACCACAAGAACAGATATGGCTACGCATACCCAATGTCGTGCAAGTCGCAACCAATGTCGTATCCCAGTTGCCGAACGAGTGAGCCTCGAACGTAGCCACAAGAGCGGTATCGTTCACTACAAGTATCGAATCCTTGATTTCGGTGCTTCCGTTGCTCCACTCTACAAAGTGATAGCCAGTGTTTGCAGTAGCCTTGATTTCATACTTCTTATTGTACTCACCTAAACCATTTTCGGCAGTGCCGTTTTCTGCAGTAAGAGTCACCTTGAAAAGGATTTTCCCGCTGAAGTTAGGCACGGTGTCGGTTGAAGTGTTTTGTCCCCAAATTGAACCATTTTCACCATCATACAACAATTTAGCTACTGTACCATTGGCAAATTGTTCGGCAGTTTTACCGTATACGCCATCTCCATCGCCAGTGTCAGTGTCGGATAGGTAATAGCAATTGGTTATGGTTGCCCAATTATCATCATAACCTCCGCACACTTCGCCGACTTCAAATGAACCACTAACAGCACCAGTATTGTAGCAATTTTCTATTTTGCCTTCAAAATTAAATCCGCTCACACCACCAATGTTATTATTACCTCTTACTGTACTAGTATTATAACAATTGGGAATGGTACCTTTATTATTATTCCCACACACTCCGCCAACACATTGATACCCATAAAAATACGAATCAACAACGCCTACGTTTCGAATGGTTCCATCATTATTTGCAAACAAACCAACATACCATTCATCTGAATCATTAAAATAAAGTCCGCTGATGGCATGACCATTGCCGTCGAATATGCCTTGATAAGGATAATTATAATCATATCCTATCGGAGTCCATTCTTTATAATCTTTATTTTCAGTATCAATTTCGCCATCTTTAGACACTAATGTATTTACCACAATATTATTGGTCAATATTGCATTGGCTTTGGCATTATCGCCACCTTGGTTTACAAAGTCAGCAAACCAATAAAGTTCGCCGGCGTTTGATATTTGATAAACACCGTTTTCGTCTTGTACAGGTTGCTCATAATTGCCACAAACGCAAAATCCATTTTCGTATGAGTAGTGTATGTGATTGTCCTTTAGAATAGGATATTCCTTACCTTGAAGCCAAACGGCAGGAGATTGGCCAGTGTTTAATAAATCGGTTACTTCGCCGTTGGCGAATTCGTCAGGAGTCTTAACCACGCCACCGAGCGTATCGCCACTTTTGCCCGTCGCAACGAAGAAACTGCTCGAAACGTTCAATGTACCAAATTCATCTCCCCCCACAAGACCGCCGGCAATTGTTTTAGATGCAGTCACGACACCTACGTTGTAACTGTTTGAAACGTTCAATGTACCACTGTCATTATCCCCCACAAGACCGCCGACATAGTCGTTTCCGCTCACGGCACCCACGTTGTAGCTGTTCGCGATGGTCAAACTAGCGTAATTGTTTTCCCCAACAAGACCGCCGACAGCACCTGAAGATGCATTCACTGAACTTTCGTTATAACTGTTCTCAATATTCAATTCGGCATTATCTCTATTTAAACCGACAAAGCCACCAACATAAGTTTCTCCTTCCGCGTAGCCCGCACTATAACAGTTTTTGATGTTCAATTTGCCCGTAACTTGCCCGGCAAGGCTACCGACCTCACCATTCCCGTTAACATAAAAATCCACAACACCCAAGTTGCTGACGGAAACATCGCCTACCACCTGACCAAAAAGTCCAATCTGGGAAGATTTTTCTTTATTAATGTACAGCCCGCTGATAGTATGACCATTACCGTCGAACGCCAACATCACACCTTCAGAAACGGTTATCGGTGTCCACGGAGTGAAGCTGCTGCCGTCGCCGTTCAAAGTTCCATCGGCATTGAGCACGGACTCGCCTTCGCCGCAAGCGTTCACGCAGATGTCAGCCATCAACTTGGCGTTGAGTCCAGTAGCGCCGCCATTCACGAGTTGTGCGAACTTGAACAAATCATCAGCATTGGCAATTTCGCAATAGTCTTTTCCATCGGAACCTTTTTGGACATTGAAAAGCACCACTTCCGGCTGTGGCTGCGAGTTAAAAATCTTGAGTCCTGGGAATTTGTACACCAGTTTGCCATTGCTTACAACAGGCGTTCCAGAACCTTCAACCCAGGGACTTTCAGTTTCGTCTGTCAGCAGAGGAAAGTCCGCACCTTCGAATCCAATCGTAAGTGCGGCAAGTTCAGCAGTCGTCTTACCCTCGACGTTTGTTCCATCAACATTTCCAACAGCGTCCCCATCAAAGACATCCGTGTTGTAAAAGGCATTTTTGATGTTCTTTATATAATCACTATTATACCCAACCAAGCCCCTCGCATATTGGTCTTTTGGACCACTTACGGTTCCAGAACTATAAACGTTGTTGATGTGCGATGTAGTGTCTTGATTACACCCAGCAATGCCACCAACCCTAAAAGCTCCACTTACAGCACCCATATTGTAAGCATTTACTATGGTTCCAGCGTCGTTTTTACCAGCAATGCCCCCGACATTTTCGCCTCCTTCCACCGTACTCGTGCTAAAAACATTGCTGACTGTGCAATTACCATTATGTCCGACAATGCCACCAACATTATTCTTACCCTTGATATAGGAGTCCACCACGCCGACATTCTTGATAGAACCACCTTTCGTACTTCTCCCGAAAAGTCCTGCATTACTTGCATCTTGATTAAAATACAATCCGCTGATGGTATGGCCTGCGCCATCGAAAGTTCCTTTGAATTTTTGGGTTTCCGTTCCAATCGGGGTCCACTGTGTGAACTCGGAACCGTCACCATTCAAAGATCCGTCAGCATTGAGCACGGACTCGCCTTCACCACAAACATTCAGGCAGATGTCTGCAACTAATTTAGCATCGATGACGAAGCCCATATTTGTCCATTTTGCGAACTCGTAAAGATTTTCCTTTGAGGCAATTTCGAACACCTGTTCGGAATTCACCTTCATCCACTGCGCATAGAATTCCATTTCGCTTGTTTCGCCCTTCGCGATGGAAGTCACGATGTCAGCGGAAGATTCCGCAGTTTCCTTCGTAGACCAGCCCAAGAAAACATGAGTTTCGCGAGTCAAATCCGTAGGAAGTTCAAGTCCCATTTCGCTCACATATTCCGTCTGGTACTTGCGGGTATCACCATCAAATGTATGCAATATCAAAGAATACGGAGTGCCAATTTTGCTACTGAAGTCCGGCAAGGAATTCGCATTTGTCAAGTCCTGACCCCAGACGAGGCCGTTAACGTCATTTTTGTCGTAGTTGTGCAGAAGCACAGCAACCGTGCCGTCGTGGAATTCATCAGCGGATTTTTGGGTGCCGCCAACGTTGGAACTGCCATTAAGAAAAAAGCTGTTTGCGACGTTTGCCAAAGCACCACTCCCAATAAAACTGCCAGTATAATCTTCTCCATTCACAAT
This sequence comes from Paludibacteraceae bacterium, assembly GCA_045617845.1. Lineage (GTDB taxonomy): Bacteria > Bacteroidota > Bacteroidia > Bacteroidales > Paludibacteraceae > UBA1181. The sequence continues at coordinate 14,294 of JAZLJL010000104.1, read as the reverse complement.
ACTTACGCTGTAACTATTCGCGATGTTCAAACCGCCTTTTGACTGCCCGACAAAGCCAGCAACATAACCATTCCCTTTCACGTAACCCGCGCCGAAACAGTTCGTAATCGTCAAGTTGGAGTTGTCGTTTACTCCGACAAAGACTCCTACATTATCGTTCCCTTCAATATAGGAATCCTCGATGCCCAAGTTGCTGATGGAGACTGTTCCTTGCAGACTGCCGAAAAAGCCGACACTGTCCTTGTCTGCGTTGCGGAAATAAAGCCCGCTGATGGTATGGCCGTTGCCGTCAAGCGACATATTCGTACTCATAGAAGCGATGTTGATTGGAGTCCACTGTTCAAAATTAGCGCCGTCACCATTCAACGAGCCATTGGCATCAAGTACAGATTCGCCCGCTCCGCAGGCATTCAGGCAGATATCCGCAGTCAGCTTGGCGTTGATTGAAATTGCGCCACTGCCCGCGTACTCCGCAAACCCCTTGAGTTCCTGGGCAGAGCCGATTTCAAACACATTCTGGTCGTTCGCTTGCATAAGGACAATTTCAGGCTGCGAACTGAACCCTTTTAGGCCAGGGAGTTTGTACACCAACTTATTATCGCTCATGACAACCCTGCCGGAACCAACCACCCAGGCCGACGACCCCACATGATCTTTGTCGGAAACCAGGTCCACAATTTCAAGGGACGAAAGTTCCACAGCCGTCTTACCAGCGGCTGGATTAGGCAGATTTCCGGAACCAACGGCATTCCCTGTAAAAACTTCTGTATTGTAGTAGGCTTTAGAAATCATACTGCTGTTACTCCCAACGACTCCGCCCACGTTAGCGCCACCACTTACCGCACCGATATTATAGACATAAAAGACAAAACCCGCATTAAGGCCGACCACTCCACCCGTCGAGCAATCGTTCACGGAGGATTTCACAGCTCCCGCATTATAAGCATCACTGACCAGGCCAACGTTATATCCGACCACGCCACCAGTAGCGCAACCAGAGCCGGAACCGGTAACATTTCCCGCATTGTAGACGCTTAAAGTGCGTCCCTCGTTATACGCGACCACGCCGCCGACATATTTTATTCCGCTGATGTAGGAATCCTCGATACCTACATTTTTCACAACGCCTTTTTCATCTTCACCATTAATATTATCAACAAAGACATATCCGAAAAGTCCCGCATATTCGGCGCCATCAACATACAATCCGCTGATGGTATGGCCAGCGCCATCGAAAGTTCCAATAAATTTTTGCGCGGATGTTCCAATCGGAGTCCACGGCGTGAAGTTGGAACCGTCTCCATTCAAAGATCCGTCAGCCTTGAGCACGGACTCGCCTTCACCACAAGCGTTCACGCAGATATCAGCAGTCAACTTGCCTTTGATGTCGATAGCGCCGCCATTCACGAGTTGAGCGAACTTGTAAAGGTCCACAGCCGTAGCGATTTCGTACACGCCCTCTTCACTCACCTTCATCCACTGCGCGTAGAACGTTTTTGCGCCTGTTGCGCCCTTCGCGATGGAAGTCACGATATCGGCCATGGAGGTCGAGACCTGCTTCGTGGACCAGCCCGCGAAAACATAGCCTTCGCGTACAAGGTCCGTAGGAAGTTCAAGCCCAAGTTCCTTCATATATTCCGTCGGATATGTACGGGAATCTTCATCAAAAGTCACCAAAGTCAACAGATACAATGTACCGGTAATCTTGCCGCTGAAGTCAGGCAGGGAATTTTCCTTTGTCAGGTCCTGCCCCCAGATGGAGCCGTTCAGGCCGCCTTCCTTGCAAACTCCGCCGTCCATTTCGCACCAGTCGTGCAGGAGCCTTGCGACAGTACCATCGGCGAATTCTCCAGACGACATGCCCGTTGTGCCCTCAACGACATCGCAATTTTCGCAAGTCACTTCCGTATTGAAGAAGCCGTTGCTGACGGTGCCGCCATCATTATCCCCGACCACGCCGCCGACATAGCCGTCTGTTCCGTTCACGGAGCCCGTGTTGTACACGTTGCTGACCGTGCCATAGTTATTACCGACCACGCCGCCGACACCTACGCCATTTCCACTCACGGAGCCCGTGTTGTACACGTTGCTGACTGTGCCATTGAAACTATACCCGACCACGCCACCGACATTGTCGACAGATCCGCTCACGGAGCCCGTGTTGTACGCGTTGCTGACCGTGCCATAGTTCGCCCCGACCACGCCACCGACATAGTCGCCAGATCCGCTCACGGAACCCGTGTTGTACGCGTTGCTGACGGTGCCGCCATCATTATACCCGACCACGCCGCCGACAAAGTTTTCCCCGCTTACGGCGCCCGTGTTGTAAACGTTGCTGACTGTGCCTTTGTTATACCCGGCCACGCCACCGACATACTGGTAGCCCTTGAAATAGGAATCAACCAAGCCCACGTTCTGGACTTTGGCGGATTCATCGATGTATCCGAACAGGCCCACATATTCCGTACTTTCATCGTTGAAATACAGTCCGCGGATGGTATGGCCATTTCCGTCGAAAGTACCTGTGTAATAGACATCTGAATTTCCTATAGGGGTCCACGCTTTGAAATCAGAGCCATTGATAACATTTCCATTTCCATCTTCATCTTTTTTCAATGACGAGAGAAGATTTTCGTTTGCTATGATGTTGCTTGTAAGTACGGCATTGGCGCTGGTGTTACCGTTGTTCACAAAATCAGCGAACCAATAGAGATTTCCAGCATTGGCGATTTGATAAACGCCATCGGTTACAGTTGGCTCCTGATACTGATTAGGATTCTCGGGATTTATGGCGAATCCGTTCTCATCGTACAAAGGTCCGCCTGCAAGCACATTGGCACTCAGCAGAATTGCGCCCATGAGGGCGAGAAAAAACTTATTTTTTTTCATAAGATGAATTAAAAAATATATCATATTCATTTATTTGCAGAGTTATACATTTCTCATTTTCATTGCCGTGATTTATATGTTCGGCGAACCAATAAAGATCGTCGGCATTTTTGATTTGATATGGGTTCTCGGTGGAGCCATCACCCACTAGTTGGGGAATACCTTCCTCATCTACTGCCCCACATACACTTGTCGCCATTATCAGGCAACATATAAAAGCCCAAAATCTACAAATAACGGTTTTCATATTTCCTTTTTTTAGAATAATTCATTTAACATCTCGGACAAAAGTGTTTTTGCACGCAATCCCGTCATGGAATCGTGACGCATTTCGCCACATCACCATACCTGATGACATAGACACCAACGTGCGGGACCGAATCATCCACAAAGTCATGTTTTGCCGCATCATAATGAGCGACAAGACGCCCTATCACATCGTAAGCCAAGATTTCAGCACCCGCATCTTTCTCCACTATCGCCCGCTTTCTCACATAAATTAGTAACATTCTTCATTGAGTCAACACGTTCGACGGTTCCAGTTTAGTTCTTTTCCAGCCCCAATCTCTAAGCAAATAAATAGCCATCATCATCCGATAATCCGGCAAAGATTTCTCATCATCGAGCTCCGAGCCTTTACAATAGAGACGCACGGCTGGCGACAAAAACAGAATTATTTTCTTAAATATAGTGATAATAAAACAAAAACACAAACTTTCATCGAATATAATAAGGCACGCCATAACTCGTCAAAAATCAGCAAGCGGAAACATCACAGGAAAAATCTTTTGTCTAATGTCGGAATATGCATCATGTTCCAAGCTTCTAAGTTCAGATGCTTATCAACGACGCAGCGTCTCAGCCGACGCTATCCTAAAAAACTTTAGAAGGAAAATATCAGAGGGAGGAGGAGAGTCGTCCCGCAACAGGGACTTTCTCCTGTCCTTCTATTTCAGCGCTTCTAAAAGCTCATACGTCCTATCAATGTTTTCACCAACCAAAACAGGCCTACAACCACAATGAATCCCGCCGAGGAAATTAGGTTCACCCTACGCTTCGCCTTTCTGTCATCCTCCACAAAGCCCTTAATCATCATGCGGTTGATGTAGCTACCGCAGAAGAAGATGTCGACCACCGTTCCCGCCACGGGTATCAGTCCGATCAACAAATCGGTCAAAGAGACGCACAGCACCGCCATCGTCAGCCTCAACGACCTCACCACGCATAAACTCAGGTAGACGTAGGCGACACCTACGACGCCAGACAACAAATCCCCCACTCCCTCGATGAAACCAACAACCGCATCTAAGATGTCGAAACCGATCGCCCCGCCAATCAAAACACGATAGAGCGAGTTCGATTCGATTCTTTCACGACGCATCGCCTTCCGTTTGCGTTCCTGCTCAGCCGTACATTTTGCAGCTTTAGCCTTAGCGACCTCCTTCTCAGAATCGAAGCCGAACTTCTCCCTTGTCTTCTCCCTTCTATAATTCGACATATTAAATCTTCAAAATTTTCTTTCCAGACAATATATCCTCCAAATCCTTTTCGGTCATTTCCGCTTCCGGTATGCCCGACAGATCAGCCAAAGCCCTGCGCAGTTCATCTTTATCCGCTGCCGTATTCGCCCTTTTCATCACCTCCACGAGGATTTTACTTCTTTGGTCGATGTCGGACATGGCGGAACGGAAATCCGTCTTCAAACGTTCCATTTCATTCTTGTAGACCGCCTCGGACAACTGAGACTTCATCTGTTGAGTCTGCAGATAGCTCCAGTTCTTCAGCAATTCGGAAGTTTTCTCCACTGCGGAGAGTGCGGACTGGCTCAATTCGACAGTCATCTCAGCCTCGGAAAGTCCGAAGTCGCGCAAAACGGAGCGAGAAATCTCGACACCCGAATCCTTGATTTCCGAGCAAACCTTCGAGACAAAGCCATGCAAGTTGCGTTCCACATCATCAGGCAGCGACAACACCTCATCCACATGGGAAGGGACATAGACGTCCAACAGGCTATCATCAAGCTTATTCTCCACGATTGCCTTACCGGTATGGAGCAAAGGCAAAAGGTTCCTCAAATGTTTGAGGACATCCGCCTTCTGTTGAGGAGAACAGTTCAACCGTTGGGCGATTTGCTTGTTCAGGTCTTCAACCCTAGTCTTGCAAGCCTCATACTCCTTCTTGTCGCGTTCCAGTTGGGCGGCATGCGAATTGCGGTCTTCGGAGCCCTCCTCAACATCCATCAAGGTATCCTGGTAAGCGTTCACAAGCAGACCATCCTGTTCGTCCCATTCCAACAGACGTCTACCATATTCACGTTGGGCGACACCAAAGGTGAGAATACGTTTCATCAATCCAGGCTCCGTCGGTTTACGCTCCATGGCATGGTCGTAGTTGTCTTTTTGGGAGTTCAACATTCCCTTCATCTCCACCAATTGGGCATCGAAGAGCGATATGTTTTCATTATGGTCATTGATGCTTCTCTCCAAATCCTTGCAACGCGCCAAGAGTTCATCGCGTTCCTTCTTCAGCGGGAGAAGGTCCCCTTGGTAAACACTATCCAACAAATTCTTCAAATCAGAGGATAGGACAGAGTCAGCATGTCGCATGAACAGAGAGGCGGAAGGGATATATAAATCGTTCATCACCTTATGGATCTTAGCGAGACGGAGCAAATCCCCGCTCATCTGTTGGCGGTCTTTCATGACACCCTGTTCGAGCTTGACATATTCATTGCGCACACGGACAGACTTCTCCTGAGCGTCGAGCCAATGATTGAGATATGAGACCGCTCCCATCACGAGGGAACCATACAAACCGGCCCTAGGACCGACAGAGCGGTTCACCTTCAGCCACATAGGCAATTGGTTGACCGTCTGGTTGAAATGCGAAGCGACCTCGCCCAAGAGGACCGTGCAGTTCTCGTCCAATTTATCGAACTCCAACTGCGTACGTTTCTGCATAGCCGAGACATCCAGATAGCCCACCTTGTCGAAATCGAAGAGTTGCGGCGCCACCACTTTGATGGAATCACCGAACACATCCACCAAGGCATTCGCATATTGGAGGAAAGTGGAATTGACGGAAGCGCGCAGTTCCACAAAATCATGGATATCCGTCCTCACGCCATTCTCGGCAGCCTTGTAACCGTCCACCATCTTTCCATAATTGTGCATCAAGGAGAGGCTCTTCTCGCGCACCTCGTCAATCGCGCTCGTGCCTTGCAGCCACTTGTGTAGAGAAGCGACATCCTTTGCCAACTCAATCTTCAAGACATCCTCCACGCTAGATTTAGCTTCGGACAAAAGGTCACGCGACAAGCCTAAGTCCTTTTCCACAATCGGCAGGGCAGACAAAGCCTCATCGCCATCCAAGCGGGCGTTCAATTCATACTGGTCGACCACGCTCATACCTCCATTGTTGGACACGACCGTCCAACGGATAGATTCAGGTTTACCGGAATGAATATAAGCGGCATAAACCCTACGGCTCATTTCCGCGCCATCCGCACAATCCACACGATACTTATCCTTGAGGATGGAAGCGACATCCGCACGGGTGATTTTCTCTTTCCTGGGAAAATGGTCATCAGCAATTTCCTTTATAAAAGCATATACTTTTTCTTCTTCCATATTCTAATCCAATTACGTTTTTCAATCATATGACATAAGCAAAGATAAAAAAAAACGGATAAAAAGCGAACAAAAAAGGCGGAACACAAAAATGCTCCGCCCATTTCCTCATTCATACCAAGCCTATTCCTCCTTACGGCTCTCGTACAAATAACGTTTTATGTTCTTCTTAGGTGTCTTTTCGAACTCGTTAGGATACAAGCGGATTTCGGAAATCTGCTCATAGTTCGCCACCATTTTATTGAAGTTCTTTTTATTATCCTCCATGATGCGGTTCAGTTCCTTCTGGTCCATATTGATTTCATCCATCGCTTTAAAGTCCGGATAAACCAAAGCGACCAACTTTTCCCCGCTCTTGATTACCAGGCACTCCGACACGAACGGAAGATTATTCAGTTTCGCCTCCAGCGCCTCTGGATAGATGTTCTGCCCCGAAGGTCCCAAAATCATCGTCTTACAACGCCCCTTTAGGAAGAGATATCGTTCCTTGTCCATAGTGCCGATATCGCCTGTACGGAACCAGCCGTCCTCATCAAAGGCCTTCTCGGTACCCTCTTGGTCCTTGTAGTAGCCCAAGGTCACGTTTTGCCCCTTCACAAGAATCTCTCCGGCCACATTTTCAGGATCTTTCGAATCGATTTTGACATCCATATTCTTCAAGACGATGCCGACGGAAGTAGTCACGAAACGCTCGAGCCCGATAAAACTGATGAGCGGAGAGCACTCCGTCATGCCATAGCCGACAGCGAAAGGGAACTTCAATTTCTTAAGGCATTCCTCTATTTCAGCGTTCAAAGGAGCGCCGCCGATGATCACCTGTTTGAATTCACCGCCGAAGAGCTGGATCAGCATATTACGCACATTCGGATAGATGTTCTGTTCCATTTGTTCCTCCGTCATATCGGAAGCATGGCGCGCCAAGATAGGCTCAGCCACCGACCTATAGATCTTCTCGACGACCAACGGAACAGTGAAAATCACATTCGGGCGTACCGTTTCGAAAGCCTTGACAAGCGTTTTCGGAGCCGGGAGCTTATTCAAGAATGTAATATGCGAACCGTTCGTGATTTGCGAAAGGAAGTCAAGCGTACACCCATACGTATGCGCGAGCGGCAAGAACGTGAGGATTTTGTTTCCCTTGCAAGACAAGCCATGTTCAAAAGCGAAACCGAGGTTACCCTCTATATTACCATGCGTTTGGATCACGCCCTTGCTGAAGCCAGTCGTACCGGAAGTGTAGTTGATGGCGAACACATCATCCGTTTTTCTTACAGCATACTTGATGTCCTCTTTGGAAACACCGGAAGGGAACTTATCCTTCAGTGCGTCGCGCAATTCCTGTATCTTATGAGGGATCGCCGACTTAGTGCTCGAATGGAGGCAATACTTCTCCGTGTAACAATAGATGCACTTCACCCTTTTGACATGATCCTCTTGGATCTGGTCCTTCAAATTATCGCTCACGAAAAGGACTTTAGACTCCGAATGGTTCACGATATGATGGATGTCATCCAACGGGAAATTTTGAAGGATTGGGACGATGATAGCGCCATAAGACACAGTGGCGGCAAATAAGATAGCCCATTCAGGCGTGTTCTTACCCACCAAAGCGATTTTGTCATCAGCTTGGATACCCAATTCCTTAAAAAGGATATGCACCTCTTCGATAGCGGAAGCGACATCCTTGTAATAGTAAGTCTCCCCCGTCACATAATTAGTCAAAGCTGGCAAATCCCAATTCTCCCGAATTGATTTCTCCAATAACTGATTAAATTTTCCTTCGTAATACTGCATTTTCTTTTTATAAGTTTAGGTAAATAAATCAAATATTCTCGTAGAGATATCTTTTGATAGACTTCTTAGGAGTCTTTTCGAATTCAGTAGGATGAATGATGATGGAAGTTAAACGCTCATAAGCGGCAAGTTGTTCATTGAGTTTCTTGCGTTGTTCATCCATGATCGTGTCCAAGTCAGCGCGTTGGATACCCATTTCATCCATCGCAGCATAGTCCGGATAAACCAAAGCGACAATTTTCTCCGAACGTTGGATGACGATGCTCTCAGAGACGAAAGGCAAGTTATTCAATTTAGACTCGATTTCCTCCGGATAGATGTTTTGGCCGTTAGGACCGAGAATCATCGTTTTGGAGCGTCCCTTGATAAACAAGAAACCATTTTTGTCTATGACGCCGATGTCACCCGTACGCATCCAACCATCTTCGGTGAAAGTCTGGGCGGTCGCCTCCTCATTCTTATAATAACCCTTCATCACGTTTCTACCCTTCACCTGGATTTCCCCCGGAATATTTTGAGGGTCGGACGAATTGATGCGGATCTGCATACCGACGACAGCCCGTCCTGCGGAGTGAGGCGCGCAGTCCTTACACTCATCGAAACTGATGATAGGTCCGCACTCGGTCATACCATAGCCGACGGAGAATGGGAAATTAATCTTCAACAAGAAATCCTCTACCTCCTTATTGATTGGGGCGCCACCGATAATCAGTTGTTTAAACTCCCCACCGAAAGTCTTCACCAAAGCATTACGGATCTCCGAATAAACCTTTCCGGATAAGATAGGTATACTGGTCGCCAACTTCATGGAAGTCTTGTTCAACTGCGGCAATATGTTATTCTTATAAATTTTCTCTATGATAAGCGGCACCGTAAAGACGGCCGTAGGCTTCACCTCTTCCATCGCCTTCAGCAAAATCTTCGGGCTTGGAATTCTATTGAGGAACGTGATATGAGCACCATGCACGAACTGAGCCAAGAAATCGAACGCGCAACCATAGGCATGCGCCAAAGGCAGGAAGGTCAAGATTTCATATCCGCGTCCGACCAAATTGGTCGTGCCGGAGAAATCAAGGTTTCCGCACATGTTCTCACCCGTAAGCATCACACCTTTACTGTAACCAGTCGTACCTGACGTGTAATTGATCATAGCCACCTCGGCGTCATCCTTGTCGCTATATTTGACATCCTCCTTGCGGAACCCATTCGGATAGCGCTGCGCAAAATGTTGGGGCAATTGTTTCAAGGTCATCTGGATAGACTCTCCCGGCGCCTGGTAGAGGCAACGGAAATCTGAGATGGAGAAGACCCCACGTATGAATTGGAATTTGTTTTCATCCAAGTTTTCCCACTGGTTATCGCTCAAGAACAAAAGTTTGGACTCCGAATGGTTGATGATATGTTGCACATCATTCGGATGGAAATCCTGAAGGATAGGCACAATCACAGCGCCATAAGTGACCGCAGCCATAAAAGTGATGGCCCATTGCGGCGTATTCTTTCCCACTAAAGCGATCTTATCATTTTTCTGAATATGCAATTCATCAAAAAGGATGTGAAGTTTCGCAACCTCTTCTCCGACTTGACTAAATGTGAATGTTGATTTGGCGACATAATCCGTCATCGCCTTCATATCCCAAAACTCTGTTATTGCATTCTCAAAGTACTGAACAAATCCATTTGCCATAATACTCATTTTTGTTAAAACTGTGCAAAGTTACGCCAAGTTTGCACACCCGACAAATTTTTGTGCCAAAATATTAACGGTTCGGATGTAAATGGTTGATTACAATTCTATTAAAATTCACGAAAAATGTTCTATCCGATGTGTGCAAAAATTGCACGAATGCAAAGGAGGCAATGCATTCAAAAGATATTGAGAAGAAGCAAGCGACAGAAAAGCATCCGGAAAGTACCGGACGTCCGGCACGAACAGGAAAGACAAAGGCCATGAGCAATCAGCCCATAGCCTCTATAATAATAAAATTAGGTATTAACAAAAAATCGGATAACGCATTCGCATTCTCCCGGATATGCGTGAAGATGAGATGGGGAAACTTCTATTTAGCGAGGCGTTCCCCAAAGATGTATGTGCCGATACGGACCAGTGTGCTCCCCTCCTGCATAGCGATTTGGTAATCGCCGGACATACCCATGGAAAGTTCCGAGAACCAAGGAGCGTACCTCTTTTTCACCTCATCGAACAAACTGCGCAAGGAATGGAACTCCTTACGGATTTCATCCTCGTCGTCCACATGGGAAGCCATTCCCATAATACCGACGATACGCACATGCCCGTAACTCTTATCAGCACCCGTTTCGAAAAAAGTGCGCACATCATCCAAACCGAAACCGAACTTTGTCTCCTCACGCGCGACGTGCACCTCAAGGAGACAATCCACCGTCTTACCACACGCAGTGGCCTGTTTGTCAATCTCCGCCAACAAATGCTCAGTATCCACACTATGGATCAGCGAGACGAAAGGCACAATCTGCTTCACCTTGTTAGTCTGTAGATGTCCGATGAAATGCCACGAGATATCGGAAGGCAACAAATCCTTTTTCGACACCAACTCCTGCACCTTATTCTCTCCGAAGACACGTTGTCCGGCATCATACGCCTCCTTGATCGCCTCGACGGGATGGAACTTGGAGACAGCCACTAACCTAGTCCCTTCACGCAGGGATGAATTGATTTCCTTTATTCTATCTGCGATGGATGACATAAAGTCCTCCTTTTTTATAAAATTAAGCCGGTACGTTATAGTGGAAAATATCCGCGATTGAAGTTTCCGACATGCTGACGATATCACTATCAGAAATAGTATCCTTCAAGCCCTCCTTCAAGTTCTTGAACGCCTCCTGCATATCATCCGCATGCACGAGCATAACGCTGGACACCTTTTTCTCCTTTGCGGAAACCTCATCCACGGTGACGAAGTTCACTTTACACCTAAACCACTTCTCACATTCGATGTCCTCGCCAAAGATTTCACCGATCTTCACATGTTTGATGCCCTCGATGGTAAAACCATTCTCATAAGCGCTAGCGAAGAGACTAACCTCCTCTGTAACGCGTTTCTCCGCCTCGGTGAAAGAAAGCGCATCCACCAAGTATATATCAGACATTTTCTTGTTCTTACCGGAATCGTCCAATTTTGTGTAAGAGACCTTACATTCGAACCAATAATTCATATTATATAGATGTTATATTTCACAAAGCGCCCATACTTGTCGAAAAAACATGTATGGGACGCACAATATCAATAGAAGGGAAACGGGTTATGCAATGACACCCAATTTCTTTCCGACCTTTCCAATTTTGTCCAAAGCGATAGCGACCTGCTCCTCCGTGTGTGTGGCCATCAAGGAGAAACGGATCAAAGTGTCGTCCGAAGGGACAGCAGGGCTAACGACAGGGTTTACGAAGATGCCGTCTTCGAAAAGAAGTTTCGTGAACAAGAAGGTCTTCTCGTTGTCGCGGATGAAGAGCGGTATGATAGGAGTCTCGGTGTGTCCGATTTCGAATCCCAAGTTTCTAAATCCTTCCAGAGCCATCTTGGTTATTTTCCAGAGATGTTCCATTCTCTCAGGCTCATTCTTCATGATTTCGAGAGCGGCGAGCACGGAAGCCGTAGCGGCAGGGGTGATACTTGCGCTGAAGATATATGGCCTTGCGTTATGGCGGAGATAATTGATCACACTAGAATCAGCGGCGCAGAAACCTCCGATGGAAGCGAGCGACTTGCTGAATGTACCCATGATGACATCCACATCCTTGGTCAAGCCAAAATGGTCGCAGATACCACGTCCCTGTTTACCAAAAACGCCCAAACTATGTGCCTCGTCAACATAGACATTCGCATTGTATTTTTTGCAGAGGGAAACGATTTCTGGCAATTTCGTGACATCGCCTTCCATACTGAACACGCCGTCGACAACAATCAACTTCACCTTGTCAGGCTCGCACATTTGGAGTTTCTTCTCCAAGGAGTCCATATCATTATGCTTGAATTTCAAAGTCTTGGAGAAGGACATTTGTTTGCCAGCCATAATGGAAGCATGATCCAATTCATCAAAAATCAAATAATCCTCGCGGCCCGTAAGCATGGAAACGACACCCATGTTCACATTGAAGCCTGCGGAGAAGATAAGAGCCTCTTCCTTCCCGACGAACTCGGCCAATTTGTTTTCCAATTCGACATGAATGTCCAAAGTACCGTTCAAGAATCTGGACCCAGCGCACCCGGAACCATATTTTTTAGTCGCCTCAATAGCGGCTTCCTTTATTTTGGGATGATTGGTCAAACCAAGATAGCTATTCGAACCGAACATCAACACCTTCCTGCCATTCATGACCACTTCGGTGTCTTGTTCACTCTCTATCACTCTAAAGTAAGGGTATACCCCCAAAGCCTTCACTTTCTGCGGCTCGGTATACTTAGACAATTTCTCTTGTAATAAGCCCATTTTTGTATTCTATCTTTTACGAGACAAATATAAACATTTTTTCACATACTACGTCACATAGTTAAATTTTCACACAAGAAAAAAAGCCAACAGAAAAAAAGAGGCTGCACAAAGGCAGCCTCCTATAAATAGAACCAATTGTCAAGAAGAATTATTCGTTCTTCAACATCATATTGGTATAAGTTTCGTCACCCACTTGGATACGCAACGCATACTGACCTGGAGTCAAACCAGAAGCGTTGAAGTTATACGAGTATTGGCCGGAAGAGAGTTGCTCGCTCATGAAAGTGTTCAAGAGACGGCCATTGATATCCAAGATATCTACAGTCACCTTAGCGTCAGCACCCAAAGTGAACGCCAAATTGATGCTCTCTGAGAATGGGTTCGGAGAAGCCAAATAGTTGAATTCGGCAGCATACTCGAATCCGTTGTTCTTAGGAGCGGACTTGATAGCGTCATTCTCATAAACGGCAGGAGTCTCCATGAACATCTCGGCATATTTACCGCCACACTTGCAACCGGAATCGGAAGAAGTCTCGCTCTCCACTACGATGAGCACCGGATAACGAGCGCCCTCAGCGAAGTATTGATAACGGGTCGTGTGGATCGTGTAACTAGTCTTACCATAATTTTGCTTATAGTCTTTAGTCACTTTCACACGGAGAACGTTACGGTAAGTATTTCCGTCTGGCAACACGAGGGTACCCCATGCATCAGCCTTCGTCATATAATTACCTTTTATAAGGGAAGGCTCTCCGTTATTTGGAATATAAGCTCCATCCATGATGCCTGCCTTCGTATCTTTATAAGAGAGCGGGAACATCAAATCGACGATAGGCTGTTCGAACTCAATCTTACCGCCAGGAGTAATCATACCGAAGTATCTCTTCTCGGACTTGGTGATTTCGAACAAAGTATGCTTTGTTCCACCCTCATCGCAGCTTAGGCGATAGCCCTCTTCAGCAACTGCGTTAAGATCTTCCTGTTGGTCGATATACATATCCTTGAGCACCTTGGCCTTCGAGAAATCCCAATATTGGTTGGCTCCGGCTTCGCCTTGCTCCTGATATTCGATTTGCTTCATATTGCGGTAGTCGCCGATACGAAGCTGATTAGCTTTGTATGACAAGCTGTATTGTGCAAAACAACCAGCTGCTAAAAGCATAGCTGCAGTTAATGTAAATAGTTTTCTCATTTCCGTAATATTTTATGCGTTAAAAACGTGGTAAATGTAATGATATTTTTTGAGATTTCCACACTTTACGGCTTAAAAAAAGTGAAACAAAAAGTTCACATGTAAAAACACGCGGAGAACCGCCAATCTTCTAGGGAAAAAGGACAACCACTTTGTGGAAATTATTGTACCATAACATTAGAAGCTGTTTAAATTTTTTTATTGGAGATTTTTATGAGAGACTTTTTAGGATATTTTGATTATTTCCGATAGGAGCAATGGGGTTCCATTGTGACTGAGGAAATGATTAAAATAGACAAAAAGTATCCATAAAAAGC
>JAZLJL010000103.1:0-49887 GCA_045617845.1 Paludibacteraceae bacterium | reverse complement strand
TAAGAAACTTTTTTCGCAAATTTTTAAACAGCTTCTAAATAGTCTTGCCAAATTAAAATTTGAGTTGTTGTCTCTTCTGAGCCATCACTCTTTTTTTGTTCTGTATTCCCAGCTCACCTCATATTCTCTTGTCTCTTTGTTGACTGTATAGGTGATTTCTAATTGCCCGATGCCTCTTCCTTTCTCCCACTTGCTTGTTGGTTTTCTGCCATCAAGATAGTATTCTCCGTCGTCTGCCGGTTTCCCGTATTTTTTTAGGAAAGGCAAGGGTATTTGGGAAATTCCGCTGATGGATATTTTCTCGACTGTGGGGTTTTTGGCAGAAGAGTGGAATGTGATGTTGTGGAATACCTCCCTGGTGAATTCCCCTGTATTGGTCGGGTAAGGTTCTTTCCGGAAAGCGGTCCGCCCTGTTTTACGGTCGAACCAACCCTCTTTCTCGAAAAAGGAAGCGTAGTCCATCCCTTCGATTTTCCTTTCGCTCGGATCGGGAGCTCTCTTCCCCGTCATATAACCGTTTTCGTCAAAGGTCTCTTCGCTTATACAGAAGCCCAGACTGAATATGATGATTTGTTTCGGTTCTCCGTTCCTGTAATAATTTTTTTGAATTAGTCGGAAATCGTCAGGTCTGGTGTGTTCGTCCACACTGATGGTGCAATGGTAAACGTAATTTCCATCGTCCGCCACGAAGAAATTCGGTTTGCCTTGGTATCTGGGATTCTCGTAGTAGTTCAATTCCGTTGTCTTTTCTTTTGTTTCCATGTTGTTGATGTTTTGTTGACCGCTCGCGTTTCCGAAAGGGTGGATTACGAGACTAAAGGTGATTAATAAAAAAAATAAATTTCTCATGTGATTTTATTCCATAAATGCGTTCATAGATTTCCATTGCCAATAGAAAAAGGATTGACGTTCCACGTCGTATTGGTGGCTGTAGTCCATGATGTTGTCTGTCGATGCATATTGGTATACATATTTGGCTAGGGATGTGCATCCTGTAAAGGTGTGAGGAAGGCCGAGCGCATGACCCAATTCATGGGTTGGGGTTGCCAGATTGCAATTGGAGAAGCAGAAGGTAAACCTTTTGCCCGAATAGGAGTATCCGTTCAGGTCCCCTCCCAGAGGAATGGCTACAATGACGAAACAATTCTTGTTGATGGATGGATGGTCGGCCAAATAATTATCCGCTATGAAAAAGAAAAGTCGGTCAAATTCATCTGAGTCATCGTTGAGTTCCAATGTTTCATTGTTGTCGACGGCGAGAAAACTGTCATAGATTGTTCTAGGCGTGTCAAGGAATTCGGCTTCGCATTTCTTCATGAGTGGGTCGTTCATGTTGTCGATGTTGATGTCTACTTTCTTCACATTCAGGTTTACAAGCGCCTGGTCGTAGAATTTCTTTAGGTTCTCTTCTGTTAATTGGGTCTTTTCCTCTCCTTTGATTAAGGTGGTTGATCCGTCGGAAGTGGTTTGACCATGGCAGATGTTCATTAGTAGAACGTCCACGTTTCTTTGGTGCAAGATGTCGTTGGGAAGGATTCGGAGTGAGCCGCAGAGTCGTTTGGTCGCATCGTCCCCCTTCTTCGCATAAGCGAAAACGTCAAGGTTGACAGACTTGGAGAATTCTTTTATGCATTTGATGGTGACTTTGCTGCTCGAGTCCAGACTTCCCGCAGATTGGGGGCTCACGGAAAGGAAGCCACCTTTTCCCGCTTGAGGGTTGCTAAACACGAATTTAAACTCTTCCGCATCTCCTTTCCCTTTGACGAGCAGGTCAAGCGAGGCGGATATTCCTTTCCTTATCGTCATTTGGGGAACCAGATACACGGAGTCTTGCAACTCGTCAACGACGTTCGTGCCAGAACCTTTGCGCATGTTGGGCAAGAGTATCCGTTGGTAATCCTTGATATGTCTCTCAATCATTTCTGGCGACACCTTGAAATCCCCGTTGTATCCGTTATTTGGGTCTTGGGCTACACTGCCATCAGGGTCATAGTGGTATCCTAAGTTTTCGAGGAAGGATGAGTCGTTGATATGGGTTTGGAACTTTGTGCCTGTGTCTCCCACCCTGAACCAGGAAAATCCGAAGTCTCCTTTATATGAATTTTCCCCAGGCCTGAAATCCACTCGGTATGTAGCATCGCTGATTTTTTCCCAATCTTCAGTCTTCGCTTCCGTAAGGACGTTAACGGACATTGTTTGGGGAGCGTCTATTTTTATGTCGTTGGAATCAAATGTTAATTCGGGTAATCGGATTTTCCCTTGTGTCATTTTTTCGTCGGTCGCTATGCTCAGTTTTATCTTGTTCCCCGAAAGACTAAATTTGTTTGCGGGACAGGCCAGTATGCATGTGTTGTCTTTGACGGATACAGGGCTTCCGGATTTCTGGTCTCCCTCTTGGTTGTAGATACTGCCTCCATATAGACCTCTCGTGTGAACGTGTGCGAAAATCATTTCGTTCGAATGGACGGTGCTTGATTTCCGAGTCGATGACGTCTGTCTGTATTTGATATCGTCGCTCGCTGCCCAATAAGCATTTTCTATGATCGGACCTTGTGGACTCGTTATCGTTATGGAGGTGGTG
Source organism: Paludibacteraceae bacterium (assembly GCA_045617845.1). Lineage (GTDB taxonomy): Bacteria > Bacteroidota > Bacteroidia > Bacteroidales > Paludibacteraceae > UBA1181. Next base: position 47,306 of record JAZLJL010000103.1, on the reverse strand, counting down.
AGGAAATTATTGATTACGTTCAGCGAGACGTTATCCTTGGGATTTAGTGTCGAACAGTTTAATAGATAATCCCTCACATCTAATATGTTTGGTAAGGAGGTTGGCGCATCGAGCGAGTCTTCGACATTGTTTTGAAGTTGGAAGTCCATGGTAAAGGTTCCTCCTGATAATTGGTCGGGAAACACAATCTCGAGTGTTCCAATCTTGGCGTCCCTGGGGAAATATCGATTTTCCAACCATGTGGAGTCTGGCTCGAATACAGTCATAGAGCCTAACTGTATCGGGTCTAAATAATAGTCCAATGAAAATTTGGGGTCGTGTATATGACAACGCAATGATTGCGCTTTGTCTGCTTCTGTGAGTGAGCCGAAAAAAAGATACACGGCGCATTTGGTTCCTGCGTCGATTGTTTTGTTTGTGAACGCATAATACAATTTAGCCATAAGTAATCTCCTTAAGATTTTTCATGTTAATAAACATTCCTTCCCTCCGAATCTATAGTGAATAACTTACTAAATTGGATATGGTTGGGCGTTTTCTATTCTTTTCTATTCTTGTCCTTAGAACACTTGAATTCAACGCTTTCGATTGTACAAAATATTCATTCCGCATAATTTTCTTATTTTAATATATAACTGTGCTAATGTAGCCTATTCTTTGTGTTCTGCAAAGAATATTATAACAAATATCTATTGTTGACTTGATTTTTTTGATATATGATAAAATTTAATTTGGAATACTCTTCACTGGATGGATGTTAACTCATTTCATTTTCCGCTCGTCAAGGATTTCTTGGTAGAGCTGTTTCCATCCCTTCCAGTCCATCTCGTCGGTCAGGTGCTCGTTGTGGAAAAGCGTGATGAATGTTCCCTTCACGTCCTTCACTTTGCTTTCCATGTCTGAGATGAATTTCTTGCTCTCTTCGGTGGATAGCATGAGGTTCTTTTTCAAACTTTTGTCCATCACCGCTGTCGGGTAAATCGTCAGCGGACGTTCTTGGTTTGTCATGAGGTTGAAGAAGCGAAACGGGAAGGAGGTGCTGGCGCGGAATCCCGGGTTGTCGGAGTAGCAGAGCGACCAGTCGGTTTCGATGCCTAGTTGAATCAGTTTCTCGTAGTTATCCGGCAGGGTGAACCTTAGGTAGTGGAAACGGTTGTGTTTCGTCTCTCTCCCTAGGCAACGCACGAGCGCCTTGTTCTCTAGTTTGAACAACCAGTCATGTTTGGATGAGTGGTAGGAGGGGTGCAGTCCGGCGACGATGTCTTTGTCGATTTCTTGTCTGACCTTCTTGTATCTACGGCTTGGGAACACGACCCTTTTGTCCTTCTCCCCGAAACATCCGCAGTGGAAGAAGAAGTAAGGCTTCTGTTGTAATCCGCGGTGCATTTCCGCCACCTCTTTTAGGTTGAAGTAAGGGTCTTCCTGTTTCCGTAGCGCCACCTTTAACCGAAGCTTGAATAATTCTTTCTTGCCTTTTTTGAAATCTTTCATGAGACAGAAGAGTGTGCCGAGGAGACCTCTGTTGCGGAAGGCGAATACGTTGTCCACGTCGATCGTCGGTATGAATGTGAATGAGGGCGGGTTTTCCGGCTCTCCGATGTCGGGTAGTAGTGCCGCCAGTTTGTTTGCCCAAAGGTCGACGAGCGGCTCCTCCAGAAAGTGAAGTTGGAACGCCGCACTTTCTTGGACGGTGAATCTTCCGTGCTTGTCCGTAATTTTGGATGTGTATTCCTCATACCTGGAGAGTAGGTAGAATGCTGCCGAGAAGAGGTCGAATGGAATGTCTCCTTCCGTGGCGAAGAATGCGGGAAGGCCCTCCCAAGAGATTGCGGAAATTTTTTGCTCGTGGATATCCTCTTCGTTTAGGAGACCGTATGGACGTATGGTGAGTACGGAGTTTTTCGTTTTCTCGGAGTAACGTATGTCCGCTTTGTCTTCGTCGTTTGTGGTAATCCTCAGTTCGTGGCCGAGAATCGCGCGGAAAAGGTGTTCGCAGATATAGGTGAGCCTAGGTGATTCGAAGTCGGTGTAAAGGGTAATCATGTCGATGAGATTTTTGAATGTTGGTTTTATCTCTTTATTTCTCCATTGTCGTTAAAACTGTAGTAGGAGTCTTTTCCTACGATGATATGGTCCAACAATAATATGTCGAAGAACGAACATGCTTTCACGACTTTGTCGGTGCTCGCGATGTCCGACTTGCTGGGTTGTGTTGTTCCCGATGGGTGGTTGTGCCCCAGGATGATGGCGGATGCCAGCAGGTTCAGCGCTTCCTTTATGATGATTTTCACGTCGATGATGGAGAGGGCCGTTCCTCCGGCGCTGATTTTCTTTTTCGCGATTACTTTGTTGGCTCTGTTTAGGAACAATGCCCAGACCTCTTCGTGGGGAAGGTCTTCTGTCAGTCCCCTGAAAATATTGTAGGCGTCTTTGCTGTCGGAGATGGTGGCTTTGTCGAGCGCCTTTTCCAGGCTGCGTCTTCTCCCGATTTCCATAGCCGCCGCGATGGAGATCGCTTTGGCTTCTCCGATTCCGTTGTATTCCATTAATTGGTTGATCTCTTTCGAACTGAGTTCCGCGAGGTTGTTGTTGCTGTCCGTCAAGATCCGTTGTGACAAATCAACGGCGGTCTCTTTACTGTTCCCGCTGCCGATCAGTATGGCTATCAGTTCTGCGTTGGAGAGTGCTTGCGCACCTTTTTGCAACATTTTTTCCCTGGGACGGTCGTCTAAGGCCATCTCTTTGAGGCTCAAACGGTTAGATAGATTGTTCATATTTTTTTTCGTTAGGTGTTTGTCACCGCTTAACTATTTGCTGCGATTTGGTTGATGAGCGGGTTCCCGTACATAGTCCAGAAGCGCTCTTCCAGGAATGGGATGTCTTTGTTTTCCAAATCGATTTTCCCTATTTGTTGCGCGACATAGGTTTCGAAATCCTTTTTGTCCTCTTGTGTATAATGGATTCCCAGGTTTTCGGTGTTCCCTTTGAGATTGTCCATCGCTACGTAGTTGTGGGGAAAAATCAAGTAGTTTTGGTGGATTTTGCGGTCGATGATCTGCGCCACCTTGTCGATGACGGTCTGCCTGTCGTCGTTGGCGTCCACCAACTTGTCTATGTCGTCTGAGATGCTTGGGGTGATTTGGAGGTTGACGTTCCCTTTGTATCCGGTCATGCCCACTCTCATGTTCTCTATATCGTCTTCTGGCTTTTTTTTGAAATCTGCGTTGTCCCTTTTCTGTTGGAACTCTTTCGCTTTCAAGTAGTCGCAGGAGTCGTATTTGTAAGTGATGCTGATAGGGGTGATGTTCAAGTCGATGAAACTCTGTTTGATGTTGCCTTCCGCGCTGATGGAGAACATTTTCAGGAGGCTCTCTTGGGTCCGGTCGTCCGAATCCTTCGTTCTTCCCTCCCTTTGGGCGATCCAGATGGAGGTTCTTCCGGAGGTTATTCCCTCCCTGATGTAGCTGGATAGGACTCTGAAAGCCTCGAACAACTCTCGTTTTGTGCCGCTTCGGCGTACGAGGAAGCTCTTGTTGAGTTTCAATGCGTCGGCGATCCAAGGGCGTGCGCAGAGGTTGTCTCCGATGGCGTTTTCTGTGGTGGTAAGTCCATGACGGTTCATGAGGGAGTTGAGGATGCCAGCGTCCATGATGATGTCCCTATGGTTGGAGATGTAGAGATGCTGCTTCCCTTTTTGGATGTTCTCTATCCCGCATAGGCGATAGGTGCTATGGGTGGCGTCCAGGGAGCTGAGGATGAAAGGAGCGATGAGTTGGCTTTGGAACTCAAGAACGGACCTCATCCCGCGAAGCCATTTGATTACTTCCTCCGGGTCGCGGTTTGGGAAAATGGCTTTCGCCACGTAAAGGACCTCTTTGTCGCTCGTCATGCGTTCGACGGCCTCTTTCACTTCGTCGTCCCTAAATGGACGTATTTCGTCGTAATTGAATTGGTTATTCATCGTATTTTGCCTTTCCTTTTTCCTTTTTTATCTGCTGATGTAGACGGTGTCGCCGGTTGCGGGTTGGGAGACGTCGTTCCTTTTCATTTTGTTGTAGCGGCGGATTTGCCATTTGCGGAGGTCGAATTCGTCGGCGATTGATTCGTAGGAGTCGCCTCTTCTTGCGACGACGTAGTCCCTCTTGCCGTCTTGGTTGACTACGTGCGTGTCGCAGACCGGTATTTCACCCATGGAGCTCTCTTTGAGGTAAGTCTTGCCGGATGCGAGCGGCGTCGCACCATCGGAAGACCCGTTGTTGAACGGAGAGATGACGTCGGTAGGCATGTTGCCTAGGGCCATCTGGTCATATTTCTGCAAATCGTAAATCTCGATGAGTTCGATGAGCCTTTCCGCATAGTCTTTTGCCGTTGCGTATCCGCATGCCTTCAAACCTTTCGCCCAACCTTTGTAGTCTGTGACGTTAAGGGCGAATAGCGATTCATATCTCTTTTTCATGAGGAATTGCGAGTGGTCTTCGTACGAGAGCTCCGGTTTGCTGTATTTGCGGAAGCATTCCTGCTTTTGGTCGTCGTCGTGGTAAACCCTTTCTCCCTTCCAATCGTCGTGGCATTTGATGCCGAAGTGGTTGTTGCTCTTTTTCGCCAGTTCGCTTTGCCCGGCGCCAGATTCGAGTATGCCTTGCGCTAGGGTGATGCTGGCTGGTATGCGGTGCTCTCTCATCTTTTCGATGGCGATTGGGGAGTACCTGTTGATGTAGTCTATGTTGACTTGCAGCTTTTTCGGCGCCGCCGTGAGTGCGCAAGCATAAGCCAGTACACTGATGATTGTGAGCGAAAATTTTCTCATTCTTGCCTTTTTTTTTAATTTTACAAAGATAAATGATTTTGAAACAATAGAAAAATATTTTGATATGGATACGAAGGAAATCATATGCAAGGTGGATGTCCTTGCTTGGGAGGAGTTGAGTGAGCGGGAGCGTGTGTTGGTGGAACATGCCAGGAAGGCGACAGAAGGTTCCTATTCCCCCTATTCCGCTTTTGCTGTCGGGGCGGCTTTGCTTCTGGCGAATGGTGAAGTGGTGTGTGGCAGCAACCAGGAGAATGTCTCTTACCCTTGTGGCTTATGTGCCGAGCGTACTGCCCTCTATTACGCCAACGCCACCTATCCGGACCAGCCTGTCGAGATGTTGGCTATCGCCGCCAAGAATAAGGATGGATTCCTTCCTTCCCCGATTACGCCGTGCGGCGCTTGTCGCCAGTCGTTGTTGGAGACCGAAAACCGTTTCGGCCTTCCGATCACGGTTCTTCTCTTCGGGACGAGGGAGATTCTTAGGGTGGGGAGTATTTCTTCGCTTTTGCCTTTGCAGTTCGAAATGTAATTCACATTGAGTGACTATTGTCATTAAACAATGTTAAATAGCATATTTTTGTTGGTGTGAAGGAACGTCGAATTTGAAAAATGACTAATTTCGCGGTCTCATTTTTCAAAATTAATATTCTTGTTGTATGAAAGCATCACTATCGGGTGTTTTTGCTCCTAGGTTGTTTACATGCCTGAAAGGGTATAATAAGGAGCGTTTTGTGACAGATTTGATGGCTGGTATCATTGTTGGTATCGTTGCCATACCGTTGGCGATCGCATTTGGTATCGCTTCTGGCGTCGGTCCGACGGAAGGTTTGCTCACTGCGATTATCGCTGGTTTCTTGATCTCTTTCTTTGGCGGCACGAAGGTGCAGATTGGTGGTCCTACGGGTGCTTTCATCGTCATCATTTATGGAATCATCCAGCAGTATGGCATCGGCGGACTCACCATAGCGACGATCATGGCGGGTATTTTGCTGATTTTTATGGGTTTCTTCCGCTTGGGAAGTGTCATTAAGTTTGTGCCTTATCCTGTCATCGTTGGGTTCACGGGTGGTATCGCCTTGACGATTTTCTCTACGCAGATGAACGACCTTTTTGGCTTGGGCATCAAGAATGTGCCTGCCGATTTCATTCATAAGTGGATTTGTTATTTCCAAAATTTCGACCATGTGAATTTCTGGGCGTTGGCTGTCGGCGCCATGAGTTTGCTCGTCATCATTTTTACGCCGAAGATTTCGAAGAAGGTGCCCGGCTCGTTGGTGGCTATCGTATTGATGACGTTGGTCGTTTACCTATTGAAACGTTTCGCTGGCGTGACTTGCATCCAGACCATCGGCGACTTGTATGACTTGCCTTCCGGTGTCCCAATGCCGCATGTGCCCGTTATGGACTTGGCGGAGGGCGAGACCTATTTGGGACTTGTCCGCAGGTTGTTCCCTGCCGCGTTCACCATCGCGATGTTGGGCGCTATCGAGTCTCTCCTTTCCGCAATGGTGGCGGATGGTGTGACGGGCGACAAGCATGATTCCAATACGGAGTTGATTGGTCAGGGTATCGCGAATGTGGTGGTTCCTTTCTTTGGTGGCATCCCTGCTACCGGTGCCATCGCCCGTACGATGACTAACATCAACAACGGTGGACGTACGCCTATCGCTGGTATTGTCCATGTCTTCGTCCTGTTGCTCGTGTTGCTCTTTTTGGGACAATTGGTCGGACTTATTCCTATGCCTTGCTTGGCGGGTGTCTTGATCGTCGTCTCTTATAATATGAGCGGGTGGCGCTCTTTCGTCTCTTTGTCAAAGAGTCCGAAGTCTGACTTCTCCGTTTTGATCGTGACTTTTGTCTTGACGGTCATCTTCGATTTGACTGTGGCGATTGAAATCGGTTTGCTTTTGGCTGTGTTGCTTTTCATGCGCCGTGTCAACGAGTCTTCCATTATCCGTGTGTTCCGCGATGAAATCGATCCGGGTGAGAACCTTGACGTTACCGTGCACGAGGAGAAACTTCATATCCCTGACGGTGTGAGTGTCTACGAAATTGACGGACCTTATTTCTTCGGAATCGCTAATAAGTTCGATGAAATCATGACGGAGGTGGCCGAGACGCCTAAGGTGCGTATCATCCGTATGAGGAAGGTGCCTTTCATGGATTCCACGGGTCTGCACAACTTGGAGAACCTTTGCTTGCAGTCGCAACGTATGAATATCAAGGTGGTGCTCTCGGGCGTCAACAAACATGTGCGCTCCATGTTGCTCAAGGCTAAGTTCGACAGACTCATTGGAGAGGAGAATATCTGTTCCAACATCAACGAGGCGCTGGCGAAGGCGGGCTCTTATGTCGGTTCCGACGCTGCGGAAAAATAGGAACCATCTTTATAGCCGTTGATGAATATTTACAAAAAAATATCCCCGCCCGGTTCCTCCGTGGCGGGGATTGCTTTTTCTTGATGCGTCGTATAAAAAAAATGAAGCCCACCGTTGTAGCTACGATGGGCTTCTTCTTTGAAAAAAACAACACTTACTCACAAACAAACAGTAGACGCTTTGGGAGTCTATCGAATGGATGTTCCATCGTCAGCTAGTGCGATTAATCGAACTAATTGACGAAATGAGACATATAAGTTTTACTTATATGACCACCTATTGATTTAATTGAGAAAAATTGCGTGCTTGTTCAGCGAATTTTCTCAGGAAACATCTTTACACCGCGAATATATGTTTTTTTTCTGATAGACAACTAATTGACGCAAAAAATTTCACATTCTTTTTTATTTGTTTTACCTTAGCGCCCATTATTACGTGGATGTTTAATTTTTATTGCCATGAATGCACAATTGAGATATGTCGTTTTTTTATTGATTGGTCTTGCGGCTCCGTTTTTTCAGTCGTTCGGTGTCGAAGTGAGGAACAATGGCACTTATTATGTGTTCCATTCCTCCGGTATGGCGCTCTCCTCTGTGGATGGGGTGCCGAATCTCCATACTTTCAATGCGGATGACCCTCAGAAATTCCAGTTCGTCAAGTCTGGTAATTATTATTTGATAAAGAGCGTGCAGCGCAGTACGAACGTCGCTAAGAAGGAGACTTGGAATACGGAATTCTCGTCCTCGACGGGTAACGTGGCTAAATTCACGGTCGAAGTGTCTGGCGGCGATTATGTGAAATTCAAATGTGCGGACAATAATCTCTATTTGGGTACGGACTCTTACGTCCCGGGTGCCAGTGTCTATTCCGACAAGAACGGGAAGGAGACGTTGCATTTTTGGTACTTGCGAGAGGCGAATGATTCCGAGGTGATCACTGACGGTTTGTATATGACCATCGAGAAGGCTGAAATGAGACTTTCGACCACGATTGAGGGCGACGGCGAGGGGGAGTACCCTGCCGCTGCGCGAAAGACGCTCTCCGATGAAATCTTGACGGCGAAATCTGTCTTGGATAATCCATCGTCGCAGAAGGAGGTCGTCTCCGCCACAACCAAGTTGGCAGATGCGATTACGGCTTATTCGTCGCGGCGCAACCTTCCTTTCGCCATGGGCGTGAAGTATTACATCGTGCATGCGGGCAACCGTTATCTTTCCAACGAGAACGGTTCCGCCCAATTGAAGAACCGGTCGACGGATACGAAGATGCAGTTCGTGTTCGAGACGATGTCTGATGGCTCGTTTGCCGTCAAGAACGTCTCCTCTAACGCATATTTGACGGCTTCGGGTGAGTATGACGTGAAGTTCGCCTCTTCCTCTTCGTCTTCTTCTGCTCGTTTCGACATCGGTTATGCGCCTGACGAGGATTATTATGTACGTTTTAAGTTTAAGTCCAATAGCTTGTTCCTGGGGACGGATGGCACTTCCGATGGTAAGGGTGTCTATAGTGACAAAAACGGTTCGGATGGTAAACATTACTGGCATTTGGAACGTGTGGACGCTCCGAAAGGTCCCCGGTCTTCTTTCCTCATCGGGAGCCCGGCTATCCGTTTGGGTGTGAATTGGTATGACGAGGAGGGCAACCATATCAATGCCCACGGTGGATGTGTCTTGTATGAGAACGGTAAGTATTATTGGTTCGGCGAGAACTACCGAGCGAATCCTGTACGTAGCAATGGAATCGTCTGCTATTCGTCGGATGACATGTATAATTGGAAATATGAGTGCATGGCCTATAAGTGCCCGGAACAACCTCTACGTAGCGATAATCAGGATATGAACTACGGACGTACCCTGGAACGCCCTAAGGTGATGTATTGCCCGAACACGGGCAAGTATGCGATGTGGGTGCATTGGGAGAATGGCTCTGGCTATGCGGCGTCGCGCGTGGCGATACTTTACGCGGATAAGATTACGGGACCTTATACTTTCGTGAAGACGATGCGTCCTAGGGGTGACGAGCAGCCTTCGGGATCCCGCGACCAAACGTTGATGTTCGACAAGGATTACAATGCCGGATTCCATTTCGGCTCGGCGGAGGAGAACATGACGATGCATGGTACCCTTTTGACTAAGGATTTCTTGGATTTGTCCAATACTTGGGAACGAATGTTCGTGAGCAAACAATATGAGGCGCCTGCCATCTTCAAGTATCATAAACGTTTTGTGGCGATCACTTCGGGCTGTACGGGATGGGACCCTAATCCGGGGCATTCTTCCTATTCCCAGTTGCCTCTTTCGGGCTGGGTGGATAGCGGCAACCCTTGTGTGGACGCCAACAACAACACTTCGTATTGTAGCCAGAGCAACTATGTGTTCAAGGTGCCAGGAAAATATGACGCTTACATCTATATGGGCGACAGATGGAAGGGGGGCGACTATTTCAGCGACGCGAACGTGGGCGAGTCTTGGCACATCTGGTTGCCTATCGATATGCGTTCGGGTTACCCAATTATCCATTTCTATTCGGAGTGGAGCCTCGATTTGTTCGATGCCTTGAACCGTTACCGCCGTGTGGCTGAGTTCGAGCCGGGCAAGGTTTACTCTTTGCTTTCCCGCAACGCTAATAAGCTTTTGTCGGAGAAGGATGGCAGGCTCTCTTTGACGGAGGATGACGATGACATCAACCTCTCTTTCCGCCTCTCCGTTGTGGATGGTTATTGCGTTCTGACGGATCTCGCCTCGGGTAGGGCGTTGGATGCGTCGGATGGTAAACTCTCCCTGCGTGACTCTTCGGGTTCGTACGAACAGCAATGGAAAATCGTCTCCGCGGGAACGCATGATGGTTATTACTATTTCTATCCTCGCAGCGCCTCTTCTTCCGCTTTGACGAACTTCAGTGCCTCTCCGACGGCTAATGGTATCGCAGGATTAGGCGCCTCGTCGCAAAGCGTCAGCTGCCAGTTCGCTTTCTGTTTCGATTCGAAAAAATATAACTATGCGCCTATTGAGGATGAGTCCGACGGTTCGTATGAGAGATGGATCGAGTCGAAGGGGTATTCGAAGGTGGATCTCACGGAGGTGAAGAAACCTGTCCTTGCTGATGGCGCGGAAGAAAATGATTTGCGGATCTTTGTGGAGGAGAATCGTTTGGATATTCTTTCCCCGACCGATGCTAACGTCTCCGTTTATAGCGTGGATGGCCGTTTAATCCTTTCGTTCGGGACGAAAGCGGGCGTGGTCTCTTCGCACGAGCTGGCGCCGGGCGTCTACGTGGTGAACGGCAAAAGTGTGGTGGTCGGGTTGTGATGCCGGATATATAATTGCAAAGCCTCAATCACACAATGGTTGAGGCTTTGCCGTATGGATTCATGAGGGAAAAAATGGTACCCCATTGCATCTATCCATGATTTATGTCGATGAGCGTCTTTATACGTTCCGTGCGAATCTTGCGACAGTTGAAAAATGGCCAGCTTCTAAGACATATTGCCAAATTCCACAATTGAAAATTACCACAGGTGTACTCTCTGTTCCGGTGCCAAATATAATTTATCCCCCCGTTCCACGTTGAAGGCGTCGTACCAAGTGTCTATGTTGTTGAGGATACCGTTTACGCGAAACTCCGCTAACGAGTGTTCGTCGCTTTCCACCATCTTCTTCTTTTCCGTGTCGGTGTAATATTTCGCCATGAAGATAGCGTATGATTTGAAGAAGCGACGTTCTTTTTCTCTTAGCTCTTCCCCGATGTGGAATTTACGGAGTCGTGCCATCTCTGCCTCATATGCGATTTCCACACCGCCTAAATCAGCCATGTTCTCGTCTAATGTGAGCTCTCCATTGCAGAACGTCTGGTCGTATGCCACGTATTGATTGAAGGTGTTCACCAATTTCCCCTGTAACTCTTTGAAACGAAGTTTGTCTTCTATCGTCCACCAATCTTTGAAATTGCCAAGCTCGTCATAGTAGGCTCCCTTGGCGTCGAAGCCATGACACATTTCGTGGCCGATGATCGGCATCATCAAGTTGAACTCCTCGTTCATATCCACAATGATGGATGTGCTGGGCAGGATGAATATTGCGTTGACCTCGGGCGTGTAAAAGCAGTTGGCGGCGTAGGATGGATAACCCGTTATTGGGGTTGTCATAAAGGCGGCGGCTATGTCGTCTAAGCATGTGTTGCCTGTTGCCATTCTTGTGATGATGGAAGTTTGAGAAGTTAACATCTCATGTATTCCGGAGACGATATCTTTAGCCTGCGGAACGGGTAACTCGTATTCCCCCCAATCTAGTATGCCTGTATGACACTCCATGGCATCGATTTTTGCGATCGCCCCTGCTTTTGCTGTGTTGCTCATCCATCCGTTTTTCTCAATCTTTGTTCGGAATGTGCTGCGCAACATCTCGAAAACTTCCTTGTTGCGTTCTATGTTCGCTTTATTGACATAATGATCGCAGAAGTAGTGACTAGCATTGACGGTTAGACATGGTATCATCATTGGCAAAAATAGCATGGGATAACTATCTATGTTTGCGTATATTGAGATGTCATAGTAGACACAATAGCACCAAATGAGCGCATTCATCTTTTCTGTCCAACTATCATCCAACTGGTCTAGTTGTTGGAAAAATTGTGAAGACATTTCCTCTGCCGGTGAAATGTCCATGCGTTTGCCGTCTAATCCTTCCGCGAATTTTTCAAGGGAATGGGATGTCTCGGCTGATCGCAATGCGCTTTGTCGTGTGCAGTTCCCAGAGCTGACATTTGCTCCTTCCATGGGTTGAGGCTCGCTCGTGTTTTGCGCCTTGATATGGGCATTAAAGTATTCGACCATTTCTGCCGCCTGCGCATATTTCTCCAAATATTCATCCAATAATCCACATTGAATTAATAAGTTTTTTTCTTGTTCGAATAAGCTTTCGGGATCCTTGACTTCTAAGGGAATGGTGACGAATGCGGCAATACCTAATTTACGCCCTTCCTCTACATTCGATTGTAAAAAAACAAATTGATACCCTGCTTTGGTTATCTCCGCAAGCGTGAGTGGAATCTCTTGCATGGATCCCGCTTGTTGAATGCTACTTAACCGTTGCTTGAGATTACTGATGAATATGTTTGTGTTATCGGGAGAACCGACGGATGCGCGTAGTTCATTGATTCGTTTTATGACTGGAATAGGATTGTCGGATTTGTCGTTATAGAAGATATTTAGGAAGTCTTCGCTTTGTTGTGTCCATCTGGTTAAAGGAGTCCATAAGGCACTGCTTTCGTCTAAAATGCCGTTCCCGCAGACATATCGGTAAAAGTCGTCGCCCGGACGGATGTCGTGGTTCTCATATTGCTCGAAGTTCCATGTGATAGGCTCGTCGGTCGCAACATTGTCATCTTTGCATGATGCAAACATGGCTAAGACAATTGCTCCGAAATATAAAATGCTTTTGTTCATAACATATACATTAGATATCATTATGGACAAAAATAATAAAAATTAATCTGATATAGGTTGTACATGGAGCCTGGTTAGACTGATTTTTTTTCCCATGAGTTTTGTTGGAATGATATTGTGTTGAAAATCTAATAACAAAAGTCCCGAAAGCTTATGGTAAACTTTCGGGACCTTTATGATGCTCGGAATGTCCTTATTCCTCCTTTTTAATCAGCTTGAATGATTCTCCGTTGTCCAGCGTGATGATGTAGACGCCTTTCTTCAGGTGCTCGATGGCGCCCACCTCACCCTTTGGGAATGACGCTACCAAGGCTCCGTTCATGTCGTAGATGCGTCCGCCGTGGTCGTTGAGGCTCTTCTGCGACTCGCACAAATCGTCCATGCCCGTGAAGTCCATGATCGGACCATAGTAACTCTCGCCTTGTTCGCCCTTTTGGTAGACTTTCACATAGTTGACATACATCTTGGCGTCTCCGTTGTTGAGCGCCGTGATTTGGTTTATGTCCGTGATGTGGGAGAAGTCTCCGCCTATTGCAAGGTTGAGTAGTATGTGACATTCGCGGTGGAAGTAAGTGCCTGGGTCATCGCTTCCGCCCCTGTTTGCGATGTTCAGTTGAAAGTAAGGTCTCGCGTTAGGGTAACGGTCTTTGTCCACGTACATGACTATGCTTTGGTTGTCCCAGATGAGCGTGTAGAGATGGAATTGGTCGTCTTGTAGAGAGTAGTCCCAAGTGACGCTCTGTGTGCTCATTTTGTGCGCACTCGAAGAGGGACCCCAGTGGCAGGCTCCGTTGAAATAGCGGTCTTGCGTGCCTCTGCTGAAAGCTTCCGAGTTACCCATTTCCATGATGTCGATTTCTCCGTTGGCAGGCCATTGACCCGTTTCGTCTCCCATCATCCAGAAGGCAGGCCACAACCCGTTCGCGGTCTTAGGCAGACGGATGCTCGCCTCGACCTTGCCATGGCAAACCCTCATTCTTCCGTTGGTGTTCAGACGACCGGAAGAGCATTGCTTGCTGCCGCTCTGACCTTTTCTGGCGGTGATGATGAGGCAACCGTTCCCGTTTTCGTCAAGACCTTCGGAGACGTTGTTCCTCGTGTAGTTCTGCAACTCGTTGTTGTAGACAGGGACGTTGTCCTCTATGTTCCAGACACTGCCTATCTGTCCGTCGTCGAACAAGTCCTCCCAGACCAAATGGTATCCGTCCACCTCTCCTGTTCCCTTTTGTGATTTAGGGTCGATGGTTTGCTCTTGGGAAGATGTGCCTTGGTCCAGTTTCTTTAATAGGGTGATCTCGTCGATGTAGACGGTCGCGTCTTGCCAGAGGTTGTCGGCTCTGTCCACCATGACGAAGAAATCTTTATATGTGCCGGGAGTGGCGTTTTTCAAGTCGAATGTGACCGTTGTCCAACCCTCACCGCCCATGTATGGCATGTTGGATTCGTAAGTGCCTTCGCCGGGACCAGACTCCAACTTGAAGGAGACGTCGCCAGTGGTTTGCTTGAGGAACTTAACGGTTGCGTATTTGTAACTATTGTCATCCGTCCCGATGTTTAGCGAGTAGGCGCCGCGTAGGATGACTCCCGCCCAGTTGTCGGTTCCGATGGGTCTCACGCATTTCATTACCTTTGAGGAGTTGTTGACGTCGTCTGGCGATGGATTGTCCACCACTTGACTTGTGACGCCACTGATTTCGGTCCAGCTTTGGGATCCGTTTTCGAAATCATCCAAGACGATACTATCTTGCGCATGTGCCGATGTTGCTGACAATGCTAATGATAATGCGATGAGTTTTGTGATTTTCATTGTGAATGGTATTTGTATGATTCAATAATGTTTTTCTCCCTTTTTTCTAACAGTTAATGGTCTGTTAAATATGGAAACATGTTTTTTTCAAACCTGTATCGTTTGCAATTTTCGTAAATATTCGTGAAAAACACAAATGATTTTGTGATAAGGTGTTTCACCCTGAGAATTTTATCCAAATGGATTCTGTGCCATGGGTTAATTCCTTGATGATAAATGAGGATTTCCCTCTTGGATCAACGATATATAGTCTAAATAAATAATTTGAAAAAACATTTGTGATTCCCAATATGTTTGTAATTTTGCATCCGCGTTTGTCGGATTGGCAAAAATGCTCCAATCCGCATGCGTCGGAATGTTGTTTTTGTAGTCAATTGAATTAATTTGGTTTAACGTAATTATTGCGGCAATGAAAAACAAGTATGTTGATTTGATCGAGCAATCCTTCGAGTTCCCTAACGAAGAATTTAGTGTCAATGACAACCAACTTTATTGGTATAATGTTCCTTTAATGGATATTATTAAACAATATGGTACTCCTTTGAGGATTTCCTATCTGCCCAAAATCGCCATGAACATACAACGTGTGAAACGATTGTTCAATGTCGCAATGGCGAAAGTGGATTACAAAGCTGACTATAATTATTGCTTCTGTACGAAGAGTTCCCACTTCTCTTTCGTTATGGAGGAGGTGCTGAAGCATGACGTGAACGTGGAGATTTCTTCCGCCTATGACGTGAACTTGTTGGAATGTTTGGAGGAGTCCGGACATTTGAAACAGGATAAATATATTCTCTGCAATGGATTCAAAATCCCTCAGTATGTGGAGAATATCCAATATCTGATCAATAAAGGTTTCAACAATGTAATCCCTATTCTGGATAATAAGGATGAATTGGATATGTTGCTTAATGACTTCGACAAACCGTTGAACGTCGGTATCCGTATCGCGACTGAGGAGGAACCGAAGTTCGATTTCTATACTTCCCGTTTGGGTATCCGTTTCACCGATATCATACCTTTTTATAAAGAGAAGATTTCGAAGAATAAGCAAGTGAAACTTAAGATGCTCCATTTCTTCGTCAATACCGGTATCAAGGATACCTCTTATTATTGGAACGAGTTGAGCAAGGGCATCAACCTCTATTGCGAGTTGCGCAAGATTTGCCCGGATTTGGATTGCTTGAATATTGGAGGCGGTTTCCCTATCAAAACTCATATGGACTTCTCTTACGATTATGAGTACATGGCGGAGGAAATCGTCGCTCAGATTAAGAACACATGTACTCAACAGGGTGTGCCCGAACCTAACATCTTCACGGAGTTCGGTTCCTATACCGTGGGCGAAAGTGGCGCTATGCTCTATTCCATCGTTAACCAAAAGCAACAGAACGACCGTGAGTTGTGGAACATGATCGACAGCTCCTTCATTAACACGATGCCGGATACTTGGGGATTGAACCAACGCTTCCCATTCTTGGCGATCAACAATTGGGACCAAGAGTACGAACGGGTGCATTTGGGTGGCTTGACTTGCGACAGCGAGGATTTCTACAATGCGGAAGTCCACTCCAACGCAATCTTCTTGCCGAAGATGCAGCAGGGTAGGGAACAGTTTATCGGCTTCTTCCACATGGGTGCTTACCAAGAGGCCCTGAGTGGATACGGAGGCATCCAACACTGCTTGTTGCCGGCTCCTAAAATGGTTGTCGTTGATGTGGACGAGAACGGTGAATACTATACGAAACTTTTCGCTAAGGAGCAGAGTTTCAAATCTATGCTTAAGATATTAGGCTATTGATTCAATGAAAAAGAAGATATTCTTCGGCGTTTTGTTGGTAGTCGTCGTTTGCATCTGTGTGACCAGATGGGACACTTGGTTTGGTAATCCGCCTGAACCGGGTTATGATATCCAACATCATCCGTCACGTGTTTTGTTGACGGTCGGACCCGATGAGAATTCCAGGTATGTCTCTTGGCAATGTGATTCTTTGCCCCAGCCGGGTTGGTTGGATTATGCCAAAGAAGGCTCTTCCGACACGATTACTCTTGCCGCTAGAGGAGAGGTTTTTCATTCCCGTTCTGGCGTAGGCGCCTATTTCTCCGTTTTGCTCGATTCGTTGGACTACGGTACTTCCTACGTTTATCGTGTGCGGGTGGGATCTGACACGTCGGCTTGGTTCCGTTTCACAATGCCGAAAATATCTGACACGTTGACATTCCTTTCTTTTGGCGATATCCAAGACGATATGGGCGACGAGGGCTTCGATTCTCTCTTGCCACTTGTGATGCGATCGCATGCTGACGCCTCTTTCCTTCTCTTTAGTGGCGATTTGATAGAACGCCCGATGGACCAATATTGGGGTAAGGTCTTTAATTCTCTTTCGTCCTATGCGACTTCCGTGCCTGTCGTGGCGGTCCCTGGTAACCATGAATATCTGAAGGGAATCGTACGCGAGTTGGAACCGAGGTTTACTTATGTGTTTCCTTACTTCGAGGTCTCTTCTCCTTCCGACAATGCGCTTTTCTCCTATAAGATGGGCGACGTGAGGTTCTTTTTGCTTGATTCCAATAAGGATGTCTGGAACTTCTGCTCTCAACGCGCTTGGCTGAAAAAACAACTGGCCGATTGTAAGGAGAAGTGGAAGGTCGTTGTCCTCCATCATCCGGTCATATCGATTACGGGTACGTTCAATAATCTTTTTGTGCGTTTGTTTTTTGATGACTTGATCCGTGAGTATGGCGTGGATTTGGTATTGCAGGGGCATGAACATGCCTATGCCCGTTTTTCCGTTCCTGAATCGGAGTCTTCGACGGAACCTTTGCGCTTGGTGTCGTATTGCTCAAGAAAGGATTATCCGATCTATTTCCATGGCGATGTGGCAAAATGGGGAACTGACGACCGTTATTTCCAGAAAATCCGTGTGACGCCTGATACTTTGTCTTTGGAAACGTTCAATTCCGCTCTAAAATTATATGACAAAGTTTCCATCGTGAAAAAGGATGGCGCCCGGAAATATGTGGATGAAGGTTTCCCCTTGCCGGAGAAAGTGTGCGTCTCCGAGTGGTTCCGCCAACATAAAAGCAAAAAGAAGGTGCGTATGTACGAGGAGTCCATCGAAAAATGGAGACGTGAAAGAGACGTGAAAAATTGATTGTTATTTTTTGCTGATAATATTTATGGGCAATGTCGTGATACTCAAATGGAATCCTTCCTTTTCTTCGTATGAGATGTGGAGGTATTTGGTTGACTTGAAACAGTCTATTATGACCAATGGCGTGGATGTCGATTTCGACTGGAGCGTCTTTGAACATGAAAAGATCCATGAGGGAGACCGAATCTTTTGGGTGAAATTGGGCTATGGCCAAACTGGTGTCGTCGCTTCCGGGTATGTCTCCTGCGAACCTTATAAGGGAGAGGACTGGTCGGGGAAGGGACGTGAAACCTTTTATGTGAATTTCGAACCGGATGTGATGCTCAATCCTGACACACTGCCTATCCTCACTGTTGATGTTTTGTCTGAGAAAATTCCTGATTTCGACTGGGCGCATGGACATTCGGGCATGGTCCTTTCCGACAAACAGGGGAAGAGCCTCGAATTACTTTGGAATCAATTCCTGGAGGATAACGATGAACTCTTCCAACTTGCGATGAAGAAACAACATGACGACCAAATCTACTTGGTGGACGAGGATGACGAGGATTTGACGCTGCCTCCGGACGATGATACATTGTCTTGATTCCCTCCTCCGGTAGCCTCCTTTTGATTCGCCTTGTTAGCGCTCGTGTCTATCCAAATGTGTGGTAGAATCTCTTGGTAGGTCTCTTCCGATAGCCCATATACTTTCTTCAGTTGCTCCACATCTTTGAATCCGCCCAACATTTTTCTGTATTTTACAATCCTTTTAGAAAGCACGCTCCCTATTCCTCTCAGCTTTTTCAGCTCTGTCGTGTCGGCGCTGTTAATCTCCACCAATAGGTTCATGTAACTCTCTTTCCCCTTCGTTTTTGTCGCGTATGTCGGCTCCTTCCGAGCACCTTCCCCGTTTCCCTTCCTTGTTGTTGATTGGTTGTGTTTTTCGTAGAGGCGTTTTTGGTAGTATGTCGTCCTTTGTGACGTGTCTACCTTCTTGTCGATAGGATCATGTCGTGTGCTGTCTTTCATGATTTTGCCCGCTAGACTGTCCCTGACTGCTTTACCCTCCGCTATTTCTTTGGGAATGGCGTCTTGGGTTGGCAGGCAAAAGTTGACCGCGAACATAAGAATGATTAGGCTGGCTAAAATGATTAGTCCGTTGCGTTCTCCTTTAGAGAAAAAAAAGAAATCCTTCCACATGATGATGCAAATAAACGGGTATTTATGTTAAAAACACACAAATATAGCAAATAATATTTTTACTAAAAAGAAACTGGTCGGTTTTTTTTGTGAATAGAGGAAATGATATGTGAATGTCGATAGTTGTCTGTTGATTGATAATTGGTTACATTGGGTGTGCAATTGCTGTTTTTTGTGAATTTTATGCGTGGGTTTTTTATTATTTGGCGGTATTTTATGATTCTCCTTTTATCTTTACTATCTTTGCACTAATTTGGTTGATCATAATTAATTAACAAATAATGGTGGAGGCAAACATCCACCCAAGGAATGGACAGAAAGAGTTATACATATTTATGGGCGGCGTTGCTGCTTGTTTTATTAGGTGCTTGTGCTAATATGGCGCAAGGCCCTACAGGTGGGAAAGCGGATGTCATTGCGCCTACATGTTTAGGCAGCACGCCTAAGAATGGGGCGTTGAATGTGAAAGACAAACGGGTTGAAATCGTTTTCGACGAGTTTCTCCAATTAAATGATCCCACGAAGAATCTGGTGGTGTCTCCGCCGCAGAAGGTGAATCCTTCCGCAAAGGCTGTCGGGAAAAAAATCGTCGTCGAATTGAGGGATTCCCTTTTGCCCAATGAAACCTATACTTTTGATTTCGGTAATTCGATAGGAGATTATACGGAAAACAATTCGGTCTCGAATTTCCAATATTCATTTTCTACGGGTGACCATTTGGATAGCTTGACCATCTCAGGTGTCGTGTTGAATGCGGAGGACCTTTCCCCTGTCGAGGGCGTCATGGTCGGTATCTATAGTGATGAGGCTGATTCATCGTTCTCCACTAAACCATTTGAACGAGTTGGCCGCACGGCGGCTGATGGTAAGTTCGTGATTCGTGGTGTGGCGTCCAAGCAATATCGGGTATTCGCTCTAGAAGACTTGAATAATAATTTCTTCTTCGATCAGGCGATGGAGGGTGTGGCTCCGCAAGAGTCGCCTATCGCCATCCCAAGTCTTGTGACGGAACAAAAAATAGATACTATCTATGGCGATTCGATGAAGATTGATACAATCATAACGAGGGAAATACGTAAGTATGCGCCGAATGATATCGTGCTGAGACTTTATCACGAAAAGATTAATTACCAGGAGTTCAAAAAAATTGAACGCGGTTCCCGCAATAAGTTTGTCCTGACCTTCGAAAAAATGGAATCTTCATTGCCCTCCATTTCTCTGGTGGACACGGTGGCGAATGATTGGTATTTGGTGGAGGCTAACAAAATGGCGGATACCATAACTTACTGGATTACGGATAGCTCCCTTTATAAAAGGGATACCATATCCTTGTCGGTGTCATATCTGAAGACTGACTCCATGGGTGTGTTGACGCCTCGTACCGATACTATCATGGCCGAATTGACCCCGTCTTTCTTGAAGAAGGAAGCGAAAGATATCCAACAGATGGAGGCGAAACGTAAAAAGGCCGAGAAGCGTTCCGCAAAATTACACAGGACGAATATTTTGAAGTTCGAGGATTTTGCTACTGTCGAGATCGACAACTTGCCTTGCCTCGTATGGGAGAACCCGCTTTCCTCTTTTGACGAGAAGAAAGTTCATCTCTACAGGACAAGCGATTCCACTCGCTCTCCTTTGCCGTTCTCCATCGAGAAGGATACTGCGCGGGGGATCTGCAGAAGGTATTTCTTGAAATCTCCTGAATTCCATCCTGATAGCTCCTTTACGGTGTCCGTCGATTCCGCCTGCGCTTATGATTTTTATGGCAACCATAACGATTCGTTGGGTGCCCAGTTTAAAATCTTAGGAGAAAACCTCTATTCAAAACTCACTTTGTCGTTGGAGAATGTGACGGGACCTGCATTCGTCGAATTGCTCAACCAGAAGAGTGGGGTAGTCCGTACTTGTCCGGTGAAAGGAAATACTTTCGTCCTCGACCATTTGAAACCTGGCACTTATTTCTTGCGGATGGTGTTTGATGCTAATGGAAACGGTGTGTGGGATACGGGTAAGTATCGTGAAGGCATCTTCCCTGAACAGGTGGCTTTCTTCCCTAAAGGCGTCAAACTACGCGCTAATTGGGAGGTTTCTGAGGATTGGGACGTGACGGCTAAATCCATCTTGGAACAACGTCCTTCCGGATTGAATTCGAAGAAAAAGACGGATAACAAAAAAAGATGATCTATGTCTGATATGGTTTTGCTCTCTACTGCCTATTTGGGGCCGGTCTCTTATTTCAAGGCTCTCGCGTCGTCGGACAAGGCGGTGATCGAGCAATATGACCATTACCACAAGCAAACATACCGCAATAGATGCAAAATCCTGTCGGCGAATGGCGTGATGGACCTTTCCGTGCCGGTTATCAACACGGGCGGTAAAATGTTGGTGAAGGATCTCAGAATCGCTTATGTGGAGAGCTGGCAGCAGGTGCATTGGCGCGCTATCGCTTCCGCCTATAATAATTCTCCTTTCTTTGAATATTATCGGGACGACTTTGAGCCTCTCTATTCTAGGAGAACGGATTTCTTGGTCGATTTCGATATGGAACTTATGCGTATTGTGATGGATTTGGTCGGCATAAAAACAGAACTCTCCTTGTCGGATGATTATTTTGTCTCTCCTCCCGGAATGGAGGACTTGCGTGATTCTTTTTCCCCTAAAGGTGAAGCTGTGTCGTCCGTGAAACCTTATTACCAGGTCTTTGACCAGAAGTTTGGCTTCGTGCCGGATTTGAGCATTTTGGACCTCTTGTTCAATATGGGCTCGGAATCGATTCTTTCTTTGAAATGACGCCTCTTGGGATTGAGGCTCCCTAATATCTTGTGCTTATATATAGTTTATTTTATTACCATTATGAAGAATAATTGTTTGAAGAGATGTTGGATGTTATGCGTAGGACTGACTTTGGGCTCCGCCTTGGGTGTCGCTTCGGTTCCTGTCCATATCAATTCGGGGAATCCTGCTTATCCGTTCCCTCAGTTCTTGGAATATGCGTGTGGCGGCAATTTGGGTACGAAAACGCCAGAGGGTTTGTCCCATGCCGAAATGGAACAGTACATCCGTACGGCTTACCAGCAACATGCCAACGAGTTTGAGTATACGGGCGAAGAACATGAGGGGATAAAATATATCTGGACGCCTTACAAAGCGGCTTATGACTGCTCTGAGGGTGATGGTTACGCGTTGCTCGCCGCCGCTTATATGGCGGATAAGGTGACTTTCGACGGCTATTGGATGTGCACGCACGACAAGCGCCGCGTCAGAACGAAGCGTTATAAGGATTGCACTGACAACGCTCCGAATTATGAGTTTGGAAACTTCGCCATCAGCGATGGTAAGGAGGGTGGCAACACGGCCGCGGATGGTGACGTGGATGTGGCGCTCGCCTTGTATGTGGCTTATATGCAGTGGGGCGAGTTCATGCTCAATGAAAAGGGTGAGAAGGTGCTCGACGCTTGCGGAAACCCTATTAGCTATAAGCAGGAGATGATTGATGTGGTGCGCGGTCTTGTCGCCATGAAGGATGTGCCTGACGATAAAGGGAAAAATCCCGCCCGCGTCAATACGGGTCTGATTGGTCTGGACGGCTATATGCGTGGTGGCGATACTTGGGAGGAGTTGACTGACTGGGCTTTGCAGAAGGATAATTATATCACGGTCGATGGTGTGCAGGTCTATCCCCTCTTCGCCCATGACGGCGGCGAACAACAGCATGTCGACTATTGCGCTCCCGCTTATTTCCGTGAGTTCCATGACTTGCTTCTCTCCTTGAAGGAGGAGATAGGCGCGACTGCGGAGTGGGAGGCTGAACAGTATCGTAGGGGTGAGGCCTCTTCCGATTGGCTGATTGGGGATATCATCGGCAAAAATAAATATTCCCTCCCTACCGCCGGGTGGAACACTTGCAGTCGTGATGGCAGTCAAACTACTTACTCTAATTTCCAGGATGGTGAGGATTATCGTTGTCCTTGGCGCACGATCAGCAATTATGTTTGGCATGGAAACCCTGACTATTCGTGGGACCCTGTTTCCCACCAAGTGATGGATACCCCGAACGCTTATGAGGAGGATGCCGCTAAGAAGTTTTCCGACTATATGAGGGACCCTGCCCATTGGTCTTCCGGCACTGCTTGTTATACCAAGGGTGACAAGAAGATTCCTTATACGGGCCCGAGAATGATGGGCTGGCAGATCGATCCTATGACGGGCGAGCCTTTGGACACGAAGAACTCTTCCGCTTTGGGTATGCAGAAGGGCGCGGCCGCATTCGCTGCCATCGGTTCGCAGGACTATGACCTGATGGGCGATTTGTTCACTGTGATTTATGAGAATTGGGATGCCCAAGGTACTACGACCGACGGACAATGGATCTCCAACTATATGAGCGGCTGGTTCCGCCAAACGGGTCTGATGGCTCTGACGGGTAACTATCCGGCGCCTTCGAAGATGGTGGCTCAGCCGAATTTGAAGATTTACCGCGCCATTAAGGATAGCGTATCTTATTGCCATGTGGGCGATACAATCACGTATATCTTGTCTTATCGTAATTATGGATCCGTGGATGCTGAGGGTTGCCTCATCGTGGAGAACGTGCCTGCCGACTTCGCTTTCGTTGAGGCTGCCGACGGTGGTGCCTATGACGCCGCTTCCCATACGGTTACTTGGAAACTCGATAAGGTGGCTGGCCTCAAAAGCGATGACCTGATTGGGGAGAAAATGGATTTCTCCGCACCTAACTTGTCGAAGACCATCGGTGAGGTAAGCTATAAGTGCGTGGCCAAAAACGGTGCGAAGGGTATTTATGAAACGACTGCTGAGATAGCTTGCTCGAATGGCTTAGGTTCCTCCACGGACGGCTATCCTAACTATGTCACGGCGACGATGCAGCGTAATAGAATTGAGGTCGTTCCGACCCATCTTTCTGTCTCTAAACAGGCCGACCAGACTTCGGTCTCCAAAGATGATGTGGTGACCTTCTCCGTCGATTTCGCTAATGATACGATTCCTTGGTTGACGGGTGGACGCCCGAATGTGAACGTGGCTGTGGCTGATATGGTGGATGGTAAACAATATAACTTGATGTTCAAAATTTACCACGATGCGGTGGAACCATATATCGATAATGGTAATTATAGGGTGACGGTGTTCAAGGATATCAAGGACGCCACTGAGTTGCAGTGCTCTTTCGATTTGTTGGAGGGTACGCAGAATGGGGCGACGACGGGTTCCAACGCCAGTGAATTTGTCTTTAAGGATGATGTGCTCGCGGACGGCTCGCATCAGTTCTCCGTCCAATTCCCGCATGCGTTGGCGGCTTCCACGTACTTCTTGAACGAGATGGCTGGCGCCGCTAAGTTCAATTGCGAGGGAACCAAGTATCCGTTGCGTGTGGTGGCTCGCTTTTATGATGGGGCGTGGAAATCGTTGGATTGGAAGTCTGGTTTCTCAAAATTGTCCGCTGATGGCGACGAAGGATATTATTATCCTGTAACGCCTTCTTTCCAAGCGTCTCCTGAGGCGCAACCTGTGGAGAAACTAATGGAATCGGCGTGCGACGACGCGTCTAAGCTTACGGAGAATGTTTTGGTAGAGGAATTCGACGGTTATGTGTGGCGTAAGATTTTGGGTAATAGCCCGTTTGTGGACGCTGTGGAGATGAAGAACGTGGTGGTGACTGACACGGTTCCGTTGGGATTCGAGTTTGTGGCGTTCGCGGATGGAAGTGTAAAGGCTGAATATCAGCCGGCTTCCGATAAGGATTTCGCAGGTGTTGTGACCTATTCTATGAATGATATGAAGGCGGGCGACGCTGGGAAAATCGTTTATCAATGTAGATATGTGGGGGGAAATACCCAAAACATGCGTGGCGGATGCGAAATTGCCAGTGATAGCGAGTCTGTCCAATCGGCTCCATGCGTGGTCACGGATAAGGAGTCTGTCTGTGTGGTGGACGTGAAGGCTGACGATCCATTTGTGGATGTCTATACCACTTCGGGACTCTTGCTGAAGAACCATGTCCTCGAATCTGTCGCCACGGATGACTTGTTGCCGGGCGTTTACGTCGTGGGCGGTAAGGTTCGTGTCGTGAAGAAGTGAATCTAGAAAGTCCGAGTAGGATTCCATCCTATTAGTCTATAAGTTGGGGTGCCCTTTTGGGTACCCCAACTTTTTTTGTGCGAACCCGAATAGCATCATGATTGTTCCTTCGTTTGAATCGAGTGTGCTTGCTGAAATCCTCCGTTTTAGATGCTGTGTTTCGCTGTCAATTATCAATCGTAAACAATTTGAATTGTTAAATTGTTTTAACCATAATGGGAAAATATTATATTTGCAATTTGTATTTTATATAGTAGGTAAACTAAACATTTAACCATTATGGTACACAATAGGTTTTTTAAGAAATTTATTATATCGTTATCGTTCCTTATGTCGGTGACGCTCTCTGCCAATGCGGTTCCTGTGCATATCAACTCGGGTAACCCGGCTTACCCTTTCCCTCAGTTCTTGGAGTATGCCTGTGGAGGTAACTTGGGTACGAGAAACGCCGAGGGTGTGGTCCATGCGGAATTGGAGCAGGATGTCCGTGACGCTTATCAGATCCACGCCAACGAGTTCGCCTACACGGGCGTGGAGTGGCAAGGAATCAAATATGTCGAAACTCCTTATAAGGCAGCTTACGATTGTACGGAGGGTGATGGTTATGGACTTTTGGCTTGCGCTTATATGGCGGACCAAGTGACTTTTAACGGGTATTGGATGTGTACGCACGATAAGCGTCGTAGCCGTTCCAAGAAATATACGGATTGTTCCGACATCGCCTCAGATTATGTGTACGGTCCTTTCGCATTGGGTGATGATGGTGCGAGTGGAAATACCGCAGCGGATGGTGACGTCGATGTGGCTCTCGCCCTATATGTCGCCTATAAGCAATGGGGAGAGTTTATGCGCAATGAAGACGGGGAAATCGTCAATGACGCATGCGGTAACCCAATCTCTTACAAGCAGGAGATGATTAATGTGCTTCGTGGACTTGTGGCGATGAGCACAAGATTCCCGACGGAGAATCCGATGCGTGTCAATTCCGGTCTTATTGGTTTGGACGGTTATCCGAAGGGCGGTGATACATGGAATGAACAAACTTCATGGGCAAGTGATAATCCGACGGTGTTCACGGAATCAAAGGAGATTTTTTCTTTGCCAGGTACTGGTATGGTGGATGTGAAAGGTGTTAGCCTTATCCCTGAATTTGGTGGCGCTCATGACCAACATATTGATTATAATGCGCCTTCTTATTTCCATGAGTTCTACAAGTTGTTCGAGGAGTTGGGGGGCGACCCTTGGGAGATTGAACAGTTCAGACGTGGAGAGGCTTCTTCCGATTGGTTGATTGGACAGCTGATAGCGAAGAACCAATATTCCATCCCTACCGCGGGATGGTGTACGGTGAACGATAATGGTACCCAGACAAGCTTCTCTAACTTTAACATGGGAGAGGACTATCGTTGTAATTGGAGAACAATTTGCAACTATGTTTGGCACGGAAACCCTACCTATTCTTGGGATCCGGCTTCCCATAAGGTTGTCGATGGTGGTAACACTTACGAGTATGACGCCGCCGTTAAGATGTCCAAGTTCTTGAATGACCCTGCCCATTGGAATGAAGCTGCCGGTTCTTCTTGCATCGAATATGGTGACCCGAAGAATTTGCCGTATAGCGGTCCGGCCACTATTTGTTGGCAGTATGATCCGATGACCGGTGTCACACTTTCAGACTTCTATGTCTTGAACTGCCAAAATGGTATGGGTTCCTACTCCGCTGTCGGTGCCCAAGATTACGAATTGATGGGACTCCTATACCGCCAATGCGCGATAGAATGGGATAACAATGGTAATAGCGCCACGGGTGGGACTTCTTGTTATCTGACCACGAAACCTGTCTATATGCACGGATGGGCGCGCCATATGGGTATGATGGTGCTCTCAGGTAACTATCCTGCTCCGAGCACGATAAAGCCTTTGGCTAACATGAAGATTTACCGTGGAATCAAGGATAGCGTCACTTATTGTTACACAGGTGACGAAATCACATTCCTGCTGGATTACCGTAACTATGGTTCCGTAGATGCGGAAGGTGTGGAAATTGTGGAGAATGTTCCTGAGGATTTTATCTTCGTCAGCGCTTCCGAAGGTGGTATCTATGATAAGTCTTCCCATACCATCAGGTGGAAAATCGGTACAGTGAATGGTGTGAAGAGTGATGGCTTGGAGGGCCCGGAATTGAACCTGAAGGCGACTAACCTCTCAAAAACAGTAGGTCAGGTCTCTTATGTCTGCCAAGCAGGTCCTAAGGCATCCGGACGTTACTGCACTACGGCGGAAATCACTTGTACGAATGGTTCCGGTTGGGTGACGAACGAATATCCGAATTATAAGACGGCGACTATGCAACGTAACTGCGTCGATGTCGTTAAACGTTCTTTGATGATCGAGAAGAAATGTGACAGGGCTCTTACCAATACGGATAATGAGGCTGTCTTTAGCATAGATTTCGAAAACTCTTCCGAGGCTGGTTGGATCGATGGCGGTAGACCTCGTGTCAATGTCTCCTATTCCAGCGAAGACCAAGGAAACCAATACCTTATGCGTTTCCGTTTGTTCAACGACGCGATTGAACCATATATAAATTATGGTAATTACCGAATCTCTTATTACTTGTATGATGCGGGACTCAATTGCTTGCAGGGTGTGGACGGTTGCGATGTGGGTTGGAATGTGAAGAACCAAATCTACGAGGGTGGTATGACTATCGGTAGTGCGGATGGTGTGGTCGTCACTCAAGAGAATATTGTTGAGGGCGAGGATTCTTACGGTAAATGGAACCAGAGAATCTGTGTGCAGTTCGCTCCTCTTTTGGTGACTACCACGATGCACTTGGCACGATTCTTCGGTGGCGCCAACTGTCGTATCCATAAGGGTGGAACTTCTCCGCTCCGTGGCGTCTGGTCCATCAATGCCAGCAACTGGAAAAACCCTGATTGGTCTACCCACTGGTCTTATGGCTCTTATGACGATTTGGAAGGCGGCTTGTATTATCCAATCACTCCTTCTAGACAAAGACTTGACGAAAAGGGACAGTCCATTGAGGAACCTGTTGATAGGTGGTTGACTTGTGGCTGTACGAAGGCTACTAAGACGGTCCCTAATATCTTGGTTGAGGAGTATGACGGTTATGTGTGGAGACGTATCTTGGGTACAGGGCCTATGGCAGGCCGTGACGCGGAGAACGTTTATATCCGTGATACTTTGCCGAAAGGTTTGGAATTCATCGACTTTGTCGGCGAATGTCCACTGTCTGAGTTCGACGCTACGCTAAAGCATTCCAAAACTTCTGATGGCAGGGATGTGATTGAATGGTATATTCCAAAGATGCAGGTGAAACAGAAGGGTACCATTTCTTATAGGGCGAACGTAACCTTCCCTTCTGGTAAGGAGTGCCAGACTGATGATGAGGATATCATCAATTATGCGTGGATCTCGGCGGATAAGAATTCGCCGGTTGCTGATACCGCATTAATTACAGTTACTTGCTCGAAGGTCCCTAAGCCTATCAAACCGACTACTTTGACGAAGACCGCTGATAAGGAGTCTTATGCCGAGGGAGATGAAATCGAATATACCATCGGCTATAAACAAACTCATGGCGCTCAATTCAATGACGTCTCTTCTTCTTCCTCGGATTGGTCTTTGGATAGATGGACTATTTCTGGCGGAAAACTTTCTTCCGCTTCCAATGTGGTGGGTTCCGCCACTTATAAAAATTCGAATAGCATCAACGGATTCTTGGAGTTCACTTGCACGCCTTCCACTTATCAGTGGTTTACCGTGTATATGCGTAAGAACGGAAATAGTTCCGTCCGTATCGTACTCCATACGACTGATGCCACAAGCTTGGGCTTGTTTGTCTATGATGATGCTTCTCTGAAATATTCTCAGGAGGATCTCCTCTTCTCTAACGGTTTGCCGTTCACCATGCGACTAGACTTGAATGAGGATTTGTTGCGTGTGTGGGTGAATAAGGATACCACCAAGAGTCCGAATGTGTCTGTTTCCGGATTGAAGGTGCGTGAGGGTGTCATGGGATTCCAAAATGGTGACGCGAATGGCGGAAACAACAGCGGAATCCATACGCTTTCCAATATTAATATCCATACCGATTATGCTTATGATCTCTCTATCATCGACCAGGTGCCGCCTGAGGTGATTTGTGACGAAAGTTCTTTCGAATCATATCATAACGGGGAGAAGGCAGGATCTGCAAAGTATTATAAGGGAACTGATGGCGATTCCATCGTTTGGACCGGTTTGGCGGATAATCCTATCGCATTTGGTGATACGTTTACTTTGAAGTGGAAAGGTGTCGTGGACAAATGTGCGCAAACCATCATCAATATCGCTTATGCGAAATTGATGGGCCATGCCGATGATGAAATAATGGCTCAGGAGGTTTCCGGTTGTGGAGAGGAGTGCCCGTTGCCGAATGTCTCTTTGACGCTTTCCGATGACACGGTTTGCGCAGGCACTGATTCTGTCGTCCTTACTGCTGGCCCTCTTGGAAAGTATAAGTACCAATTCTTCGAGGATGGCGTAGCTATCTCTGACGAAACTGCGGAAAACGAGGTGGTGGTTAGACCAATCTCGGCTGGTAAGTTTAAATATACTGTAATAGTCACTTCCGGTACTACTCGTTTGCCTTGCTATTCTCCAAGCGATACGGTCGTCCTTGTGGCTGATCGACTTCCTGTCGTCACTGACTTCGATTTGGGCGTTTTCTGTCCTGGAAACGCTAACCTCACTTCCATGGATAAGGATATCCAGAATATGCTTTCTGATGGCGCTTCTTTTGCTTGGCTTGACGAGGATGGCAACGATGTCCCTGAACCTGATGTCAATGCTATTCTGACCGAGGGTGAATACCATTATACTTACTGGTTGTCCTCTCCTTCCGGTTGTAAGAGTAGGGAAGCCGGTGAATTGAACTTTAAGGTGAATGTAATCTCTGGACCTACTGGAACGGGTACTGTCTCTTATTTGTTGGGCGACACTTCTTCTAACGGTGTGTTCGAAAAGAATTTGATCGAACAGGATCCTGCTGTGGTAACGATGGAAAGCGGTTATACTTATATCTGGTATGACGAGAATCTCCAGCCTTTGTCCGCTGTTCCTACGCCGCCTCTTCCTGAGGCTGGTTCTACCAAAATCTATACTTATTACGTAAATCGTACAAAGAAAGGTGGTTGTGTCAGTGATACGATGACTGTTACTGTAACGGTGAGTGGTTCCGCCATCCCCGTGCCTGACAATGTCGTTTATTGCTTGAATGACGAGGCCGCTCCGATTTCCGCACAACTTGGTGACGTGAAGGATTCCGATGCCGTTTGGGAACTTGTCTATTATGACGCTGATGGCAAAGAATTAGTTGATGAAGCTGATCGCATCCCGAACACTTCGGAGGGTGGCGTTATATCTTATTTCGTTAGCCAACGTGAGGTGGGTAATCCTGAGAACGAGAGTGGTAAGGCTCCTCTTACCGTGACGGTGGTTTCTATTCCTCAGCCAGACATCACGATGAATCGTACCCAATATTGCAAGGGTGAGGATTATGAGGAATTGGATGTCAAGAGTAATTACGATTTATACGATTCCAAGTTCTCTTCTTTCTATTGGTCTGTCGATGGCAAGGATGTCTCTGGTGTGCCGTTGGCTCAGACCCAAACGGAGGTGGTGACTTATGGTGTCGTAGAGTCTTACCAGATTGCCGACGACCATGTCTGCTTGAGTGATACGGTCAAATTCGCTGTGAAGACTACGTTCGTGCCTGTCGCTACTGGTTCGCTTACTGTGAATTATCTGAAACAGGAGGCCGGCGAGGATGGCTCGTTCGGTTCCCTCTTGAAGAAAGATCCTAGTTTGGTCACTCCTTCCGATAACGAGGATTACGAACTTGTGTGGTTCGACGAGAATATGACTGAAATTGGCACTCGAGACCCTTCCCCTGTGAAGAGCGATTCTTGGAAGGAGAACGAGGATGTTACGTTGACTTATTTTGTCAAACAACGACAAAAGGAGAGTGGCTGTTTGAGCGATACGGTTCGTATTACTGTTGTCATCAGCGACGCTTTGATCCCTAATGTTTTCCCTATGAATTATTGCCACCATGCGAAGACTACTTCTTTGGAGAGCAACGCTAGCGTGAATACGAATAAGGGACAAGTTCAGGATATCGATTATGAATTGGTTTGGTTCTCTCCTGAGGATGACTATTCCGCTCCTTTGGATAAAGCCCCTGTCCCTAGCTCCGACGTGGTGGGCGTAACCATTTATAAGGTGGCCCAAAAACATAAAGTCGAAGGGTCGTTAAGCTCAAAGGCGGATGTGAAGGTGACGGTATTCCCTAATCCTGAAATCGAAATCGACGCTTTGCCTCAGACTTGTGGTGAGGATATCGAAATCTCCAAATATATCCATTTGGCAAATACTATCGATACTTCTCTCTTGAACTATTATTATTTCACTGACCGTAATTGCACGAATCCGCTTGCCGATTTGGTGCTTACGGAAAGTTCAGTATTCTATGCGAATGCGTACTATACGATTTTCTCCGAACCGAATATCATTGGTGTTTGTTCCTCTGATACGATTCAGTTGAAAGCGACCATCGATGATATCGCTAATCTTGTTGTCGATGCGCCGACTAGCGTATGCCCTAATGGAGATATCACTTTGAAGGCTTCTGCTGGCAGTACTACTTCTGATGTCTCTTATGAATGGAGTGGTGATGCGGAGGGCTCTGGTGCGGTTTTGGAGACGAAGGACGAGTCCGGCGTCTTCGGCAAAACTTATTCGTACAAGGTGACGGCCTCTGCTGGCGCTTGCCATTTGGATACCGTCGTTGAAGTGAAGGTCGGTAGAGGTGATCTTACTGGCGCAATGCAAGTTAATGGTGAGGATATGCGTTCTTATAGGACTTGTGGCGGAGAACCAATCACTTTGTCCACTACCCATGAGGGCGAGGATTTTTCTTGGTCCGATTTGTCCGGTAATTCTCTAGGTAGTGGAAAGGAAATATCCGTCACACCTACTGAGTCGACATCTTATGTCATTACTTTCGTGAACAAGTGTGAAACGTCCGATACGATTGTGATGGATCTCTTCCCGTTGTCTGTGACCGCTGATTTTACTCTGTTGGATACTACTATCTGCGAGCGTTCTTCCGCTTCCGCGACCTTGGATATTATTGGATACGATTCTTCTATGGATGGTTCTTATATCAAGTGGTTTAAGGATGGTGAAGAGTTGTCTGATTTCTATGGGAAATCGTCAATCGAGATTGACGAAGCAACTGTTGGAAATAGTGGAGAATATACATTCGAGGTCAGCAATGGTATTTGCGTGAGAAGTTCGGCCGATGATGACAGTGACGCACATTTGCTTGTGAAACCGTATGTGAAATATGCCGAATTCTCTGTTGTTGAGGTTCCTCATAATGGCACTGTGAACCTTGTCGTGAAAGATTTGGTTCCTTCTGACGCCATCGTCTCTTGGAGTAGTTCCGACTATTCTGGTGAGGGTAATCCTTTCGTCGTTGAAAACATGGAAAATGATGAGTTGTTCGAGGTGACGATGTCTTCTGATGATTATTGTGACTCTAAGGCGGAACTGCAAGTCTTGGTCGATGCCAAGGCTGTCGTCTCTATTACGGTTCCTTCGGTTGTTTGTGTGGTTGATGGTGTCTCTCTCTCCGCTGATACTACTGGTACAGGACATCTCCTTCATCCTGAATCATATAACTTGTCTTGGTATTCCCTTGATCTGGAAGGTAATGTCTCTAAATTGAATTCCGCTAAATTGAGTGTGACTGATTATCCTGACACGTCGGTATCTTATTTCGCAGTCGTTTCTTACGGAGAACAAACCGCTGTTAGTGATACGATCCCTGTGGAAGTCGTTTCGCCTGCGGAATATACCAAGACAGAAAATGCGGTCTCTTGTTCTGGTGATGAGGTCACGATTGAGGTGATTTCCGAGAATCCTGATGTGACTGTCGTTTGGTCGGACGATAACACAGAATCACTTTCTCTCACGGTAGCTCCTGAAGAAAATAGCACATATGCGTTTGTCGTGAAGACTAAGGACCTCTGTCCTGTCTCTGATTATATTAACGTCGAGGTGAAAGAGAAACCTTCCGTTACGATAGATGGAGAAAAGGAGGTGTGTGAAGGTTCTACCATTACTGTCGCCGCTACGGTTACAGGGAAAGAGTTCACCTCATTCTATTGGACCGACCCTGAAGGCGAAATCATCTCTCGTGATTCAAAGCTTGTCACCAATCCTACCATTAGCGGAGACTATACGTTGAATGTTGTGACTGCGTCTTGCGGCGAAGCTAGTGGTTCTGTCCCAGTGAATGTCATTCCGATTCCGGTGCTTTATGTCGATTCTCTTTCATTCAATTCCCGCAGAATCGAGGTGGCTTCCGGAGGTGTGGGAGCCTTCGAATACAAAATCGATAACCAGGATTGGCAAGATGATAACCTCTTCGAGAACTTGGCCTATAAGGTGTTACACACGGCTTATGTGCGTGATGAGTCTGGATGCATCGCTGTTACGGTGTTTAATATTCCTCAGCCGCCTGTTCCGATACCAGATTACTTCACTCCTGATAATTCAGGCGAGAATGAGGTTTGGGATGTCGCTCCTATCATGGAGGCGTACCCTAATTCGACGGTGAAGATTTTCGACCGTACGGGTAAGGTCGTGGCGATTCTTGAAGGAGATGCCCAAGATTGGGATGGCACTTACAATGGACAACCTCTCCCTTCCACGGATTATTGGTACTTAATCAATGTGCCAGAAATCCGCCAGCAGTTTACTGGTCACTTTACTTTGATTAGAAATAATTGATGATTGCTGGATCGTAATAATTTCGTCATTTTTATTTCTCCTCGAGTCTTTTGATGGAAGGAAGCTTATAGTGATAAAGGGATGCATGGTCTCATGATTATGCATCCTTTTTTTTTAGGAGCCAATCATGCTTCCATTTTATTTTTTTTATTGACATTAACTATCACCTGTGTGCTTCCTTCATCAAAATTGGGCGTTTCTAATAATTTATTCATATTTATTCATTAACTTTGTGCCGTAATAAATATATCATTATGGAATTGAGCTCACTTACCGCAATATCTCCAGTCGATGGAAGATATAGAAGCAAATCGGAATCTTTGTCCGAGTATTTTTCTGAATTTGCGTTGATTCGCTACAGAGTCCGCGTCGAGGTGGAATATTTTATCGCACTTTGCGAGTTGCCGTTGGATAACTTGAAATCCTTCGACAATAGTAAGTTCTCACAACTTAGGGATATATACAAGAATTTCTCCTTGGAGGATGCCTCTAAAATCAAGGATATCGAGAAGGTTACTAACCATGACGTGAAGGCCGTAGAATATTTCATTAAGGAAAAATTCGATTTATTAGGCCTCTCTGATTTCAAGGAGTTCATCCATTTCGGATTGACTTCCCAAGATATCAATAACACTTCCGTACCTCTTTCCATCAAGGAAGCTATCAGCGATGTCTATGTGCCTAACATGGAGAAACTGATCTCCGAACTGGCGAAACGAGCTGAGGAATGGAAGGACATACCTATGCTCGCCAAAACGCACGGACAACCTGCTTCTCCGACTCGTTTGGGAAAGGAAATCATGGTTTTCGTCAGCCGTTTGCAGGCTCAATTCGACCAACTGAAGTCTTTGCCTTGTTGCGCAAAGTTCGGTGGTGCCACCGGTAACTTCAATGCGCATCACGTAGCTTATCCGCACTTTGATTGGAAGACTTTCGGAAATCATTTCGTCAATGATGTTTTGGGCTTACAACGTGAGCAGTGGACAACCCAAATCTCTAACTATGATAATTTGGGCGCTATTTTCGATTGCTTGAAGCGTATCAATACGATTATGATCGATATGAACCGCGACTTCTGGCAGTATATTTCCATGGAATATTTCAAGCAACAAATCAAGGCTGGTGAAGTAGGTTCTTCCGCTATGCCTCATAAGGTCAACCCGATTGATTTCGAAAATGCTGAAGGTAACTTGGGTATCGCTAACGCTATTCTTCAACATCTCTCCGCTAAATTGCCTGTGTCCAGGTTGCAGAGGGATTTGACTGACTCCACGGTGTTGCGTAATGTGGGCGTTCCTTTCGCTCATACTATCATCGCTATCCAAAGTTCTTTGAAGGGTATCGGTAAACTCTTGTTGAACGAAAAGGCTTTGTCCGCCGACTTGGATAAATGTTGGGCTGTCGTCGCTGAAGGGATCCAAACGATCCTTCGTCGCGAAGGTTATCCGAACCCTTATGAGACTTTGAAGGCTTTGACTCGTACAAATGCCGGTATCACGGAGTCTTCCATTAAGGAATTCATCGAAACTTTGAATGTCAGTGAGTCTGTTAAGGCCGAACTGCGTGCCATTACTCCTCATAATTATTTCGGCATTTAATTCTTATAAATTCATCGTTCACTTAACATCCGTCTTCTTGTGATGGATTTAGGTGAACGTTGGATTTCTCATTATGGGGCTGATTCCCAAAAATCCATGGATTAATCATTCCTTTGGGATGCTTGTCGTTTTCTGGGGAGAATTTATGAAACATTTTTTTTGACCTCCCTTCCGGTTATTGACTATCATTATTTAACGTATTTAGATTTTACCCTCTCAAAAGCTTTTCATGATGGAGAATAAAAAGGTTAAATTCCCTTTCATTATGTTGGTGAAGCGTTTCGTCGGCCCTTATAAAGGTTACGTCGCTTTGAATATTATTTGTAATTTGGTCTCCACCATCTTTAGCCTCTTCTCTTTCGCTTTGTTGATCCCTATCTTGGAAATCCTTTTCAAGACGAGTAATACGGTGTATGAGTATATGCCTTTCGCATGGGACATGAATGTTTTGAAAAACAATGCTTATTGTTGGGTGTCTAAGTATATTGCGGAAAATGGCGCGATGAATACGCTGCTGGCCTTGAGTGTCCTCCTGATTGTCATGACTTTCCTGAAGACCTCCATCTCTTATTTGGCCAACTACTTTATCATACCGATGCGTACCGGTTTGGTGCGTGACCTCCGTAACAAGATGTATGACAAAATCGTTGACCTTCATCTCGGTTTTTTCCAAAGCCAGCGCAAGGGCGATATTATGTCCCGTATGATGGGTGACGTGGGTGAGGTCGAAAACTCCATCATGAGTTCCATCGAACTCCTTTCGAAAAATCCTATTATGATAATTGTCTATTTGACCATAATGTTCATCCTAAGCTGGAGACTTACCGTGTTTGTTTTGGTCGTTTTGCCTATAGCCGGTTTCATTATGGGTAGGGTAGGCCGTTCACTTAAGAGGAAATCCCAGGAGAGCCAGATGCGTTTAGGCCAGTTGCTATCCCAAATCGAGGAGACTCTCAGTGGTTTGCGTGTCATTAAAGCTTTTAACGCCGAACATGCAGTCATTAGGCACTTTAGGAAAATGAACGATGGCTTACGTCATGTGCAGAATAAGATGAATAGACGTTACAATTTGGCTCACCCTATGAGCGAATTCCTCGGTACTGTTACTATTGCTATCGTCCTTTTCTTTGGTGGAACTTTGATCCTCAACGATAATAGTTCTTTGTCGGCTGCGGAATTCATCTATTATTTGGTGATTTTTTATAGCATCATTAATCCGGCTAAGGACCTTTCGAAGGCTATGTATAGTGTGGAGAAGGGTATGGCTTCCCTGGAACGTATTGACGTGATTCTTTCCGCCACCAATCCTTTGAAGGCTGTTACCAATCCGTTGCCTACGAAACCGTTCTGTGACGAGATCGTGTATAAAGATGTATGGTTTAAATATGCGGATGATTGGGTGTTGAAAAATATCAATCTCACTGTGAAGGCGGGGCAGACCATCGCTTTGGTCGGGCAATCTGGTTCCGGCAAATCCACTTTGGTCGATTTGCTCCCTCGTTTCTATGATGTTACCCAAGGGGAAATCACGATTGATGGCGTCAACGTCAAAAATATGACTACCTATGATTTGCGCTCCCATATGGGTAATGTGAACCAAGAATCGATTCTTTTTAACGACACAATTTTTAATAACATCACATTTGGGGTCGATAACGCTACCGAAGAACAGGTTATCGAGGCCGCTAAAATCGCTAACGCCCATGACTTCATCATGGCCACCGAGAATGGTTATCAAACTAATATCGGTGACAAAGGTGGACGTCTCTCGGGCGGACAACGTCAGCGTATCAGCATCGCCAGGGCTATTTTGAAGAATCCTCCTATCCTGATTTTGGATGAGGCTACTTCCGCTTTGGATACGGAATCTGAGATGCTGGTACAGGAGGCTTTGGAACGGCTTATGAAAACCAGGACGACAATTGTCATTGCCCACCGCTTGTCCACGATTAAGAACGCGGACGAGATTTGTGTGCTCAAGGATGGCGAAATCGTGGAACGTGGTAATCATGCGGATCTGATTTCCATGGATGGACTTTACAAGAAACTCTATTCCATGCAATCGTTCTAATGTTAAAAAATCTTTAATTCCTTTCCCCGAAAAGTGTGTTGATGAGCACATTTTGAAGCGTAAAATAGGATTTGAACGGAAAAAAATTAACATTTTTTGTTTTTTTGTTCCGAAAATCTCCTTCGTGTGTGATTTTTTTGTATATTCGCCCGTCTTTGTGTAAACAGAATTAAACCGTCACAAAGGCTTTATTGCTGTAATTGATTTTAGAAACTTGCGTAAGATACATAGTTCGATGAACATGAAAAACATGAAAACAACGTCTTTGGTTAAGGGATTTTCTAAACTTCTCTTGGTGGCTGCAACTTTGACACTGGGTTGTATGTCAGCATTTTCTCAAATCACTAATGTAAGATCGATTAGTGCGTGGAACGGTAGTTGTTCCGATCCTGTCTTGATTGGTGATTATTATCAATTTTCTTTAGACGGTTTCAATGGCGAGATTGTCCTTGAAACTGCTGATTTCGTTAATGCGGGTAGTAAACCTAGCGACTCTCAATTTGAGTTGTGGACTCTTAAGGATGACACTAATCCGGAGAAGGCAGTTAAAATTCAGGTGAAGTCTGGCTATACTGGATTCTTATGCGTGAACTATGATCCTGATGATAATTCAGTAAATGCTGCCTATGGCTCTTGCAGTGGTACAATCAAGGTCTCTTCAAACGCTGTCTGTAAGGGTAGTCCCGTCACTTTTTCTATTGAAAATGGTGATGCCAGTGCTTCCAAAAGTTGGGGATTGCTCCTAGATGGCGCTACTAGTTTGAAGGATGCGAATTGGATATCGGATTATGAAAACATGGATCAATTTGACTATGTTGTGAATGATTCGCTAAAGATGGTCTTGAAGTATACGACTACGTCGGGTCTTGTTTCCTATTCCATGATGCCGGTATATCTTTCAATCGCGGCTTGTGGCGATTCCATTGTATCTGATAAAACCGAAATTTGTCCGGGTGAAGAGGTGACTTTTACTTCTACTTACAAAAATGGTTCTGTATATGAGTGGCAGCGTTCCAATGGTGCAGTTGTCGCGACTACAAATTCTCCTACTTTGACTTTCCATCCGAATACTACGCTGTATTATTTGTATGTGGATGGACTTTACGCTGGTTCTGTGCAAATTAAATTGAATGGATGTGGTTTCTTTATCACTCCTTTGTATCCTATTACGACTTGTCTGCAGGATTCCAACTACTTGTTTGCTGTGGGAGATGTAATGGTGGATGACATCAAAAATGATGAATTTGAGTGGCAATCTTCTTCTGATGGTGAAAATTGGACAACTATTCCTGGACAGAACAGCTATAGGTTACCTGTTTATCCTACAGAGGACACCTATTATCGTGCTAAGTACAATAAAACTGATGAATATACCGCCTCATTTTTATATGAATTGCCGAATTGCGAAGAGAATAGATTGTGTGAAGGTCTTCAGACTAGAGTACTTTTCTATGAGACATTCGGTTTCTTCGTGAATGAAAACACTTATGTTTCTGATAAGGATGCGTTTGTGAACGAGATGACTCTCTATGGTAGTGTGGGGGCTTCTTTGAATGGTACTACAATTGGATATGCCGGTAATTGCTCCTTGGGAGATAATTCTGAGGACTATATATCTAGAATTTTAAACCACGAACGAGATGGTAGTGGTTTCTATAGCGCTCGTGAGGACGATGGATATAAATTATTCGTCTCAGACCAAGGTACTACTTCGTTTCATATCCAAAAGTTTGTCGCTCCGGATCCGAATGGTTATGTGGTGCCCGCTTCTCAGTTTGTTAGAGTAGTTGAAGATAATGGGAAAGTGAGTACAAGTAACCAGTTCGTGGGAACTGATGGCCACTTGTTCTTGCAGGCTAACCCTGTTTTGCCATTGTATTCAGGGTGGGGTGAAGGTAAAGAGATGGATAATAACGCATTCCGTTTGCAGGATGGTTATTATGCGATTGTGGCAAATCCGGATTCTGTGGACAGACACACGCATCGGGATTATGCTGACATCCCTGATGCGACTGGTAACGTTAATGGTGCCATGTTGATGATAAACTCCGGACGTACTGATGTCTCTAGGTCTGCAATATACGCTCAGCGAGTTGTTTTAGGTTGTGCGGCTGACCGTTTCGCATTCAGTATGAATGTGAGGAATGCGGCTAAACAAGATGGTAAAAACCCTGTAAATATTTCCGTGCTCCTTTTGGAAGATATCGGAGAAGAACTTCCTGCAGAGTATAAGACAATGGGAAGTATCGAATCCTCTCATATTTTGAACCAAGACATCAATTCTGGTGATCTTCCTTCCGGTAGTAACGCAGAATGGGTGAAGGTGGAAAAATATGTTGAGTTGGGTTCTTCGAATAAAGTAAAATCCTTGTGGGTGGTTTTGTATAACAATGGTAAGACGGGTGATGGTAACGATATGGTGATCGATGATATCTCGTTCTCCGTTTGTTTGCCGAAGGCTGAACTCGCCGCTAAAGTTGATGGCGATTTAGTTGTTGGCTCTTTGAACGTGTGTGATGGCCGCGATGTTGAGTTGGTTGCGACTCAAAAGGGTAATTATATTCCTGACCCTGTTTATTTGTTCCAATATTTCGATAACGATAAAAAACAGTGGTTGGATATGATGGACTATTCAGATGAGTCCGTCTATAAACAGACAAATACTGTCGTTTCTGTAACTGACCCTCGTTTCGTGGGTGATGTTGACTATCGTGTGATTATCGGTTCTGGAGTGCGTGAGTTACGTGAAGTGGCCGATGCACCGGATGACGTTTGTAATGAATTCCTTGTCGCTAAATCTAATATTGATATTAGGAATAATTTCGGTGGACCTATGTGCGAAGATACTGTCGAGGAGGTTTGTTTCGTTGTCGGTGATACGGTAACCATTACTGGTTGTAGAAATCTTTCTCGTAGTGACCATAAATATAAGATGTTCTGGACTAATGAGAAAGGTGAAATTCTTGTCGACACATTGGAGGTGACTGGCGTTTCTTCTGACGATATCCATTTCATTATTGATAAGAATTACAATGTACGTGTTTTTGACCGTGATTGGAAACAGGTTTCCACTACCGATTCTATCGGAATGTCTAAATTGTACTTCGTCGCTCTAGATGGTAATAATGAGAGTGCCTGTGAACATAGACAATTCATCGAATTGATTGCTAAGCATGTTGTTAATCTCGGATATCATGGAGATGCTATAGGTTGTGACTCTGTGCTCATCGAAATTGACAAGGATGTTCCTGAAGCTGGTTTGGTTTGGAATTGGGGAATGGATGGCCGTGAATATATCTTCAATGATACGGCTCGTTCTTTTGTCCCTGATGGTATGAGCCAGAATGGCACGATTCGTGGTGTTTTGAAAATCCGCGTCGATAATGATGGCGACAAATATTGTGCGCCTGCAGAGGCTTTGGAGATAGATTATCATGTTAATAATGCATCTTACAATTTATCTATTACCGCGAGCCCTAATACAGTCTGTGTAACTCCTGGTCAAGACGAGGATGTTGTACTTTTGTCATTGACACCGAATGTTGATCCTGCTCCAGCCGAAAATAATATATATGCTTATAATTGGCGTCTGGATTTCGGTGACGGTGATGTGATTGATACTGTCTCTTACAATAAGAAACCTATCCTCGAATTGACTCACAGAATTTTAAAATCTAGGACTGGTAAGACAGTTAAGGTTGAATTGTTGTCTACTGAGACTCTTGAGTGTGGTGTCATTAATAATGATGATTCTGGTTCTGCCATAGAGGTTGATATCCGTGAAGGTCAATTTTACTTGACATTGGATGCGGATAACCCTAAGGTTTGTCTTAATTCAACAGACACCATCTATTTGACGGCTAAAGTCAATCCTGCTTCTGCATTGACCAATATTAAATACCTTAAGTTGATCGATGACGATGCTAACGATTCAATTTCCTTTGTGACTACTAATACGGTTGATAGTGTTTATTCTTTCGTCGTGGACAAGGATCATTTCTCTAGCTATTTTGTTCCTGGTACTACTAAGAATTTCAAAATCGCTACTTACGACGCATATTGTCGTGCTAATAGTATTTCCCCTTTCGTGGAGGTTGATTTGAATGGTTATACATTTGAAATCTCTGACGATGGTGATGATAATAAGGAGTGCTTGGAGTTGGGACAAAAGTTGGAACTTAAGGCAACTTTGTCTGATCCTAATGCGGCTAACTTGATTAAGTCTTATGAGTGGTACCGTGACGGTGAGTTTGTTGGCGGTAGCGGTTTGACTTATCAGTTTACTGTTAATGAAAGTAGTAACTCCAACTATAAATTGGTGCTCAAGGATGGTATTTGTTCTGATGTCGCTGATTCTCTCGATGTGGCTGTTAGTATCAACTATCATACTAGTCTTTATACTGAGGATAATAAGTTGACGACTTGCCAAAATGGTGATAGCGCCGTCGTTCATGTTACGTACACACCTGCAGCTTCTTCTTTGTTGGTTAAACAATATGAATGGCATGCTGTTGTGAATGGTAAGGATACTGTTATGTCCACTGGTTCGCACGCAGATTCCATCTTGGTTATTACAGCTGAAAAGTTCCCTT
This sequence comes from Paludibacteraceae bacterium, assembly GCA_045617845.1. Taxonomy (GTDB): domain Bacteria; phylum Bacteroidota; class Bacteroidia; order Bacteroidales; family Paludibacteraceae; genus UBA1181. The sequence continues at coordinate 5,309 of JAZLJL010000103.1, read as the reverse complement.
GGTTGGTGCGTGCGGGTGTTAATGCCTCTATTTATTTGATTACTCGTGATAGTATTTGCCCTGAGGTCGTATCGGACGGTTCTTTGGATTTCAGGTTCAACGCTCCTTACGAGATGACCATTGATTATAACGGATCTTCAATTTGTGTTCCTAGTGAATCTGATATAGATCCTGACACTATCCTTCTGAGAGTCGGTGTTAATATTCTTCCTGCTGAAGCTCTCACTCAGGTCGGAAATTATGTTTGGCATGTAAAGTCTAAATCTGAGACTTTGTGGAATGTGTTTACTTCATCTGTTAACCATATGGAGTTCACTTATAACGATTTGAAGCAATATAAGGGTGAGGATATCGAGGTTTACGTCTCTTCTTATGATAATATCTGTGCTATGGGTAACGATCCTAATATGAGTGATACGCTTACCATTAATATACGTGTCGGTGGCTTCGACATTAATTTGAGGGATATTCCTTCTTACTATTGTATCGAATCTTTGGATGATGCTCAGTTCGTCTTAAAGGCTGTCATCGATCCGGCAGAGGCTATTAATAACATATCCGAATTCTACTGGTATGATGGAGGAAAGCTCTTCGCTACCACAAAGGCTGATAGTATTGTTCTCGATAAAGAGTCTTATCCTACTGCATTCAATCCTGGTTACACGGCTAACTTCTCCGTTGGTGCTTATGATTCTCATTGTGAAAGGGATACCGTTAGATCTGAAAAGAGTACGGAAGTGGAGTTTAATACTCATTTCAGTTTGTCATTGTCTATCCCTTCTCATAAAATCTGTTTGCCTGCTTCTGGTGAGGATGTGTTATTGACTGCTCACACTGATCCATCTAATGCTATCAACCATATTAAACGTTATGTATGGCAGCGTATCTCGCCTTCGGCTCTTACAACTGAGACTTCTTACAACGTCTTGAATTTGGATAGTGCTGGTTGGCTCGCTGTTTCTGAAAAGATGGAGTTCACAGTCACCGTTTATGATGATGTTTGTTACAATGTGGAGAACGGTGGCGCAGATAAGAAGGATTCTTTCATGGTTAACTCTAATTTCACTCCTAAATTTAATTTGGATGATAATTATATGTGTTCTGAAGATGACGATATCAATTTTGAAGTTGTGATTGATCCTTCTGATGCTTTCTATTATAGTAAAAAGTATCATTACATTTATCAGGGTAAGACTTATGACATTGATGATTCTATAACTAATCATTTTTACGCTAAACAATTCCCTCATGAATTCAGGGCTGGTGACGTTATTGATATGTATGTTGTTGTTGACGATGATAATGTTTGTGGACCGATCGAGTCTGAACGTAACAGCGTTTATATCCAAACTCCTTATAAGTTGACGCTTGATGTCAATAAGAACGATATATGTGTGAATGATAATCTTAAACTTAATATTTCGTCTGTCGATCCTTCTGGCTCAGAACGTTTCATTAAGAAGTACATTTGGTATGATGGTAGTGATTCTATTCCTGGATTCTCTGACAAAAAGAATTCGTCTACTTCTTTCAGCTTAGGTGGACACAATATTTCTGTCGTTTCTGTGGATAGTATTTGTCCTAATGTCACTTCAAATGTCCAAAAGGTTGTCGTTTATGACTCTTTGCGCGTTTCGTTAACTCCTTCAACGTATACGTATTGTGAGTCTTTTGATGGCGATATAAAATTGACTGCAACGGTTACTACTGGTACGCCAAATAGGTTTGAACTTTATGACGCTAATACTAAGGATTTGATTAAGACCGTTAACGCTTCCACAAAGACTTGTACCTTTGAGGGTTATAATCCTTCTGTTGATCACAATTCTTACTTCGTTCGTGTTTATGACGATGTTTGTAGTTCTGTTGTCGGTTCTGAAGGTTACGCTAGTGTCTCTATAAATGTTCATGTTCCAGTAGAATTTAAGATTGATATCAAAGATGATGTCAAAGATGTTTGTGTAGGTGATACTATTAATTTATCTTTGATACCGATTTCAGGTTTCCCTTCTTACTATACTATTTATGGTAAGACCAGTGAATCTGTTCAACGAATTGTCGCTCATGACACGACTAAGTTCTTTGATATCGCCAAGGAAGGCGGATATTTGAATTATACAATTGTCGCTATCGACGAGATTTGCCCTAATTCTTCCGAATCTCAGGGCTCTGTGTTCGTCCATGAAACTCCGCAAATTAAGTTATATGCGAATAAGGAGAATGTGATTATTGGTGGAGATATCCTTTTGTATGCTGATCCTGAAATGGGTTCTCCTACAACTTATGAATGGTTCTGTGATGGTCAATCATTTGATGTCACTTCTACTAATTCAACAACTTATTTGCCGGCATCAACTTCTGAATATACGGTTGTCGCGTCTGATGGTGTTTGTCCTTCCGCTTCTTCTTCCATTAAGTTGGAGGTTAAATTGCCTACCGCATTTACTCCTTTTGTGGTTGATGACTTAAATGATACTTTCATGCGTGGTTTCAACGTCATGATATTCGATCGTTATGGTCAGAAGATTTATGAAGGTGAAGATGGATGGACTGGCCAAAAGGGTAATTCATCCGCTTTAGTTGATCCAGGTGTTTATTACTATAAAGTTGTAATGAAGAATGGTAAGGTTGAGAAAGGTACTGTTGAAGTTGTATTGAATAAATAGTAAAAATTAAATATTTAAAGGTTATGTGTACTGATATGAAAAGGACTTTAGCTATTGCCACGTTGTCCTTTTGTGGACTGACTGCTTTCGCCGGTATTCATGAAGAATATAACGAAGGTTATGAGATACTCTCCTCTGAAGCTAGTTCTAAAGAGCAAGAACGTCCTATGTCTTTTTACAAGGAAGGAAAGGTTGCTTTCTTTAGAGGTGATACCGCCTATACCGCGACGATTGGCAATATGTATGATTTGGTTGATATAGAAGTTTGCCCTGAACTTACTGGTTTGGGTATTGTCGGAACTTTCGCCTATGATCCGCGTAAACGTACTATCTATTTCTCTCGTGTGGACGAAATCGGTAATGCTGATATGTATGAAGCTACTTTACAAGGCGGTTCTTTTAGTGAGCCTAAGTTGATGAAAATTGAGGGTCTTGACAAATTGAGGAAGAAAATTCGTGGTTCTTCAACCGTCATCGCAGGTTGGACATATCGTTATGACCGCGTGACAGGTTTCTTTAATCCTACCCTCGCTAATAATGGTACACGTATCTATTTTTCTGCAGATTTTAAAGACCATGGTTATGGAAATCGCGATATTTGGTATATAGATAAAGCTAAGAATAAGGATGAGATTGGTGCTGATTGGGTAATGCCTAAAAATGCTGCTGATTCTGTTATTCCTTTCAATACTAAATCTCGTGAGGATTATCCTTTTGTTGTCGGTGACTCCATCATGTATTTGATGTCCGATCGTCCAGGTGGCTTTGGTGGTATGGATATTTATATGTCTCGCTATGAGAAGAACCATGAATTCATGGTTTACGATACTACCCTAAAGGATTCTGTTGTGGTTAAACGTGATATTTGGTTACCTGCCACTAATTTGGATTCAACATTCAATACCCGTGCCAATGAATATAACTTTATCGGTTCTTCTAAGTTGGTTATGTTTATGTCTAACCGTACTGGTGGAAAGGGTAAGGATGATATTTATGTTCCGATGCCATTCCGTGCTGAACCTGATTTCGATTTGATGCCGGAAATTACGCTTACAGAACCTAAAGGTTTCAACTGGGTGCTCTTCTTCTTTGACTTTGATAAGTCTGATATGAAGCCTGAGTATTTTGTTCAGTTGGATGAGTTGGTTAGTGCCATGAAAGAGTTCCCTGGTGTTGTGTTTGAAATTAGTGGACACACCGATGAACGTGGATCTGATAAGTACAACATGAAACTTTCACAAGAGCGTGCTGATTATGTGCGTGGCTTGTTAATCGAAAGAGGTATGAATCCTAATGAACTTGTTGCTGTTGGTAAAGGTTTCCATGAGACTGTAATCAAGAATGCACAAACTGAACCTGAGCACGAGCAGAACCGTCGTGTTGATATCACAATCAAAAACGAATAATGTTGGGAGGTTAGATGATGAAAAAGTATTTATTTTTAGTATTGATGTTTATGTTGGGTGTGAATGTATTCGCACAGCGTGATTTGATGCTTTCCCAACAATTTTTCTCTAGGTTGAATATCAACCCAGCTGCCACCGGTAATACTGATGATGTCGATTTGTTCCTTATCGGTCGTTGGCAGTGGATGGGTGTCTCTAATTCACCTAAGACTGGCGTTTTGAATGTAAGTAACTATTTCGAGACTGTACGTTCTGGTATTGGTCTCTCTGCTTCCTATGATGATTTGGGTTATGCCAATCGTACGATGGATATTAAGGCTGCTTACGCTTATCACGTCAATCTCAATGAAAGTATGTTGATGTCTTTCGGTTTGTCTGCAGGTATCCTTTACCATTATTTTGACCCTAAGAAAAATTATTGGTTGGATCCACAGGAATTGGAACTTGAATCTTTGAACTTCGGTGATCAGACTACTGAGATTAATCCCGATATGGATTTCGGTATCGAGTTGGCTATGCCTAAGTTGATGTTCGGTGCTTCTATTAATCACCTTCTTTTCAATGAAGATAAGGTTACTACTTCTATGCCTGGACGTCAGTTTAACTTCTATACGAGAGCTTTGCTTTCTCCTTCTGATAAGATTGACTTTGCTCCTGCATTGGTTTATGTCCATAGAAATACGATGAACCGTATGGAGTTGAATATGCTTTTATTCTATAAACGCTTCTTATGGTTCGGCTTGACTTACCGTCCTGATTTGAATGGTGTAGACTTATTCTCTTCTCATGTTGTTCAATTCTCTGTCGGATTTGAATACAAGAAGTTTAGGTTGGGTTACTCCTTCGACCTTGGTTTGGGTGATGTCGCTAAAAGTGTTTCTTCTAATTCTAGTGAAATTTTGCTTTCTTGGCGTATTGCTAAGACTGTTAAGGGTGGTGGAGCTAGATTCCTTGAAGATTAATGATGATTTTTGTGTCAAATCGCTTTGTATTTGACGAGAGTTGTGTATCTTTGGAGTAAATTGTAGATGATATGAGAAGATTTTATAAATATTTGTTGTTGATTACTTCTGCTTTCGCACCTTTCTTTAGTGCGTTCGCCCAAGAGGATATTGTATGTGACCAGTATCACTTCAACTACTATTTGGTGAACCCGGCAGTTGCTGGTGCAGAGCGTTGCAGTCACTTGATGTTGACGGGTAAATTCCAATGGATGGGTATCGAGGATGCTCCTATG
>JAZLJL010000102.1:0-5927 GCA_045617845.1 Paludibacteraceae bacterium | reverse complement strand
GACGATTTCTCTGATGTGTTTATTAAGTCCGTTCAGTATAAACTGAATCGTCGCCCCAGAGAAAAATTGGATTTTTCTTCCCCTTCAAAAGTGTTCTTTAATTTATTATGATATTTTTGCACTTGGCATTTGAATGTACGGGGGACTGTTCAGGCGGTTATTCGTATTCGCCCCGTTTATTTTATTTTATTATTTTACGTTTATGTCAAAGTCGTTTTCCGTCCTTGTGACATTGCTTTTCTTCTGCCCGATGTTGGTGTTGGGACAGACCGACAAGAAGAGTAAACTTTGGAATTTTGAGCTCTCTTTGGGTGCGAGTATGAACTCGGGTAACGTCGATAATGTCGATTTGAAGAATGGCGCGTCCTTGACCCGCAATGACAGCACTGTCGCTGTAGATGTTTCGTATAAACTGGTCTATAGCCGTGAAGATGGCGCCGAGACGAACAAGGGAGTCAAGGGGGGCGCGAAGCTGGATTTCCTGCAATACAATCGGTGGTCTCCTTTTGTGGCGACCGAAGCTTTCTCTAACCGGTATAAGGGTTACAATTATCAGGTAAGCGCATTGGCGGGCATCAAGTATCGCATCTACAGCAAGGGGGACACTTGCGATTATTCGCTTAGTTTGGCTTTCGTGTTTGACCGTGTGGACTATACGCCGGAGGAGAGTCAGCTGGACGACCGCAATTATAGGCTCTCGTTCCGTCCTAAGATGAGGCAGCGCCTTTCGGATGTCCTTCTGTTGAAGGCGAATGTCTTTTATCGTCCTAGCTTGGAGGATTTCTCCGATTATGTCTTGGAGGCAAATGGCTCTTTGAGTGTGCAGGTGAAGAAGCATTTCTTCGTCTCATTTGCGGTGGAATATGAGTATCATAGTGAAGTCCCTGCCGAGACGTATGAGCATAGCGATCTTTCGTCTGAGTTGTCCTTCGTCTTGAAGTTCTGACGTTTTTGTTCGCTGTAGACGAAAATGACGGGCGCCGGGGAATGTCGGGCTCCCCATCCCGCTGCGCTCGTCGTAGGTTTTAGGTGGAACTTATTATTTGTTCATTCCCTCTTTGAGGGATTGGTTCTCTGCCTTCAGTTCGTCTATTTGTTTTTGCATCTCGATCATATGAAGGGTGAGTTCCTCTACTTTTTCTAGAAGGAGGTTGCTCATTTGGGACACGCTCATTCCCTCTTTCGCCATTTCGGATGCGGAAGGGATGCCAGGCAAGTGTTTCTCGTTCTTTACGAAGGTCTCCACTTCGTTTAGCGGCTTCAGATTGTAGCTTTCGTCGAACACGTAGTCCGCAGCATTGTTCATCTCCACCTTGATGTCCTTGGTGTTGATTTGGTCGCTGTTGATTTCAGCCACTTTCATTTTCCCTTTGCAATTGATTTCCCCATCGACGTTGAGACTGCCTCCGTTGATGGCGAAGCAGGTGTCCTTGCCTTTGATGTTGAATACGTAGGTGGATGCGTCGACGGTGAAAGGGTGGAAGTAGCTTCCTTCTGTTTCGTTCGAGATTTTCGTTCCGAGCTCGGCGTCGGCTTGGATGAGGAGGTGTCCTCCCTCTGACATGCCCAACTCCAAAGATCTACCAGACTTGACGTTTCCGCTGTCGTCCACGGAGAATTGGTTGTGCCCGTAGTTACTGAGCTGCATTAGGTATTTGTAGCTTGTCATGTAGCAGTCCGCATTGATCATGGCTACCGTACCTGCTGCCTTGCCGACCCTTAATGTACCATCCGTCAAAACATTGCCTTTTTGAAATTTATATTCGGATGCGTCGAACCATAAAGGGTATGATTGAGGAGAACCAGCTCCTTTCATATCTTTGGTCGATGTAATCGACCAGCATTCATTGTCCTCGTCTTTTTTTATGGAAAAATCGTGGATTTCCAAGGTTTCTCCGCCTAAATACAAATTGCCTCCTGTCGTTAACCTTGTCGTATAACAATTAGAAACGCAGTATGTTGAAAATGCGAAGGCGTTTACATTGGGAGTGTCAAAGTATCTACTTGTTCCTATGCTAAATAAAGCCCCTCCCTCTGCAGGATCCATGTCGAATGTTGCGGAGGCATATCCCGGAATTTCTAATTGATAGCCAAATGGGAGAGAAACCTTCCCTTTGCTTGTTTCTGTCGGTTCGGTTGCTGTCGTTACTGTCCAAAGATCGGTTGTTTGCGCAAGCGCATTGGATGACATGCAAAGTGTCGCGAGAGGCAGAAGTGCCCATGTTTTTATTTGCTTCATTGCTTTCTAGATTTATTCAATTTCCAATCGTTCCAATCTGATATTAGTATTAGAATACATGGAATAAATTATTGACTTAAAATTAGTTTGCTAACTCATTTATTAATAATCGTACAAAGGTAATGAATTATTTTTTTTTTATTACTGTCCGCTAATTTTTTTATGGTTTTAAATTTTTTGCCCAAAATGTATGATATTATTAACGATACGTAATAATCGCATTCTATGTTATGTGCAACTCTTGGGGGTTGTGTCTGTGGAATCCATTATTCTACCGATATGGAACCCCGACGGGATCCTGCGAGAAAAGGTCCGATTCAACTCTCTTTGTTTGATTAGGTGTTTGGGCTCCCAGAAAAAGCATCCGCCTCTCCATGAAAAAAAGGGAAGGACATCCCAAACGAATTGAGATGCCCTTCCACAAAATATAAAGAAATCAGTGAGTGTCTCGCTTATTTGACGATCAACTTGATTGTCTCGTTGCCTGCGTGAACGAAGTATACGCCTTTAGCCTTGATGCTGAACTCGTTCGCGAAATCAGGGATAGCCACGAATTGTTTGATGGTCTTGCCTGCGATGTCGGTGATCTCGACATTGCAACGCTCCATGACGAACAAAACGCACTCGCCGTTCTCTGATGGGTTAGGGTAGAGGTATGTGCTGCTGATTGCCTCAGCGTTCTCTATCTTAGTTGGGTCCATGTTCACATCGAATTCCATACCTACGCAAGTCACGTCGTCGATCTCCAAGGTGCGGTTCGTGTTCTCGTTGCCGCGGAGCATCCAGCTGAACTTGGTGATGTTCTTCTTGGAGAATGACATGTCCTCGCCCCAGTCGGAAGCTTGCTTCAATTGGGAGAAGTCTACGGTCACTTCCTTCCATTCGCTGGATCCATCGACTGCAAATGTGTGGTAGTCTTCGTCTTTCACCTCTTCCATCACTACTCTGAAGAAGTGGGAGTCGCCTTTGAATTTGTAAGTGATCTTGTTGCAAGTGGAGATGTCCATGGCAGACTTGTCCTCGTTGAGGTACATGTCGACGCCGCAGTAAGCCTCGTTGCCACCGCCCCATTTGTTACCCATCTTGGCTTCCGCCTTGATGTGACCGTCTTGAGGCAATTTGTCAGCCTCGGTGATGGTAGAGTATGGGTTTGCTTTTTGCTCTTCGTCGTTGAAGGTTTTCCAGCTTCCGCCGATGCGGGTCTTGGTGTCGTTGTCAGCCACGTCGTCGATCAAGCCTGGATCGATGTATCCTTCCGGATATACGGTGATGGTGACGCTCATGGATTCGCTGTCTGTGCCGTCAGAGATAGTGAGCTTGAATACGTTGATGCCCTTCTTCAAACCGGAAACTTTAGTGCTAGCGGATGTTGGGGACTCGATGGTCGCTTTGTCACCCTTGGTTTGCTCCCATTGGTAGGTGTAAGTTCCAGAACCGCCCTTCGCCGAACCTGAAATGGTGGCGTTGTCCTCTGGCAAGAACACCTTCATGCCAGAACAGATGGAGGTAGAGAATTCCTCTTGCTCTTCAATCAATACGGTAGGCTTATAGTTAATCCAGCTTTTGATGATCTCGAGTTGTTTCCTTCCGTCCTCGTTCATATCGTTGGATGTCCATCCGTTTTTCTTGATGCATGTAGACTTCAATACTGACCATTTGTCGTTGTTATCGCTGCTGATGTTGCTGATATTCCAGAAACAATGGATGACGCCATGGTCCCTAAACAAATCGTTGTAACCGCCGTCGCTTCCGTAGTTCCATCCCCATTCCGTCACGACGATAGGAAGGCCGTTGTTCCAATTGGTCTTGCCGTTCCAGTCAGATTTGTGATCTGAGTATTCCACGTATCCATGCCATGTGAAAGCGATATTGCTTTGCCCTTGTCTTACGCTGCTGACGCCTTCCGGATCTCTGGAATATCTGTCGGACCCTACGATGATGATGTTCTTAGGGTCAATCTTCCGGATATATGGAATTATTTCGTTCGCATAGGAGATGACGACTTGGTTCCCGTTGAATGGCTCGTTGAAGATTTCGTACATTACGTTCGGGTATTCTCCCCACTTCTCGGCGAAGTATCCGAAGAAGTCTTTCGCAAGGTCCACCCAGTCCTCCGCATGGTGCTCGTGGAAGTCGATGATGACGTAGATGTCATTCTCAATACATGCTTTTATCACCTCATCGACCCTTTTTCTGGTCTCTTCTGGCTTTGTTCTGTATATCTCATCATTGATTGTTTGGTCATCCACATCTTCACAGTGAGGCCGTCCTCCTTGAACTGCATCGTTCCCTGGTTGGTTAGGGTCATGACATGGAGATATGGCAACTGGCAAACGGAGTACTTGCACGTTGTAGGCATCCACTACCCAGTTTACCATCTCCGCATTCCAATAGTAGAGGTCAGAGTTGCTCCAGAAGAGGCTGGCACCCGCCAAACAGACCTTCTCGCCGCTCTCATCACCCACATATCCCTTTTCTGTGTTCAACCATCCGTGTTTGCTTACTACGAACTCTTTGTGCTTGACAGGTCTTTCTATGGAGACTTTTATTTCTTGGGAGAAGTCACCCATCGTGATGGTGATTTTGTCCTCTCCGTAGTCGCCTGCTGTGTAGACACCGTCTTTCACGTTGCTGGACCAGGTGATAGGTGCTGCCACCTTTTGCCCTGCGGCGTTATAGCCGGTAGGGGTGATGTTGATCTTTTCTTTCGCCATCAAAGAGATTTTGGATGGGTTGGTCTTGATTTTCACCACCTCTTTATCCGTCACGTCGGAAGGATTGAGCTCGAAGTAGTCGAGGTTCACGGATGCGCCTTCGTTGATGACGTCAATCACGTGTGTGCCTGCCGTCAAGTAGAAGGATGGACCATCTTCCGCTTTGTAATCCCAATAGTCGGCTAGTGATTCTTTCCACCAATCGTCCGCTTTCGCATAATTGCCCAATGTGGTGTATACCGCATAGGAGCCGTCGTCCGTCTTGATGCGGATGTCTCCGTCCCAACGAGCGATGTAATGGAAAGAGAATTGGTACATGCCAGTGGCGGGAACGTCCACTTCGTAGGTTAACACTTCTCCTACCTCATCGTAGTAGGACATGACGAATCCGCTACCGTCCGGTGATGCCTCCGATCTGGGTAGAGACGTGACTTTCTTTCTGTCGCTGAATTCTTCCGCTTCGAATCTCACTTGGGCCATGGACACCAGTGGAGATCCCAACATGGCGAATAAGAGCCCGTTTTTGATTAGTTTATTCATGGTTTTTCCTTTTGATTAATACTATCGAGATATTTAACACTATTTTTTTCCTGCAATTGCAATGTTTGTTTTTGAAGTCATCAATTCCAAGAAGCCCATTATCATTACACATGCTCAAAGTGCAAATATAGTATTATTTAATAATAAATTAAGAAGCTGTTTAAATTTTTTTATTGGAGATTTTTATGAGAGACTTTTTAGGATATTTTGATTATTTCCGATAGGAGCAATGGGGTTCCATTGTGACTGAGGAAATGATTAAAATAGACAAAAAGTATCCATGAAAAGCCCAATAAGAAACTTTTTTCGCAAATTTTTAAACAGCTTCTAAATAGTCTTGCCAAATTAAAATTTGAGTTGTTGTCTCTTCTGAGCCATCACTCTTTTTTTGTTCTGTATTCCCAGCTCACCTCATATTCTCTTGTCTCTTTGTT
>JAZLJL010000101.1:0-78221 GCA_045617845.1 Paludibacteraceae bacterium | reverse complement strand
CTACGAATTGGCTGTTCATTTCGAGGCGGTAGACAGCTGCGGCAACGTGACGAAGGACACGGCCACGATAAACGTAGCCGACGAAGTTGCCCCGGTAATCACCTTAGCATCAGACACTACGATCGGCTACACGGACGGATTACTCGACTACGCGGCAGTTGCGTCATGGTTGTCGAAGACGACGGCGAGCGACAACAGCGGCAAAGTCAAGTTGACGAACGACTACACAGAGGCGAACTTGCCAAGCGACGGCAAGTGCTACAAGTTGGCTGTTCATTTCGAGGCGGTAGACAGCTGCGGCAACGTGACGAAGGACACGGCCACGATAAACGTAGCCGACGAAGTTGCCCCGGTGATTAGTTCTTCTTTAGTTACAACGATGGAAGCTCCAGTCTCAAATTGTGTATTTACAATTCCAGACTTGATTGCAATTGTTAGAGCTAATTCTTCTGATAATGCAGCACTGGCAGAGCAATTGGTAATAACTCAAAATATTGAGGCAGGTAAAGTTATTACTGAAACAACAGATGTTTTAGTTATTGTTGAGGATTGGTGTGGCAACTCAGCCTCTACCACCATCACTGTTACTGTTCCAGATCCACTCGATGGCGAAATTACTTCTCACGAATCCTTCTGCTACAATCAGCCAGATGGTGTGATTGAAGGAACGTTTAGAGGAGGAAAGGCACCTTACAATGTAAGTTGGACTGATGGAAATGGTATAGAAGGAACTCATTTGGATGTTTCAGGTATTAAGATTGAGGATTTGCCTGATGGTGATTATATCGTAACTGTAACAGATGTTAATGGTTGTCACATTGAATTGGAGACTTCAATTCGAGAAATTGAAGGAAAAATTATTATTACAGCAAACTCTGATTCTATGATATACAACAGTAATCCGTTGGCAAATAGCGCTTCAGATTACACTTATACGCAAGGAATCTTGTTGGATGGAGATGTTTTGATTGCTACAGTGGCTGATACTTCTATTACAGAGGTGGGAAGTGTTCCGACTAAGGTGATAGACTACCATGTTTATCGTGGTATTGAAAAAGAAGATGTGACCTGTAGATATAATATTGAAATTGCAGATGGTACCTTAACCGTCACCCCTCGCCACATCCTCGTCACCATCACTGGTAACACGAAGACGACCATCTTCAATGGAGAGGCACAAGACACCGCAGGTTACGTCTGGGAGGCTTCCGAGGATTTGGGATTGTACAACAACAACGACTACTTCGTATTCAAGGGTGATAGTACGCTCTCTGAGACGAATGCCGATACCTACTATATGAATTTGGCTGAGGCTCAATTCGAGAACGTTAACCACAACTTCGACGTGGACTTCAAGATTGCGTCCGATGGTTGGTTGGAGATCAAACCGCTCGATGTGGTTGTCGACATTACCGGTCATAAGAGAGAGACCGTTTATAACGGTGTCGCTCAAAGTGTCACAGGTTATGAGTGGGTGCCTAACACAACTCTTTACCACGTGGATGACTTCACCTATGATGGTGATAGCATCGCAACTGGTGTGACCATCGGTACATACATGATGGAATTGAAGAGCGAGCAATTCTCTAACGTTGATCCTAACTTTGGTAAGGTGACGTTCAATATCGTCGAAGATGGTTCCATTACCGTCACTCCAATTCTTACCCCAATCACTATTACTGCATATTCTAGTACATTGGTTTATGATGGCGCCGAGTTCTACGATCCTGAGTTCAAGTTCACAAGAAATGTCCTTGTTCCAGGTGATGAACTGGAGGCGGTTGTCGAAGGTTCTATTATCAACGTTGGTGTTGTTCCGAATGTGGTCACTAGCTATAGGGTTGTGCGTGACGGTAAGGATGTGACCGAGAACTATACCTTCACAGAACCTGTCAATGGTACATTGACCATCACGAAACGTCCGGTTGTGATTACTTCCGCTACGGATGAGAAGATTTATGACGGTACTCCGTTGACTAATGGAACTGTTACTGTTACTCCGAACAGAGCTGGTGAAGGCTTCGTACGTGGTGAAGGTGCTTCTTTCACGGTGACTGGTACAATCACGGAAATTGGCGAGGTTGACAACGTGTTCACTTATAGATTGCAGAACAATACCGATTCCGCTAATTACGACATCAAGGTTGTCCTTGGTAAGTTGACCGTGAAGAAGATCGAGACTCCTATCTCTATCACTGCTAATAGCAACGAAAAACTTTATGACGGCATGCCTTTGAGTGACGCTGGTTATACCTTCACTCAAAACGTCATAGCGGATGGCGACGAATTGGTTGTGGATATCGAAGGTACTATCACCGACTTCGGAACGGTTACCAATAAGGTGACTGGTTATAAGATCGTACGTGATGGTAAGGATGTCTCTAAGAACTATACGTTCGGAGATGTTACCGACGGTGTCTTGAGCATCACCAAACGTTCTGTGATCCTTACTAGTGCGACGGATGCCAAGGTTTACGATAGGACTCCGTTGACGAACCAAACGGTTGTTGTGACGGGTGACGGATTCGCCGATAACGAGGGCGCTTCTTATGATGTGACCGGTACCATCACAAACTTCGGTACTGTCGCCAACGTGTTCAATTATACTTTGAACGATAACACCAAGGCTTCTAACTATGTCATCGATACGGTTTACGGATCGTTGAGCATCAAGAAACGTGAAACTGCTATCGTATACAACTATGGCTATAACGTGAAGTCCGATACTACTTCAGGCTTCGCCGACGAACCTTATGCCGCTATGGCTGATCCTATCAGAAAGGGTTATGACTTCACCGGTTGGGATAAGGAGTTGCCTGAGTTGTTGCCTTTGGATACTTTGAACGTAACCGCTCAATGGAATCTCATCACTTATGAGATCCAACTCGACACATTCGAGACGATCACTTATACGGTTGAGGATCATAAGATCATCGATTTGGGCGAATACATCCCTTACCGTGAGGGTCACGACTTCACAGGTTGGAAGGATGGCGCAGGAAACATCGTTACATCCATCAGCACGGATGACGCCGACTCTTTGAGCCTGATCGCCACATGGCATATCGCAACTTACAATATCACTTATGTCTCTAACGGTAAGACTTTGAAGGTCGATCCGGTTGTCTTTGGCGACCCTATCACTGTCATCGCTGATCCAAAACGTGAGGGTTACAGGTTCATGGGCTGGAGCCCAGCTATCCCTGCGACTATGCCGGAAGGTGGTTTGACTACTACTGCTCAATGGGATCTCATCACTTACCAACTCACATTGGAGGATGACGGTGTGGTTGTCGGTACTTATAACTTCACCATAGAGGATGAGTCCTTCTATATCGAAGCTAGAGAAGATCGTGATGGTATGAGGTTCGACGGTTGGGAATTGGATGGTGTCGTTCTCGACTATGACAGAACTGAACAGAAGTATATCTTCTTCCCAGAGCTTATTCCTGATAGCGTGACTATTACAGCAAAATGGACCACTATCTCTAATGAGTTTAACCTTATCTTCAAGGTCGATGGCATTACTTACGAGACATTCGTAATCAATGCCGACGATAGCACAGCGTCTTATGTTTCCTCTGTCGTTGACCCTGCGGATAAGAGAGGATATAGGTTCAATGGTTGGGATATCGATATTCCAGAGTTAATGCCTAGAAGAAACTTGATAGTAAACGCAGTCTGGGATCCTATCACTTATATCATCTATTTGAAGGATGAATCTGGTGAGGTGATCGATAAGATTAGGTATACGATCGAAGACCGCATCCAACTCCCTACTTACGAAGAGAAGGACGGACAAGTATTCTTGGGCTGGACCGACGGCGTGAACACATTCACTGAAATTAGGCCGGGCAGTTCCGCTGATGACATCGAGCTCACTACTTCTTGGGGTATCAAGTCGTTCGAAATCATCTATATCGTAGATGGTATCGAATACGCTAGGGACACTATCCAAGCAGGTGCTCCTCTCGTTAAGATTTCTGACCCTGAGACTACTGAAGAGGGTTATGCGTTCAGCGGTTGGAGTTCTACTCCTGACATCATGCCTTCTCACGATCTCACGATCACTGGTTCGTTCGAGAAGGGTGGTTACATCTTGTCTTATGTCATAGACGGCGAGGTTATCAAGACCGCTCGTTATCTCTATGGCGCCGCTATCTCTCCTTCGAAGGCTCCTAGCCGCACTGGTTACGAGTTCGACGAATGGGAAGGCCTCCCTGCTACAATGCCGGCTTCCGATCTTTCTGTAACGGGTAAATACAAGATCGCAACTTATTCTATCGTCTTGAGGAACGAGGGCGTGGCGTTGGATACGATTTACTACACGATCTTTGACGAAAGCATCGCTTTGCCTGTCATCTCTGGACCTGGTAAGATGTTCAAGGGTTGGTATGATGGACGTAAGACGGTCAACAGAATTAATCCAACCGACTACAATGGTAACATAGATTTGGTGGCAAGCTGGGTTTACTTCAACTTCACCGTTACCTTCTATGTGGACGATGTCCAATACTCAAGGAACAACAGTATGAGGTATGGCGATGTTATCCAATTGCCTGAGACTCCTACCAAGGAAGGCCTCTATTTCGTACGTTGGCAAGGCTTGCCAGACGACCACTTGATGCCGGAGAACGACTTGAAGCTCTACGCTGTATTCTCCGAAAGTCCTGTGGGTCTGGATGCTGCCGAGGATGTTCCGACGGTCGACGTCTATACTACCGAAGGTCAAATCGTCGTGCTTCGTGCTGAGAACATGGATATCCAAGTCTTGGATTACGATGGCGTGACGCTCTTTGCCGGTAAGGCTAATTCTGAGAGCTTCTCTATCCCTGTCCGCTACCGCGGCGCTTATGTGGTCAGAATCAACGACCAATTCAGAAAGGTTCTCGTGAAATGATGACTGTTTTTTAATTCATAACGGCTGCGCCCGCACGATGTGAATTGTGCGGGCGCTTTTTATTCCCTCTTTATTCCTTTCTTTCCGCTTTTGTAAATTACAGCCCGATTCTTTTTGTATTCTCCTTCGATTTGACTAATTTCGGTCTTGAATGGAGTGGGGCGTCTCCACGTTTTTTTATGATGATTGATGATGTGTTGGTGTGCGTCTTCCCCCAAGATGATAGTCTTTGCGATGCATGTCTTTTAGATATTCATTTTATTTTTTTGCCTTATGAAACTGAAAAAGATGTTGTTGGCGGTATTCCCGCTTGCTTTGTCGCTTTTCGCGACTTGCTCCGATCCCTCTGATGAGTTGGATGTCGACGAATTGACTAGGAAGGGTGATAATGTTTTTAAGGTGGGCTCTGTTTCTGTACCTATCGACGAGTGCCTGGATAGTTATGATTTGACGGATGATGGTGTAATACATTACCTTCATTTTTTCACGGCTGGTTATTATAAGATGAATGGGGATGGTACCTGCTCCGAAAACAGGAACTTTTCGTCCGTCGGTGCTTATGTCGAACTTCCCGCTTTGG
The DNA here is from genome assembly GCA_045617845.1 of Paludibacteraceae bacterium. Taxonomy (GTDB): domain Bacteria; phylum Bacteroidota; class Bacteroidia; order Bacteroidales; family Paludibacteraceae; genus UBA1181. Next base: position 72,741 of record JAZLJL010000101.1, on the reverse strand, counting down.
ACAAAGGACAGACCGAACTTCTCCGCCTTATGACCGGAACTTATTTCAACCAATATACGTCTGATGATTGGAGCGGCGATTACATCGTGACGAAGGGGGGCTCTACCACTCGCTCTTTGTCATATGATAGAATGACTGATCTTCAGGTGTCCGCCGTGCAGGTCAAGAAGAAAGGCGATATTTATGAGATTGCGTGGGATGGCTCCGACGAAAAGGGAAACCCTTGTTCTATCTATTATTACGGCTCTGTCCGTTCGGAGGAGATGATGCGTTGATTGGTCGCATACAAACCTTTCTGGTTATGTGTATCTTAGAAAATTAATGATTTTTCACTCAAAACTCATCACTCAATTTTATATCTTTGCGGAAATAATTGAATTGCAAGAAGAATGATGGAACATAAGTTGAGAATTTACAATACGTTGAGTAGAACCAAACAGTTGTTTGTGCCGTTGAATGAACCTCATGTGGGAATGTATGTCTGCGGACCTACCGTTTATGGGGATGGACATTTGGGCCATGCTCGTCCGGCAATCACTTTCGACGTTTTGTACCGTTACTTGACCAAACTTGGCTATAAGGTGCGTTATGTGCGCAATATTACTGATGTGGGCCACTTGGAACACGACGCTGACGACGGCGAGGATAAAATCGCCAAGAAGGCGCGCTTGGAGCAGAAGGAGCCTATGGAGGTGGCTCAATATTATGTGAACCGTTACCATAAAGCTATGGATGCGTTGAACGTGTTGCCGCCTAGCATCGAGCCGCACGCATCAGGCCATATCATCGAGCAAATTGAGTTCGTCAAGAAAATCTTGGATGCCGGTTATGCTTACGAAAGCAAGGGATCTGTCTATTTTGACGTGAAAAAATACAACAAGGACCACCATTACGGAAAGCTTTCCGGTAGAAATATTGAAGATCTTTTGGAAACTACCCGCGAATTGGATGGACAGGATGAGAAACATTGTGCTTTGGACTTCGCTTTGTGGAAGTGCGCCCAACCTGAACATATCATGCGTTGGCCTTCTCCTTGGAGCGACGGCTTCCCGGGCTGGCATATGGAGTGCTCCGCTATGGGTACGAAGTATCTTGGTGAAGAGTTTGACATCCATGGTGGTGGTATGGATTTGATCTTCCCTCACCACGAATGCGAAATCGCTCAGTCTACCGCAGCGTTGGGTAAGGAGACTGTCCACTATTGGATGCATAATAACATGATCACCATCAATGGTAAGAAGATGGGTAAGTCTTATGGTAATTTCATCACCTTGGATGAGTTCTTCACAGGTAGCCATCCGCTATTGACGCAAGCTTACTCTCCGATGACCATCCGTTTCTTTATCCTTCAAGCCCACTACCGCAGTACGGTGGATTTCAGCAATGAGGCCCTCCAGGCTTCCGAGAAGGGATTGGAACGCCTGACCGATGCGTATGCCCGTCTGATGAAGATTACCCCTTCCGCTGCCACTACTGTCGAGGTCGCTGGTTTGCGGGAGAAATGCGAGGAGGCTATGAACGACGACTTGAACACGCCTATCGTAATCTCTTATTTCTTCGAGGCGGCGAAAGCGATCAATACTGTCACGGATGGTAAGGGTACCATCTCCGCCGAGGATCTTGAGGAGTTGAAGTCTCTCTTCCAACTTTATCTTGTGGATATCCTTGGCTTGCGTCTCGTTCCTGACGGTGATTCCCATAACGATGCCTTCAAGGGTGCGGTTGACCTCCTCTTGGAAATTCGTAAACAGGCGAAGGCTAACAAGGATTGGGCTACTAGCGATAAAATCAGAAACGAGCTCGCCGCTTTGGGCTTCAATGTCAAGGACACGAAGGATGGCTACGAGTGGAGCATATAAGTTTCATCTTGTCAATATCCATGTCGTGAAAATAAATGAAGTTTTTTTGTTCGGAATATAAATTTTATATATAACTTTGCGTCATAATAAATCGAAGAAATGATAAAGAACTTTTTCTCATATTATTATTACTACTTTTACTTCAAACGGTAAGAGCGGGGCTTCGATTTCCAAACAGAAAATTAACAATCATTCGAAATAAGGTCCCGCAGAAATGTGGGACCTTTTGATTTTTAGACCAGACAATGACGATGACGTTCAGTAAATATTATTATTACTATTATTATTACTTTATGGGTTTCATAAGGTGAGGTTCGTTATTGTTGAAATCATGAGTCCCACCTTGATGTAAGGCGGGATTTTTTGATTTATGGCTATTAGATGATATTTAGAAATTTAGTAAGATGAAAAAGAGTGTTGTGATACAAGGCATTGCGGGTTGTTTCCATGATATCGCCGCAAGGGAGTATTTCAGGGGAGAGGAGATCGAGATAGTCCCTTGCGACCATTTCGATGTGCTCTTCGATACACTCTTATCTGATAAGGATTTGATAGGTATCGTCGCTATTGAGAACACCATCGCCGGAAGTTTATTGCAGAATCATACATTGTTGGCTGATAGCGGATTACGCATCGCTGGCGAACAGAAACTTCGTATCAAGCATAACTTGGTTGCGCTTCCCGATCAGGACGTGACGGATATCCATGAGGTCTATTCGCATCCTATCGCTTTGATGCAGTGCCAGAACTTCCTCAAGGAACATCGTGCCATGAAGGCGGTTGAACATGACGATACCGCTTCCAGCGCCCGCATGATCGCCGAGTTGGGCGAACGAGGGAAGGCGGCCATCTGTGGTGAGCTGGCGGCGGAAATCTATGGGCTCCAGATTCTTGCCAAGGGCATAGAGACGAATAAACGCAACTTCACTCGTTTCCTAGTTGTCGGCCATGAGGAGAAGGTCGCCGAGATGAACGTGGGCAAGTTCCCCAACAAAGCCTCTTTGTTGCTCGTCCTCCCGCATGAGGAGGGTAGCCTTGCGCAGGTCCTATCCATCTTGTCTTTCTATAAGATGAACCTTACTCGAATCCAGTCTACTCCGATTATAGGACGTGAGTGGGAGTACCAGTTCTACATCGATTTGGAGTTCGATAAGTATGCCCGCTATATGAATGCCTTGAACGCTGTCCGCCCTTTGTCGAGCGAGCTGCGGGTCTTGGGTGAATATGAGGTCGGCAGACAAACTATATAAGATATAAATAATTAATAATAAATAAATTAAAACATTATGGAATTAGAAAAATTGAATTTAACGGGTGTCGAAGATAAGAGACCTTTGGTGATCGCTGGCCCATGTAGCGCTGAGACGGAGGAGCAAGTGATGGATACCGCCAAGCAATTGGCGAAGAACGGAATCAAGGTATTCCGCGCGGGCGTGTGGAAACCTCGTACGAAGCCAGGTGGTTTCGAGGGGAATGGCGTCGCCGCCTTGCCATGGCTGCAGGAGGTGAAGAAGGAGACTGGTATGCTTGTCGCTACTGAGGTAGCCACCGCTAAGCATGTAGAGGAGGCTTTGAAGTATGGGGTGGATCTCTTGTGGATTGGCGCGCGTACGACTGCCGACCCGTTTGCCGTGCAGGAAATCGCCGACACTCTGAAGGGCGTCGATATGCCTATCCTTGTCAAGAATCCGGTGAACCCAGACCTTGAGTTGTGGATCGGCGCTTTGCAGCGTATCAACAATGCGGGTATCAAACGTTTGGGCGCTATCCATAGGGGCTTTAGTACATATGACAAGAAATTGTATAGGAATCTTCCTCAATGGCATATTCCGATCGAGTTGCACAGACGTATTCCAGAGTTGCCTATCATCTGTGACCCTAGCCATATCTCTGGTCGCCGTGACCTTATCTCTCCGTTGTGCCAGCAGGCGATGGACCTCCAGTTCGATGGATTGATCATCGAGTCGCATATCGATCCTGACCATGCTTGGAGCGATGCTTCACAACAATTGGCGCCGGATGTGCTTTCGTTGATACTCAATAACTTGGTGATTCGTGAGACGAACCAGACTACCGAAAGTTTGGCTGAATTGCGTAAGCAGATTGACGAGATTGATATGGACCTTACCGAGATGCTGGCTAAACGTATGCGTGTGGCTAGGGAAATCGGTGTCTACAAAAAGGAACACGAAATGGCCATCCTCCAAACTAACCGTTACGATGAGATTATCCACAAACGTGTTGAGGCTGGAACCGCCATGGAGATGGACGGTGAATTTATGAAAACCATTTTTGAGGCTGTCCATGCTGAGTCTGTACGTCAACAAATGAAGATTATGGGTGATTGAATTCATTGATGTTTGATAGTTTTTGACACGTACGTTTCGTATTATCCGATTAATGTTGTAATTTTGCGGGACGTACGTGCTTTTTATGCACGTGATATGAAACATGGGAAAAGGACGTAGGCTGTGGTTTGTCCCTAAGGATAGGGAGGCTACTGAAATGGAGAAAAAGGTGATGTTTTATGAGAGTAGGGGTTTCGAAGTTCCTTCTCGTAAACTCATTAAGACACCTGAACAGGTGGAAGGAATCCGCCGTAGCGGTGTTGTGAATACGGGTGTGTTGGATCTCGTGGAGCGTGAGATACACGCTGGTATGTCCACCGAGGATATCGACAAACTGGTTTACGACTACACGACCGCCCACGGGGCTATCCCCGCACCTTTGAATTACGAGGGTTTCCCTAAGAGTGTCTGCACCTCCATCAATGAGGTGGTCTGCCATGGAATACCTAATTCTAGGACTATTTTGAAGGAGGGCGACATCATTAATGTGGATGTCTCCACCATCTTGGACGGCTATTACAGCGACGCTTCCCGTATGTTCTGCATTGGGGAGGTCTCTCCCGAAAAGAAGCGTTTGGTCGATGTGACAAAGGAATGCTTACAATTGGGTATGGAGGCTGCCAAGCCTTATGGATTTGTGGGTGACATCGGTTCTGTCATAGAGAAACATGCGAAGAAAAATGGCTATTCCGTTGTCCGTGACTTGTCGGGTCATGGCGTCGGTAACGAATTCCATGAGGAGCCTCAGGTGGACCATTTCGGTAAGCCGGGTACGGGCATGCTCTTGGTGCCGGGTATGGTTTTCACCATCGAACCTATGATTAACATGGGTGCCTATCCTGTCGTGTTCAGCCGAATTGACGGCTGGACGGTTACCACGCGTGATGGGTTGCCATCGGCGCAATGGGAACATACTTTCTTGATGACCGAAACCGGGTTGGAGATTTTAACGTACTAATTTTATTTTTTACATGGGAGAATGCAATATTTGCACGATTGATTCGTTAAGATATTGTGTTTTTCAATGGTAGTATTTTAAAAGTAATACAGTGTTATGTTTGGGTTGCCCGTGAGGGTCGCCCAAATTTTTTTTGTGGTTATGTGTTGGTGGAAAAATTCACTTTCGTTCACTCCTAATACGGAAATAGTGCTGCCTTTACGTTGTTTTCCGGTTTTATTGTCTTATATTTGTCCTTGTCTTGCAAAGTTATCCTCATATATTGCGTTAGACGATTAACAGGTTAGCGGCTTCGGCCGATTATTGTAATTGGAATTGATGAAATATGGAATATAAGAATCTGACGAAATGGTTGATGGAGTGTATGCTTGTTCTGCTCCTTTTCGTTGCTTCCCTTCCCAAAAGTGTGGCGGGTGATTATCGTGGAATGATGGCCGAATATCTTCGCCTGGACAAAAGTGACGCGTTCACCGCCAAGGACTTGGACCCTTCTTTTCCGGTCATGGCGATGGATAAGGGTTATTCCTTGGTCGAGACAAAAGCCATCTTGAGGGATTTCTCTGAATCTTATTTGAAAAACCTGACATTGGATTGGTTGGAAGGCATATTCCGGGAATTTGTCACCGATGAGGATTGGACCGTTTGTTCGGAGACTTTTTCGACACCTGAAGGAATGTTGGCGAAAAAGCAAATGGACGATATGTCGGGGGATGAACTGAGTGTGCGGTTGCGTAAAAAGCTTACCCCTGTATTGCTGAGTATCATGGCGGGTCAAAAGATCGGAAAGCCGAAGCCTGACATCCCTAAGGATTACCAAAAGGCATTCCATGTTTATTGGAAAACTCAATTCGAAGGCATGGCCAGCGCGCAGGCTATTTTGAGGTCTTTCGCTTCTGACGGCGATAGCAGGGTCCAAAAGGCTTTTTTTTCGTATTTGGTGGATAACATGGAAGTTTTGGTGATGGAGTGTTGCTATCCTGATTTCCAAAAGGAGAGTTTGCTCCTTTGCTCGAATTTCTACGCGACGAAGTCAGGCGCTCATTTTTTGGCCGCTTCCAACGCTATGCTTCTCAAATTTGACGTTTTGGATGATGTCGTCAACCAAAAGTACAGGGAGTTTTTGGAGGAAAGGTTTGTCTCCGACCCTCCGAAGGATCTCTTTTTGAAACCTTTGGAGGATGCTGTTGAAGGTGATGACAAAGGATAAAACGTTTTGGTCCGTAATGTGATTATTTGAATGTTAATTAAAAAATAGAAGAATGAATTTGAAAAGATGTTTGATGGCGGTGGCTGTCTCCTTGTTAGGTTGCTCGTTACAAGTGTTTGCGGACGACAACTATCGTGAGTCGTTGAAAGAGTATGTGGATGTGTTTTCGTCCGAAATGACGCATTCTAAAGAGAAAATGGTGCCAAAGTTTATTCCGCTGGCGGTTCAAATGGGATTCGATGCGTCTACGGCGGACTCTTTGACGAACGTTTTTTTCGACCAAAAATTTATAAAAGAGGCGTTAGATTGGTTGGAGGAACAACATAAGCCGTATGTCTCCGAAGAGGACATGAAGTTCGCCCTTAAATTTTTCGATTCGGAGAAGGGTAAGTTGGCGATTGAACATTCGAAAACGTATGGTGATGACCAGACCGTAAATAAGATGACTCAGCAAATGATGCCTGATTTGATGAATCTGGTCAGCGGAGGGAAGGTGTCTAAGGTGGAAACATCGGTGCCTAAGGATTATGGGAAAATATTCCATGAGTACTATAAGAAGTCGGGCCTTTCCGAAAACATGGACGTGATGGTGAAGCAGATGTTCGCCCTCGTTTTAGGCTATTTAGGTGGTGAAAGCAAAGAGTTCGAGAAATTAAAGAAAAACTTGACCGATTATTTCGACAAGAACATCGAGACGATTTTGATGAACGCAGGTTACCCAAACGTGACGAAGGAGGATCTCTCCTTTTGGATGGACTTCTACAAAACACCTTCGGGGAAGAAGTTCTCCCAGGTTAACGCTTCCATGATGAGTAACGCCGTGTCTTTCGGCATGAATACGGTCTATAGTTTCCAGCAATTCCTCCAGGAAGCGAAAATTTCCGATTGATGGCGTAGGCAGGAACTTCCTTGCTAAAAAATGAGGAAAATGTTTTGAAATTAGGAATTTAACGCGTAATTTTGCAGTCCCTTTTCGGAGGGAAGTATAAACTAATTAATAAATAAACTTATGTTAAATCAGTACGAGACCGTTTTCATTTTGACTCCCGTTTTATCTGATTCTCAGATGAAGGAAACGGCGGACAAATTCAAGAGCGCTTTGGTCGGCGCTGGTGCTGAGATTGTCAACGAAGAGCAATGGGGCCTTCGCCACTTGGCATATCCTATCGAGGGTAAGACTACTGGATTCTACTGCTTGTTGGAATTCAAGGCTGAGCCTGCGACTATCGACATGTTGGAGACCCAATATCGTCGTGACGAGAAAGTAATTCGCTTCCTTACCACAAAACTTGACAAGTATGCTGTTGAGTATGCGGCTAAAAGAAGAAGTTTAAAATCTAACAAAGAAAAGGAGGCTTAAAAATGGCAGCACAAAATTCATCAGAGATCAGATATTTAACTCCTCCGACGGTGGACGTTAAGAAGAAAAAGTATTGCCGTTTCAAGAAGAGCGGTATCAAGTATATCGACTACAAAGATCCTGAGTTCTTGAAGAAATTCTTGAACGAGCAAGGTAAGATTTTGCCTCGCCGTCTCACCGGAACTTCTTTGAAGTACCAGAGAAAGGTCGCTCAAGCAGTGAAAAGAGCTCGTCATTTGGCGTTGCTTCCATTCGTAACCGATTTGATGAAATAAATAAAGGAGGGATAAACAATGGAGATCATTTTATTGCAAGACGTACAAAACTTGGGTTACAAGGACGACGTAGTTAAGGTTAAGAACGGTTATGGCCGTAACTTCCTTATTCCTCAGGGTAAAGCTATCTTGGCTACCCCTTCTGCTAAGAAACAATTGGAAGAGAGCTTGAAACAACGCGCTCACAAGTTGGCTAAGATCAAGGCTGACGCTGAGGCTTTGGCCGCTAAGTTGAACGGTGTTTCATTGCAAATCGGCGCGAAGACTAGCGCTACTGGTACTATCTTCGGTTCTGTTAACAATATCCAAATCGCTGAGGCTTTGGCTAAGCAAGGTTTCGATATCGACAGAAAGATTATCTACATCAACGACAACGTGAAGGAACTTGGTTCCTACAAGGCTACTGTGAAGCTTCACAAAGAGGTTTCCGCAGAGATCAATTTCGAGGTTGTTGCTGAATAATCCGCAATACGATAACTACTATACGGGGGCGTTTTCCGCCCCCGTATTTTTTTTGTTTTTTCTTTACTAATTGAATCCGATTTTTTATATTTGTGAGATATTGAATTGTTAGAATTATGAGAAAACTTTTCGTGTTATTGATTATCGGGTTGTTTTCGTCCTCTTCCGTCTTCTCCATCAACGAGGTTGACTCTAAGGGACGTAAGCAAGGTGTGTGGAATAAACCCTATGGGAACGGCTATTTTGTATATGAAGGCGAATTTAAGGATGACCAACCGGTCGGAACGTTTAAACGTTATTATGAGGATGGCGTCCTGAAATCAATTCAACAATATGGTGAAAACGAAACCTCCGCCATCGTCATCTACGAGACGGATGGCTTGACGAAGTCCGCACAAGGCGCTTATATCGGCAAGGCTAAAGAGGGCGAGTGGATTTATTATGTCGAGGGAAAGGTCTCTTTGATCGAACATTACAAGAAGGGGGTCCTCGTCGATACGACCAAATCTTTCGCTAAAACTGGTGAACTGATCGAGGTGACTCCTTACAAGGACGGTAAGGTGGATGGCGTGAAAACCCGCTACCTACAAGACGGGAAACTCTATTCCGAGTCCCCTTATAAAAACGGTGTCGAAGATGGCGTTTACAAACTTTATGAGGGTCATGACTTCCCTGTCATCGTCGGCAGTTTCGTAAAGGGCAAGAAGGATGGTGACTGGTTGGTCAAGGATGACGCCGGTAAAGTGAAGGATACTTTGAAATATGACATGGGCATCCTGATCAATAGTAAGGAGTTAAATAAAGAGTATGCCGCGGAGGCCGCCGAGAACGAAAAGAATGAAGGTAAGATTCCAGAACCTGACGTTAACCAAGTCGGTAAATGAAATTCAATAGTAAAAGTATATTAGTTGGCATGAGCGGTGGAGTCGATAGTTCCACCGCTTGTTTTTTGTTGCGTGAACAGGGCTATGATATTCAGGGGGTGACACTGTGGATGTGTGACGCTCCCCGTAACCACGAGAAGTACCATGACGAATTCCCTGACTATATCGTTGAGGCTCGCAACCTCGCCAGGAGAATCGGCTTTCCCCATCATGTGATCGATGTCCGTGATGAGTTCAAAAGGGCGGTGATGGATGTCTTCGCCCATGAATACCTGAACGGACGCACTCCTAATCCTTGTGTGCTTTGTAACGCTTCGATGAAATGGACCAAGATGGCTGAGCTGGCCGACCGGTTGCAGTGCGCCTATATCGCTACGGGGCATTACGCCAAGCTGTCCGAATTCGACGGTAAGAGATATGTCTCCAGAGGTTCGGACGGATTGAAGGACCAATCCTATTTCCTTTGGAATGTGCCGACCGACTTATGGAACCGTGTCGTGCTCCCGTTGGGCGAACTCTCTAAATCTGACGTGAAGAGAATCGCGGAGGAGAATGGGTTCGTCTCGCTTTCCCAGAAGAAGGAGAGCATGGAGGTTTGTTTTGTGGAGGACGATTACCGCACGTTCCTTAGACAATCCTATCCTGAACTGACCGAAGCGATAGGACGTGGCCATTTCGTCAATCCCGCAGGCGATAAACTGGGGGAACATGACGGATATCCATTCTATACTGTCGGACAGAGGAAGGGCCTTCGTATAGCCTTGGGTGAACCTGCTTATGTGTTGAAGATAAATCCTTTGAAAAACACGGTGATGCTTGGCGACCGTTCCATGCTGGAGACCAGGGAGATTGTCGTGGAGAACTACTCGTTGGTTGACCCGAAGGATTTGGATCTGCCTGTCCAAACCCAGATCCGATACCGTTCCCAACCCACCTCTTCACGGGTGCGTGTCGTGAACGAGAACTTGCTTATCGTCTCTTTCGACGAACCTGTTTATGCGGCGGCTCCGGGTCAGTCCGCCGCATTCTATCAAGGCGACAGGGTGCTGGGAGGCGGTTTCATCGGCGACGCGAAGCTTTTGAAGAAAGCGAGGAAAATGTGTGAGGTTAAAAATGGCTAAAATGTCATAGCCTGTGGATATATTTCTTTTTGTGGAGCGCTCATTGAGCGCTTTTTTAGTATCTTTGCCAAAATTGATATTTATAAAGTTATGAAAGTCGCATTAATAGGTTACGGAAAAATGGGCCACATCATCGAGCGAATCGCTAAAGAGAGAGGCCATGAAATCGTTTCAACAATAGATATTGACAACTTGGGTGATTTCGAATCCGCCGCATTCAAAAGTGCGGACGTGGCGATTGAATTCACCAAGCCTGATACTGCATTGGGCAATGTGAGGAAATGTTTCGACGCGAATGTCCCTGTGGTGAGCGGCACGACGGGATGGAACGCTTCGGCCTTGAAGGATGAAGTGGAGAAGACTGGAAAGACCTTGTTCTGGTCTTCCAATTATAGCATCGGTGTCTATGTTTTCAATGCCATCAGTAAGAATCTGGCTCGGATGATGAACCAGTTCTCCAACTACAATGTGGAGATGACTGAGGTGCATCATATCCATAAGTTGGATGCTCCAAGTGGTACCGCAATCACTTTGGCGGAGGGTATACTTGAGAATCTCGACCGCAAGACCGATTGGGTGAAGGAGACGGAGGCGAAACCTACTGACTTGGCCATCAAGTCCATCCGTGAGGGAGAAGTGCCTGGCATCCATACTATCAGATATGAATCTGATGTGGATAGCATCACGATGACTCATGACGCGAAGAGTCGTGAGGGATTCGCCCTCGGTGCTGTCGTGGCTGCCGAGTTCGTCGCAGGCAAAAAGGGCTTCTTCGGAATGTCCGATATGTTTAATTTTTAATTAACAAGAATTTAGTATATGTCTTCTGAAAAGAATTTGCCATCTGAAAAGAAATCTTTTATGGGACGTCTGCAGTCCGCAGGCGTGAAACAATGGGTGAAATTCGGTTTTGTCCTTCTTGCGATCCTCGGCTTTTTAGTGTGGTCGGGCGCATGGTGGCTCTTATTGCTGATTCCTTTCGCCTTGGATATCTATATTACGAAATATGTGCCATGGGGCGGCTGGAAGGAGTCTAAGAACCCGTTCCTCCATTGGTTGGCGGGATGGGTGGATGCGCTCATGTTCGCATTGGTGGCGGTCTATGTCATCAATCTTTATTTCTTCCAGATGTATAAAATTCCTTCTTCTTCATTGGAGAAGACGTTGAAGGTGGGCGACTTCCTCTTCGTCAGCAAGGTGAGCTACGGTCCTCGTTGCCCGATGACACCGCTCTCCTTCCCGTTGGCGCAGCATACGTTGCCTTTTACCCAAAGCGTCAAGTCATATATCGAGAAACCCCAGTGGGAATATAAAAGGTTGAAGGGGCTTGGCTCCGTACAACGCGGCGATATCGTCGTGTTTAATTTCCCTGCGGGCGATACGGTTGTCCTTAAGAGACAGAGCGCCGATTATTATTCTTTGACGCATATCTTCGGAAGGGATACGCTTTGGAATGACAAGGAGAGTTTCGGAGAGATTATCACGAGGCCGGTCGATAGACGGGAGAATTATGTGAAACGTTGTGTGGGTCTCCCTGGCGATTCCCTCCAAATTATCGGTGGCGTGGTGTATACAAATGGTGTACCGGAGAATGAAATTCCTCGTCAACAAAAGAATTATTTGGTGGCCACATCAGAGAAGATACCTGCTAAATTCTTTGAGAAATTGGAGGTTCGTGTGGAGGACCGTATGTTGATGAATGATTACAGGAATGGCATAGCCAATTTGAAAATATTGGGCTACGAAAGGGATTCTTCTACTGGCATGTTCCCTTTGGTTTATAGGCTTCCGCTTACTAAGGCTGCTTTGGCTGAAATGAAAAAATTCTCACGTCTCATTTCTATCAATGATGAACCTGCGGTTTTTTCTGGCGAGACTTTCCCTTATGATATGGCGAAGGATTGGACGAGGGACGATTTCGGTCCTATCTATATCCCTAAGAAGGGCGCTACCGTTCATTTGGATTTGAACAACTTGCCTTTGTACGAACAGATTATCCGAAACTACGAACGAAACGAACTGGTCGTCCGTGATGGCCAGATTTTCATCAACGGGGCTGTTTCGGATTCTTATACCTTCAAAATGGATTATTATTGGATGATGGGTGACAATAGACACAACTCGGCGGACTCCCGCTTCTGGGGTTATGTGCCTGAGGACCATATCGTCGGTAAACCTATTTTCATCTGGTTGTCTTTGGATGAGGATAAGCCTTTGCTTTCTAAAATTCGTTGGAACAGGATGTTCACGAAAGTGCATCCGGACTAAGATGTGTATTCGAACGGACCGGTGACATATCGGTCCTTTTTTGCTGTTGTCGTTGGTGGATTCTCAGGATAGTCCGCCCTAATACTTTTGGATTATGATTAGAAGATTATTGCTCGCCATCTCGTTTTGGTCTATGTTATTTTCCGCATTTGCGGCGGATAGTGTGTTGAGTGATGAATTGGCGTTCCGCGGGGGGGAAAAGGCCACATTCTATATCTATTATAATTTGGGCCCTATTTGGTTGCATGCCGGAAATGTGTTGTTCACCGCGAAAGAACGTAAGGAGAAGGGTGTCGACGTGTTCGATTTGCGCCTGGCGGGTAACACCATCAAGTCTTTCGATCGCTTCTATACCATCCGTGATACCTTCTCCGTCACTACGCGTAAGGAGGGTTTGCTTCCACTTCGCTATAAGGAGGCGAAACATGAGGATAGTTATTACTGTGATAAGCGGTATCGCTTTGATTGGGGACAGGACGAGGAGAAGGCTAAGGTCTTCATGCAATTTAACGTGAAAGGTAAGATGTCTTATGATACAATTGACGTTCAACGAGGCATCTTGGACTTAATCACCACTTGCTACCGATTCCGTAGCGTGGACATGACGAAGGTGAAGAAGGGACAAATGATTCCGTTCAAATTGGTATTCGACAATGAAATCTATGACTTGTCCTTGAAATATGCTGGGGAGGAGTCCATCAAATTAAGGAATAAAAAGAAATATAAGGCCTTGAAGTTCGTCCCGCAGTTGATTACGGGCGACATCTTCGAGGATGAGGACGCCATGGCCATCTATGTGTCCAATGACGAGAATCATGTGCCTCTTTATATCGAGGCTAAGATCAAAGTCGGATATGTGAAGGTTATGCTGAATGATGTGCAGAATACGAAGTCTCCGATGACTTCCCTTATTTCTAAATAGAAAAACGAATTGCTATTATGGATATATTAATTATTGATGATGAGAGGAGTATCCGTAACACATTGAAGGATATCCTCGAAAATGAGGGGTATACGGTTTCTGTCGCTGAGGATGGATTGAAAGGGTTGGAGATTCTCAAGGAGGAGAAGTTCGACCTCGTCTTTTGCGACGTGAAGATGCCTAAGATGGACGGTATCGAGGTTTTGTCGAATATCAAGAAGGAAAATCCGGACCAGACTGTCGTGATGATATCGGGTCACGGAACGATTGATACGGCCGTCGAATCGTTGAAATTGGGTGCCTTCGATTTCATAGAGAAGCCTTTGGATTTGAACCGCTTATTGGTTTGTGTACGTAATGGCCTTGAACGTAAATCGCTAGTTCAGGAGACTAAAACGTTGAGAAAGAAGATTAATAAGGATGTGGTGATGGTGGGGCATTCCCCTGCCATGGAACATCTACGTTCCGTGATTGACCGTGTGGCGGCTTCTAACGCCAAAGTGTTGATTACGGGCGAGAACGGAACGGGTAAAGAGGTGGTTGCTAAGATGTTGTATCTTTCCAGCAACCGTAATAGTAATCCTTTTGTGGAGGTCAATTGCGCCGCTATCCCTTCCGAGTTGATCGAGAGTGAGTTGTTTGGCCACGAGAAGGGTTCTTTTACGTCCGCTATCAAACAACGGATCGGTAAGTTCGAACAGGCGAACGGTGGAACGCTCTTCTTGGATGAGATCGGTGATATGAGCCTCTCCGCCCAGACGAAGGTCTTGCGTGCCTTGCAGGAGGGCGAGATCACTCGTGTGGGTAGTGATAAGAGCATCAAAGTGGATGTGCGTGTCTTTGCGGCGACGAACAAGAACCTTCAGGACGAAATCAAGAAGGGTAATTTCCGCGAGGATTTATATCACCGCTTGGGTGTGATTCTTGTACATGTGCCGCCGTTGCGTGAGCGTTTGGAGGATATTCCTGAATTGGTGGACCATTTCTTGGGAATCATCTGCGAAGAACAGGGTATTCCGTTGAAAAAGTTCTCCGCCGCCGCTAAGGAGGAGATGAAGAACTACACTTGGAGCGGTAATATCCGGGAACTGAGGAATGCGGTGGAGCGCATGGTCATTTTGTGTGGCAATGAGATTAGCGCGGACGACGTGAAGCAGTTCGCTTCTCCGACTTCTTTATAAAATGACTGGGGATGTCTGGCTTCTCCGGATCCAGTCTATTCGTTTTTTATTAATGTTTGTGGAGTTAGGATCCACGTCTTAAATGGTTTGTAAGATGGCGAATGTGGTAGAAACGCCTTTGATGAAGCAGTATCTGGAGTTCAAATCGATGCATCCGGACGCTATCCTTTTGTTCCGTGTGGGCGATTTTTATGAAACGTTTTTAGAGGATGCCGTGATGGCTTCCGAAATTTTGGGAATCACCTTGACGAGACGTGCCAACGGTTCCGCCCAATCGGTGGAGTTGGCGGGTTTCCCTCATCATGCGTTGGATACTTATTTGCCTAAACTGGTGCGCGCAGGCAAGCGTGTGGCGATCTGCGACCAGCTGGAGGATCCTAAACTGACGAAGAAGTTGGTGAAACGTGGCATTACGGAGTTGGTCACTCCGGGTGTGGCTGTCAACGATAATATTTTGGACCATAAGGAGAACAACTTCTTGGCTGCCGTCCATTTCGACAAGAAGATGGCGGGCGTCGCATTCTTGGATATCTCTACGGGTGAGTTCCTCACGGCGGAGGGCACTTGCGAGTATGTGGACAAGTTGCTGAACGGCATCATGCCGAAGGAGGTCTTGTTCGAACGTACGAAACGCTCGGAATTCGAGGAACGTTTCGGTTCCAAATTCTTTACTTATGAGTTGGACGATTGGGTATTCACTTCGGAGGCTGCCCATGACCGTCTGATCAAGCATTTCGAGACGAAAAACCTGAAGGGGTTTGGTGTGGACAAACTGAAGTTGGGTATCGTCGCATCGGGCGCCATCCTCCACTATTTGGATATGACGCAGCATACGCAGATTGGTCATATCACGCAGTTGTCCCGTATCGAAGAGGATAAGTATGTCTGGTTGGACCAATTCACCATCCGTAACCTGGAACTTTATGGCACGATGCATGAGGGCGGTAGAACGCTCCTCAACATCATCGACCGCACGATAACGCCTATGGGCGCCCGCTTGCTGAAGCGTTGGATCGCCTTCCCGTTGAAGGATGTGAAACCTATCGAGGAACGCTTGAACATGGTGGACGACTTCTTCAAACATCCTGATTTGAAGGAGGTTTTCGAGACGAATATGTCGGTTATCGGCGACTTGGAGCGTATCATCTCTAAGGTGGCTGTCGGACGTGTCACGCCTCGTGAGGTGGTGCAATTGAAAGTGGCTTTGGGTGCTCTTGTTCCTATCAAGGAGGCTTGCGTGGAGAGCGATAATGATGGCTTGAAGCGTGTGGGCGACCAATTGAATCCGTGTCCATCCATCTATGAAAAGATTGACAAGACGATCACGAACGATCCACCGAACATGGTGAACCGTGGCGGGGTCATCGCCAAGGGCGTCAGCGCTGAGTTGGATGAGTTGCGCGACATCTCTTATTCGGGCAAGGATTATCTTCTCCAACTGCAGCAGCGAGAGTCTGACCGCACGGGCATTCCGAGCTTGAAGGTGAGCTACAATAATGTCTTTGGTTATTATATCGAGGTGCGAAACACACACAAGGACAAGGTGCCTGAGGATTGGATCCGCAAGCAGACCTTGACCAACGCCGAGCGTTATATCACGCAGGAGTTGAAGGAGTATGAGGAGAAGATATTAGGTGCGGAAGAGAAGATTTTGTCTCTGGAAACGCAGATATTCAACGGGTTGGTCCTTGAATTGGCTGAGTATATTCCTGCCATTCAGGTGAATTCCAACCTGATCGCTAAGTTGGATGTGCTGATGTCCTTCGCTAAGGCGTCGCAGGAAAACCATTATGTACGCCCGGTCATCAACGACGGGGAGGTGATAGATATAAAGCAGGGTCGACATCCTGTGATTGAGAGGCAGCTTCCGATAGGGGAGCAGTATGTGGCGAACGACTTGATGCTTGATTCCCAGTCGCAGCAGGTCATTATGATCACGGGACCTAACATGGCGGGTAAGTCTGCGTTGTTGAGGCAGACGGCGCTGATCGTGCTGATGGCGCAGATCGGTTGCTTCGTTCCCGCGGATGCGGCGACGATTGGTGTGGTCGATAAGATTTTCACCCGTGTGGGCGCTTCCGACAATATCTCTATGGGCGAATCCACTTTCATGGTGGAGATGAACGAGGCGGCGAGCATCATCAATAACCTTTCGCAGAGGAGCTTGGTCCTCTTTGACGAGTTGGGTAGGGGAACCAGTACTTATGACGGCATCTCCATCGCATGGTCTATCGTGGAATATATCCATGAGCATCCGAAGGCGAAGGCTAAGACGCTTTTCGCCACCCATTATCATGAGTTGAACGAGATGGAGAAACTTTTCCCTAGAATTAAGAATTATAACGTCTCCGTGAAGGAGGTTGACGGCAAAGTTATCTTCCTTCGTAAGCTTGTAAGGGGCAGTAGCGAGCATAGTTTTGGTATTCATGTGGCAAAATTGGCGGGTTTGCCGAATAAAGTGGTGAATCGCGCCAACGAAATTTTGGAGCAGCTGGAGGTGGGCAATTCGAAGAACCCGATCTCCGACGGATCGAAGCCTGCGAAGAAAAAGCCTGAGGCAGTGCAACTTAGCTTGTTCCAATTAGACGATCCTATCTTGGAGGCGGTGCGTGATGAGATTAATCACATGGACGTAAATAACCTCACTCCAATAGAAGCATTAAATAAATTAAACGAAATTAAAAAAATTGTTGGTGGTAAATAAAATTTGTATTATCTTTGCATCGCAAAAGAGAAAGGGAGAGCCCTTCGGAAAACATTGAAATGGTAAAATGCGAAAATAGCTCAGTTGGTAGAGCACGACCTTGCCCCTATGATAATAGGAACGGAATCGACCTTGGCAAGGAAGAATGTGAAGCCACTAGGTATGAGTAGAAGATAAAATGCGAAAATAGCTCAGTTGGTAGAGCACGACCTTGCCAAGGTCGGGGTCGCGGGTTCGAGTCCCGTTTTTCGCTCTAAGGATGCCGAAGTGGTGGAATCGGTAGACACGAAGGACTTAAAATCCTTTGAACAGAAATGTTCGTGCGGGTTCAAGTCCCGCCTTCGGTACTTTAAAACCACGACGGGAAAAACTGAAATTTTGTTGACGGACGCTGTGAGGCGTCTTTTTTTGTTTATGGGGGTCTGGGTTTTGTTTGCGGAATCAGAGGTGAAATGCGAAAATAGTTCAGTTGGTAGAGCACGACCTTGTCAAGGTCGGGGTCGCGGGTTCGAGTCCCGTCCAAAGGAATAAGACACGTTGCTCTAAGGATGCCGAAGTGGTGGAATCGGTAGACACGAAGGACTTAAAATCCTTTGAACAGAAATGTTCGTGCGGGTTCAAGTCCCGCCTTCGGTACTTAAAACCACGACGGAAAACTGAAATTTTGTTGATTGACGCTGCGAGGCGTCTTTTTTTGTTTAAGGGCGTCTGGTTTGTTTGCGGAATCAGAGGTGAAATGCGAAAATAGCTCAGTTGGTAGAGCACGACCTTGCCAAGGTCGGGGGTCGCGGGTTCGAGTCCCGTCCAAAGGAATAAGACACGTTGCTCTAAGGATGCCGAAGTGGTGGAATCGGTAGAATCATTTCCATGTTACTTTGGGGCTTTCATCCTCTCCACCGTATCCTCATCCACCCCCGTGATTTCGCAAATCTCCTCGATTGGGTATCCTTTGTTTAGCATCATTTGGGCTATAGCTATTTTTTCTTTTTCCATACCTTTTTCCATACCTTTTTCCATACCCTCAGCTATACCTTTCTCCAGTCCTTCCTTCAGTCCTCTTTTCATTCCTTGGTCGAAGCCGTAGCGTTCGGGAGCGCCCCAATTGGAGATTACCTTGAGCTCCGCCTCGTATTGGGCGTATTCCGCCTCGGAGAGTGCGGATACTTTTGCCTTCTCTATGAGTTTGAGCAGCCCTTCGTCTGCCCGCTCGTATACGCGTGGATCTATCTTTTCCATGTTACCTAGGTTCTTTATTGTTTCTAACCAGACATCTTTTGCGGTGAGTCCCGTCTTCTCCATCACGAGCTGGAATTTTGGTAGTGAGATGTAGTATTTCCGCATCCTGTCCCAAAATTCAGTTCGCTTGTCGAGGTCGCACTCGGCGGTTTTCGTCACCACCTCGTACAGCTCGTCCAAGGGAACCCCCAAGATGAATATGCCAATCATGCGGGGAATGTCCTCTTGCATTTCGCTCCAAGATGTACCCTTCGTGATATGCTTGTCCATCAGGTTGTAAAGATAGTAATTCGCCCGTGTTTTAAAGAAGGGATGTGCGTAATTTTGCATCTCCACGATCACGTCATCTCCGTTTTCCAGCCGACAACGTAAGTCGAAGGTTACGCCGCGCAGGGTGGGATGGTCTCTGGTCTGTTCCACCGGAAGGAATTCCAAGTGCTTGATGGTACCGTAGTCGTCGCTTAGTATCGCATTGAGAAATGATTTCATGGTCTCTTCGTCTCCCATGCAATGTTTGAACCCGAAATCGGTTTTGAGGTCGATGTAAACCCCTCTGTTTCTTGTTTCTACCATATTACAAAACAGGTTAAATTAATACATTTATTTATGTGGATTACTTTCCGTCCACCTCGCAAAGGTAGTTCTTTTTTTTATATAAGTTGATATTATATGTAAAAATTACGTAATATTTTCTATAATTGCTTTCTTTCCCTTCACTTTGAATTTCACTTCGTATTTTCCAAATCGGAATCCGTAGATGCGTTCATCGTCGTCGTGATAGGCGGGACGGGGATCTTGGGCTATGACGTCCACGAGCGCCTGACGTTTCTCTTCAGGTAAAAAATCAAGCATCCCATCGGGAAATACCACCTCTAATTGGTAGTCGCTGTTCTGGGTGGTGAATCCCTTTGTGGCTTCGGGATGGCAGTCGGCGGGAATGTAGGGCTTGATGTCGTAGATGGGGGTTCCATCCATCAGGTCGGTGCCCGAAACGATTAGTATGGTGCCGTTCTCCTTGTCGTGCGCGATCTTCTCCAAACGTACGGAGGAGAGCCCGATTTCGTTGGGGCGGAAGGGTGAACGGGTGGCGAACACGCCCATGCGGGTGTTGCCTCCGAGACGGGGCGGGCGTACGGTGGGTGACCACTGCTCCCTCACAGCCTCCGAAAAGCCCCAAATGAGCCATATATGGGAGAATCCATCGAGTCCGCGGAGAGCCTCCTCGTTGCGGTATTCGGGTTCGAATACGATGGTGGCTTTTATTGATTCCACCAATCCGCTCTGCCTCGGAATGCCGAACTTGGTCGGAAAATCGTTGTGGATGTGGGCGATTGTTTTTATTACTGTCGTGTCTGCCATTGGGAAATGTTAATCGATTTCTGCGCGAATCTACAATTTTTCGCCCATTCCATCGTCTTTTGATACGATTATCATATGGAATGGAACAAATTTCCAATTCGAATAACAGTTGGAACATTAATTTTGTGGTTGTTGAATAAGAGGATATTCAAACGTAATGCTGTATTAGTTTTTTCATGATAACTACTCATTGATTTTTAATACGTAATGTCTGATAAACAAACTTGTGACGCTTAGGGAGCGCACAAGGAAATGAATCACTTGTAAGGTAATGTTTGTGTGTTAGCGGGGAGGTGCAATAGAGCTTCTCCGCTTTTTTGTGTATATTCGCGTCATATAGGAGGATGTTATGGTTCAACTAAAGGATTTGTTTACGATATTCCTGAAGATAGGCGCCTTCACCTTGGGTGGAGGTTATGCGATGTTGACGATGGTGGAGCAGGCCATTGTGACGAAGAAGAAGTATATAGGCAAGGATGAGTTTTGGGACATGATAGCGGTGGTGCAAACCTTGCCTGGCGTGTTTGCCATCAACACTGCCTTGTATGTGGGTTATAAGTTGCGGGGGCGACGTGGCGCGTTTTGGTCCGCATTGGGTGCATCGTTGCCTTCGTTCGTGGCGATTTTATTAATTGCCATGTTTTTCACGGAGATAAAAGACAATGAGGTTGTGGAGCGAATATTTCGTGGGGTGCGTCCTTGTGTGGTGGCGCTGATCTTGGTGCCTGCCGTCCGCTTAATCAAACAGAACTGTCCCTCTTGGAAGCTGGTGTTGGTGCCGTTGTTGGCGGCGGTGCTGATTTGGTGGTTCAAAGTTTCCCCGATTCTGATTATATTGGTCGTTTCGGTGGCGTCTTTGTTGTATGGTTTTTATTTTAACAGAAAGATGAAAGGGAAGTGATGATGGTCTATCTTGAATTGTTGTATGTGTTCTTTAAGATTGGATTGCTGGGTTTCGGTGGTGGTTATGCCATGTTGTCGTTGATCCAGTTCGAGGTGGTGGACCACTATCAGTGGATGTCGCTCACGCAGTTTTCCGATATGTTAGCGATTTCGCAGATGACGCCGGGGCCGGTCTCCATCAATACGGCGACCTATGTGGGGTATGCTGTGGCTGGAATTCCGGGAGCGGTGGTAGCCACGGTCTCTTTGTGCCTTCCGTCCGTGGCGTTGATGTATTTTGTCATGCGTTTTTTGTTGAACAATAAGGAGAATTGGGTCGTGAAGTACATCTTGTCGGGCCTGCGTCCTGTGTTGGGCGGACTTATCCTGGCGGCGGCTTTGCTGTTGGTGAATAGGGAGAGTTTCTGCGATTTCGGGTGGGGGGAAAGGAATCTTTCCGTGATAATATTTGCCGCGACATTCGTGGCGCTCTATTTTTTCAAGGTCAATGCTATGCTGTTGATCGTCATCGCTGGTTTAGCGGGTGTTTTGTTAATGTGAAATTTATATATTTGTCGTTATGAAACGAATGATTCTTTTGCTCGCCATTATGTCGGCGATGTTTTTTAGTGTAAATGCGGAGAATATGGAAAAGAAAAGAGTGTTGGTGGCTTACTTCTCGGCTACGGGGAACACCGCCCAGGTAGCAAAAAATTTGGCTGAAGGAATCGGTGCGGACCTTTTCAAAATCCAACCGGAGAAGGTCTATACGAAGGCTGATTTGGATTGGCATGACAAACAATCCCGTAGTTCGGTGGAGATGGCGGATAAGTCTTCCCGTCCTAAGATGGCTAATCAGTTGAAGAATGCCTCTTCGTATGATATCGTTTATTTGGGCTTCCCTATTTGGTGGTACACTGCTCCGACGATTGTCAACACGTTTCTGGAGAGTGCGGACTTTTCAGGAAAGACCATCGTCCTTTTTGCCACGTCGGGAGGAAGCCTTTTGGGAAATACCAAGAGTGATTTGCAAAAGAGCGCGCCAAAGGCTGTCTTTATTGATGGTGAGGTCTTCAGTAGGGATGAAGATAAGGCGAGACTTTCCAATTGGGCGAAAAAAGCGGTAGAACAATAAGGTTTTCATAATGATGGGGAAAAGTGTAGTTGTTTGTTTGCGGTCGCTGATGACATTGTTACTTTTTATGTCGTTTGTGACAGGCGTATTAGGCGCAAAATATTTGTCTGTGATCAATGATAAATCTGAGTTCGACCAGCTCTCCGGGCTGCCTTTGTGCGGAAAATATGGGCAGGTCACCTCGGTAAAAGTGTTGTATGATTTAAAGACGAGGAAAACTTACTATTTGAATAATAAAAACTATACTTATCATTTTGACTTTTGTGTGGATAAATTGAATCCGACAATTGATTTGTATCATTTCGACTTATATAATTATTCCGATAATCCTAAAAGGGCATATTTGTTAGCCAATGTGAATTATTATAAAAGCATGGATGTGTATGCCATGGAGTTTTCCACTGGTGACATGCCTACATGTGAACAGGTGGTTTTGTTATGGAATATGCTTTCCCGTTCTCCTTGCTGGGGGAATAAGTTGAGGCTGATACTCAGTAATGGTCGGATTGCTGATATGAGAAATCAGTTGGAAGGGAGAATCCCGTTGTTGTCTCCGTCGGATGTATATGGAACGCTGTCGTACCAAGCGATTAGTACCAAGAGTTGTGTGGGCAGGTTGCGATTCGTCCCGAATCTTGATTCGATGATGGAAAAGATCGAACCGACGGATGTGGTGGTGTTGCCGCATTCTCCGATAGTATTGCCGCAAGTGGCGGGTGTCATCGTGGCGGAATTCCAGACCCCATTGAGTCATTTATCCATTTTGGGACAAAACAGGAAGATTCCCGTGGCTGCTTTGAAGGGGGCTTTCCAAAACGATTCCTTGCGTAGATATGAAGGGAAATGGGTCCGCTTTAAGGTCGCTTCGGATACGTTTCTGCTGGAGGAAAGCAAGGAATTGAAACAATCAAAGAAGTCTGAGAAGCAGCGACGTCGATTGGATTATGACCTATCCGTGAAGCGTTTGGTCGCGTTAGACTCTTTGAATAAGCTTGCTTATCGTTTTGTGGGTCATAAAGCATATAATTTTTCGCTTCTAAGTCGGTTAAGCAGGAGGGAAGGTTCCCGTTTTAAGGTGCCTGAATGCGCTTTCGCAATTCCTTTTTATTTTTATCAGCAGCATGTTCTCGCTTCGGGTGCGCAGAATTTAATCGATGACCTTATCGCTAAGGGTGGTGAATGGGAGGAAGAAAAAGTCTCGGAACGGTTGAAGGATATTCGTGATATGATTGTCTCGTCTCCGATGGATTCAACCTTGGTGAAGGCGCTCGACCTTCAAGTGGAGGGGTGTGGTTTTAGAAAGATTCGATTCCGTTCCTCCACGAATGCGGAGGATGCCGCATGGTTTTCCGGCGCAGGATTGTATGATTCCAAATCTGCGGTCATCGGAGGCTCCCATAAGACGATGGAGCGGGCGGTGAAGCGTGTTTGGGCGAGCCTTTGGTCCTATGCGGCCTATAAGGAGCGTGAATATTATCACATTGAACAGAGGTGTGTCTACATGGGTGTTTTGGCTCATCGTTCCTTCCCGTCGGAAGTGGTGAATGGTGTCGCGGTGACGAAAAATCTTTATAGGAAGAAATTTGCGGGGTATACCGTGAACGCTCAGATCGGAAACGAGAACGTGGTTGCGCCCTCTCCTGGTGTCGTTTGTGACCAATTTGTTTGTGTGCCACAACGTCGTAGCGGCTTTTTTGCCGGGAAACGACCTTTAGACATCATCACCCAATCCAATCTGACGAATGGTGAACTGACCATGAGTGAAGACGAGATTTCCTTGTTGGCGAATCAATTGAAAATAATAAACGATTTTTTCTTTAATAACTTACACCTCAATCTTTCGTATGAGAGGTTTGCTGTGGATGTCGAATTTAAGCTAGATGGTCCGACGAGGCAACTCTATGTGAAGCAGGTACGTCCCTATAACAACTGATTTCGCCATCCACCTCTCCATGGTGTGATATAATGTGGAGAGACGTCTTGTCGCATGTTCGGGACTCCCCTTGAAAAAACGTGTGTGGTTCGCAGAAAGTTTTCTGTAGAGTCGGGGAAAGGATAAAGCATTGGTCATGTGCCATTTTGATACATTTCCGCCAATAAATAGTGCTTATTTGAAAAAAAGGAGATATATTAGTAGTTGAAGGTTAAGTCTAATTTTGCTTAGATTTTGAACCTCGTTTAGAAATGGGTTTTATTGATTTTATACTATGAAAATAGGTAAAGGAATATTGCCTAGATTAAATTATAATGCGTTATGATTCAGAGATGTAAGAATTGTCATTTACCAGGAAACTATCCTGGCATTTCATTCGATTCTGAAGATACTTGTAATTTTTGCCAAAAAGAAGCGACGAAGTTCCAATATCCTGGTATCGATGTGGTGAAGAAACAGATTGAAAATATACTCGCTCAAAGCGATCCTAATAGGAAATACGATTGTATTGTAGGTACGAGCGGTGGACGTGATAGTTCGTATCTTCTATATGTCGCTAAGGAAGTCTTGAATTTAAGGGTGCTGGCTTTGACCATCAAGCATGATTTCATGACGCCTCAGGCTTTGAAAAACATTAAGACTATTACGGAAAAGTTAGGAATTGATATAGAATATATCGAAAATGATGTATTGAACAAGGGCAGTCGGAAAAGTTTGAAGGTTTGGGCTAAAAAACCAGACGCCGCAATGAGTGTTACTTTTTGCACGGGATGCCGTTATGGTCTTAGAAAATTGATTCCTCAATATGCGAGAGAACACAACGTTCCGATTCTTTTGATTGGAGATGTCCCGTTCGAAAAAATGGATTATCGTGTGGATCTCTTGTGTGACGGAGGAAAAATCAATATGGCGAATAAGCTTATGGGTTATATGAAAAGATTGCTTAAGAATCCGTCTTATGTCTCTACCATATATGACCAATGTAGGGATTATGTCTCATGGCAAAAGACAGAGGCTGGGCTTGAAAAGCCGGTAAAGATTACTCCGTTTTATTATATGGAGTGGAATAAGCAGACGGTCATTTCCACAATAGAAAAATTGGGATGGGGATATGACGACAAGTTCAACTCTTCTTGGAGATCGGATTGTTATATCAATTTGCTAAGGCAATTCGTCTATAAGAAAATGGTGGGCTTCAATGATTTGGATGTCTATTACGGGCAACTGGTTCGTGAAAAGGAGATGTCTCTTCCTGAGGCGTTGGCGCATATTGAGACGGAAGGAAAATTTGATGAGGATGTAGTGCGTGAGATTTTCAAGGATTTCTATAATATCGATTACGATAAGATAAAGGATAAGATGGAGATGAAGGAGCAAATCGCTGATTGATTCTTCTCTCTCTTGTGGATATTCCGAATATACGAGAAAGACGGTCCGACCCCTCGAACCGTCTTTTTTTTGTTATATGATTAGAAAATCTTTTCTTTATTTTTTATACGCCCGTCTCTTCACGTTTTCTCTAAGGAACGTTTGGTAGAGGGTCAATTCCCCTAAGTGGTAACTGCCGAGCGTGATATAGTCTTTGATGGCTTCTATGAAGTAGTCGTTAGGGTTCAACCCTTGGGGGATGAGAAGGTGGTGGATGGGGTCGAGAGTGACGGATACCGTGTCGTTGAGGCGGGCGGGGAGCGTGTCGGTGCTCCATGTGACAGGGTTGATGCAGAAGAGATTTCCTTCGCAAGTCAGTTTCAGAGCCTCTTCGGGAGAGGCGGCGGTATTGTAGACGATGACGACACCTCTGTCGTCGGCGCATTGGGCTGCCTTGAAGTGGGGGGAGGAGGTTGTGTCTTGTTCAGTAACCTTATAGCCCACCACATAGGCTGCGACCATCCTTTGGAAGGTCTCCTCGTCCATGTCGCGTAGCAACTCCACTACGCCTTGTCCGCCTTGGCTGAATCCAGCCAGAATGAAGGGTCGTCCCCCGTTATCATGCTCCAAGTAGTAGTGGAAGGCGTTCTTCACCTCAGTCATGGCGTTCGTTTTGGCGCTCTCGTATTCTTTTGAGTAATAGCCACCTAGTGTGATTTGCTGATAGTAGGGGGCGAAGAAGTTGGTGGAGTCTCCGAAGATATTGTCCGCCAGTTGGTAAGAGAGGTTCATGTTCTCTATCTGTTCTTGGTCGGAGAGGTTTGCTTGGAAATGCTCGTTGCCCGTCGAGTCCATCGAGTGGACCACGCAAGTCGGAAGCACATAGAACACGTCCGCCAAGGCGTTATTGACCGCCTTCCCGTTCTGGTACCAGGAAGTGCTTTTGGAATAGTCTGTCGGCACATATCCGCTCTCGGAAGCGTTCTTTTGGGAGCAAGCCACCGAAGAAAAAGCTATTGTAATAATTAAAAACAGTCTGATAAATTTCATACGTATATCTTATAACTCTTAACTCTTAATTAATAATGAACTGTCCCCGTAGCTCAGGAACCTGAAATCGTTCTTCATCGCATAGTCGTACATCCTCTTCCAATCGTCTCCCACGAAAGCGGAGATGAGCAGCAGAAGTGTGCTTTGCGGCTGGTGGAAATTGGTGATGATCGCCTTCACGAGGTGGAAGGTGTAGCCGGGAACGATGATGATTTGAGTGTCGGCGCTGAGGCTCTCCAGCTCATGTCTCTCCATGTAACGCAGGATGGCGTCCAACGCCTCGTCGGTGGTTAGGTTGAAGCCGCTTTCGTAGGGCATCCATTGGGTCACCTTTAGTTCTGTTTCGTTCAAATCCATATTTTCCGCGAGCTGGCAGCCGATGTAGTAAAGGCTCTCCAAGGTGCGGACGGAGGTGGTGCCGACTGCCACCACTTTGCCGGCCTTGCGTATTTTTTCGATGACCTCTTTGCGGACGCATATCCACTCGGTATGCATTTCGTGGTCGCCTATGGTCTCGGATTTGACGGGTTGGAAGGTTCCTGCGCCCACGTGCAGCGTCACCTCTTCGCAGAAGATGTTTTTCTTCTTGAGGGAATCGAACACTTCGGGTGTGAAGTGGAGTCCGGCTGTTGGAGCCGCCACGGAGCCTTTGATCTTGGAGTAGACGGTCTGGTAGGTCACTTTGTCGCGGTCTATGGTTTCCCTATGCAAGTAGGGAGGGATCGGTAGCACGCCGAAAGCGTCGAGGATGGAGGCGAAGTTGACTGTCGTGTCGTCCCAGAAGAAACGCACATGGTAGGCGTTCCCAACAGCCTCCTGTTTCTCCGCCTTGAGGATGATTTCCTTGCCGTCCACTTTCACCTCGCGTTCCAAGATGGTTCCCGCTTTCCATTTGCTGGCGTTCCCCACCATGCATTTCCAGACGCATTCGCCCGTGGTTTGGAAGGTGAGGACATAGTCGTGCGGGCGGAATGGTTCGAGGCAGAACACCTCGATACGGGCGCCTGTGCCCTTGTGGAAGAGCAGGCGCGCTTGGATGACGCGGGTATTGTTGCAGACCAAAAGGTCGCCTGTGTTCAGATATTCGGAAAGATTCTTGAATACGGAATGGGAGATTTCCCCGTTGCGGTAGAGCAGAAGTTTGGATTCGTCCCGTTTCTCTAAAGGGAACTTCGCGATGCGTTCGTCCGGAAGATCATAGTTGAAATCTTCAATCGCTATTTCTTGTGGTTTTAGCATTTCTTTCCTGTTATTTTTTTTTACGTCCGCGAATTTACTTAAGAGTTAAGAAATAAGAGTTAAGAAACGTAAATCTTTTTCTCTCGTTGTGGGAATATATTAACTTTGTGGAACTTATAGGAGATTGTCGTTCGAGATGGGTCCCGTTTTTGTATGGGAAGGCCCATTTAGTATGTTGGTTTGGAAAGAATCGGGAATTACAGGAAAATAATTCTTAGTTCTTACCTTTTAATTCTTAGTTGATTATGCGTTTGATAGCAATTCCGACCCGAGACGGTATGGTGGATGACCATTTTGGCCATTGCGCCTATTATACGATTTATCATTTGGATGAAGCCGATAAGGTGGTTATCGTTGAGCGATTGGATTCTCCCCAAGGCTGTGGCTGCAAGTCCAATATTGCGTATGTGATGCGCGAAATGGGTGTCTCATTGATGTTGGCGGGCAATATGGGCGATGGCGCCTACAATAAATTGTCCGGGCAAGGCATCCAGGTGGTCCGCGGTTGCCATGGAAAGTTGGAGGATGTCTTGAAACAATATTTGGGAGGAAATTTGAAGGATTCTCAAGAATCGTGCAGCCATCATGACTGCCATGGTTCCGACGAAAATCTCAGTTTCACTTATGTGGCGCCGAAATGATACCCTCCGTGGGGATGGGGTGTGTCGGAGAAATGTTTTTTATTATTGACAGACTAAAGAAGGAAAGTGAAAATGTTAAAGATAGGTGATAGAGTGCGCTTCCTCAATGCTACGGGGGGGGGTGTTATTAGTAAGATAGTGAGCCGTGACATGGTGTTGGTGACGGACGACGATGGGTTCGACGTGCCCACTTTGGCTCGTGAGTGTGTGGTGGTTGATTCGGTTGATGCCGGACATAAGGAAGGAAAGTCTTCCTCCGCTGAGGAGGCACGTCCGAAGGAGAAGAAAATCGAGGACTTGGCGCCCGAATCGGATGATGATGACGAGTATGATCCGGGGGAAGAGACTGCCGAGGGCGAGACATTGAACGTTTTTCTCGCTTACTTGCCTCAGGATTCGAAGCGCCTTTCCGTGACCGATTATGATTGTTACTTGGTCAACGATAGCAACTATTATTTAGGCTATAACGTGGCGAATGGTAATGGTTCGATGTTTATTTCACGCGCGACGGGTTTCATTCAACCGAACACGAAGTTGTTGTTGGAGGAGGTCAAGAAGGACCAACTCAACGAATTGGAAATTTTGCGCATCCAGTTGATGCCTTTCAAACAGAAAAAGGCTTACAAGGGGAAACGGGCGTATGATGTCCAAATTAAGGTGAACCCCGTGAAGTTCTACAAACTGCATAGTTTTACCGAGAACGATTATTTCGAGGAGGACGCTATGTTGTTCCCTATCGTGAAAAATGATGGCGTGTTGGACCAGGAGGTGACCGCCGAGAAGGTCTCCGAGGTTTTGAGGAATAAGGAGACTAAGTTGCCCGCTAGGGTTTCCGTTTCCAGCAAGCCGAAGCAGGACATTGTGGAGATTGATTTGCACATCAACCAGCTGTTGGATGACACCACGGGTATGAATAATGCGGATATGCTTCGCTATCAATTGGATAAGTGCGATGAGGTAATGACACAGTATATTAAACAGAAGGGACAAAAAATCGTCTTCATCCATGGAAAAGGTGATGGCGTGCTCCGTAAGGAGGTCCTATCCTTGCTGAAGAAAAAATACGCTTCGTGTTATGTGCAGGACGCTTCGTTCCTTGATTATGGATATGGGGCGACAATGGTGACGATAAAATAATAATTAGGAAAAAAATAGAATCGAAATGACGTTATTGATTATTGCCCTGATTGCGACATTAGGTATCTCTTTCCTTTGCTCTTTGATGGAGTCGGTCTTGTATTCAACCACTTCTTCGTATATCGAATCATTGGAAGATGGTAAGGGGGTACGGTTGCTGAAGAACTTAAAGTATAACATTGAGAAGCCGATTGCCGCCATCCTTTCGTTGAACACTATCGCCAATACGGCGGGCGCCTCGGTCGTGGGTGCGCAGGCGGCTGATGTTTTCGGCAATGAATTGTTTGGCTATATTTCCGCCTTGTTGACTGTTTTGGTGCTGATTTTCTCGGAAATCATCCCGAAGACGATCGGTTCCAACTATTGGAGGGAGATTTGTGTGCCTGTCGCCTATCTTATCAAGGGAATCTACTATATCTGCTTCCCGCTTGTGGTTGTCAGCCAATTCCTGACGAAACTCTTCACGAAGAAACAGACGCAGACGGTGAGCCGTGAGGAGGTCGCGGCCCTTACGAAGATAGGGGAGCGCGAAGGTGTGTTCATGAAGAACGAAAGTAAGATCATCAATAATCTGGTGAAGATGGAGACGGTCAAGGTGCATTCCATCATGACGCCTAGGACGGTTGTCTTGGCGGCACAGGAAGACCTTACGCTTGAGGAGTTCTTCCGTAAAAAACGATATTTATGTTATTCTAGAATACCTGTTTATACGGATGATATAGACGACATCACTGGTTTCGTCCTGAAAACGGACATTCTGATGCATTTGGCGAATGGGGAAAAGAAACTTAAGTTGAAGTCGATCAAACGCGACATCATGGTTTGTTACGAGAACACTTCCTTACCTAAGTTCTATGACTTGTTGGTGACAAGGAAAGAGCATATCGCCTTGGTTATCGATGAATATGGCGGTATGGAGGGAATTGTGACGATGGAGGATGTCGTGGAGACTATCCTTGGCTTGGAAATCACTGACGAGAGCGACGCCCAAACCGATATGCAAGCCTTCGCCAAGGCGCTTTGGGCTAAACGTGCCAAAAACCTTGACGTGGCGGCTGTGGATGAGGAGGATAAGGTTGATTCCGAAGGCGGATCAATTGAATAGTCTGAATACATCATTCATGTTGGCGAACAAGACCAGCGTCAGTAAGAGGATCATACCGATTGTCTGTGCCCTGATGAGTGTCTTCTGGCTAGGTTTCCGTCTGGTTATCATTTCGTAGATGAGAAACATGATGTGCCCGCCGTCCAACGCCGGAATTGGCAGTAGGTTCATGAACGCGAGGATGACGGATATGTAGGCTGTCATCTCCCAAAATATTTCCGCATTGAACGGATAAGGGAATAGTTTGCCGATGGTGATGAATCCTCCCATGCTTTGCGCACCTTCTTTGGAGAATACGTATTTCATGTCGCTCGCATATCCTGTGAGCTTTTTTACGCCTCTTTGGATTCCGTTCGGAATGGATTCCAGGAAACTGTAACTTTTTGTCCTGATAGGGAAGAACTGGGTGATAGACCTCATGTAGACGCCTATCTTTCCGTTGTGGTCAGGCGTCACTTCTATGTCGACTGGCTGCCCGTCCCTCATTACGGTCACGTTGACATTGAGGTTCTTGTTCTCCGCAAACACGTCGATGCAGTGTCCCATAAATGCGTCGGGCGACTCCCCGATGGCGATGATGCTATCGTTCGCTTTCAACCCTGCCAATTCAGCCCTCGATCCGGCTAATACGGAATCTATGACGAAAGGAACCCTGAAATTGGCGAATCCTTTTTTCTCTTGCATAAGTTGCTCCATGAGGTTGTCCGGCATGTTGAGGCTCACCTCTTCCCCGTTTCGGAGGACGGTCACTTGTTGGGCGTTCACGATGGCGCGGAAGGTCTCTTCGCTGAAATCCACAAGCGGTATGTCGTCCGCGCGAAGAAGGATATCCCCGTCTTGGAACCCGGCTTTTTGTGCCACCGGACTGAATTCCATACCTGTCGTGACATCTTGGAGCGCAATGTATTTATCTCCATAGTGGAATGATATGGCGGAGTAGATGATAATCGCCAAGATGAAGTTGAAGGTCACGCCAGCTATCATGACAAAGAACCTTTGCCAAGCCGGTTTGGATCGGAATTCCCATTCTTGTGCGGGATGTTCCATTTGTTCGGTATCCAGGGATTCGTCTATCATCCCCGCAATTTTCACGTAACCGCCTAATGGAAGCCATCCGATACCGAAGGTTGTGTCGCTGTTCTTGGGTTTGTATTTGAACAGGGAGAACCAAGGATTGAAGAATATGAAAAATTTCTCCACGCGGATTTTGAAGATACGGGCGAAGATGAAATGCCCGAATTCGTGGATGACGACGAGGAGGGATAGGCTGAGAAAAAATTGTAGCACTGTGACGATTGTTTCCATAAATGCTGCGTTAGCTTAGTTTTGATGAAAGTTCCGCTGCTATTCTGCGTGCTTCTTTGTCGCTCTCCACATAGACTTCGTAGGAGGTCTGTTTGGTGAACGTGGCGGTCTGCATGGTCTTCTCGATGACGTCCGACATCTGAAGGAAGCCGATCTTCCCTTGTAGAAATTCAGCCACGACTACTTCGTTCGCCGCATTTAGGATGCAAGGCATGTTTCCTCCCTTGTCCATCGCGTCGAAGGCGAAGGCGAGGTTGCGGAACACTTCCATGTCCGGTTTCTCGAATGTGAGGTCTTTGCAGTCGTAGAAATCCAGACGCTTGAAATTGTTTTTGAGCCTGTTCGGGAATCCGAAGGCGTATTGGATAGGCAGTTTCATGTCCGGAAGTCCCATTTGCGCCTTGACGGAGCCATCCTGGAATTGCACCATGGAGTGGATGATGGATTGCGGATGCACCACCGGAACGATTTGCTCCGGCTTGACTGAGAATAGCCATTTAGCCTCAATCACCTCAAATCCTTTGTTCATCATGGAGGCGGAGTCGATGGTGATTTTGGCGCCCATGCTCCAGTTCGGATGCTTTAGGGCGTCTTTGGCGGTTACGGTCTCCAAGAATTTACGGTCTTTCCCGCGGAACGGACCTCCGGATGCCGTTAGGATGATGCGCTCGATTGGACTTGATTCGCCTACGAGACACTGGAATATGGCGGAGTGCTCCGAATCGACGGGGAGAATGGGACATCTGTTTTTGATGGCGAGGTCGCAAACCAATTCTCCAGCCACCACCATGGTCTCTTTGTTAGCCAATGCGATGGTCTTCCCCGCTTTTAGGGCGGCGATGGTCGGTTGAAGCCCCGAATAACCCACCATGGCGGTCAGTACGATGTCGACAGGTCCCATGGCAGCCACGTCGGCGATGGATTGCGATCCTGCGAACACTTTGATGGGAAGGTCAGACAAGGCCTCTTTTACGCCTTGGTATTTCGTTTCGTTGGCGATGACCACTACTTCCGGTTGGAACTTGCGGGCTTGCTTGATGAGAAGCTCGTCGCTGTTGTTAGCCGTGAGGGCATAGACCTCGAAAAGGTCGGATTGTTCTTCGATTACCTCCAACGCTTGGGTTCCGATGGACCCCGTTGAACCTAAAACCGCTATTTGTTTCTTCATGATGAATAATAGTCTTTTGTCGTTAGAAAGTGATGTATGATAGCGGGTTCATAGCCACTCCGTCTTTCCAAAGCTCGAATTCGAAATGGGTGTCCATTCCGTTTTGGAAAGTGGTGAGGATTTCTCCTGCATGGACTTTGACGCCTTGTTGCTTGATGAATGGTTGGCGTGATTTGTATACCGTCACGATGTTATCCGCATGTTGGATGCTAAGGACATAGAGGTTGTTGAACGAAAGGTCGGATGAGATGACCCTACCGTCCAATACGGAGAGCACACTGCTGTTTTGAATCGCCACGATGGTTGTTCCGTAAACTCTTTTCCTGATGTCGAATGTGTCGACCACGCGTCCTTTGGCGGGCGCGCACATAAGGTATGTGGACTCTATCTGATCGGCGTTGGCGTTGAAGAGGTTTAGGTTCTCGATTTCGCTTGCCTCGAATGAGTCTCGGTAGGCGTTTTCCTTGTCGGAAGGTTCGTAAGAGATCTTTTCGGCGGAGATGGCCTTCAAGTCTTTTTTGGCGGCCGAGGAGTCGAGTGCGACTTGACCGGTCATGACGGCCCTCAATCCTTCCATGTATTGGATTTGCAGGTTGAGCTGTTCCGATAGGGAGTCTACGACGAGAGCGTCCTGCATCAGTTGCGTCTTGAGGTTAATGTTCTCCGTATACCCTGGGAGGAATCCTCTGATTGGTGTCTTGATGATGAGGAAGGCGATGAGGAAGAAGTAGACAATGGCTATGATGAAACATGCACCACATACGGTTCCTTTGGAGAGCCGCATGTGGAACACCTCTTCCAATGTATTCTCGTTTAAGATCGAAATCTTGTATTTGAACCTTATATTTTGAAAGAAACTTTTTATTTTATT
Source organism: Paludibacteraceae bacterium (assembly GCA_045617845.1). Taxonomy (GTDB): domain Bacteria; phylum Bacteroidota; class Bacteroidia; order Bacteroidales; family Paludibacteraceae; genus UBA1181. The sequence goes on along the minus strand of JAZLJL010000101.1, from coordinate 38,763 downwards.
CTCCATGGTTATAATACTCTTCTTCTAAATTCTGAACAAACGATGCCTGTTGCCATGGCTACGTTGAGGGATTCCGACGTTGTCCTACCTGTAGGATAGTTCGGTATGAAGAGACGTTTGTTGACCAACTTGGAGATATTCTCCGAGATGCCGTTCCCTTCGTTGCCCATGACGATGATGCCGTTTGGTGTAAGGTCTTGTTTATAAATATCTTTTCCGTCCAGGAAAGTTCCGTAGATGGGGCAATCCTTCTCTTCGGAAAGGAATTTTTCCAAATCCAAGTAATGTATTTTCACGCGTGCGATGGCACCCATGGTGGCTTGTACTACCTTGGGGTTATAGACGTCCACGGTGTCTGCCGAGCAGATGATGTCCTCTATGCCGAACCAGTCGGCCACACGGATGATGGTGCCTAAATTGCCCGGGTCTTGGACTGTGTCCAGTGCCAAAGTGAGGTGTTGGGCGGCCGCCTTCCTGTCGAGGTGGTGTTGGGGCTTTTCGAACACCGCCAGTGCGGATTGTGGTGACTGGAGAAGTGACGCCTTTGCGATTTCCTCCCTCTCCGCTGTGATGACTTCCTCCGCTTGGGCGGTAGGATGTTCTTCGAGGAATGCTTGGGTGCAAACCAAAGTGCGGCATCGGAAGATGGGAAGCAGGTCGGACACAAGTTTATTTCCCTCCGCGAGGAAAGTCCCCGATTCGTCCCTCTCTTTCTTTTTCGCGAGAGATGCGATTTGCCGTATTTTGTTTTTACTCAGATTCATTGCTCTTGTTATTCCAATCCGACAAGTTCGATTTCGTAATACATCGTGCGGTATTCTCCGGCGTCAGTTGTGGAGTAGCCGCTGATTGTGACGTTGCTGGAGTTGCCGATGTCGAATGGAATGATGACCTTGCACTTGCCTCCCACGCGAAGGTTTTTCACTGCTTCCTGGAATCCTATTCCGAAAGTTGAATTGGATGGGTCTGAGCAAAGTCTGAAACTTTGTGGGTCGGGCGCATATTGTGCGGTGCAGTTGTAGAGCATTCTGCCCTCCATGTTGTATCCCACATATCGGATGTATGCCGTCCAATTGTTTTGGGGAACCATATCCCCTTCGCCTTTTTTGATTTGGTGGAAGTATAGTCCCTTTGACTTGCCGGAAGCGTAGAGGTAATAGACCTCTTTACCGGAATCAGTCAGCCATTCCCCGTCTGTTTCAGGCATGGTTCCTACGATGGAAATGTGCCTGTCGTTGATGAATTTCTCTATTGCTTCGTCTTCTTCTTCCTGGTAATCGGCGTAGGTCATTGCGTCTCCGCACCCCGAAAATACGGTCATGAGTGCTGTGGAAAATGTGACGAATGCTATTTTCAAGCGATTGGTTGGGGTCATTTTAACTTATTGTTTGTTTCTATGTTAATATTCAATTTCTGTTTTTGTCTACTTCGATGATGGTCAGCTCCATGAAAAGAGGGGTCCAACTATTGATGCATTTACCCTTCCCGATGACACCGTAACCGAGCATTGAGGGGACGATGAATTCACCCTTCCCGGTGGCGCGGAGCAGCGGAATCGCTTCGCGTATGCCTTTTTCAATGTCGTTATGTCCAATGGTGATGGTCTTGACCACGTCTGTTATGTTTGGACATGGTTCTCCTCCGAGAGGCGCGATGGTGTACCGTATGGTCACCTTGTCGTTCTCTTGTATGGAGTCTCCTTCTCCCTTTTCTATGATGTGGTGGCGAAGCCCCGATATGGTTCTTCCCATGTCCAGACCGAGGGAATCGATGTAGTGGTTGATTTCCTGTTCCTCCAATTCGACAAATTGCCTGTTCAATTCCATGAACTCGTCTTTGAAGTCTTCTGGCTTCTCTTTGTTGACGGGTATCTGCACCTTTTCCTTCCCGCAGGAAGAAAGAATGATGAGGGAAAGAATTGATATGTGGAGGAGATGCTTAACCATTGACACGCTTTTTAAGTTCTGTGCTGAGTTCCTCTTTCATCGAAGGCAAGTTCTTCTCGAATTCGGCGATGGTCTCTTCCATCGTTTTATACATTTCTCCTCCGGACGCGTTCTTGTGTCCGCCTCCGTTGAAGTATTTTGCGGCGAATTCGTTGGTCGCCACATCGCCTTGCGAGCGGAACGAACATTTGATCTTTCCTCCCTCTTCCTTGAAGAAGGCGGAGAATATGACTCCCTTGATGGAGAGCGGCATGTTCACGAAGCCTTCCGTGTCACCCTTCTTGAAATCGTATTTGGATAGCTCCTCGCTGGTGAGCGAGATCATGGCTGCCCCGTATTCGGGATATATCTTCATCTTCTCGTAGAGCATGTAGCCCATTAGCCGGTATCTGCTCTCCGAATAGTTGTTGTAGACCTTGTCGTAGATGGCGTCTTTGTCGATGCCCTTCTTGATAAGTTCTGAAATGATGATGTAGATTTCCGTGTTGTTGGAGTTGTAGGTGAATCCTCCCGTGTCTGTCATCATGCCCGTGTAGATGCACTCGGCGCACTCTTTGGTCATTTCCGTGAAGTATCCCATTCGGCAGATGAGACGGAATACCATTTCACTGGTCGACGGGAACTGCGGATAGGAGATGACCAAGTCGGCGAAGTTGCCGGGGTCCAAATGATGGTCGAGAATCAATTTCTTTGCGGCCGAGTCCGCTACGCTGATACCTACGTTCTCGATGCGTTTCAAGGTGTTGAAGTCCAATGCGCATATGAGGTCGGCTTTGGCGATAACCGATTCCGCCGTGTTTCTTTTCTTCTCGTATACGATGATGTCGGACGATCCTGGCATCCATTTCAAAAAGCCCGGGAAATCGTTCGGAACGACGATCGACACGTTTTTCCCTATGTTTTTAAGGAAATCGCTTAGCGCTAATGAGGAGCCTATCGCGTCTCCGTCGGGGGAGACGTGGGTGGTGATGACAATGTTTCCGGCGTCTTCTATCATGGATTTCGCCTCTTGTATCAAATCTTCGTCAATAATTTTAGTAATCATAAACTGCCTCTTAAAATACGTCGCTAAATTACAAAAAAAAATTGGCATTCCCCCTATAATCTTGGCGAAACCATAGCATGTTTGGCTCTCGATTTTTAGGACGCGAAAAGTTCTTGCGCCAATGATTGGCTGTGTAAACTCTTTTATTTCATAACGTGCTGAATGTTATTTTCTTATGTCGCTCATGTATTTATTTTTGAAATGGTCAGATAGGTGGTGTAAATGAGTATGGCGGCGAACATGGCGAAGATGCGTCGGAATGTGCGTGCCGACACGACCATGAGCAAAGTGGTGAATATTGCATAAAGGAGGATGACGTCGATTCCGTTGAAGGTTATGTTGCCCACGCTGGCGTGTGGTAAGCTTTCCAACCACCTGATGCTGTCGTTCATGGCTCTTATGAGATGGGAGATGATGCTGGCGACGAACTTCGCTACTACAGGGAAGGGGGATGCCGCAAGGATGATGGCGCATCCGTAGATGAGAAACGTCGCTGCGGGAATTACGATGAGCCCTGACAGCCAGAAACAGTTGCTGAATTGGTGGAAATGGTACATCATGATGGGCATGGTGCCGAGTTGGGCGGCGACGGAGACTGAGGTGAGCGACCATGCCTTGTCGAGAAGGTAATTCCTGGTTTGTATGGTTTTGTATACTTTCTCTTGGAACAGAAGAATGGAGAGCAGCGCCATGTAGCTGAGCTGAAAGCCTACGTCCGTTAGGTATCTTGGCTCGTAAAGCAGCATGAGGAAGGCGGATGCGCATAGCGTGTTGAGTGTTTGGGCTTTCCTGTCTAGCATGTCGCCGACGCTTACGAGTGAGAGCATGACAGACGCCCGTACCACTGAGGCGGAAAGCCCGGCGACGAAAGCGTAGCTCCATAGCGCGGTTAGGGTCAGTATGATTCTGATTTTTTTGAATCGCGCTCCGTTAAGCGCGAATTTGAGTATGGTGAGTATCACGAGGTAGACGATGCCTACGTGCAGTCCGCTGACGGCGAGTACGTGGCTGGCGCCTGTGGCGGAATAGCTACTTTTCAAGTCTTTCCCGAGCTGGCTTTTGTCTCCTAACGTTAGGGCGCAGGCTATGGCCAGTTCTTCTCCTGACAGACCGCATGATCGGTAGATGTTTTCCGCCGTTCGCCTGGCTTCCCTTGCTTCCCTTGCCAACGAGAACTTGCTTTCTTCCCCAGTTTTCCTCCATTTCCCCTGGGGTATGAAGATGCTGCCTGAGTATCCGCATCGGCGTAGGTAACTTTCGTATTCGGTCTGTTTCCCCTTTCTTCCCGCCAGCCATGCGGGAAAGAGTATGATGTCTCCGTCGCGTAATTGTTGGCTGAGTGTGTCTTGTGCCACGTAGGCCATCGCCTTTGCTCCTTGGGGGACGCCTTCCCCCCATAGCGATATGGGGAATCCGTATGTCGATTTTTTCTTTTGGGGGACGTCGTCGATTTTTCCTAGCACATAGCTGTCCCCCTCTTCTGGTGGAGTCCAATAGCGAGGTTTTGTCTCTTGGGTGCGTAGCGCTCCCGCGACGAAGAGGAAGATGAGAAGTCCGACGCCTTGCGCCCAACGTAGTTTGTATTGGTGCTTAGGCGGAATGAGGAGTGGCGCGTAGAGGACGGCGACGGCGGGTATGGCGACCCAATAGGGGATGTGTGTGCTTGGGAAGATGATTCCGAAGAGAATCCCGAGAATGAAAAAGACGCAGATGCGTAGGAATGGCAAACGGTATATGATTTCCATGTGTGGTGATGGGGCAAAAAACAGGTCGGGTAATGATTGGGAAAAGAGGCGCCGCGCGGTGTTCCCCGCACGGCGCCTATGGGTTAGAGGGCTTTGAGGTTGGCGATGGTCTCGGTCGGGTTCTCCGCACCGAAGACGAAGCTGCCTGCCACGAGAATGTCGGCGCCCGCATTGATGAGCCTTTTGCCGGTTTCGTAGTTCACGCCTCCGTCGATTTCGATTAGGGCGTTGGAGCCACGTCGGGTTATCAGTTCCTTTAGCCTACGTGTCTTGTCTATTGTGTTTTCGATGAATTTTTGTCCGCCGAAGCCCGGATTGACGGACATGAGCATGGCCACGTCCACGTCGCAGATGATTTCTTCGAGGACGGACACTGGGGTGTGCGGATTGATGGTCACGCCCGCTTTCATGCCTAAAGCCTTGATGCGTTGGATGGATCGGTGAAGGTGAGTGCAGGCCTCGTAGTGGACGTTCAGCACGTCAGCACCGAGTTTGTGGAATTCGTCGATGAACTTGTCGGGCTCGACTATCATCAAGTGTACGTCCAATGGTTTCCCCGCATATTTCTTGATGGCGGCGGTGACGGGCATTCCGAAGGAGATGTTCGGGACGAACACACCGTCCATCACGTCGAGATGAAACCAATCCGCCTTGCTGGCGTTCACCATTTCGATGTCGGCTCGCAAGTTGGAGAAATCCGCCGAAAGGACGGAAGGGGCGATTAAATGATTCATGCTACGAAAAAAAAATTGTCGGGTAGGGTAGAATTTCGGATTCGGGAAGAGCCCAATTCCTCCGGTCCCCGTGGTCAGATAAAAAAAAAGGAAGCGACTTTCGTCACTTCCTTGCAAGAAGTCGAGGTGAAGGGATTCGAACCCCCGACCCTCTGGTCCCAAACCAGATGCGCTAACCGGACTGCGCTACACCTCGTTCTCAAATGCGGTGCAAATGTACTGCCTTTTTGGACATTCACCAAATGTTTCGGCAATTATTTTGCGAAAAAAATCGTTTTTTTTCTTTCTTCTCTGAATCTCAGTACTTTAATTTTTTAAAAAATATAGGGAGACGAGGATTTGAAGGCAGAGTATGACGGGAATGCCGATGTAAAATTTCTTGTGAAGCGTTTTGTGCCGGAGGAAATGCATGGCTAGAAGTGCGCCGATGGAGCCGCCTATGACGGCTAAAAGGATCAAGTTCTTTTCGGGTATGCGTCTGGCGTTCGCTTTTTTTGCTAGACGTTTGTCTCTGGCGTAAGCGATGAAGGTGACAATGTTGGCCGCCAACAGATATAGGATGATGATTTTTAGTTCCATGATGGTCAAAAAAAAGGAATGCGTCGAGACACATTCCTTCCTGTTTCAGCTATCTCCTTATAGGAAAGGGGAATTAATATTTCATTTTGTCCTTGGATGGGTTTTTCCAAAAGACTTTCTTGTCGATGTACTCTTGAGCCGCGATTAAGGTTGGCTTAGGGAGCTTCTCGTAGAAACGGGAGATTTCGATTTGCTCACGGTTTTCGAATACCTCCTCCAAGTTGTCGTTGAAAGATGCGAACTCCTGCAATTTCTTGTCCAATTCCGTTTTCATCTCCACAGCGATTTGGTTGGAACGACGCGCGATGATGTTCACCGTTTCGTAAACGTTACCTGTGTCAGCGCAGAGCTGATTCATGTCGCGGGTGATTGTGTTAGACGGAGCTGTTACTTTTTTGTAGTCCATGATTTATATATGTTTTTAATTTGTTTTATTTCTTTAATTTGTCGATGAATTTCTGAGACTTCTCTCTGATTTTCTCCGCCTCCTTGCTGTACTTCCCCTCTGGGAACTCGCCGATGTAGTTGTAGTACTCATCGATAGCGTCGCGGTAGCGGTCCTCCATTTTTTTCTCCACGCTCTTCTCCGCTTGCATGAACTTGGAGTCGAGGATCAGGAAGTAGAGGTCTTCCCTCCTTTTGGTGTCGGGAAACCGTTTCAGCGCATTGGTCGCTGTGACGACGGCGGAGAGGTAGTTGTTACCCATATAGTCTCCTAAGTCGTAGTATAATTTGGCGTTGAGGTATTCCTTCTCCGCCAGTTTCTCTTGTAACTCTTCCAGATATTTCAGCGCCTCCGGGAGTTTCTCGCTCTTCGGGTAAAGTGTCGTGAATTCGAGGAGCTCGTCGATCGCCTCCACTGTGCTGGTTTGGTCCAACTTCACTTCGGGCGACTGCTTATAGAGGCTGACGCCGGCGAGGAATTTGCACTCTTCGGCATGTTTGCCTTGCGGGTAACTCCTGCAATAGGCTGAGAAATAACTCTTTGCAGACTCGTAATCCTTGTTTTTGTAGTGGGACATCGCAATGATATACACGACATTTTCTCCCTTTTCCGTCCCTCTAAAGGCGGAACCGACGGTTTCCAATATTGAATGGGCTTTGTAGTATTCGCCTTTCTCGTAATACTCCATCGCCTTGTCGTACTTCAAATTGTTGTCCGTACTCTTAATCACCTTGTTGTAGCCTCCGCATGATAAGAGACCCAATGCAATGATTACTAATGATATATGTCTAAATGTCTTTTCCATTCTAAATCTAAACCGCGAAAATAGGTAAAATCGTTCAAAAGATAAAAGAAAAACATTCAATTTTAACTATTTTAAATAAAATGTTTTTATTTCTTTTGCGTTCGAAATTAAATCAGTGTGAATCACTATTAGTATAAACGATTTTTTGATTATAAAATTATAAATTATGTTGAAGAGAATTTTGTCGATTTCGGGAAAACCGGGATTGTTTGAGTTGGTTTCTCAGGGAAAGAATATGTTGATTTTGGAATCGCTCACCGAGAAGAAGCGTGTCCCTGCTTATACGCACGAAAAGATTTTGTCTCTTGGTGATATCGCAATATATACGGAGGACGGTGAGGTCTCATTGGCGAGCGTGCTTCAATCCATGAAGGAGAAGGAGGGCGGAAAGGTCGCTAGCATCGACGCTAAGAAGGCTGATGGTAAGGAGCTTGCGGAATACCTTGCCACTGTGTTGCCTAATTTCGACCGTAGCCGCGTCTATTCTTCCGATATCAAGAAGTTGATCTCTTGGTACAATATCTTGGTACAAAGTGGTCGCGATGACTTCGAGCCTAAGAAGAAGGAGGCTAAACCTGCTGAGGCTGAAGCTGAGAGTAAATGATTTCAATGATAAACTAATGGGGGGGGAAGGGCGTTCGTTTCGTTTCTTCCCTTTCCTTTTTAATGACCTCCATGATGAAAGTGCTTTTCTTCTCTCCTTGGTATCCCCATCGCTACGATGCGATGTCGGGCCTCTTCGTCAGGAAACACGCCGAGGCCGTCGCTAGGCATTGTGATGTCTGTGTGCTCTATTTGTTGGCGGATGATAAGGTTAAGCGGAGCGAAGTGGTTGTGCAGGAGACGGGGCGCGTGCGTGAGGTTTATGTCTATTATCCGTTTTGTGGATTACCTGTGTTGAGGCAACTCTCCAAGGCGACGGGCTTTTTCAGGGCGTTTCTCCGTGGTTACGCCGCCGTTGAGGAGAATTTCGGACGACCGGATGTTTCCCAAGCAAATATTCTGACGCGTTGCGGCGTTTTGTCTTATTTCTTGAAAAAGAGGTATGGCGTGCCCTATGTGGTGGTGGAGCATTGGACGAGGTATCTGCCGCAGAACTTCAACTACAAGGGGTTTTTGAGGAGGCGTCTCAGCGAATTGGTCGTGCGGAACGCTTCTTGCGTCATGCCTGTCAGTAGGATGTTGGCTGATTCGATGCGTGGTTTGGGCTTGAAGAACGACCGTTATCGTGTGGTGAACAACGTGGTGGATGACTTTTTCTTTGAGACGTTGGCGGACCATCCACGTGAGAAAGGGAAGTTCGTATTCCTGCATATCTCTTGTTTTATTGAACGCGCGAAAAATGTCTGCGGCATCTTGCGTGCCGTGAAGGGATTGTCGGAGATGAGAAGTGATTTTTCCTTGACGATTGTGGGCGTCGGACCTGATTATGAAGAGGTTAGACGGTATGCGGATGGCTTGGATTTGCCTGATGGCATGGTGTCTTTTGTGGGGGAACAGCCTCCGGCTGAGGTGAACCGTTTCTTTTCCCTATCTGACGCTTTCGTCCTTTTTTCCAATTATGAGAATGCGCCGGTGGTCATCTCGGAGTCTTTGGCGACGGGCACTCCCGTCATCTCCACGGATGTGGGTGGCATCCCCGACATGGTGGGCGTGTCTGATGGTTGCTTGGTGAAACCGGGTGACGAGAAGGCGCTCCGCGAAAAAATGTCTTGGATGATTGACCATCGTGGGGAGTTCGATTCTGAGCTTATCCGCCAGCGGGCCCGTCGTTATGGGTACGGGGAGGTCGGAGAGTTCCTGGTCTCCGCCTATCGGGAGGCTGTGCGGGGAAATGATGGTAATGTTTGACTCAAAGATTGATAGGTCCTTGTGTTTGTGTGTGATGGGTGCTGTTTGTCATATGTGTTTTATATTGAAATATCAGTTTCATATGAGAGTGCGGGAGATAATGGGTTCTTTGGTCCTGCGTTCATCCCACCTGTTTTTGTAACATTCCGCTATTTTTGAGGTTTCTGCACCCCGTTGAGATGGAGGAGAATGCGTCTTGGATCATGCAGAATGCCTCAGATAATGTTTTGTCCGCTTGAGAGAGCCTGTATACCAAGTCTTTGGTTACGACCATGGACTCTGGTTCGTCATAGTCCGACGGGCTGACGTTGGCGATGTCGTTCACAAAGGGTTGTATCTGTTTCTGCTCGAATTGCATGATGTTGAATTTTAGTTTCATGTCTGCCAACATGTCCTCGATCTCCTTTGCGATGTCCGTTGCGTTTTTCCTTGCGATTGGATCTAACTCTTTTTTCATGATTTGTCGTTTTAATTATTTGTTGGACGTTAATTATTTTTTGCGGCATGTCCCATTCCTTTCTCTGCGATATTCTTTGTGTGTTGGGTCTGTCCCTCTATGTCTGTGCCATAGACGTATAGATAATCAGGGAAAGTTAGTGGACCATAAACCTGTTCGTTGAAAAGATAGCTGATTGGGTTCTAGCTATCGAAGATAACTGTTTTTTCTTGCTTGTGTGACCATAAGATACGTTCGTCTTCCCATGTTGCGATGGTTCCGACTTCTATTTTAATATATAACCTAAAACTTAATATATAACTTTTATAATCCTTTTGGATTGATATGTGCAAAGATAATATTTTCTTTTTACGATTTTCGGTTTTTACATTTTTTAATATCGTGATGAATGCATTTTGTTTTCTTGAAATGAAAAAAGCGATGGGTAATCCATCGCTTTTATTCTGTAGGAAAAATACTTTCTTCGCATGTCCGTCATCCGACTTTTCTCTGCGGATGTTTGCTTTCTTGGTAGTTCTTGCATCCGGTCGAGATGGAAGAAAAAGCGTCTTGGATCATGTAGAAAGCCTCTTTTAGAGTTTTATCTGCCTGTGTGAGTCTGTACACCAAGTCTTTTGTGAAGACCATGGTCTCAGGAGTGTCACAGTCCGATGGACTGACGTTCGCGATGTCGTTCACGAAAGGTTGGATTTGTTTCTGTTCGAATTGCAGAATGTTGAATTTCTGCTTCATGTCTGCCAGCAAACAATCGAGTTCCTTTGTAATGTCCGTCGCGTTTTTCCTTGCTATAGGCTCAAGTTCTTTTTCCATGTTTTGTATTTTGTTAGTTCATATTCGTTTCCGCTAATATAGCGAGAAGGATATGCAAAAAGAAATTTTTCATGGAAGAGTTATTAACAAACGGCAGAAAATGACAAATGTCTTTAACTGCCGTTTACGATGTTTTTTTGCGGGACGCCGTATGGGTAATGTTCCTCAAAATCGATTATCCTTGAGTTTTGAACGCCAACGCGTACATCCTCATTTGTTTCACCATGGCGAGCATGCCGTTGGAACGGGTAGGGGAGAGGTGCTCTTTCAGACCGATTTTGTCGATGAAGTAGAGGTCTGTGTCCAATATTTCTTGAGGGGTGTGGCCCGACATGACATAGACCAGCATGGAGACGATTCCGCCGGCGATGTCGGTGTTGCTCTCTCCTTGGTAGTAGACCAATCCGTCCTTGTACTCCGCATGTACCCACACTTTGCTTTGGCAGCCTTCGATGAGGTATTCGTCTGTTTTGTATTGCTCGTCGATGCCCGGGTTGGTCTCGCTTTTGTCTATGATTTGCTGGTATTTGTCCAACCAGTCTTCCAAGAATTCGAATTCCGATACGATTTCGTCTTGTTTCTCCGCTATTGTCATGATAATCTATATCTAATATGAAAGTATTATTTTCTTCTGAACATCTTGGCGGCGCGCTGGACGCCTGCCACTAGTATGTCGATCTCTTCCGTGGTGTTGTAGACGCCGAACGACGCCCGTACGGTTCCGTCGATGCCGAAGGCCGCCATGACAGGCTCGGCGCAGTGGTGCCCCGTACGTACGGCGATGCCTAGTTTGTCGATGATGGAGCCGAGGTCATATGGGTGGATGTTCCCCACGAGGAATGAGACCAGCCCGCTTCTGTCTTTAGAGTTGCCGATGAAACGTATGTTCTCCACTTCGCTCAGTTTCCCTAAGGTGTAGCGCACCAACTCTTGTTCGTGCGCCGCTATGTTCTCCATGCCGATGGCGCTGACGTAGTCTAACGCTTCCGCCAAGGCTGTCGAGCCGATGTAGTCCGGAGTTCCCGCCTCGAACTTGAAAGGAAGTTCGTTGAAGGTGGTCTTTTCGAAGGTCACCTTTTGAATCATCTCACCACCTCCTTGGTAAGGCGGAATCTTTTCGAGCCATGCCTCTTTGCCGTATAGGACGCCGATACCCGTCGGTCCATAGATTTTATGTCCGGAGAACACGTAGAAGTCCGCGTCGAGCGCTTGTACGTCTATGGGCATGTGTGGGACAGATTGCGCCCCGTCCACCAAAACGGGGATTCCTCTTTCGTGCGCTTTCTTGATGATTTCCTTCACTGGGTTGATGGTGCCTAGTGTGTTGGAGACGTGCGCGACCGATACGAGCTTGGTCTTGTCCGAGAAGAGCCCGTCCAATTTCTCCATCTGGAGTTCTCCGTTCTCGTCGAAAGGAATGACTTTCAATGTTATGTTCCTCTCTTGTTGGAGCAGTTGCCAAGGCACGATGTTGGAGTGGTGCTCCATCTGCGAGACGATGATCTCGTCGCCGTCCTTGCATTGGCTTCTGCCGAAGGAGGAGGCGATCAGGTTGATGGCTTCGGTGGTGCCTCGGGTGAATACGATCTCGTGCTTGTGCTTGGCGTTGATGAACTTCCTGACGGTCTCCCTCGCCGCTTCGTGCGCCTCTGTGGCGACTTGGCTGAGGAAGTGTACGCCGCGGTGTATGTTGGCGTTGTTGTTCAGATAGTTCTCGCTGATCTTGTCGACCACGCATAGCGGTTTTTGCGTCGTAGCCGCATTGTCCAGATAGACGAGCGGTTTGCCGTATATCTCCTTCTTTAAAATAGGGAAGTCCTCCCTGATTTTGTTAACATCGATACTCATCTTACTTCGCACTTTTCCGCGAAGTTACTAAAAATTAAATATGCTTAGGGTAAAAATGCGTCTTCGATGTGCTCAAATTTGAAGGAGCTGTTCTGCGGTCCGACTATCACGGAGAGGATGTCGAATTGGGTCGGCATCATGATGTTGAACTTGAAGATGTACGCCTCCGCCGCCATGATCGTGTTGCGCATCTTCGTCTTATTCACCGTCTCTGTAGGGTGCAGCAGGAAGTTGTCCTTGCGTGTGCGTACTTCCACCACCACCAGTGTGCCGTCTTTCTCCGCCACGATGTCCAGCTCCAGTTTTCCTGCCCGCCAGTTCCGATGCCTGATTTTGTATCCTTTGCCCGATAAGTATTCTACGGCTTTTTCCTCGCCCAGTTCTCCTAATTCATTGTGTTCTGCCATAATTCCAACAGGTTAAATTTTTTGATTGTTTTTGCAAAGATAATACAATGTATTTATAACACAAATAATGTCGTGCGGATTTGTCGGGTTGGATTATCAAAGATAGCCTCCTGTAGGAAATGTGTCCCGTTCCTAAAAATCGGTGTGCTATTATGGCTCATTTTTCATATTTCAAAATTACCTTCGCGCCATGGCAGGCATTTATATCCATATTCCTTTGTGCAAGAATCGTTGTGTCTACTGCGATTTCTATTCGTCCACCTACGACGGCAACCGTTCGGAGTTGGTTAGCTCCATTTGTCGGGAACTGCGCGAGCGCAAGGATTATTTGCATGGCGAAACGGTCAAAACGCTCTATTTCGGTGGCGGTACGCCTTCGTTGCTTCGAGTGGACGAGCTGTCCGCCATTTTTGCCACCGTCTTCGAAAACTACCCCTGTGATTTCGAGGAGGTGACCTTGGAGGCGAATCCGGATGACCTCTGCGAGAGCTTCGTCCGATCACTTCGCGCGTTGCCCGTCAATCGTCTGAGCTTGGGTATCCAGAGTTTCCATGACGGCGACTTGCGCTTGCTCAACCGTCGGCACACGGCGGAGGAGGCGAAGCGGGCGGTGCGTCTCTGCCAATCCGCTGGCTTCTCCAATATGAGCATAGACCTTATCTATGGTTTGCCTAACCAGACCTTGGAGGCCTGGCAGGATAACATCGAGCAGGCGATTGCCTTGGATGTGCCCCATGTCTCCGCCTACCATCTTACCTATGAGGAGGGAACGAAAATTTATCGCATGTTGCAAAAAGGCGAGGTGCGGGAGGCGGACGAGGATTTGAGCGTGGAGATGTTCCATACTTTGCGCCGCCAACTGAACGGGGCGGGTATCTTGCAATACGAGATCTCCAATTTCGCCAAGCCGGGAATGCATGCGAGACACAACTCTTCCTATTGGGACGGAACGCCTTATTTGGGTGTCGGGCCTTCCGCACATTCGTTCGACGGGAAAGACCGCAGATGGAACATCGCGGATACCCGCCGTTATATCGCCGCTATCCAAATGGGGGAAATCTATTACGAGAACGAGATACTTGACACCGCCTCTTCGTACAACGATTTCGTCATCACGTCGTTGCGTACAATCGCGGGCATGAGCCTGGAAAAGTTGCGCGGCCGCTTCGGGGAGCCTTATGCCTCTTATTGCCTGGAACAGACGAAGCCTTTTGTCGGGGATGGTTCAGCCGTGGTCGAAGAGGGCCATATCCGACTGACCGAGAAGGGCCTTTTCCTGTCCGACGAAATCATGGAGGCGTTGATGTGGGTGTAAGGAAGGTTAGGGAAAGGTATGCCTTGTCTTTACTTTAAATTATTTGTACCTTCGCGCAGATTTTAAACGGAATACAATGAAAGTAGCTATATTTCCAGGCAGTTTTGACCCTTTTACCATCGGGCATTATTCTGTTGTGAAACGTGCGTTAAATTTTGTGGATGAGGTGGTGGTCGCCATCGGTGTGAACGAGGCGAAGAAGAGCCTTTTCTCCGTCGACCAGCGTATGCGGGTCATCACGAAGGCTTTTTGTGACGAGCCACGTGTGAAGGCGAGATGTTATGATTCCCTTACTGTCGATTTCGCCATGGAGGTGAAGGCCGACATTATCTTGAGGGGCATACGTTCCATCCAAGACTTCGAGTATGAAAAGACGATTGCCGATGCCAATAGAAGGCTTTCCGGAATCGATACGGTCCTTCTCTTTACCGAACCTCAACACTCTTTCGTCAGCTCGACGGTTGTCCGTGACTTGATTCGTTACGGGAAAGACATCAAGGAGTTTCTCCCGCCGAATGTATCGTTGGATGATTTGAAATAATCGTCATTGTGCCTTCTAATCAATGCCGATTGGAAGGCATATTGCACCCAATCTCCATCACCTTAACATTCTTTAACCTTTTAAATTTCCAAAAGAGTATAATAGTTGCTTTTTTTGCGGAAAATTTGGGTGTATAGTATCTGATGAAAAAAAAAGCGAAACATAGATTCTTTAATTCGAAGTTGACTTCGGCGATCAGTATTTCGATCGTTCTTTTCCTTTTAGGTTGTATCATATTTGTCGGTTTTATGTCTAAAACGTTGACTACCTACGTTTTAGAGAATGTGTCGTTGACGGTTTTCATCAAGGAGAACACCGATGTGGAGGTGCGTAAGAACTTGGAGGCCTTTTTGGCGGACCAGCCATATGCCAAGAAGGTGAAATTCATCGATAAGGAGACTGCAATCCGTGAACTTTGTGAGGAGATAGGGGAGGATCCTGAGGATTACAAGGATATCAACCGTATTTTGGATATGTTCGAGGTGAAGATGAACGCTGCTTATGCGAATAATGATAGCATCGTTCCGATCGCTGAGGCCATACAGCTTTTCAGTTGTGTGGAGAATGTGGACTATCAGGAGAGCATGGTGGACCGAATCGGCAATAACATCCAGAAATTGGCGTCCGTGCTGATTTGTACGGCGGCTGTCCTTCTGCTGATTTCTTATGTTCTGATTAGCAACACGATACAATTGTTGATCCATTCGGATCGTTTCTTAATCCATACGATGACGTTGGTCGGTGCGACGAAGAGTTTCGTGCGTAGGCCGTATCTGTTGGAGAGTGTTCTTATCGCTCTGGTGGCCTTTGTGTTGGCGACCATCTATTTGATGGGTCTGGGGTATTTCCTGAAGGATGATTTGCCGCCGAGCTTAGAGGGGATGACAAGCGATCCGATGCTCTATGTCGTCGTTTTGGGTAGCATCTTCATCTTCAGCATCTCGATTACTTGTGTGGCTACCCATCGCGCGGTGAGCAAGTATCTGAAGCACCAGGTGGATGATTTGTATTATATTTAATTGTAAATAATTAATAGTTAATAGATAAAATGGTTAATAAGGAAAATTACGCGATTTCTAAGGATAATTTCATCCTTCTTGCGATTGGATTTGTCATCATTCTTATAGGTTTTATTTGCATGATTGGTGGTGGTAGTACTGATGGGGTTTCTTATAATCCTGAAATCTTTAGTCCGATGAGGATCACGGTCGCTCCGATCATTGTTGTGATAGGTTTCTTTTTTGAAATATTCGCCATCTTGTGGATCCGTAAACCCCAAGCGGATGAGAAAATCTCCTCAACCGAGGAGTGATTCCGTCATTTAAAACGTTTGTCAAACGATAGATAGTATAAATATATAAGAGAATCAAATAATGGATTGGTTACAGGCGTTAATTCTCGGTCTGGTTCAAGGTTTGACCGAGTATCTTCCGGTTTCATCAAGCGGACATCTGGAGATTGGTAAAGTGTTGCTTGGCGAAGGTGCGGAAGCGGGTGGATTGACTTTCGATATCGTGGTGCATGTCGCTACCGTATGTGCTACTTTGTGCATCTTGTGGAAAGAGGTGGCTTGGATTTTCAAAGGTTTGTTCAAACCTCTCCAGGGTGGAAAGATGAATGATGAGCAGAAGTATGCGCTCAACATCCTCGTTTCCATGATTCCTGTCGGTATTGTCGGCCTTTGCTTCAAGGATACCATAGAGGCTTTGTATGCGGATGAAATTCTTCCGGTGGTGGGTTGTTGCCTTTTGGTGACTGCCATTTTGCTTTCTTTGACCCATTTCCTTAAACCTCAGCCGAAGGAGACTTTGTCTCCGCTCCATGCGTTCATCATAGGTGTTGCGCAGGCTGTAGCCGTGTTGCCGGGTTTGTCCCGTTCGGGTTCCACGATCGCGACTGGTTTGTTGTTGGGAAACAAGAAGGAGAAACTTGCTCAGTTCTCGTTCCTGATGGTGATCCCTCCGATTTTGGGTGAGGCGTTGCTCGACTTTAAGCATATCGTTTCTCCGTCTGCCGAATATTTGGCGGAACATGGCATTGACCAGCCGATTGGCACACTTCCGCTGATCGTCGGTTTCTTGGCGGCTTTTGTCAGCGGTTGTTTCGCATGCAAGTGGATGATTGCCCTTGTGAAGAGAATGAAGCTCATCTATTTCGCCATCTATTGTGCCTTGGTCGGCGCTGGTTGTTTGGCGTATTCATTTTTAGCTTAAGGGAATGAATTTCATTGACGGCGAGATATTGTGTTTTGATAAACCGTTGACGTGGACATCCTTCGATTTGGTCAATAAGGTGCGTTACCTCATTAAGCGGCAGTTGAACGTGAAGAAGTTCAAAATCGGTCATGCGGGGACGTTGGACCCCTTGGCTACGGGCGTCTTGATCGTTTGTACGGGCAAGGCCACCAAGCGTATCGAGGAACTTCAGTACAAGACCAAGGAGTATGTGGCCACTTTGAGACTCGGTGCGACGACGCCTTCCTTCGATTTGGAGCAGGAGATTGACGCTGTCTATCCGACGGAGCATATTTCACGTGAAATGGTGGTGGAGACCCTGAAACGTTTCATCGGCGAAATCCAGCAGATCCCGCCTGCCTATTCCGCCGTGAAGGTGAACGGCAAACGTGCCTACGACTACGCCCGGAAGGGCGCGGATGTGGAGCTGAAACCTAAATTGCTTGTCATCGATGAAATTGAACTTTTGGATTGTAACTTGCCGGAAATCACCATCCGTGTGGTCTGCAGCAAGGGAACTTATATAAGGGCTTTGGCCCGAGACATCGGTTTGGCGCTCGAAAGTGGCGCGCATCTCACGGCGTTGAGGCGTACTAGGATTGGTGATATCCGTGTGGAGGATTGCCTTTCCATCGAACAGTTCCAAACTATTATGAATGAACAAGAACAGATAAATTCCGATATAGCATGAAATTATCAAAATTTAAATTCAACTTGCCAGAAGAGCAAGTGGCGCTCTACCCTGCGGCGAACAGGGATGAGGCTAGATTATTGGTACTCAACCGTAAAACGGGCGAAATTGAACACAAGGTTTTCAAGGATATCCTTCAATATTTCGATGACAAGGATGTGTTCATCTTCAATGACACAAAGGTATTCCCTGCCCGCCTTTATGGTATCAAAGAGAAAAATGGTGCGAAAATCGAAGTTTTTTTGCTTCGTGAGTTGAATCATGAACTTAAGTTCTGGGATGTCCTCGTGGACCCTGCCCGCAAGATCCGTATCGGTAACAAACTCTATTTCGGAGAGGACGAATCGTTGGTGGCTGAGGTGATCGATAATACCACATCCCGTGGACGTACCCTCAGATTCCTTTACGAAGGTTCTTATGAGGAGTTCCGCGATACTTTGTACAAGTTGGGCGAGACGCCGTTGCCGAAGTTCATCAACCGTCCTGTCGAGGAGGCTGACGCGGACCGTTATCAGACTATTTTCGCAAAGAACGAGGGCGCTGTCGTCGCTCCTTTCGCTGGTATGCACTTTAGCCGCGAGCTGATGAAGAGATTGGAAATCAAGGGGTGCGATTTCGCTTACTTGACTTTGCATGCCGGTTTGGGCAATTTCCGCGAGATCGACGTGGAGGATTTGACTAAACATAAGATGGATTCCGAAGAGATGTACATCACTGACGAGTGCACTAAAATCGTGAATAGGGCGCATGAGGCCAAACAACATATCTGCGCTGTGGGTACCACCGTCCTTCGTGCCGTGGAGAGCAGCGTCGGAACTGATGGATTGATCAAGCCTTTCGAGGGATGGACCAACAAGTTTATCTTCCCTCCGTATAATTTTACTGTGTCTGACCGTTTGATCACCAACTTCCATATGCCTTATTCCACTTTCTTGATGATGGTGTGTGCTTTCGGTGATTACGATTGCGTCATGAACGCTTATGACGCAGCTTTGAAGGAGGGGTACAAGTTCGGCCCTTATGGCGACGCGATGTTGATCCTCTAATTATTAGAATTTATTTGAAGTAACATAAAGATGGCTAAGAAATTCGCAGAACATTCCAATTTCAACCTCTCTGACATCAACAAGGAGGTCTTGAAACAATGGGAAGAGAAAGATTTGTTTCACAAGAGTATCAAAATAAGGGAGGGCGCTCCTTCCTTTGTCTTTTTCGAGGGCCCGCCGTCCGCTAACGGTATGCCGGGTATACATCACGTGATGGCCCGTTCCATTAAGGATATTTTCTGCCGTTATAAGACGATGAAGGGCTTCCATGTGAAGCGTAAGGCTGGTTGGGATACCCACGGACTCCCAGTGGAATTGGGTGTCGAGAAGGAATTGGGCATCACAAAGGAGGATATCGGAAAGAAGATTTCCGTGGATGACTACAATAAGGCTTGCCGTACCAATGTGATGAAGTTTACCAAAGAGTGGACCGACCTCACGAAGAAGATGGGGTATTGGGTGGACCTCGAAAACCCTTACATCACGTATGACAACAAATATATCGAGACCCTTTGGTACCTCTTGAAGGAACTCTACAAGAAGGGTTATCTCTATAAGGGTTACACGATCCAACCTTACTCGCCTGCGGCTGGTACTGGTCTGAGCTCGCACGAGTTGAACCAGCCTGGTTGCTACCGCGACGTGAAGGATACGACCGTGGTGGCCCAATTCAAGATGTTGGATCCTAAGCCTGAGATGACGAAGTTCGGTACGCCTTACTTCCTCGCTTGGACCACTACGCCTTGGACGCTCTCTTCTAATACCGCGCTTTGCGTCGGACCTAACATCCAATATGTGGCTGTGCAGTCTTACAACCCTTATACGGGTCAACCTGCCACTTATGTCGTCGCTAAGGATTTGGTGAACGCCCACTTCAACCCTAAAGCCGCTGAGTTGGCTTTGGAGGATTATAAGGAGGGGGATAAACTTATTCCGTTCAAGGTGATCGCCGAATATAAGGGTACCGACCTCGTTGGCATGAAGTATGAGCAGCTCATGAACTGGATCACACCTGAGAACGCTGATCAGGCTTTCCGTGTCATCCCGGGTGACTATGTCACTACGGAGGATGGTACCGGTATCGTGCATATCGCTCCTACGTTCGGTGCGGACGACGCCAAGGTGGCTAAGGCTGCGGGTATTCCGCCGCTCCAATTGGTGGATAAGTTCGGAAACCTCCGTCCTTCCGTCGACTTGACCGGTAAGTTCTACTTGCTCTCCGATTTGGATCCTGACTATGTGAAGTCACACATCAACGTGGAGGCTTACAAGAAGTTCGAAGGCCGTTTCGTGAAGAACGCTTATGACCCTAACTTGACTGACAAAGACGAGACGCTTGACATCTCCATCTGTATGGATATGAAGGTGAACAACCAAGCCTTCAAAATTGAAAAGCATGTCCATAACTATCCTCACTGCTGGCGTACGGACAAGCCGGTGCTGTACTATCCGTTGGATAGCTGGTTCATCAAGTCTACCAAGGCTCGCGAGAGGATGATGGAACTTAATAAGACCATCCAATGGAAGCCTGAATCGACCGGTACGGGCCGTTTCGGCAAGTGGTTGGAGAACTTGAACGACTGGAACCTCTCCCGCTCCCGTTACTGGGGTACTCCGTTGCCTATCTGGCGTACGGAAGAGGGCACTGAGGAGAAGTGCATCGGCTCTATCGCCGAGTTGTTCGAGGAAATCGAAAAGTCTGTTAAGGCTGGCTTCATGAAGGAGAATCCTTGGAAGAATTTCAAGGTGGGCGATTACTCGAAGGAGAACTACGATCCTAAGAACATCGACCTCCATCGTCCTTATATCGATAGCATCATCTTGGTTTCCGATAGCGGTAAGCCGATGAAGCGTGAGGCTGACTTGATCGACGTGTGGTTCGATTCCGGCGCGATGCCTTTCGCTCAGCAACACTATCCGTTCGAGAACAAGGAGGTGGTCGATAATGGCGAGTTCTACCCTGCGGACTTCATCGCCGAGGGTGTGGACCAAACTCGTGGATGGTTCTTCACTTTGCACGCCATCTCTACCATGATCAAGGATAGCGTCGCTTTCAAGGCGGTCATCTCTAATGGTTTGGTGCTCGATAAGAACGGCAACAAGATGTCCAAACGTTTGGGCAACGCTGTGGATCCGTTCGGCGCCATCGAGAAGTATGGTTCCGACCCGCTTCGTTGGTACATGATCACCAACGCTTCTCCTTGGGATAACTTGAAATTTGATACGGAAGGTATCGAGGAAGTTCGTCGTAAATTCTTCGGTACACTTTATAATACTTACTCATTCTTCGCATTGTATGCGAACGTGGACAACTTCACCAATAGCCAACCTCAGGTTCCTATGGAGAAGCGTCCTGAGATCGACCGTTGGATCATCTCCCTCTTGAACTCTTTGATCAAGGAGGTGGATGAGAGCTACAACGACTACGAGCCTACTAAGGCCGGTCGCGCGATCTCTAATTTCGTGAATGACCACTTGAGTAACTGGTATGTGCGTTTGAACCGTAAACGCTTCTGGGGCGGAACCCTCACGGAGGATAAGTTGGCGGCTTACCAGACACTTTACACTTGCTTGGATACCATCGCCCGTTTGATGGCGCCTATCTCTCCGTTCTATGCCGACCAGTTGTTCATGGACTTGAACAACGCTACCGGTTGCGACAAGAGCGAGTCTGTCCACTTGGCGGACTTCCCTAAGTGCGACGAGAGCTTGATCAACAAGACTTTGGAGGAGCGTATGCAGTTGGCTCAGGATATCTCTTCCATGACCTTGTCGCTTCGTAAGAAGGAGAACATCAAGGTGCGTCAACCGTTGAAGCAAATCATGGTGCCAATCCTTGCGGAGCATGAGCAGGAGAACGTTGAGGCTGTTAAGGATTTGATTATGAGCGAGGTGAACGTCAAGGAGATTAACTTCGTGGACGATTCGGCTGGTATCTTGGTGAAGAAAATCAAGCCTGACTTCAAGAAACTCGGTCCTAAGTGCGGTAAGAGCATGAAGACGGTGGCCGCTCAATTGCAAACATTGCCACAGGAGGAGATCGCCAAGTTGGAGAAGAACGGTAGCTTCGAGATTTGCTGCGATGGTGTTTGCGTCATCGTGGACAAGGCGGATGTCGAAATTCTTTCCGAGGATATTCCTGGCTGGTTGGTCGCTAACAACGGAACCATCACCATCGCGCTCGACGTGACCATCACGCCTGAGTTGCAGAAGGAGGGTATCGCTCGTGAGTTCATCAATCGTATCCAGAACATCCGTAAGTCTAGCGGATTCGAGATCACTGATAAGATTTTGATCGAGATTGAAAAGTCTGAGAATGTGAACGCCGCGGTGGAGGCCTTCAAAGAGTATATCTCTTCGCAGGTGCTTGCCAATAGCATCACGTTGGTCGACAAGGTGGCTAACGCTACCGAGTTGGACTTCGACGATTTCAAGGTGAATATCGAGGTGAAGAAGGCGTAATTTATAACGCTTTATAATAGGTCCATTGAAGAGACGTTGCGCGCAACGTCTCTTCTTTTTTTCTCATCGCCCCGTTCCCATGTGTTTGTTGTTGGTGATTTTTATATATTTGTAATATTCAAATAATAATTATCATGAAACTAGCGGAAGCATTACAGGAACGTTCAGATTTGAACCGTAGAATACAGCAGTTGCAAAGTAGGCTGAACAATAACGCCACCGTGCAGGAGGGCGAGAAACCGGCGGAGGAGCCGCAGGCTTTGCTGAGTGAATTGGATGCGTCGATAGACCGTTTGGAGTGGATTATCTCCAAAGTGAATCTGACCAATTGCTCTACCAAAATTGGCGGAAACACGCTCACCGACCTGATAGCCAAGCGTGATTGCCTGACGCTCAGAATCGAGAAGTACCGATCTTTCCTGAATAGCGCCAGTTGCCTTTCCAGCAGGGCGAGCCGCACGGAAATCAAAATCTTCAGTACGGTGAACGTCAGCGACTTTCAGAAGAAAGTGGATGCGCTCAGCAAAGAGTTGCGTTTAGTCGACAACCAGATTCAGGAGACCAACTGGAACACTGAATTGATGGAATAACAACCATTCAGAGAATACCGACGACAGTCCAGGCGAATGCGAGCCTCCCCAGTGGCGGAGGTTATAAATCGTCCACTACCATTCTTCACGATGCGAGGCGTGGGCAGCCTCATTCCGGCATTTTATTTACATGCCGTTATCGTTACGCCCTGATAGCGTACAAACGCATCGTCACTATTCACATCTTACTACCGCGCATTGATGGCTGTCGTTTTCCCTTTTTTTATAACATGAAACGATTTCCTGAGCCCGAACTCTTTGGAAAGAAAAAGTTCCAACGCGCGTATCGCAATGCTCTGGGAAACACAAGGGAGGAAACGGAGGAGCCGCATGACTCTTTCCCGACTTGGATGGTTGTCCTTGGTACGGTCGGCGTCTTGTGTTTGGTGGGCGGTGTCGTTTGTTGGAGGAGGAAGAGGTGACAAATCCTCCTGGTGAATGGGTGGACCTTTGCGCATGGTTGTAGAGACGTTCCGCGTTGTAGAGATGTTGCGCGCAACGTCTCTACGGGGACCCGCATCGACCGTTGCGTGTGTTGTTGTCGTTTATTCTATAAATTAAAAAATCTTCTGTACGAACATGCTTAGATAGAATCTCCAGTTCCTCCAAGTGTGTCCCCCCTTCGATTCGAAAAATTCGTGGCGGAACCTGTTCGTGTCCAATTGTTGGCAGAACTCCACATTGGCGTCGTAGAGCGAATCGTCTTTCCCGATGGCGATCCAGTAGAGTGCGGGGTGCTTGGAAAACTGAGTCCGAAGTTTGGATATTTGATTTTGGTATACGGGCGATTCCCCTTGCTCGTGGTTCAATGCGGAGGAGAACAATCCCACGTTGTCGAATAGGTCTGGGTATTCCATTGAGATGTGCATGGCATGGAATCCTCCCATGGAGAGTCCAGCAATGGCTCGTGACTGTTTCCTCGGTACTGTGCGGTATGCTTTGTCTATGAAGCGGACGATGCCTGGAAACGACTCTTCGAAGAAACCGTCCATCGTGTGCGGCAACTCGATGGTGGGCACCACATTGCCTTCCGGTCCGTAGCCGGGCGCCGCCTGTAGGTCCATGTTGCCGTTCGGCATCACCACGATCATCGGTTTCGCTTTCCCCATGGCGATGAGGTTATCCATGATTTGGGCGACCCGTCCGAGCGTGATCCACGCCTCTTCGTCTCCTCCCATTCCGTGAAGCAGGTAGAGCACTGGGTAACGCAGTCCGGACGATTCATAGCCGGCTGGCGTGTAGACGGTCATCCGTCGGTCTTTCTCCATCTTGTCGCAGTGGTACCAGACCCGTGAGACGGTTCCGTGGGGAACTTCTTGGTCTTTGTAACATTCCACAGGACCTCCGCCTATGAACAGGATACTGCTCATCGACACTACGTCACGGCTGACATATACATTGGAAGGATCCGTGATTTTGAGTCCGTCGACGACGAACGAGTAGGTGTGGATGCCCGGTGGAACTGGTTGTCTCGTCGTGTAGCTCCAAACACCGTCGCCACCTTTTTTTAGCGCGGCTGTCTCCGTTACCGGAGTGAGGAACCCGTCTTTTACGATTGAGGTCGGCGGAAGAAAGTCTCCTACCACCAAGACTTCCTTCGCATGAGGAGCCACGAGACGGAAGGTCACCATGTTGTTGTCGTATATCTCCGGGGAGTAAGTAGGGGTCTTCCACCATATGTTCTCTTGCGCAAAAGTGTGGAGAACGCAGAGCGATAGAAGGAGCGTTTGCAGGATCCTATTCATGACGAGGAATGATTTTTATGTGGTCAATACTCTAAAATGAGCCATAATGTCTCACAAAGATAATGATATTTGCCATTAGTGGAATAACCTTCTAGGATTCGTCGTTTCCCGCATGTTTTAGATTGCTCTCTTCTAGTGTGTTTTTATGGGACATCTGTATATTTTCCAAGGACTTCCAGCATGATAATAATAAGGGGACTTCTATAAATTCCCCGATTATTAAATATTTTTTTATATAGGTTATTCTTTGATCTTTTGTGTGCTTTTGAATTTTTGTCGCCATCTTGCTGATTTTCACTCAGTCACAGTGCCCGCACTGTTCCTTCGTTCAAATCAACAATCTGTCTGACAAAACTTTCAAAATCGCTACAAAGCAATTTATAGAAATCCCCATAATTTATTTATTTTTGTGTATTATTTAGAAATAGGAAAGTTATGAAGAAAATATTGCTTTTGTGTTTCGTGTTCTGTTTGGGAATGTTGAACACGGTCTTCGCCAAGGATGCGCAAGGGAATCTCCATGCTGTGGCGATGGTGGAAGGAGGCTATGCCCACTCTTTTGGTGACGTTAATTTGCCATGGGATGATTATTTCAGTAATTTCCAGAAGCAGATCAGAAATGGCTATTCGCTCCAAGCGGAGGCTATGGGTTGCTTCGCGGAGAAGTTTTGTGCAGGCGTGGTTGTGTGGCAAAAAGGGTTTGACGCTTCGGAAGATGGTGTCTCTTATTCGGCTACCGAGACCCAGGATATTAAGTACATCGGTCCGATTCTTGGCGCGCAGGAATACATGGGACCTGGACTTTTGGGCGTCTATGTCTCCGCCGGATTTACCCATTTCTCGGATAAATATTCTTCCTATACTCGTGTCGATGATATGACTTTCGATGATAGGTTCACAAGGGGCGCATTCGGCTATTTGATCGATTTGAAATATCATTTTTGTCTCGGAAACCATTTTATGGCGGGTCCTAGCATTGGCTATTACGGGTTTCAAGTCAGGATTGACGACAATGGATTGTGGTCAGACTATAAGGAGTATCTTTCCGTAAACGGCTTCGTGGTTACGGCTTCCATAGGAGCGCGTTTCTGACGTTTCCTGTTATGATATGTTTTTTTATTGATGCACATTATTTTTTTCCCTATTTTTACGTGCTTAAAATACGATTATGAAAAGATTGTTGATTAATATGTTAGCATTCCTCTCTTTGGCGCCTTCATTGTCGGCCGCTGAGGGTGAAAACGCTGCGGATGGGGTTGATATCCGTACTGTCAAGGTCGGTACGTTCAGCCAAGATGATGCGGCTTTGAAAGGTAAACAGTACGTTTGGGGTACGGAGCGTGTGCTCTTCACGAGATATGACGAAAAATCAAATACATTGTTGTTGAGGACGGATAAGGGTTTCGCCCGTTATCCTTTGGGAAAGGAGGCTCTCCTTTGGCGTTATGGGGTGCATAGGGATTACCCCGCCCATTTCGTAGGGAACGGAATCCTCACTTTCGGGGAGGAGGAGATCGTCTATCTGGACCAGAACTCCGGCGAGTTGTTGTGGAGTCGTCCGATGTTGGATGGCGTGCGTTTCTATGAATACTTCATGGAGGACGAGTCTTCTTTGTTTGCGGTGACTACGACGTTGAGGCAAATTGATTTGAACTCCGGTAAGGGTTGGGAGTTAGAGGTGGATAAGAAACAACGCATCAAGAACGCTTCCAAGCCTAATCACGTCGGCGTAGGCATGCGTTCGCTTTTCGGTCCTGCCGACCAACTGATGTCCGAGTCTTTGGTTTCCGTCGAACCGGATGGCTCCGAATATAGAGCGCAATATGTGTCGGACGGGGAGTTTATCTATTATGCGAAACCTAATGGTGTCATTAAGATAGAGAAGAAGACCGGTAAGAAGGTTTGGGAGAATTCCCTCTCCTTCAATACGAATGGCGAAGGCGCTGTCTTCGCCAAGGATGATACCACCCTCTTTTTCATGAACAAGGGTGCCCATAGCAGTTGGGGAACCGTGGAGCCTTATTTTAGGGCGATATACAAAGAGAACGGTAAGCCGGTGGCGGACACTTCTGATGTGCCGTATGGCGACGAAGTGAAGGGATATGAGTTCAGCTCGTTCATGGAGGCCGATAGTATGGTCTATGCGTTGGGC
Source organism: Paludibacteraceae bacterium (assembly GCA_045617845.1). Lineage (GTDB taxonomy): Bacteria > Bacteroidota > Bacteroidia > Bacteroidales > Paludibacteraceae > UBA1181. The sequence continues at coordinate 12,315 of JAZLJL010000101.1, read as the reverse complement.
GGTGGTCGCATATCGTTGATTTCTAAGGATTCTTTGGCCATTAAGGAGGACATCCTGGTGAAGGGGTCCGGTAATGTGCGTATGGATGTCTTCTTGGATGCGAAGGATTTGTACTATGGCGAAAATGCGGCTTTCACTGCTGTTTATGATTCCGCTTGCGTCTTTGTCTGCACGGACGGCGAACTGCTGGCGGTGAAGAAAGAACATTTAACGGTTTTAAATCGATATGATTTGGGGAACATCTGGAAGAAAATCATCGAAACGGATAAGTTCGCCTTATATACAAACAACGGTTCTTCCGTCTTTGTCAATGTGAACACGGGCGATTACATCGCCGAAACCAAGACCATTACGGAGGCTTGTGTCCGGAACAATTGCTTGTGCGCGGTTGTGGATGGCGTCTACACTGAGATTAAGTTGGATGACATCGTGAAGCCGGAAGTGCAGAAGGGCAAGAAGAGAAGATGATGGATGGCTAGTGAGCTCTGGAGAAGGACGCGTGTGGGGCATTTGCCGCATAGGCGTCCTTCTTGTTTCTTGCCTCTCTATTGTTACATGTATTCGCTTACCTTTGCGTCAGGTAAATCCTGACCATTCCCACGAAACAATCGAAATGTACTGTCCATGAAACATTCGAACATCCCTATATTCATTCCCGAACTGGCCTGTCCGCACCAGTGTGTCTTTTGCAACCAGCGGGAGATCAGCGGTCAGCAGTCAGTCCCTCAGCCTGAGGAGATCCCTTCCATCATTGAGACGTACCTCTCCACGATGAACGACGGCCGTGAGGTGGAGGTCGCTTTCTTCGGCGGCTCTTTCACGGGTATCCCGTTCGATTTGCAGGAGCGTTACCTTGCGCAGGCATTCCGCTACTACAGAGAGGGAAGGGTTTCTGGCATACGTCTCTCCACTCGTCCCGACTACATCAACGACTCTATTTTGGATCTTTTGGAACGCTATGGCGTGAAGACCATCGAGTTGGGGGCGCAGTCAACCAACGACGAGGTGCTTCTGGCGTCGGGTAGGGGACACAAGAGCGAGGCGATCCGTTCCGCTTCGGAGATGATCTTGAAACGTGGCTTCCATTTAGGTTTGCAGATGATGATTGGCTTGCCGCATGACACGTACGAGCGCTCCCGCCAGACGGTGGAGGACATCATCGCCTTGGGGGCGGACAATACCCGTATCTATCCGACGTTAGTACTGAAGAATACGCAACTGGCGAAATTCTATGCGGAGGGGAAGTACGCTCCGCTAGATTTGCCTACCGCCGTGTCTTGGGCGAAGGAGTTCTTCCTCCGCTTCGAATCTGCTGGCTTGACGGTCTTGCGGGTGGGACTCCATCCTTCCGAGGAGTTGGATTATGGTAAATCGTTGCTTGCCGGACCCTATCATCGCTCTTTCAAGGAGCTGGTGATGTCTGAGGTGTGGGCGGATATTTTGAAAAAGAACTTAACCGACTTCCATGATGAGGCGGTGACGTTGCGGGTGAATCCTTCGCAAATCAATTTTGTTTGGGGCTATGGCGGCTCGAACAAGGCTTGGCTCGCACAGAAAGGTCTTCAAGCTAAGGTGGTGGGCGATAATGGTTTAGTAAAGTATGAAATGCAGGTTAGCCGTTGTTGACGCACGTTGTGGGGAAACTATCGTGGAACGTCTCCATGAATATGCGGAGGAGGTTTTTCTCTTCTGTAGCGAGAACGTTACCTATGAGTCCGTCTCCTGCCATCCGGACATCTTCCTCTATCAGGATAGCCGTTCTTTGGTGTTGGCGCCCAATGCGCCCAAGGCTTTGTTGGAGGCGCTCTCCGCCCATTCCGTACCGTTTGTGGTGGGAAAATCAGAGGTCGGTTTTACTTTGTCCGATTCTTGTTATTACAACTGCGTGGCGACCGAACAAACATTTTTCCATCGGAAAGGCTTTACGGATGAGGTCGTTGGAAGAATGAATGCGGAGAAACGTTTTGTCGAGCTGCCGCAATCCTACACGCGTTGCTCTATGTTGCCGATTTCCGAGGAGGCGTTTGTCACGTCGGACGCGGGCATCCATCGAGTCTTGCTGCGGGAGGGATTCTCTTCCTTCCTGTTTTCTCCGGAGAAGATCCGGATAGCGGTGCACAAATACGGTTTCTTGGGTGGCACGTGTGGAAAGATGGAAAACAAACTGATTTTCATGGGCAATCCGTTGATGCATGAGGATGGTGCGTCGCTCTGCCGTTTCGTCGAGGCGCGGGGCTGTGAAATCGTTTCTTTGGCAGACCAATACCTCTACGATGGAGGCGGTCTCTTTTTCTTTTAATATGGGGTATATCTTTGCTGAATAGTTATTAAATTCGCGTAAGTAAAGGCGGGAGAAAGTCCTGCCGTGTGACGATGCGATAAAAGGGGCAAGTCCAGCATTTCGCTACTGAACTCGACTCATAATAATATTTTTAATTTTTAAGGAGGGTAATATTATGGGAGCTGCAGGTAACAAAAAACCTAAGGGTTCAAAGACAGGAAAACATACTCCTGCCTATGCTGTAGAGGAGTCTAAAAACTCAGAAAGCACTTTCAATAAGAAAAAAAAATAATTCTCTTGAAAGGCTTGGATAAAAGGGGAATCGGAGATTTTTCGATTTCCCTTTTGTTCTTTTGTGACATGTATGTTTTATATATTATTCATTGATATTCTATTTGTAAAATTTAAAATATTATTTGTTTTGTTGAAGCGATTTGATTTTTTATATAAATTTGCACTCGGATTCAGTTAGGTTAATGTGAAATTTGTTTCCCCATTTTTGCTCGTTGACGCATTGGAAATTTGACAACGACGCGTATGCTTTTCCTGCGGGAAAGCGACGGACGATTGCTCCTTTTGGGGGAATAGCACCGATTCCTGCCTTATTACGCTTTATTTATTTTTATCAATAACATTATTTTAAATCATGGCAACAAATGCATTGAATGTTTGGAGTTTACTGAAGAGGGCTTCCCTTTCAGTAGCTTGCCTCGCTTTCTCTATGGGAGCGATGGCGAAAGAATCAGAGCCTGCTACGGTTGATGGCCTTAAATATGTCATTACAGGCGAAAAGAGCGTCAGCGTGGTCGGTTACGACGCGCAGAAGATGGCTGAGAAATATGAACTGGATTCCGTCGAAATCCAAGGCTCTTTCTATCGCGTCACGAGTGTGGGTGATGGGGCTTTTAAGGATTGTGGGAAACTCTCTGTGATTAAATGTCCGTATGTTACATCTATTGGGAAATCCGCATTCCGGAACTGTTCTAACCTCTATTCTGCGCTATTTGGCGTGGTTACCAATATCTCTGATTATGCGTTAGCGGAATGTGGTAAATTAAGGAGTTTTGTGATGTTGCAAACTGATCCTAAGGCGATAAACTTAGATCATATGGAAACGATATTCTCGGGCTCGAATCCCGATTTTTCGTTCGCTGTTCCTCTTTCAGGTACCCTCCTCTATGAAGATTTGTTCGCTGACTTGGGTATAAATCTGACGGTGGATATGATGGATCTTGGCGATATTTTCGATTCCAAACTGTATATCATAGATGAAATTTGCGAAAGGGCGGATTTGTATCACTATTATGATTTGCCGATTTACTTAGAACCTCAGGGGGACTACTATATGGAGGTGGGAGGAGTGATTAGGTATAATGACGGCAAGTTCACAATGGGTAATCAACCCGTACAAAGTGACTCAACTAAGAGATTCTGGTTTAGCTTTGGTAGTATGTCGTTTTTGTACTACCCGGAGTACGAAGCAAATGTCTCTATTTCAGGTGAGGGTGACATTATCATGACTCCCCAAAGATGTGCTGTGGATGATACCATGACCATTACCGCTTCTAAAGGAACTTATATCGAAGAGATTTCAGTTATTTTCGGATGTTATTCTTCGGGTGATAACGCCGCATTTGATTTTTCGCAATGTTTCCCGCTGGGTGAGTATTTCTCCTTTCAGCAAATCTTGGAGATGGGCGCTGATTTTGCCTTAAATTATAAGACAAAAGGTTATTATCCACATATATATTTAGTAGACGGAGGGGAAGACGTCTTGAGTATTGTCCCAGGAGCAATTATAGGGTCTGTCGAGGATTGCGCTGGTAAACATTGGTGCCCGGTGAGAATGAGAGACGATGATTTCACCTTTGTTTGTGCGGATGTCCCTGTGACTACTGTTAGGGAAGGGAAGGAATATTCTTTCGTAATGCCTTCTCCGATTACTTATGTCAAAGTTAAGTTAACCTCACAAAAATTCAATTCCACGGCTACTTATGTGGTTGTTACAGACAAAGAGGGTAAACAGCATACCTTTGAGACATCTTCTGACGTGAAGGTGGAATGGAAGAGTGGTTCTGTGTTAAATGAATAAATAAAATACGACCATGAATAAAATAAAGATATACACAACGCTCCTGTCGGCGGCCATCGCCTCGGGAGCATGGGCGGCGGAGCCAGAGCCGAACGCCATCCTTGTGAGCTTCAACGGGAGCGATTCCATCTACTCGTTCTTTTCCAGCAAACCGAACATCACCCACTCGGTGGGCGAGGACGGCACTGTCACCATCAACCTCTTCGAGGGGGAAACTAAGGTCGGCAGCTGGTCTTCCGACAAGGTGAAGGATATCCTCCATGTCAGCATGGCGGAGTACGACGCTATGTTCTACAACGGTAAGGAGATGACTATGGGTAAACTCAACGTGACGACTAAGCTCACAGGTAACGCCATCGCTGTCGTGAAGGATGTCATCGAGACGCCGGACGAAGGACTCGCGAAAATGGATAACGTCCTTTGGAACACGGAATCGGGCTACGAGGCTGGCGTCATCCGCCTTGTCGACTCGCTGCCGGCTTACTTCCCGGTAGCGTTCTACGCAGACGAAATCTCCTACACCCGCACCCCTTCCATCTACAACCAAGCATCGCAAGGCGCGACAGGTTGGGAGACGCTCTACTTGCCTTTCACCGCAACAGACGTGACGGCGGATAAAAACCCTATCCAACCGTTCAACTATGGCGGCGACCGCGAGAACACCATCAAAGAGGAAGGCGACTTCTGGGCGAAGGAGCCTGTGACGAGCGAGGGCGACACGCTCTACTTCGCGCACATCCTAAGCACGGATTTCGAGGCGGGCAAGCCATACATCATCGCCTTCCCTGGCGAAGGATTCGACAAATACAGCTTGGCTGGTCAGGCGATCACCTTCTCCGCAAGCGGTGCGGATGTCCCTGCGACCGACGGATTGCCTAGTGCGTCGAAGTACGGCACATACTATATGGGCGGTACCAGCGTAGGGCTCACCGCTGGTGCGGACAACTGTTTCTTCCAGTATACCCCTTCCTCCAACCAGTTCGAGAAGGGCAAGAACGGCGACAAGGTCACACCGTTCCGCTGCTACGTTCAGTCTGAGTCGCAGAACAGTCCGAACCAGTTGAGGTCGGGTCGTGGCAACATCGTCAACGTCGGCAGCTACGAGGATTACGTGGCGCTCCGCAAGGGGACCATCACCTTGTCCGACGACAACAAGGCTGACGCGAACAGCGTCTACGCCGATGGCGGGAACATCTACCTCAACGCTGGCGAGGCAGGCGTGACCGAGGTCTTCAACGTCAACGGACAGCTCGTCAAGGTGGCCAACCACAACGAAGGTTTGAACAACCTCGGAGCCTTCGCGCAAGGCGTCTATGTGGTCAACGGCGTGAAGGTAATTGTGAAATGATGCCCATGCATTATATGTAATAAATTAAAGGGGATTTCTATAAATTGCTTTGTGGCGACAAAAGTTCGAAAGCGCACAAAAGATTAAAGAATAACCTATATAAAAAATATTTAATAATCGGGGAATTTATAGAAGTCCCCTAAAATTAATACAATATGATTAAGCAAAAATTTGAATTTCCGGAAATGGAAATGATAGAGATCGGGGTGACCGATGTAATCGCGACCTCGGGTGAAGGGTTGACCTCCAGCCAGGCGCCATTGACGCCAGAGATCCTGGATGAGCTTTTGGAGGGTAATTGATGACTCCGACGGCGCTGTCGATGACGGTGCCGAGACATGATCGATAATGAAACGCGGGGACGGATGGTCTCCGCGTTTTTTTTGCGTTTTTAGGAATATGTGAGATGATGCGTAGAGACGCGCCATTGGCACGTCTGTACACGGACCGTGGTGTGTTTGTGTATTGCATGCGGTGCGTTTGTACATGCTGTTTCCCTTTCAGGGCGGGTATTAAATTTCCTATGTTTCCGATGTCATCATTTTGTTTTTTTTCTTATCTTGTCTAAAATTCGGTGAAGATGATGTGTGATGTCTTTTCTATGACCCAGACTGCAATATGAATGGCGGCACACCGCAGGTTGTAGAGACGGTGTGCGAACCATAACACACATTCCTATCCACTGATTATGCCTGCGGGTAAACAGCGATGCTACTTGGCTAACTGCGGATTTATTAAGGGGGATTTCTATAAATTGCTTTGTAGTGATTTTAAAGTTTTTGTCAGACAGATTGATGGTTTGAGCGAAGGGGCAGTGCGGACACTGTGACTGAGTGAAAATCAGCAATATGGCGACAAAAATTCTAAAGCACACAAAAGATTAAAGAATAACCTATAATTAAAAGTATTTAATAATCGGGGAATTTAGAAGCTGTTTAAAAATTTACGAAAAAGTTTCTTATTGGGCTTTTTATGGATACTTTTTGTCTATTTTAATCATTTCCTCAGTCACAATGGCACCCCATTGCTCCTATCGGAAATAATCAAAATATCCTAAAAAGTCTCTCATAAAAATCTCCAATAAAAAAATTTAAACAGCTTCTTATAGAAGTCCCCTTAATTCTAAAAAATAAAATCTTATGGTGATGATTACACAAAAATTGAATGTTTGGCGTCTGCTGAAGAAATCATTCTTGGCGTCGGCTTGTATCGCCTGCTCGGTGGCGGTGGTGGCGGAGGAAGTTCAACCTATTGGCGGGCTTTATTATTCCATTAAAGAAGCGAGTAAGACTGCCACAATAACAGGTTTTGATTCGGAGACAATGCCTTCGAAACTAAATATCCCAGACTCCGTACAAATCGGCGCTAGCAGGTACGAGGTGACAAGCATCGGGAATAATGCTTTCCGACGCTGTAGCGGTCTTGAGTCCGTCAGCATGCCAGAGGTGACAAGCATTGGGGAATATGCTTTCTATGATTGTAGTGCCCTTTCATCCGTCAGCATGCCAGAGGTGACAAGCATTTTGGAAAATGCTTTCTATGATTGTAGTGCCCTTTCATCCGTCAGTATGCCAAAGGTGACAAGCGTCGGGAAAAATGCTTTCCGAGGGTGTAAAAGCCTTGTGTCCGTCAGTATGCTAAAGGTGACAAGCATTGGGGAAAATGCTTTCCAAGGGTGTAAAAGCCTTGTGTCCGTCAGCATGCCAGAGGTGACAAGCCTCGAGAGTTTTGCGTTCTATAGTTGTAGCGTCCTTTCGTCCGTCAGCATACCAAAGGTGGCAAGCCTTGAGGCTTGGGTTTTCTGTGACTGTAGCAGCCTTGAGTCCGTCAGCATGTACAACGTGACAAGAGTCAAAAAAGGGGCTTTCAATGGTTGTCCCCAATTGAATGCCATAGAATTGGGCCAATCTGATCCTACAATGATCGAAATAGATGAAAGTGTGTTTGAAGAAGTGAGTTTTGGTAACGTAACTCTCTATGTTCCAACGGGTTCAAAGAGCGATTATGAGTCAGTGTTTGGGATAAATATATTCAAAGAGATCAAAGAAAAAGATTCCATTGACGACGATGCCACCTATGTAATCGTTATCGACAAAGAGGGTGTGCAACATAACTTTGAGGCAACTGAGAACGTGAAAGTGAAATGGGTGAAAGGGGCTGAACTCGGCAAATAAAAAACATACGGTTTTGAATAGATCTAAGGAAACGCGAGGGGAAACCTTTGCGTTTCTTGTGTTTTATGGACTGTGGCGCATTTGTGCGACGGATATTGCCCCATGATGGACCACGACACGTTTGTGAGATGGTTATTGACCCATGGCACGTTTCTACGGGCGTCGGGTGCCGCGACATCATTATTTCCAAGGCGGCGCTGCGCTTTGCCTTGAACTGAGGGATTTTGCCCTTTCAGGGCGTAATGTCTACGTTTAAAATTCCATACGATATGTCAATAAAACATCCTTAGCAGTTGTGTGTTTCGCTTTCTCGGCGGAAGCGATGGCGGATGTTTATATTGATGACATCGAATATTCCATTCCGGATACGGACAATAAGAGTGTCGCTGTAATCGAAAGTTATAAGCCGATGATAGCTTCGGTTCAAATCTTGGATTCCGTTCAAATCGACGGTAGTTGGTATAAGATCACAAGCATCGGGGATGATGTGTTTAGTGAGACCACCAAACTTTCTTGCGTTATCGCACCGTATGTGACAAGCGTTGGGGAGAGGACGTTCCAATACTGTCACAGCCTAACTTACGTCTCGTTGGGAGAAGTCACTGAAATGGGCAGTGATGCGTTTCCCGTATGTGACAAGTTGTCTGTCTTGGAGTTGCGCCAGCCTGACCCTGAAAAGATAAAATTTACCGGATGGAACTTAGATTCCGATGCGACTCTTATCGTCCCTTCCGAAGAGATTGCGACAACATATTTTTGATATGTATCTCGCTGAAGACTATAATGTATATCTTATTGAAGACTCAGCCAATTTTAACGTTGTTGATAATGTGGAACGTCTAAGATATTTATATTATGATATAAATAAAGTATGGAATTTTATCATTGATAAACATAAAGACACCTGTTTGTATGTCGTATATGGTAGGGATAGAATAGGCAATGTTTTTGAACCATCTCAACTTGCAGCCCCTTTTTGCACCCAGACCGATTTCTCAACAATCGACGGCTTCACATTGGTGATAAGCAAGAACGCCAATGGCGTTAGAGACTTCAAGTCGGATTTGGATGTCACAATCTATCCGAACCCGGCATCTGACGCTGTTCATGTGAGCGAGGAGGGTTGTGAGCTTTCTCTCTTCTCGAATGACGGTAAACTGGTGAAGAGTGTTACCGGTGACGTGATGCCGATAAAAGAATTCAGTCCAGGAGTGTATTTCTTAAAGATCTCCAAAGACGGGAAGTGTGCGGTGAAGGAGATTATCAAGGAGTGATAAAAGGGGAGTAAAATTCCCCTTCCTTTTATGTTCACAATATATCTTGACATAGAGTTTTATGTGGAAATATAATTACTTGAACTCTTATGGAGAGAAGTGCGGATTGTGTATAAGTAGATTTCGGGAAAGGATTGTGTGTGAATATATGATATATGTCAAAATATAGGGTGGGGCAAATAAAAAGAAGCGATAATATTATGAAATAAACCAATCAGCAAGTAACTTTGCGTAAATTTTGAATGAAAAAATGTTTTCCGTCCCTCTTTTTCTGGGGTTTTGCTGGGGTCGGAAGATAAACAACCTGCGGAACCCGATTTTATGTTTTATGAAAGTGTTGAGTAAGTTCTATGGCAAGTTATTCGTCAATGGAGTTTTGTTGCCCTTCTTGTTGATGTGTCCGTTTTGCTTAGCCGAAGCGGAACCGATTGAGTTTAGCGACGCACAAAAGGTCGCTTGTAATTTTATGAGATGGTCTTTCGGCAAGACAGACATTGTGGACAATGTCGTGACGTTCGACACGTTGGGCATCACTGCGATGTATGCGTTCAACTTCAAAAATGGAGGTTATGTGTTGACTTCAGGTAGCAAAAAATCCGACCCTATTCTCGCCTATTCTGAGACCGGCACATTCTTGCCTGAGGATAGCATTGACAATGAGAACTTATTGGAGTTCTTATCAGATTGCAAATATGAAGTCATCGATCGAGAACAAAACCAGCTGAAGAGTCTAAACACCGAGACTTACCAGAAGTGGGACACTTGGATGGCGGATGCATATTATCCACCTGCATATGAAGAAGAAAATATTGTGACGGAAGTGCCTAATCTTCTGTATGACGCTAATGTCGGCGCGGCTGTGGAGTGGGCACAAAGAAAATGTGAAAAGGATCCGAATCCTGAAGTGTTAAATCCATTCAACAATCCGCTTGGAATTTGTTATAATATCATGATGCCTTCAGTGGAAGGGTGTAACCACGCAACATCTGGTTGCGTCCCAACCGCCTTGGCACAAGTGATGTGGAAATGGAAATGGCCGAATTCGGTGTCTTATACCTATAGGGGGGAACAATATGAAAGCCAATACACATGGGATTCGATGCCACCTTATTTGAGCGTGAAATCTACAATCCGCAATATGAATGAGGTATCTACCCTATTAAGAGATTGCGGTTATATGCTTGATGCGGAATATGGATGTAGCGGTACAAGAGCATTTAATGAAAAAATTATAGATTTATTGGTGAAGCCTGGACTTATTGGCTATAACGCATACCGTAACATTTATACGAAAGAGTTCTCTGCACAATTTAACAGGAGTGCAACTGATACATATTCCATGTCTGAATGGGTGAGTATAGTGATAACCGAATTGATAGCGGGAAGACCCGTGATTTTATCTTCTTCAGTTTATTCACTTCATTGTTATATAATAAGCGGATTCCAACGAAGAGACGATGGATACTATTTTTATGTGAATTTGGGATGGGGAAATGGAATCAATGGCAAAAATGGTTATTATAATCTTGACTTCACAACAAGTTCTTCTGTTTCAGATCCATATAAAACTGCATTAATTGGATTTTCCCCTAAAAAAGGAAACGAGAACCACGAACACGACATTCATGCGACATGTACACAATCAACGATTGGCAAAGTTGGTAAGCTTTCTTTTCAAGTGGAGAATGCGAACTCGTATATCTTGAAAATAAAATATATGACGAAAACAGTTAGGGGTATGACTGTCTATAGTAATGGCGTTCGAGAATGTGAATACCGTGATCAACTTCAAGAAACCATAGTTGATCGACAGTCTGGAAATATATCCCAAGATGGTGTGGTTAATGTTTGGTATAGCGAGAACGCCCAACTTGAGTATGACTACACGACCGAATGCGATGAGCTGACTGCATCCACCATGTATGAAATAACGTTTATGAATAACTATGGTGAAATTGTAACCTATGAAGGAACATTTGAGGCAGAAAATAACGAACTAACCGATATGGCTGACGAGCCAAGCCAAGATGCGGTTTTGATATATCCGAATCCATCGACAGGCATCTTCAGCGTTAGCGCTCAACAAAAAATCGATAAGATAACCGTACATAATGTTTTTGGCTCTGTGGTAAAAACCATTGAGTCTCCAAACAAGACAAAACTCGACTTCGATTTGTCCGATTGTGCGACTGGTTGCTATTATATCACTATAGAGACAGAAAATTCAAGAATCGTAAAACCTATAATAAAAAAATAACATGAGACATTTCATTCTATTATTATCGTTGATGTTCTCAACGGCTTCATTCGCCTTTGAGAGTGTCGACTCTGCCTTAGATTTTGTGTATGAATACGCAGCGGACACCATTTGGGGATTCAATTTTAAAGGGGAGGAGTACCTATATCGAGTTGGCGTAATGCAACACGATGTCGATACGATTTTCAATTATCGAGGAGTGTATGAAAACAACGAATTGGTCGGATCTGTTGCGGACACAATTTTAGTGCCGCAAGACCATTATGCCTTTTTCATTACAACGCCTGAAAATATTATTTTCAAAGACCAATCTCCTTATGTAAGATATTTGTTTTTGTCAAAAAAGGATTCAACCTATATAGTGATAGATACAATAGGAGAACCAGAGCATTTGACGAATTGGAATATTGTGAGAACAAATGGTAGATTATTGAAAAATCAAGCAATCGAGAGTTTATCACAATCGATTGAAATATATACGAAAAAAGAAGAACCTTTTTTCGATATGTATCTCATTGAAGATTATGACGTTTATCTTATTGAAGACACTGCAAACTTTAACGCTGTTGATAACGCCGAACGTCTTAGAGTCTTATATGGTGACATGAATAAAGTGTGGAATTTTATCATAGACAAACATGAAGACACTTGTTTGTATGTCGTATATGGAAGAGATAAAATAATGGGTGATATTTTTGAACCCACTCCACTTGCTGCTCCATTTTGCACTAAAACCGACTTCTCAACGATCGACGGCTTCACATTGGTGATAAGCAAGAACGCCAATGGCGTTAGAGACTTCAAGTCGGATTGGGATGTCACAATCTATCCGAACCCGGCATCTGACGCTGTCCACGTGAGCGAGCACGGTTGTGTGCTTTCTCTCTTC
>JAZLJL010000100.1:0-15719 GCA_045617845.1 Paludibacteraceae bacterium | reverse complement strand
CTGTCTCAATGATAGCTCTGTGACGAAGAAGGACTTTGCCCGAGATGCTCATTAATGCCCGGATGCATACATATTCTAGATAGAAGTGCTTTAGACATCTAAAACCAGAGGCATGGAACATAATCACAATAAGCATAACTTTAGCATTTGATAAGCGGTTGTCTCTGTGGCACTTACGTTTTATGGTATATGTGGTGTCAATAGCGTATTTTTCAACTATTGAATCAAAATATTTGCAGAAATCGTCTGCCAAACAATAAATTTCAGTAACTTTGACTTCGGTAAACATGCAATAAAAGTTTGTGTTTTTTTGTTTTTTTTCATTATAAAGATACAACTTTTGTTGCTAATTACCCAACAATCAATCAGTTAAAATTCATCGAACTCACGTTAATTAATAAAAAACGTAATTATGGTAACTAAAATTTTACACAAAAGTCTGCTTATAAACTCGATTTTGACAGCAGCAAGCCTCGCCTTTTCGCTGGAAGCAATGGCGGCGGAAGTAACCCAGAATGGTATTAAGTATTCCTTGGATGAAACAACCCTCAAGGCTACAGTGATGGAGAATTCTTGCTATGAGGGTGTGTTGGAACTTCCTGCCACAGTAAGTGATGATTCTGGACAGCAATACACAGTAGTCGGTATTGGTAAGAATGCTTTCCTTTATTGTGAAAAACTTACAGGCATCGTGGCTCCAAACACGGTAACTGATATCGGTGAAAGTGCTTTCGATTGTTGTTACGACCTGACAGAAGTTTACTTCCCGAACGTGACTAGTGTTGGAAATTATGCTTTCTATGATTGTGAAAGTCTAAAAAAAGTTTCCTTCCCCAAAGCGACAAGTATCGGAGAATTTGCCTTCTTTAACTGTGAGAGTTTGGCAGAGGTTTCCTTCCCCAATGTGACAAGTATCGAAGAAGAAGTTTTCCGTGGTTGTAGCAACCTGACATCGGTTTCCTTCCCGAATGTGACAATTATCGGAAGAGACGCTTTCTCTGATTGCCCTATAGAAACTATAACATTGAATCAGCCAGACCCTTCAAAGGTAGATGCATATGTTTATATAGATTTTGGTACGTTGAGTAATATTACTCTTTATGTCCCTGCGGAGGCTTTGTCGTTATACAAAGAAAATGAGGCATGGTCAGCTTTAGGGTTTAAATCCATAGAGCAGATAAATGAATTTGTTGCAGATGGTATTGTTTATACCCGAATCGGGAAAGACTCGGTAGAGGTTGCAGCAGGGAACTGCTATGAGGGTAAATTGGAGCTTCCTGCTACGGTAAGTGATGAATCAGGAAAACAATACACCGTAGCGGGTATTGGTAAGCATGCTTTCAATGGATGTGAAAAACTTACATACATCGAGATACCAAATACGGTAACTTATATCGGAGAAGAGGCATTCCAAAAAACAGGACTTTCTTCTGTTGTTGTTCCTGCAAGTGTGACTAAAATGGGTGCACAACCATTCCATTTCTGTGAAAATCTTAAAGAGGCAGAAATTTTAGGACCAGTTGATTCTCTTAATTGTACTTTCTCTGAGTGTGAGGCTCTCAGAATGGTTACTCTTCCAGGCAGTCTGAAAGTGTTTGGTTCTTATGCGTTCTTTAATTGTAAGAGTCTTGAGTCTATAACGATGAAACAGTATGACCCTTCTTTGATAGTAGTAAAAGACGGAAGTTCGTTCGGTACTAATAAGGGGTATGGAATGTTAAATGGGACAAAACTGCTTGTCCCTGAGGGAACGTTAGATGACTATACGAATAGCTCTTTCGGAAAACTATTCGAAGACATACAAGAATATATGCCTTCGTACAAAGCCAGAATTTACAATGGCAGAGATTATGTAGAGGGCTATGTGAGCATGAGTGACAAACTGTCTGGCGACAGCATCGCTGTTGTGGAGGAATATGTATACGACCCTGATTTCGACATCACACAAAGTGAAAACGTTATATGGTTGATGGGTGAGAATCAGTATATGGCCAACGCCATCCGCTTGGTCGATTCTTTGCCAGTATACTTCTCAGTCGGTTTCCTTGCAAATGAAATTTCCTACACTCGTACCCCTTCGATTTATAATGAGAAGGTCGAAGGAGAAACGGGATGGGAAACACTTTACTTGCCATTCACTGCAACGACAGTGACAGCAAATGGCGTATCTATCACTCCATTCAACTATGGAGGAAAGGAGAAAACCGCAGAGAACATATCAGCCGGAAATGACTTCTGGGCAAAAGAACCAGTCATGGATAACGAAAACACATTGTATTTCTCCCATATCTCAGATGCTAAATTCGAAGCTGGAATGCCATACATCATCTCTTTCCCCGGAGATGGTTTCGGAAAGTACAGTTTGAAAGATCAAGAAATTGTATTCTCGAATGCTAATGTGAATGTTGCAGCCACAGATGATTTGACTGCAGGTGTGAATTGCGGTCAATACACCATGGCAGGTACCAGCACGGGATTGCCATCGACAGAGGCAGCCGATTATTATTTGTTCGACGAGAATAGTAACGCCTTCCTAAAGAAAACGGGAGAAGGTGTTGCGCCTTTCCGCTGCTATGTACAAAAAATGGGACAATCATCAGAGGGAGGATCATCGTCTGGTAGCAAATTGAAATCAAGTCGCGGAAATGTTGTCTTTGTCGGCAGTTATGAGGATTACATGGCACAGCAGGATGACAACACCACTCTCCAATCAAATGCCAATGCAGATCAAGTTATCATATATGCCCAAGACAACAATATCATACTTGTTGCGAGTGAACCAGGTGTGGCAACAGTCTGCAACCTCAACGGACAAATCATCAAGTGTGTGAACTATCAGGAAGGTTTGAACAATCTTGGAGATTTTGCTCAGGGTGTTTATTTGATAAACGGCGTGAAAGTGATTGTAAAATAAGAGCAGTATGGGGTGAATCTGTATTCACTCCATATTATTCAATGGATAGATTTCAAAATCGCACAAAAGATTAAGAAATAAATGTTGTATAAAATTAATAATCGGGAGCTTGTAGAAGCCCCCTTAAATGATAAAAATATGGAAAGACAAATATTTGAAACTCCAGAAATGGAGATGATTGAGATTACGGTAAACGATGTTATTGCAACTAGTGGAGAAGGAGAAGGACTGCAACCTGGTTGGGCACCGTTGATTCCTGGTGTGGAAGAATAAATTCCTAATTCTAATAAGGTCAGAGGAGAATGTGACTATATGGCACATTCTCCTTTTTTGCATCTTTATTGTAAAAAAAAAGTCTGCTATAATTTATTTTTGCGATGGTATAATACTGCCACTTTTTCGAACCAGTTGCTAAGTTAAGAAAATAAAGTTTAATTTAGCAGATATGAAAAGTAAAAGAAGGAGCTTTACGGCAGAATTTAAAGCCCAAGTTGCCATAGAGGCACTGAAGGGGCAAGAGACATTGGCACAGTTGTCAGAGCGTTTCAATGTGTCGAGTGTGATGATCTCCAACTGGAAATCTGAGTTTCTGGCCAATGCGTCAGCAGCCTTCACAGAAAAAAAGAGGGGCGATGCAAGGACAACATATGGATTGAGCGTTTTGGGCGTACCATCAAGAACGAGTACGTCTATTTTCCCCCGTTTGACGATGGGGTGAAGATGCGGGAAGGGATAAGATGGTACATAGACTACTACAACAATCGCAGGCAGCACCAAGGCATAGGACATAAAACTCCAAAATCTTTAAATCTTTGTGGTGACGAGTTGCCCAAGGTGTCCTAACTTGATTTTACTTCGGCTGTTTTCCCCTAGGGGGAAGGTTACTGTTTAACTAAGATCTAAAGGTAACTGGTCTGATAAGTGATAGTATTACAAAACATGTCATCCGATGTCGTATCTTGTTCTGTCGCATACTCTTTAGTAAAAACATTTTCTAATTTAAACGGATTTCCCTTGTCATAATTGTATGTGAAATCATGTCCCGTATATAACTTACCGTCAAATTGTAAATTTTCCTGCCGTAAATCCAACTGTTTGGACGTTATATTGTATAGTTTGTCATACCCCATGTTTAGCTCGTAATGAGCTTTTTTGTCTCCGGCAGTGAAATCACCGACTGCTTTAGTCAGACGAGACCATGAGTCGTATGTGTAATTCTGTGTGACCTGACCACCGATAGATTTCCCATTTTCTGTATTTTGTTGAACAGCATTATTTACAAGAGAAATGATGTTGTCCATTTCGTCATACGAATAGGTGTTATCCATGATTTTTGATGCGCCATACACTGGGGAGGTGACGGCAACATTTTTCAGCCTGCGACGTTTTGACGAATAGTCATACGTTGTTTCTGTACCATTACCATATTTCATGTATTTTTTCTGCTCGTACATGTCATATCCGATGGTATCGATGTAGCGGTAAAGATAAGATTTTTCACCGACAACGGATGATAATTGTCCACCGAAGTTATAGGAGTATTTGATTTTTTCCTCGTCGGGATAAATCATTTCCAATAATCGGTTGTGACTATCATATTTCCATTGTGTGGTATAAGTGGCAACTGCCACATTAGGGATCACGAGAGTGCGACGTTGTTTGGTCACTTCTCCCATTTTCCCGTAGTAATGTTCAACGGCGCCGCTTGCGTCTTCAACCAAGGCGACACGTCCCACACGGTTGTATGGCGCATTCACGCCCCCGTATGTGTATGTTACATTGTTCTCAGGATGCTGAGGATATTTTACATTTTAAAACTTAATTCTCTATCATCAAGTAGTTTTACTACAATAAAGTCTTCTTCTATTCGATAAGAAGACATAATTTCAGGGAAATCATATGTTTCTATTAAATAATTTTTATTCACATCAAAAACCAACATAGACAATTCGCAGAACAAAAACAATTTGTTTTGTGAAATAAAATGACATAAATAATAAGTATCTAAATCCAACTTAAACACTATTTTTTTATGGGGAAAATCATAAACAGCAAAAAAAGTATCTATACAAAAAGAAAATATATTCGATGACAATTCAAAAATATCAGGATTTATCGTCCAACTATACCAAGCAAATTTTACACACACATGATTCCAACACATCATTGCATACACTTTCTTATACTGTATTTCAGGAGAAAACAGTTCATCACAATTTTTATTTTTATATGTTTGTTCGTCCACATTAAAGAATAGTTCCATTTCATCTTAATTTTACGTGAGTTCGATGAATTTTAACTAATTGATTGTTTGGTGATTAGCAATAAAAATTATATCATTTATCATGACAAAAAAAACAAAAAAACAAACTTTTATTGCCTGTTCACCGAAGACAAAGTTACAGAAATTGATTGTTTGGAATACGATTTCTGCAAATATTTTAATTCAATAGTTGAAAAATACGCTATTGACACCACAAATACCATAAAACGTAAGTACCACAGAGACAACCGCTTATCAAGTGCTGAAGTTATGCTTATTGTGATTATGTTCCATGCCTCTGGTTTCAGATGTCTAAAGCACTTCTATTTGGAATATGTGTTTTACTCCCTTACAAAAAGCATGTGAAAACCATCACCACCGACAATGGCTCCGAGTTCTCTGCTCATACATACGTGACAGAGAAAATCAAGGCTTCTGTTTTCTTTGCTGACCCTTATTCCTCTTGGCAAAAAGGGGCCATTGAAAATGCCAACAAACTCATTAGACAATATATCCCTAAAGGTGCTGACTTTGACGATTTCTCTGATGAGTTCATCAAGTCCGTCCAGTATAAACTGAATCGTCGCCCCTGAGAAAAATTGGATTTTTCTTCCCCTTCAAAAGTGTTCTTTAATTTATTATGATATTTTTGCACTTGGCATTTGAATGTACGTTAGATAATTATCCGCTTGCGTTTTTGCAGATATCAAGTAGAATGCGTACATTTGCATCATAGGTTATATATTAAATAATGAAGATAATGTTATGCTCATAGGATGGGCCCAATCCTTAGTTCATGGTCCGCAATCTAAAATTATACGATGATTTTGGTTGTTTTGTAATGGTTACGGCTGAAGTATGTGGTGTGGAAGTGCTTTACATTATCTTTTGAAAAAATAATATTTATGGCAAATATCAGATATGCTTTTACGCCTAAGACAGTTGAATCGGGTAAGGATTGTGAGGTCTATTTGTATTTCGATTCCATCTCTGACGCGGACAATTCGTTGATGCTCCGTTGTCATTTGCATGACCCGCAATTTTCCTTGGATTATTATTTGGATGGGGTTCCTCTCTCGTCGATGAAAACGGTGGACTCGTCGTGGACGAATTCTTTTGTTTCATGGTGGAATAATCTTCCTAGCCCTTCTGACTCCAATTTGCGTGTCCTTACGTTGACGTTCCCTTCCCATTTGGCGGGAGGAACATTTGTTTTGGATTTCAGTCTGCAATCTTCGGGGAGGGATTCATTGGCGCCTGCGACCTCTATTCCTAATCTGCTGGATGTGAAGAACGGTCTGGTTTCTTCCTCCAACCTCAATTCGACCAATTGTGTGGCAACAACAGTAAATGGGAATGGCTTTTCAGTTAGTCTGAAGATAGAGCATCCGAATGGAACTTCGATAAGTTCCTTTTATTGGGGGGAGAATGAGGACCAGAAGTATATTGTGGATGCGAATACGACGTCGTATCATCGTGCTTCCCGTACCGCACATGCCAACGAAGTGTTATATGCGCATATCCAAACGGAGGGTTTGTATGGCGGAACTGTCTATGTGAAGGTTGGGGCTGGATCTTTTTTCGCATTGCGGGTTAAGGACAATGTGGCGTTGTATAAGAATAAGACCACTGCTTTTTTGGATTCGGGCAATCAGATTGTCTGCCAATGTGATACGAGTAGCTTTTGGCCAGGTCATAAAGATATTACGCCCAAGTTGTCTTATGATTCAAATAACATAAAATTGACTGGTCCCCAATCATCGATAATTTGTGTGATGACGGAGCCTAAAGTGAAAGACTGGGAGAAAACCAGTGACGCTTCCTGCCGGGTGGATTTCAGACCGACTGCCAATTATGATGGATCCTTCGGCTTCTCATGGTTTAGGGTAGGGGATACGAATACGTCTAATTCCCGAATTCTTCATGATTGCACTTTCCTTGATAATCTAGGATATCATTATGATGAGCAAGGGAATGTGCATCAAGATGCAAATCAAGGGTATTCTGGAAATTTCCGAAAAGATTCCGTGATGGTTGCAAAACATATTTGGACATATTCTAGAATATTGTTGCCGAAATTGAAGGTGGCGCAGAACTATGATGATCCTAAAGAAGTGTCCCACGGTCTCTATTTAATTCCTCAAATGACTATCCTCAAAGGGAAGAGCGCCCAATTGCAACTTGTTGTCGAAAGCAAAAAGGATCCTCAAGAGTATAAGTTCGAATTTAGCAATCCGGAGGCTGAGAAAGGTGGTTACCTTTCCGTTGACCAGAAGTCCACTTCTTTCTTGATGTCGGGAATGATGGTGAAGGTTAAGTGTAACAAGGAGTTCTCAAAACCCGTCAATTTGAATGTGTGGGCGTATCCGGAAAAGGGGAAGGAGGAGAGTCGGCAATTGTGTGGCTCCGTACAGATTTTGCCGAATGATGACATGCATAAAAGAAGTGTGAATGTAGTTTTGGTTAATGTCTGTTATAAAGGGAAGGCCAATGGCGGAAATATTGTCGCTTTAGATGGTTCTCAAATTTCAAAAATTGATGAAAGTGTTTTGCAAAAACATTATGATCAGGTATATATTAATATACATGTGGAAAAAATACAAATTGAATTGGATAATGAGGATGATCCGATTGTGAAAAAATACATTTTAGACAAAGGGAAAAAACCCATGGGGGTTTATTCCAGTTGTTTACATAACGTTAATAATCCAGATTGGCTAGACACCTCCAATGGTGTGCTTTATACTTTGCTGCAGGATTTGGCCCGATATGCACCTATTAAGAATAATCGAATGACATATATCTTATATACTCTGCCAAGACCAGGTAAAGTTTTCTCGAAAATATTTAACAATTATGTTGGACTTGGCGGGGTGTCATTGGTGGGAAAGAATTTTATCGTTTGTTTTTCCACTTGCCAATCATTTGTGCCAGCCCATGAACTTGGTCATGCCCTTGGACTTCCCCATACGTTTACGGGGTGTACTTCCGCCGCTAAATTTGTATACCAGTATGCCACTACTGATAATATCATGGATTATAGTCATCACAAAGGTATATTGCAACAATCTTTCTTCCGGTGGCAGTGGAAGATGATGAACGTATTAATGGAATAAAATGAAGAGAAATATTGTTTTTTTATCGATGTTATTAACTTGCTGTTCCTCAGCGACGGACCGTGTTCCGGAGGGAGAACAGCCCCAATCAGAGCGTATGGAGACAAAAGAAAAGACGACAGAGCTGAATTACTATGAGAATCCCCGCTATAAGGGAAAGCCGACTTTTTTCGTGGCCGAGGATGGGTGCTATATCTATCATAGCGGCATTGATGTTTATGAATATACACTCCCTGCTGATTTTCGCCTTTGCTATAAGCATTATTATCGCGACGGCTCCTTGGAGAAGCTAGTCATAAGCGAACTCGGATGGGGCGTGGCTCAGAAGTCATATGATGTGGAGGGAAATTTGATTAGCGAGCACACGTCCGAGTCAAGGCTGCAAACGGTTAAACTAGACGGATTGGATTATCTCTCTTTCTTTGAGAAGGAAGGGTGGTTTGACCGTTCTACGGGGAAGACTGCTTTTCGTGAGGAGCCATTCCCCCTTAATACTGGAGAGCTCACGTATGAAGTGTTCCGGAAACTCGAATTTTCCAGTTCTCCGGAAGATTCTTCCGTTATGTATGTGAGGATATATGCGCTTCCGGAAGTTCCCCGTCAATTTTTGGAAAAATATGGTATGACGCGGGCGGATGGCTCGAAGTGTCTGGAGGGCGTCGGTGATGGACCTGGCGGAGAGATGTTGGACGTGACCTATGAAATTTATTTGGAGAAGAATGCTTATGAAGTGAGTTGGAAATCTGAGGGTTATATGATGTGACTTCTTTCTGCAGTCATGGCGGAGGCGTGCTCTCTTTTTGTTAATTCTCCTAAAAAATGGAAGTTGGGGAGGATAATAACTATGAGTGCTCTTGTTTTTGTCATGTGAAAAAAAGAAATTTGTGATAGGTTATATATTAAGATAAAGTTAAATAACATTCTGTTGGAATAGCTGTTGGACTTTCATCCACTGTCCCGTATATAATCGGATGGGAAATGGAGTGTAGTGTGGCGCGTAGTGAAGTGTTTAACGATGTCTGGTTTTAAAATAGAACATCTATGGCAAATATCAGGTATGCTTTTTGGTCGAGAGAGGTTACTGTGGGAAAGGAATGTGAAATTTTTTTATATTTCGATTCCATCTCTGATGCGGACAATTCGTTGATGCTCCGTTGCAGGTTGCATGATCCGAAGTTAAATTTGGATCATTTGTTGGATGGAGTACTTTTATCTTCCATGACTCCGGTTAGCCCTTTCTGGGGTGATATGTATGTCTCGTCCCATAAGAAGAACACACCTGTTTCCGAGTCACATTTCAGGTCGCTCAAATTGGTTTTCCCACCGCATTTCGCCGGGGGAAAGTTCCTTTTGTGTTTTTATTTGGAACGGTCTGGGAGTAATGACCTCGATCCATCGGCCGTCCTCCCTAATATTACCGAATTGAAGGAGGGTCTGGTTGAGTCGGCTGGCGTTTCTCCTTCCCAAATTAATTCGGCGAATGTGAGTGACAATCATTTTACGGCGGATGTGGAAGTCAAGAGCGAAAGTGACCCCTCGATCAAGTCTCTTTATTGGGGTATTGATGCGAATATCTCATATGGGAAAGAGTCAACCCGTCGGACCAATCTTACCGCATATAGGAACGAAACATTATTTGTTCATGTCCATACGGAGGGATTGTATGGACATGATATTGTCCTATTGGTGGGCACTGGTAGAACATATCTTCGTGTCTTAGATAACGTTTGTGTTTATCAGGAGGTCGCTCCCGCTTTTTTTGACCAGGATGACGCTAAAATCAAATGCTCAGCCTATGTGATGCACCATTCAGATGAATCCATGCAGATAACTCCTGAGTTGTCGTATGATACACGTACCATTAATTTATCGTCGTCGACGTATATGCCGACCAATGTAATGACGGAGGGGGAAACGGATGAGTCGGAGAAAAGCAGTGACACGTTAAGCCGTGTGGATTTTAGACTGACACCCAAGTATGACGGCTCTTTCGGATTTTCATGGTATAGGGTCGGAGACACGGGGACGGAGGGAACTTCTGTCGTCAACGATAATTCTTTCCTTGATACTTTGGAATATCATTATGATGAACACAATGTCATCCATCCTGACCTTAACAGCGGTTATAGAGGCTGTTTTGACATTTACCCTACAATGATTGCGGGCCATAGAAGAGAATACGGGAAAATACTTATGCCCAAATTGAAGATTTCGGAGGATTTTAGCAGTCCTGAGGAAGTGATGCACGGTCTGTACTTAATCCCACAATTGACGATTCGGAAGGGCAAAAGCGCCGTTTTGGATCTGTACGAGACCTGTAATGGTGATAAACCGAAAGAGTATAAACTCGAATTCAGTAATCCGAATGCCGAAAAAGGAGGGTTTCTTTCCGTGGATAAGAAAAGCATCTCTTCCTTCCCAAATAAGAAAACGACAATTAAGGTTACGTGTAATAAGGAGTTTTCTAGACCTGTTAATTTGGATGTCTATGCCTATCCGGAAAAGGGAAAGGAGGAGGGCCGGCTATTATGTGGCTCGATTCATATCTCCCCGAATGATGTCATGCATCAGCGTGATATATATGTGCGTTTGTTTAATTTGCGTCATAAAGAGGTGGCTTTTTCCTCTGCGACACAGGTCAGCGTACCCCAGTCGGAAGATGGGAATCAGGAGACTACCCAGGGAAGTAATGAGGCTAATACGCCTGCCGTTCAAACTCAAGAGGAAGCACCAGTCTTGGATGGCGCTAGAATGACAAATTTAACGGATGAGAATTTACAGTTGTTTTATAACCAAGCATATGTGAATGTCCATGTGGAAAAAATCGATATTGAGTTGGATAATCCCCAAGATTCTTTGGTGAAAGCGTATAAGGAGTATTATCATAGGGATCCGTTCGAAGAATATAAGAGATATTGTAAACAAGGCTATCCTAACTCGCCAAATAGCACCGAAAAATGGTTGGATATGACGAATGAAGGGATTTCTGGTCTTGTGATGCAATTGAAGGGTCTCTCTACCTATCCGGGATATGAGTATTTTTCTATTTTTGCTGTGCCGATGAAGGCGAAAGTGACCAACTCTAGGGGAGGAGTGGGCACTCTATACGGACGTTCGCTTGGCGGTCAACAATTAACAATGTGTTTCTTGGAGTGTTCTTTGGAAACGCCTGCCCATGAATTAGGACATGCTTTAGGTCTTCCTCATACTTTTACGGGATGTACTGCTACTGCGAAATATACTTATCAGTACCATACGACAGACAATATTATGGACTATAGCAATCATGGAGGAAGCAGTGGAACGCCCGTCAAGCGGCAATCCTTCTTTTATTGGCAGATGAAGTCGATTAATTCGTTAATGGAGTAGGGAATGAGATGTTTTTTATCCATATTACTAATATGTTGTTGCCTTCCAGTCGTTTATGCGTCGGAAAGTAAACAACCTAAAACTGATGGCATGGAGACAAGAGAAAAGACAACGGAGTTGAATTATTATGAGAACCCCCGCTATAAGGGGAAGCCTTCATTCTTCGTGGCGGAGAATGGCTCGTATATTTACCATAGTAATGGATTGGTGGATGAATATACGGTTCCCAGTACTTTCCAATTCATCCAAAGAACTTATCGTAAGGACGGATCCCTTGAGAGAAAAGCCGTGTATAATCTCGCTGGCGCGGAAAGTGTGGCGTTTTATGATGAAGGTGGTTTCTTGGTCAAGGAAAGACATTTCGACTCTGAATGGGAGAAAGTGAGACCGGATGGTTTGGATTGTATTCCGTTTTTGGAAAAAGAGGGCTGGTTTGACCGATCTACCGGACAAACGGCGTTCGAACACCGACCTTTCCCTCCCGAAACCGGTGAATTGACTTTCGAAATCTTCAAGAAGACGTCTTGGAGTCGGTCTCCTGCTGATTCTACAAAATATGTGATAACCCTTGATGGTGTGTTTGCGGTTCCGAAACCTTTCCTGAAAAAATATGGGAAGAGGAGTGAGGACGGAAGTTATTATTTGGAGTATGGAAGTGAAGATGCCAATGGGGCGTTATCTGTGAGTTATGTTATTGACATACAAACCAATAAGTATAGCGTGGAATGGAACGTGATGGAGATTATTGAGTGAATTTTGACGTGGAATTGATTTTTTCTTTCTCCGTTCTTGCTATTCCCGAAAGAAAGGAATATATTTGCGTTTAAGTTATATATTATAAATAGTTTTAAAAACAAATGTTTATATGGCAGGAACGAATTTTTTAGAGCCTGTGAAACCTCGCGTAACGGTTGCGGGGAGTGTTATCCAGTTTGAATCTTTGTCTTTGGACCAGCAGATGAATGGCACCCATTCGTTTGAGGTGGTTCAGGAGTTCATGTCCATGGATGAATTGTGGAAACAGAACCCGGGCAAGATGGTGGAGCAGGTCGGCTCTGAGGTGACTATATATTTCGAACATAATAAGCAAGGCATTTCATATGAATTCCAGGGGCTTGTGACGGATGTGCAGATCGATTCTTGGGATAGCGACACTGAGTATGCTTATAGTGGCAGACAGTCCAATAGGATACATCTGATTGGACATGGATCGGTGATTAAGTTGGATAACGTACGTGGAATGGATTCGTACGTCAACACGACGTTGTCGCAGATTTTCTCCGAGAATAAGGGCGCCATCTCGGATGCGGCCTCCTCGTCGCAATGTAACCCGAAATTTACGGGCCCGCTCCAATATGTGATGCGTTATGACGAGAGTTTATGGAATTTCTTTAACCGTCTTTCCGGCATCTTCGGGGAGTTGTTCTTCTTCGACGGGAAGAAACTTGTTTTCGGTAAACCGGATGATTCGGAGACGGCGCAATTGCTGTTGGGTTGTGAATTGGTGAGCTTGCGCACCACCGCTTCCGCGACGCCGCGTAACTATAGCCGTTACGACAATGTGGAGAAGGATGGTGCGGAGTTGTTTCAGGACTCTTCCCCGAAGAAGTTGAAAGAGTTGTCGGGTAATGCTTCCAAAAATAATTCAAAAGTCTATGCCGAAGCGAATAAGGACTTCACCCATAGTGAGTATCCTATTGTGCAATCCGCTCAGTTGAAGGCGCTGTTGGACGCCCGTCAGACTACCGCCGACGGCTCCATGTTGAACGTGGAGGGTATTTCCCATACCTGCAAGGTGAAGATTGGCGGGAAGGTGAGTATCAAGGTGCCGACGGGTAGTGGTGAGAGCTTGTTAGGCGTATTCCGCGTCATGAGCATCGAGCATAGGGTGGACAAGATGGGTAATTATTCCAACCATTTCATTGCTTCGCCTATTGGTACGGAGCCTGTCACGATGGATTATACCTTTGTCAAGGCGTTCCCTGAGGTGGCTACGGTAAAGAGCAATGCGGATCCTGAAGGAAGAGGCCGTGTGCAGGTACAGTTCGATTGGCAGAAGCCTAAGGGAAAGACCACGAACTGGATACGTGTGCAGAGCCCGGATGCGGGCGGTAGTAACATGACGAACCGCGGTATGGTATTTGTCCCGGAAGAGGGTGACCAGGTGATGGTCGGCTTTGAGTTCGGTGACCCGAACCGTCCTTATGTGATGGGTAGCTTATTCACCGGAAAAACGGGAAAGGGTGGCGACGACGGTAACATCACGCATTCCATCACTACCAAGAGCGGACATAAATTGACTTTCGTGGACAAGGGCGACTGGTCCATCACGATCGAGGATAAGAATAATAACATGATTAAGTTGGATACCGCGGGCAAATCCATCATCATCACCGCTCCGGAGAAGATTTCCATCAGCGCCAACGAAATCGATATCTCAGCGAATAAGAAGCTTACCGTATCTTCCGGTAAGGAGACTCAAATGAGCGTCGGCTCCGACTATCAGTTGAGTGTCGGCGGTCAGGCTAAGGTGGATGTCACCAAGGATCTGAACCTCAAGACGGATGCGAAGGCGAAGATCGATGTGGCCAAGGAGGCTAGCATACAGATCGACGGCGATTTGAAGGAGAAGGTTTCCGGTGATTATAAGGTGAGTGGTAACGGAAAAGTTGAATTGGGTGCCCAATCGGATATGAATCTGAAGAGCGGTTCCAGCGTAAATATTGGATAATGATAACGAATATTCAGCCTAAAAAAGTATACGAGTGCGACTTCACTTCCAACTTCGTCTACCCCGATTGCACATATGTCAGCTATAAAGGGAAGAACTTCATCTATGTTGAGGAAGTGACGCCGGAAACCCGTCGTCTCGTCATACGCAATAGAGTGTCTGAGGTGAAGAATCCGAGGCGTTCGACGGTGGATGACTTGATCATCCAATTGGGCAATTGCCTGTTCCCCATCTCGTTCCTGTTGGATGCGGACGGCAATGTGTTGGAGATAGAAAACTTCGAGGAGGTCAGGAACCGCCGTGTGACGAAGTCCAAGGAGCTGGCTTCCCAGTATCCGACGACCGAGTTCAAGAAGTACCTGGAGATATCCATGATGAACTTCGAGGATGAGCCCACATTGCGGAAGAAGTTGTCGTATGATACTTTCTTGCAGGTCATAGTGCCGGCTTTGCATAGAAGTCCATTCTTTAGGTTCCATATCGAGAATTTCCCGCGGAAGATGATTCGTACCTCCTTCCATCTGAAGGAGGAGAAGGTGGAGCCGGACCATGTGGTCTACCATGTTGCTCCGATGTTCCCGTCATTTGATGGCGGACGGGAGGAGGGCGAAGCCGAATTGTATGAGAAGGATGGCCTTTTCTATGGTTTTAAAGGTATGTTCTCCGTGATAGATTCGGAGGGCAACAGGACGCAAAAAGGAATTGTGATACAAATGGAGGAAGAGTGATATGGCGGATAAGTTTATAGTGGAGGGTGCGCTCTGCACCTGTCAGTTCGGTACCACACCGGCGAGGATCAAGGTCTTGAAACCGACGAAGTGTAAGATGAACGGAGGAAAGAAGGTGGTGGATTCCATGAATCTGGGACCTTGTTTCGACGCTCCGATGTTCACGATGTGCAACATGGTCCCGAATGCGCCGAAGCCATGCGCCGCAGCCGTGACGCAGTGGAGCGGCGGTTATTCCAACATCAAGATCAGCCATGTGGCCAATCCGTTGCTGCCTAACAGCAAGGGCACATGCGCATTGGGTGTCCCGCAGTGTATCTCGTTCTCTTTCGAGGGACAGATCGGTATGCCTTCGATGCCGCAGATGAAGGCGGCGGCGACGGAGTCCATGAACGATATGGACCCGTGTTCCGAGTCTTTGGCGATGAACGACGCCCAAATCGGGGCGTTCAAGGAAATTAAGGTGAGTTCGTCGGGTGGCGGTGGCAAAAAAAAGAGTCAAAAAGACGGTCGTGTCCAAGCGAAGGATGCCACAGGTTTGACTCCGGAACAAAAGGCTGAATTGAAGAAGGATCCTCCAGGATGGTCGGATAAGGTT
>JAZLJL010000099.1:0-10101 GCA_045617845.1 Paludibacteraceae bacterium | reverse complement strand
CGATTTCTCTGATGTGTTTATTAAGTCCGTTCAGTATAAACTGAATCGTCGCCCCAGAGAAAAATTGGATTTTTCTTCCCCTTCAAAAGTGTTCTTTAATTTATTATGATATTTTTGCACTTGGCATTTGAATGTACGTTTAATCCTTAATAATCAGGAGATTTGTACAGACAAAACTTTTTTAGTAATTTCGCGGAAAATTTTGAGTAACAAAGTAAAAAAGGAAAGAATTTCCGATTAATTAAGCCGCAAGACAGCGGAAAATCTATTTTATGGCAACATTTAGAGAACTAGGATTAAGCGAAGAAATCCTGCGCGGAATCGAAGAATTGGGTTTTATTGAGCCAATGCCGATTCAAGAAAAGGTAACACCTTATCTTCTTGGGGAAGGAACAGAGGATTTAGTCGCATTAGCCCAAACAGGAACAGGAAAGACGGCGGGGTTTGGTCTGCCGCTCCTACAGCTGACAGACAGCAGTGTGAACAAAATCCAAGCATTAGTATTATCTCCGACACGCGAACTCTGCATCCAGATTTCGAATGACCTTAAGAATTTCGCTAAATACATCAAAGGGATGAAAATAGTGCCTGTCTATGGAGGCGAAAGCATCGTCACCCAATTCAGGCAGTTGGACGTGCCGCCGCAAATCCTTGTAGCGACGCCAGGACGTCTAATCGATCTCATCGAACGTAAAAAGGTTGATTTATCCAACATAAAGCACCTGGTTTTAGACGAGGCGGACGAAATGTTGAACATGGGATTCCAAGAGGACATCGAACGAATCCTCCAAGAAACGCCAGAGGAACGTCGCACCCTGCTGTTTTCAGCGACCATGCCGAAAGAAATCGCCAACATCGCTAAGAAATACATGAAGAATAGCGTGGAAATCGCTATCGGCCGGAAAAACTCCGGAACTGAAAACGTAGAACATATCTATTACATGGTGCAGGCCAAAGACCGATATAACTGTCTGAAACGTGTGGTAGACATTAATCCGGACATCTATGCGATCATTTTCTGCAGGACACGTCAAGAGACAAAAGAGGTGGCGGACAAACTCATGCAAGACGGTTATAACGCGGACGCACTTCACGGAGACCTTTCCCAGGCACAACGCGACACAGTGATGCAACGTTTCAGAATCAAAAATCTGCAAATCCTTGTAGCAACCGATGTGGCGGCAAGGGGACTGGACGTAAGCAACCTTACACATGTCATCAACTATAACTTGCCAGACGACATTGAAAGTTATACCCATAGAAGCGGAAGAACAGGTCGCGCAGGTAAAAAGGGTATCTCCATTGCCATCATACACACCAAAGAAAAGCATAAGATCAAGGCGATCGAAAAAGAGATAAACCGTACTTTCATACAAGGGCGCGTACCAAGCGGGCTCGAAGTATGCAAAAGCCAGCTATTCTCCTTGGTGAACAGGATAAAGGAAGCAGGGGAAAACATCGACAGGAAACAGATAGAACCGTATCTGCCGATGGTCATGGAAGAACTAAAAAACATCACAAGGGAAGACCTGATCGTTAATTTTGTCTCACAAGAATTCAATCGTTTCCTTGAATACTACAAAGACGCTCAAGACCTCAATATCCCGGAAAGAGGAGAAAGGAAGGAAAGAGGAGAACGCGGAGACAAAGGCGAGAGACGTTCAAGAAAACGTAGCGGAGAATTGATGAGACTGAAAATCAACATGGGACAACGTGACGGATTCACTCCGAAACGTGTGTTAGGCCTCATCAATGACACGACCAACAGCAAGGACATCGACGTACACGACATAGAAATCACGCCACGTTACTCTTTCTTCGACGTGGACAAAAGCGTCGTTAAAGATATGATGACCGCATTCGAGCGAAGAAAAAGTGAAGGAATCGAACTCTTGGAAGTACTAAAAGACCGAAAGAATAAACGTGAGCGCGAGGAATTCCGCAAGGGAACCGAAGAACGCCACGGAAGAGAGAGAGGCGACAAAGGATTCGGCGGGAAAGAAGGCAAGAGAGGCGGTTTCTGGGAAAATGCCGCGGGCGCAAAGAAAAAAGAACGTTCTTACGAAAAAGAAAGAGGCGGCAGACACGAAGACGACCAAAGGAGTTTCAGAAGGAACAAAGACAGTTTCAGAAGGAAAAGATAAAAGAATATGGACACATATCTGACAATAGCGGGGATATCCGAAGGTCTCTATAAAGAGAAGGGGAGTAAGTTCCTCGCCTTCGCTATTCCAGTGTCCGATGTGGAGGAAATAAAGGAAATCCTTAAAGAGAAACGAAAAGAATACCACGACGCACGCCACGTATGCTTCGCATATATTTTAGGAGAAAAAGGCGAAGAGACAAGGGCAAATGACGATGGAGAGCCATCGGGCACGG
Organism: Paludibacteraceae bacterium; assembly: GCA_045617845.1. Lineage (GTDB taxonomy): Bacteria > Bacteroidota > Bacteroidia > Bacteroidales > Paludibacteraceae > UBA1181. The sequence continues at coordinate 7,722 of JAZLJL010000099.1, read as the reverse complement.
CAGGGAAACCGATGTTGGGCACATTGGTCTCGAAAGGCGTGACAAACGTCCTATTAGTCGTAGTGAGATATTTCGGAGGCACGAAACTAGGCACAAGCGGACTGATCAACGCCTACCGAACCGCCTGCCAAGACGCCTTGGACCAAAACGAAGTAGTCGAAAAGATTTTGGAAGCCAAATGTGACATTCTCTTCGAATATCCCTTCCTTAACGATGTCATGCGCGTCGTGAAAGAGGAGAACGCGACGATCGTCACCCAGCAATTCGACAACGACTGCACGATGAGGATATCCATCCGAAAGCGGGACGAAGAGAAACTACGCAGCAGATTAGCGAAAATCGAACGACTGATGTTCGCCGACGAAAAATAAAAAACGGCTGATGGTTTTAATAGCCATCCGCCGTTTATATTTGACACGAACCAATATTATGTCCTATTCCACTATTACTTTTGAAACTATCCCACTAGACTTAACGACAAAAATGCCAGTTTGGGACACAGGGATGCGGACAGACTCTCCGCCACCCATTCCAACCAGACGTCCTGTTATATCACAGACAGCAACTGGAGACTTAAAACCATCTACGCAAATGGTACGGTCGACGACATAAAGCCGTACATTGTTGCCAAAGAAATCATCAACTCCATTGCTTGGTCTAAAATGTAACCTATAATCGATAGATTGTGTTGAGCCGCCATCCATAAAACGAAGAGAAATCGTAAGGATTTTATTAGAATCATCATAGGTCTGTGACGCAATGACATTCTTCGGGAGGGTATATTTTAATAAAGATGGATCATAATCAGCATTAATCTGGTAATCGAATACATTGGAATTGTCATTAGAGAATTCGATTACCTGGGAACCATTATATGACAACGAGGAAAAGAAAAGAGCAGTGTTCGGTGACGAGTAAGTGTAAACTATACTATCCACCAACACATAATTAGAATTTTCGAGAATAAAAACCTCTGTCTTTGTTCTTCTATTCAACGAATCGTAATAATACTTTTTTAAGGAATCTCGTACAGAAGGAGTATCGCTAGGATCGGAATCGAAGGAATGGAACAGATCATTGTCGATGGCCTCAATCTTGGACTGAACCAAATTACCATATTCATATACATTATCATAGGTGATTTTTAATTGAGATTTTTCTTCGTATTCCGGATGATGATCAATGAAATATAAGTCAAGAGATACTAAGTTGCCATAGTCATCATAAATAGAAGAAAGAGCTCGCTGATTGTAGGAATGGCCAGGCCTGTTGTACACATCATACTGGAAAGTCATCAAAAATCCCAAAGATGTGCAACTCATAAGATAGACATTATAATCATAATACTCAGGTATAATTGTATCACCCACAAAATATAACATTCCATTGCCGTAAAAAGAAATCTGTTCATATTCAGGACGTCCCGTTAATTCCGAAAAGGATTTCTCACGCCATTGTTTGGTCACACGGTCACAAACGTAATAAAGAGTGTCAACCGAATTCCCATCCGAATCGGTAACATACCCTAAGTTGATTTGGGAAAAGCCCTCACTACCATTATATAACCCTGAATCAATAACTTCACCTGCACTATTGTATTTCGTGAAATGGCACGGCGTACTATCTATCACCATGTCCAACACAAATGTGGTATCCAACTTCTCCGCCATGGCGGAAGAAAAACCAGAAAAAACTAAAATAACTGCGGCGCACATTTTCTTGAAAGTGCGAACGCTGATAGAAAAATGTAGTCCCATAAGCACATCACTTAAATTTAATATATAACTATATACCATAATAATTAAAACAAATCTAACCCAGCGATAAACACTGAAAAAGTAATACAATAAAATTATGATTTTTTTTTTATAAAACAATTTTTAAGGGAGAAAATGTGGAGCGTGCCAAATCGCAAAAATATTTTAACCAATCTATTTACCAAATCAAATTTTTATTTAATTTTGTAGTCGGAAATGCCGCTATAGCTCAGTTGGTAGAGCAACGCATTCGTAATGCGTAGGTCGCGAGTTCGAGTCTCGCTATCGGCTCATATCAAGGTGGAGACGGAAACGTTTTCACCTTTTTTTATCCTTGAAAATTAACGAAGTTTTATTAGCTTTGTGATAAATATGTCAACTAACGGGCAGCATGAAAAAAACAATTCATCACATAGCCATCATATTCGCGATCGCCTTTTCCTCCTGTAAAGACGACGTCACCAAATATAACGTGGACGAGAAGTTGGACCCGTACCTGCAATTGTTCCTTGAAGAGGGAGCGAAGAGGGGAATAAACATCGATGTGGAAAAGAACGGGCTAATCATGGAATTCACGCAATTGCCCGACCTGACAATCGGCCTATGCACCTACCAAGACCCGCTACTCGTGCAGATAGACAGAGACTATTGGAGCGAGACGACGGACTATGAAGACCAAGAGAACCTTCGGCAAAACGTCGTTTTCCATGAACTGGGCCACGGTCTTCTCAACAGAGGGCACGACAACAGCTACCTCCCCAACCTGGAGTGGAAAACAATCATGTGCGGAGGGGACAACGTGGAAGGAAGGGATTGGGCCATCAATTTCAACGGTTACAGGAAAGAATACTACATCGACGAATTGTTCAACACCAAAACGCCAGCGCCCGAATGGAGCCAAAAAATGACGTTCGACGGGAACAAAGGCGAATTAGTGAAAGAGCTGAGCACAGAGGGAAGCTACAGCCATGAGGACGAAGATGGCACTACTTATCTGCTACACAACGGCATATACTCAATTTCTTCAAGCAACGACAAGAATAGCATCACGCTCCTTAATAAGATAAAGATGGACAATGATTTCTATTACGAGGTCGTCATGAATCCGGAATACGGCACAGAGAACAGCGCTTCGGGGATATGCGCCATCTACGATTACAACAAGGACAATGAGTACAACCCGCAAAAAAGGGATAGGAACCACCCCGTCAACGACGGATGCAACTACCTCGCCATAGGAAAGGAAGAAAACTCTTGGGAAAAATATTACTTGGTCAACACCAACTGCTTCCTTCCGACCGCACAGATAAAAGGGGAGATGTGCAATTCAGGAGAATACAACACGTATGCCATCGCACGCCACGATGGGGAACTATTCTTCTTCATCAATAACGAACTTGTTTTCAGGAATGACTACCAAGCGGACCAGACCTACATCGGTTTCGGAATTTTACTTCCTGCCAAAGGGAAGGTAAGCATCAAATCCTCTCGCCTATATAGTTTAGGAAATGTTTTACGAAGCGGGAAAACAACCGAAAAAAACGGGCCGGAAGAATTCCAACAATTGCCGATCTCAAAAAAACAAAATAGATATTTAAAGGATTATCGAAAATAATTTTTGTAGGTTCGCAACATAAATTATATTTGTAGGATGTAAAAAAATTAATAGCAGAATGGAAAACGAGAAAAACCAGGAGATGAACATCTTCACCATGACATCGCGCATAGGGAACGCCTTATTGGGATTGCTAAAAGGCATATTGTCCATATTAGGCTACATCCTTAGGACCGCTTATCAATACAAGTTATTATTCCTAATCTTCGCCATCGCGACAGTTGCGTTCAGCCTTTACCAATCCAGGGAGGACAACCGCACCTACGAGGGAAACCTTTACCTCAAACTCAATGACGGAGACGCTGTCATCTACAAAACCTTAATCCACGACCTGAACGAATACGCGAAAGGGAATGACGTGGAAGGGTTGGCGAAAGAGTTGGACATCACAGAAGAACTAGCTAACAGGATCGATAAGATAAGCGCGCACGCTGTCATAGACAAAAACAAAGACTCTATCATCGACTACATCGATTACAAAGATGCAGTGGAAACGGGAGACACCGTGGATTTCGCATTGCCTGACCAATTAGTCATCACAGCGAAAATCAAAGGAATCGAGGAATTCTCCCAATTTGAGGAAGCTTTGAAGAAATACTTCTCCAAGAACGATTATTTAGTTTCCCTAAACATCGCCAGAATCAAATTGCAAGAGGAAAAGGAATGGATGTTCCACAACGTCTTGATGAATTTGGACAGCCTCCAAAAAGTGGAGTACTTCAAGAACAACAATGGTAGCACATGCATAGAATTCTCTTCAATAAACGAAAGAAAGGCTAACATTCCATTCGTTAAAGCTAAGAAACAGATGTTCTACGATGACATGGAGAAGTTATTCAAAATCACCGGGAAAATCGAGGAAGACATGTCCGCGAACCTCGATGTCGTCACCGTCCTTTCCAATTTCCACCCTACAAACAAACCGACCAACACATTCTGCAAAACTTTATTATTGAACGGTCTGATCGCATTGGGGTTGTTCATGGTTGCCGCATTGCTTTGGCATAACAAAAAGAACATCAACAAATACTTAAAGAAGGAAATCTAATTCCAACGATATACAAAAAAGCGGGAAGGAATGGAGGGCCATTCCTTCCCGCTTTTTATGCATAGGCATACCGCCTCTTTAGAGACAATCATTCAGCATCTAGTCCGACCAACACACAAGTCACCATTACCTTCTCCCTGACTTAGAGTCATATTGATAACAACTATCCCTTCCGTAACGTTCGCCACATAGAGTTCTCGTGCGATTCGATGTTCCCAACGGAGACATTCCACATTCACTCCCCTTTCCCCTAAAAAAAGGGGGAAGCATAACCATGCATTCCCCCAAAAAACATTGATAAAGACAATTTTATATCTTCAACATTTCGTTAGCGATCTCCCTCAAACGGTCGATTTCCTTCTGGAGCGCCATTTTTTCCTGTTTAAGGGCATCCATATTAGCCTCCTGCTCCTTCGCTTTATGCTTAAGCTGTAAGTTCTGCTCAGTGAGCTTTTTATTCACTTCCCTCAACTCCTCAATGGTCATTTCATGATCCTTTACGGCAGCCCTAAGTTTATCCAAAGCGATCTCCGTCTCTTTGCCACCCTCGAGGATTTGGTTCATCATAACCTTATTTTTATCAAGCAATGCGAGAATGTTGGAGTTAGACTCCTCGATAGCCTTCACGTTAGCCTTCTTCTGAGCGGAACGAGCCGCCTGTAACTCCGTGATCGCGGCAATCTCAGCCTTGTACTCTTTCTCCCTAGCCGCATCCACGGCAGGTTGTTTCACTTCAGGTATAGCGGCAGAGATCGAAGCCTCCACTTTTTTCTCGACGACAGGAGCGGATTGCGCTACCGGACGAGCCTCTTGTTGCACAGGCTGGGAAACGAAAGCCGCCATACGAACAGGTTCTTGTACAGGTTGTTCAACCACCTTAACTGGCTCTTGTGCCACTTCGACCACCTTCTCCTCCACAACCTTAGCAGGAGCCACATTATGCAAAACATCGATAAGCGGAGTCAATATATTGCGGAGCGTCAAAGTGTCGCAAGTCTGCTCCACATTACAGAACACACCACCCGTCATATCAGCCACCTTCTTCGCCATCCTCTGGTTAGACTCAGACATGCAGATGCCGACGATATTCACTTGAATAGGATAATCCTTAATCACCTTCTCCACCTCATAATCCAAGACGCCAGAATCGGTGTCTTCTCCATTCGTCACGTAAATGATACGTCTGGACACCTCCTCCTTAATCAGTTTCTCATACTTTTTATAGCCCGAAACAGACTCCTTGAAAGCCTCGGCGATCGGAGCGCCGCTGTTAGGGAAAGGAAGGTTTTGAATCTTCTTCACAAAATCTTCACGAGTGTTAGTTCCCATATCCAATGAATTGATGATAATAGGTGATTTGCACACTGAAAGAAAAGTACGCATACCGAAAGGTTCCGTAAAGTCCATGTTCGGAACGATGCCATCTAAAACCACATTTTGGACAATAGGCATTTTTTTGTCCATCTTACCGGAAATGTCGATAAGGAAATCCGTTGCATTTTTCATGATATAATATGTTTCTCGTAATATATTAGATTGCTAATAGAATGCTAAAATAATAATTGTATCAATATCTAACAAAAATTGCCTCATAAAATTCCAAGACCGTACACTCAAATGCTAAATACAAGATACCACAAAAAAATCAAAATCCGTCCCACAAAAGATTTGCGAAACGGATTTCCTAACATTGTCAGCCATTAGATCACTTCTCCCCCGTGTACGGATGGGCCTTCGCATACTCGTAATCCTCTTCGGTGATGACGTAACGAAAATCAGTATGTGTTTCCGACACATACGTTGCGCAATAATTCTCAGTGGACGCAAGCATATAATGACCTTGATTTGCCCAACAACAATACGTCAACGTATCATCAAAAACTAAATACACCTGATGATTCGAGAATGGATTTTCCAAATGCAAACCGCCTCCCCCATTCGTATATAAAACAATACTATCTCCAACTTGTATCTCATTATGGGTTATTTCCTTATCTTGATTAAATGGATGACAATCTATTACACATCTATGGCTTGTCCCATTGATTATAGTAAAGAAATAATCCCCAGAAATGCCATTATCGACATCTTCTTCACATGAAACCGTCATAGACGCCATTAACACAAGAACTAAAAAATGATTTATTTTTCCCATTTCTCTTTATACATTTTTAAAAGGTTATTAATCTGTGTTACTGTCACATTCGCCGGTCGATTGTTTTTCATGAAATTCTCAACGTCCGTGTAATTTTTCATGGACGGGAGATTTCTATCTATCAAGGACATCGTATAACCTGACACTTCATCATTGGGATAATATCACATATCATCTCATGTCACATCCATATGTCCAAAGAATAATGGAGGAGACACCACATAGTGACATCCCCTCCAAAAGCAATCACTTCTCTCCCGTATACGGATGAGCCTTGGCATACTCATAATCCTCTTCGGTGATGACGTAACGATATTTATAATGATAATTAGGATATGGAGAAACCTCTTCGATTTGATAATTTCTATCAAGCGCAAACATTTCAAAACCCATATTTGATTTGCAATCATACGACAAAGAGTCATCAAACATGGCAAATACACGGTTACCATCAAATAACCCATAATACGAACTATAGCTACCTTGACCATCTGTGTGAAAAAGCACACTATCACCATGTGAAATTTCAGCACATACAGAATCTCTTCCACTTCCATGTGAAATTGCCTTTATCGTACATTTATGATTTGACAGATTAACTATCGTATAATCTAATTGCCCCAATACTACACTATCCACATCACTCGGTTTACAAGAGTAAATAACGAAAGATAATATAACAAACATCACTATATTGATCACTTTTCTGTCCATTTCTCTTTATACATTTTTAAAAGGTTATTAATCTGTGTTATTGTCACATTCGCCGGCCGATTGTTTTTCATGAAATTCTCAACGTCCGTGTAATTTTTCATAGACGGGAGATTTCTATCTATCAAGGACATCGTATAACCTGACACTTCATCATTGGGATAATAGGAACTATTTTTACCTTGATTGTAAGTGTCAACCATATCAATAAATAGAGATGAATATATTAACGAACGATTTATATAAGGCCAATCCTGCTCTCTTTTCCGAATATTTAAGTCATAATAAGTATATTCATTCGCCCCCAACTTTTCATATTCATCCAAAGTCAGATACCATTCAGCGGCAACCGCCCAACTCTCTTTTATGAATTTACTCGTTCTATCGTCATAGTCTGCTCTACTCAGACGACACGCATGGGAAGCATGCGTCAATT
>JAZLJL010000098.1:0-94068 GCA_045617845.1 Paludibacteraceae bacterium | reverse complement strand
CAATAATAATTATATTTTTCATTTCAGGAAGAATAAAGAAATTTTAATTTAGTTTTTTCTCATTGATAAAATTTTCGTAGATATCTCTAAATGTCTTACATTGTTTTAAATTCAATGTACTATACTTGTTATTTGATAACTTTTCTACTATAGTAATGATTTCCAAAGCAAATAAAGAAGACCATTCATCTAAATCTCTAAAATTTGTATCTGGCGTGATACTTGTAGCTTCAGAAACATCTAATAACTTTCGAATATTAGCTATAAAATCATTCATATTAGTCGTTCCGTTTTGCTCATCACTAATTAACTTTTTCATACGTGCTTGTATTGAACTTAATTCTAATAATCCTTCACGTTTATAAAGTTCATATTGTGTTTTAGAGATGCCATACACTGAAACATCCACATATTGACCATTCTTAAAAAGAGCCTGTTTTAAAACTCCCTCAAAACACTCAGGAAAAAGTTTGAAAGAAAAAGTATGGAATTTGTTTGTCTCCACACATGTGGCATAAATGCGATTAAAATTCAAGTTATTGAACACATAATCGAGCACATAATTCCAAGTTTCATACCATGCAATAGTATCACGATACTTAGGATGATATATAACCATGGTTCTAAAATATGCGCTGTGATTTACCGAATCTATATTAGAAATTCCACACCATCCTATAATGTTTTCAAACTCATCATTTGTACATACTGCCCAATATTTATAATCATTACTAGGATTTATGCACCCATTTACCCATTTCACAGCATCTTCGTAAGAGAATTTCTTGCAATCTCCGACAATAGTCTCATTTACACGATTGTCATTTTTTGCTTTATAGACAAAATCAACATCTCTTAGTTCGAAATTTCTAAAAGAAACCGTATTCCCCATAATAAAATATTATTCAACCACTACTTATACAAATACCTTTTAATGCTTCTTTTGGGAGTTCTTTCAAATGGTTTATTTAACAACTCAAAAAAATGAATATATGCATAGTCCGGTAGTGATCTATTTATTTCTTTAATTTGTTCACTAAAAACAGCATCAATTTTTGCTGTTTTATCAAGATTATTCATATCAGGGACAATTAAAGCCACTATTTTTTCCCCTCTTTGCACAACCAAACTTTCCAAAACATACGGTGAATTATCCAATTTAGCCTCAATTTCTTCTGGGAAAACATTCTGACCAGATGATGTGAGAATCATTGTCTTACATCGACCGTTAAGATATAAATTTCCCTTTTTATCCATTACACCGATATCACCAGTTCTAAGCCAACCATCTTTCGTAAAAGCAAGATGCGTAGCTTCTTCATTGCGATAATATCCCTTCATAACATTTCTGCCCTTCACAAGAACTTCACCTTTTTTTTCAATAGATGAACTATCGATTCTTAAAGAAACTCCAGTAATTGGTTTTCCTACTGAATGCAATGCAAATGATTTATAATTTCCACTTATTAAAGGAGAACACTCTGTCATCCCATATGCAACGACAAAAGGGAAGTTGATCTTATTCAAGAAATCTTCAACTTCACTATTTAGTGGAGCACCTGCGACAAACAGAGTTCGTATATTTCCGCCCCAAATTTGAAGTAGAGTTTTTTTGTATTTTTCTTTTATATATTTTGAAACGAAAGGAATATTAAAAAAAAACTTTACCTTATAACTATCTATTTGTGGTTTTATATATGTTATATATAAATTTTCTATAATAAGAGGAACTGTAGATACCCAATCAGGAGCAACATCTTTTAGTGCTTTTAAAACAAAGGACAGACTGATTTTATTTTCTAGAAATGTAATGTTACCACCAACCTTTATAGGCAAGAAAAAATCATATACACATCCATACAAATGTGCAAGAGGAAGAACTGACAAAACTTTATGGCCCACTTCTCCGTATTTCATTTCTGCGGCAAATTCTAATACACAGCAAAAATTATCCCCCGTCAACATCACACCTTTGCTCGAATCTGTCGTTCCCGAAGTATAGCTAATCACGCACATCTCCATATCATCCTTGTCGGTATATCGCACATCCTCCTTCTTAACGCCTTGCGGATAATGCTCGTTAAAAAGCGTAAGAAGCTGACGCATAATGATGTGGAGCGACTCTCCTTGCGCTTGACGCATGCAGCGATAATCAGTAAGTGAGAAAACGGCACGAAGTCCTGGCGTATCTTTTTCCTCCAATCGGTCCCAATGCTCATCATCCACAAAGAGCAGTTTCGACTCCGAATGTTCGATGATATGTGCGATATCGTCTGGGTGGAAGTCTTGCAAGATCGGGACAATCACCGCCCCGTATGTAATCGTCGCCAAGAAGGTAATCGCCCATTCAGGCGAATTGTTTCCCACCAAGGCAATCTTGTCATCCTGTGTGATGTTTAACTCTTTAAACAATATATGCAACTTCGCCACCTCGCGCGCCACATCCTTGTAGGCGTAGGTCTGCTTGGTAACGTAGTTCGTCATTGCCGGCAGCTCCCAATTTTCTCGGAAAGAGTCCTCGAAATATTGGATGAATTTTTTTGCCATGTTTTAATCTATGCTTTCTAGAAAAAGTTCGTATCTAACAAGCCTTCCCTTCCTTCCCCACAGCCCCTTCCAGGAACCTGCGTGAAATCGTCCGCCACTCCTCCAGCCTGTCGTCCACGGCAGACCAGTCGATGGGACGGTTGAAGTCGAGTAGGTCCGTACGGGAAGCGTCGACGAAGCGCTCTTCCAGTCCGAACTGCGCCAAGAGAGAAGAGAGTCTCGCGTTGCCCCGTTCGTCGTTTGCGATCACCCAAAAGTCGCGGTGATACAGGATGCTGAAGAGCGTGCCATGGAAGGAGTTGGTCAGGACCATCGTTGCGTCGCGCAGGTTGCGTATCCATTGCGAAGGGCCCTCCTGCCCTTTGAATCGGGAGCCAAGGAACATCTCGTAGGCAATCAGTCCGCAACGCTCCTCTATCCTATCCACCCAGGCTTGTAGGCGCTGGTCATGGTCCAAGAGGTAGGTGAACAACGTGCCTTGCGCCTTGTGCGTGGCGTCCTCGTCCACCATGCGGTCGTAATCGTCTGTAGTCAGCAACATCGTCGGGTCCAGGACCTGTGTGGCATCCGCCGCCAGAAAGTCGGCGCAAAGTTTCACCGCCGAATCCTCACGCACGCCCACCGCGTCGAAATGCGCCAAGAGCGCTTTGCAGCGGGCTGTCATTTCCTCCGTGTACTCCCAGTGGTCCACCCCGAACGAGGCGGCATATGCCATTCGGCGCACACGCTTCCCTTCGGTGAAGTCGAGGAAGTAATTGGTCAGACAAGGCGAATAGAGAGGGCGCCAGACCTGGTCGCTTCCCACCACATATCCGTCGAACGCCTCGTTGTCGCAGAAACGACGCAACGATTCGTTGTCGTAGATGGGCGTCGATTCGTGAATTCTCCGACGCACAAAATCACGCATGGGATGGTCTCGGAAAACATCCAAGACCGCGCGTTTGATACGGAATACCCTATCCTCGTCCACAGCGTCATATGTTCGGTTGACCACCGTGACCTCATGACCCAAGCCCACCAAGACAGATTGCAAGGCGAAAGCCTGTAGGAATCCGCCGTAGTTATCGATTAACGGTTGGGTGAGGATAGCGAGTTTCATGAGAACGGTCCGTAATTGCCGGATGAGCGTCGATTATTTGTACAAGAAACGTTTGATGCTGCGTTTAGGCGTCTTCTCGAACGGTTCTTTCCTGATTTCGATAGCGTTCAGGTATTCGTATGCGGAGAGGCTTCTGTTAGTCTCCTTTCTGACCTTCTCCATCATATCGGCGAGTTTCGCCTCGTCGTTAGCGTCGTCGAGCGCCGAGGCGTCCGGGTAAACCAGAGCGACCAGTTTGTTGTTTCTGAGGACCACGAGGCTCTCCGCCACGATAGGCTGGTTGTTGAGCCTAGCCTCGATCTCCTCCGGGTAGACATTCTGTCCCGAAGCGGTGAGGATCAAGCTCTTGGTCCTGCCTCTGAGGTAAAGGTACCCTTGGTTGTCGAAGAGGCCCACGTCGCCGGTACGGAACCAGCCGTCGTCGGTGAACGCGTTGCGTGTGGACTCCTCGTCCTTATAGTAACCCTTCATCACGTTGCCGCCCTTGACTAGGATTTCGCCAGGCACTTTGGTCGGCTCCTCCGAGTCGATCTTCACCGACACGCCGTCGATAAGCTTGCCCACGGAGTGAGGAACAGGGTTGACGAAGTCTATGCTGATGAGCGGAGCGCATTCGGTCATACCGTAGCCCACCGTGAAAGGGAAATTGATCTTATGGAAGAAGTCTTCCACCTCGTTGCTCAGAGCGGCGCCGCCGACGAACATCAGTTTCAGTTCGCCTCCGAAAACGTCCATAAGAGCCTTCCTCAGTTTCTTGAGAATGATGTTGGAGATGATCGGCAATTTCAAGAGGATCTGCATCTTACGTTGTCTAAGGATCGGTGCGACCTGTTTTTTGTAGATCACTTCGAGGAAGAGAGGAACGGTGGAGAACCATTCCGGCTTCATTTCGGCGAGCGCCTTCATCAGGAGTTTAGGGCTCGGGATGCGGCCGAAATAGTAGACGTTCACGCCGGCGATGAGCGGTCTGAAAAGATCATAGACGCAGCCGTAAGTATGAGCGAGAGGAAGCACGGAAACGACCTTGTCGCCAGGGTTTCCGATATTGAATTTCTGCGAGAAGTCCAAGACGGTGCGGAAGTTCTCCGCCGAGAGCATGACGCCCTTGACGAAGCCAGTGGTGCCGGAAGTGTAGCTCAGCACCATCATGTCGTCACCATCCTTGTCGGTGAACTTGACGTCCTCCTTGGAGAAGCCGTTCGGGTATGCCTGTGCGAAGAGGTCAGGGAGGCGGTCCAAAGCACCGTTAAGAGAATCACCCTTGATGACGCGCAGTTCGTCGGTGAAAGACATCGAGAGGAAGGCGAGCACTTTAGGCATATCCTTTCCTTCGATGCGTTCCACGTTGTCCTCGGTGGAGAAAACCAGTTTAGCGTCGGAGTGGTTGATGATGCCGACGATATCCTCCGGTTGGAAATCCTCGAGGATAGGCACAACGACAGCACCGTAAAGGATCGTAGCCATGAAAGCATAGGCGCACGTCGTGGAGTTAGGACCGACGATAGCGATCTTATCGTCCGAGGTGATTCCGATTTCCTTGAAAAGGAGGTGCATTTTAGCGATTTCTATGGAGAGGCCCTCGAAGGTAACCCCTTTTTGGTTCGTGTAGTTGGTCATCGCCGGAAGATTCCAATTCTTCTTGAACGACTCTTCGAAATACTTAATGAATTTGTTGGGCATAAGTGTTAATTTTTTATCAAATGACATAAATGCTCTCACCGATGAAAAATCACCGGTTAATTTGTAAATGTAATATTGTGTTGTGTGAAATTCGCATTAAAAACGCACAAATCGTACGAAAAAGAGATCGATTTCGTAATCATAATTTCCTCTTTGGAAAAAAGAGACGATTCTTTGATCATCCATTTAATTTACGAAAAAGAACGACGGTTTCCTTCTGAAAATCAATCGAATAAATGGTATATACAATCTGGGATTCTATACACAAAGGATCAATTATACATAAAGCTTCGCTATTGTCAGTAACATTTATTGACAACGAAAAGATACAAAATCCAACCTAAATTCCGTCGAATTCCACATACCATTAAATCGACTGCAAATATATAATTTATTTCCATATACTTGTCCCATGCATATGGTTTTGTTCGTTAGCGCACAATATAGACCAAGAAGAATCATTGTCAGATGAAACGCAAGGCTATAAAATCACTTTAGTGAAAGTATTTTTGACAACTACCACCTAATCCAGTTGTGAATCCAGAGGACGAGTTGCTTTATGCAGGAAAAATGGATGGAACTATCAGGTAAAAGGGTACGTATGTCCCTGTGGATGACTTTGCGTTGCTCTTTGGAGAGACAATCGTAGAGGTTGTGCCTCATCATATGGTAGCCCATCGCGAAGATTTGTCTACCGAAAATATGTGGATGTTTACCAGGTTCGTCTCTTTTGAGTCTGCTGTAGACATCATAGATATTGATGATTTCTTGGGTAAGGATTTTCTTCGTGTCGGCAGACGAACGAATGGAATCCGCGTTATTGCGGATGTAGTGGTAGAACGGAGTGTGGATGAACTCGATGGATTCGCATTTCGCCACAAGTTGCGACGTGATGACATAGTCCTCGAACATGTTGCACTTAGGGAATTCCAAGCCATCGTAGAGAGAGCGTTTCGCCATCCTGCTCCAGACGAAAGCGTCGGTGTCCAACGCTAAAACCTGCTCATAATAGCGGTCGCGTTTGGCTTCGAAATGGCTGACCTGTTCCTTGTGGTCCTCATATTCATCGAACCAGTCGAAACAGACCATGTCGGCACCTGTTTCAACCACTTTGGCGCATAGTTTTTCAATCATGTCACCATCCACGTAATCGTCGGAATCAACGTGGATAACATACTCACCCGTGGCGTGTTCCACCCCTACCCGACGAGCATTAGGTAACCCGCCGTTTTGTTCCAAGTTAATGATTTTCACGTCCAATCCGTCGTAATCCTTGCATACTGACTCCAGCACGGACATCGATTCATCCTTCGTGCAATCGTTCACGAAAACATATTCGATGTCCTTGTACGTTTGTCCAAACAAAGAACGAGCACACCTTTCTATGAATTTCTCAACCCCATAGACCGGAACGACCACGGAAACCCTTGGCCCATTAATAGACATTTCTCCCATTACTTTCTAAACTTTAGACACACGCAAAAAATTAATTTTGCGACATATAGCTTCATTTTTTTATCAATCTAACCAGTTTTGCGACACTTAGCCTAACGGACTCCTCGATGACCAACAATCCATGCGTCACAGGAAGGAGCGATGGATATTTAATCGTGAGAGCCAACCAACGCCATAAAGGATTTGCATAATTCCTTAATCCAAGATACGTTTCATTCACTTCTGGATACAAATCTTTGATTTGGCTTCCATTCCCTATCAGCGAATAGAAAGCGCGTTCCTTGGTGGCGATTTTCGCGCTATCGAGAATGGATTTATCGTCAACCCTTGATTCGAAATACGAGACGATCCATTTTTGGGACTCCACACACTTTTGACTATTCGACCTCACCAATGAATTAGGGTTGGTGTAATAGTCATAATGGTAAAATGCCTTGTCCAGATATGCGATGCTGATGTTTTCCATGCATAAGGAGGCGTTGACAAACGTATCCTCCCAGATGGAAAGATTCTCCGGAAAGCGTATGCCATATTTGCGGAAGCATTCGCACTTCACCAACTTGTTCCAGCAACTGGCGTGCAGTTTATTGAAAAGTTCCCGCAAGACAATCTGATGGTCCAAAGACGAAGGAGATTGGCTTGAATAAATCTGCTTCTTTTCCCAGTTGATGAAAAAATCACAGATTACCATATCGGCGTTGTCCGCCACAGCCTTCGCATAAAGTTCCTCTAGCATCGTGGGTTCCACCCAGTCATCAGGGTCAACGTGGATCGAATACTCGCCAAGAGCATTGTCCAATCCAAAATTGCGCGCACTACATACCCCTCCGTTCTCCTTATGGAAAACGCGCACACGATGGTCCGCACGGGCATATTCGTCGCAAATTTCACCACTTCGGTCACGGCTGCCGTCATCAATTAAGAGTAATTCAAAATCATGAAAAGTCTGCTCTAGTATCGAATCCACGCAACGTTTTAAGTAATTCTCCGCTTGATAAATTGGACAAATGACCGAAATAGTTGGTTTCATAATAAGTTGTTTTTAAACTTTTTATACCCTATTATTTTAACTAATAGATATGATCAAGTAATTTCTTTTAATAGTAAACAGAGTTCTTGGCGAACTCATTAGATTTTGTTCCTTCGAGTGTTGTCCACACTATTCAAAACCGATTGGCCAGTTTCTTCAAAGGTGCGGTGACAAGGTTCCTTTCATAATCGTTTAAGGAACAGACGAACATGATGCCCAAATAGCATACTGCGAAAGGAATCACCCATTTGATGAACGCAAACCAAGACGTTATCTCAAACTGTTTCGTCAATTGGTAAAACACGACAGTGACCACTGCGGGGCCAACTGACATACGGATAATATTCATCCAAAACTTCGGAATGTCAAGCCCTTGTTTAATGTGGTAATATAGATTGAGGATAAGTCCGCTACCAATCAGAAGGACACCCGATATGGCTACCGCACAACCTATACCTCCCCACCACCGGGCGAACAGCACCTCAAGTACCAACGCTACTACGGCGACACAGATGCACAATAAGCTTCTGAACTTCATCTGGTTACGCGCTTGGAGAATAGTTAATCCCATGTTCTGGATCAACGGAGGAAGGAGCGCTATGAAGAAAAGCAATGTTATAATAAACACATCCTCATACCCTTCCCCAGCCCAGATTCCGATGAATGCTTGTCCGAAGACCACAAAGCCGCAGAAGATGAAAGACATGATTATATACTGGATTCTCCCCGTCTTGATGAACAATTCCGAAATGGCTTTCTCGTCGTTTCCTGTCGCCACCATGGCAGTCACCTTCGGCAAGAAGAGTGACGAGATAGCCGTGGAGAACTGCATGTACATAGTCTCCAACTGTATAGCCAAGGCGAAGACTGAGACCGCCACAGCACCTACAAATGAGCCTAGGACAAACTGCCCTGTGCTCCAATAGACCCTATCCATGATAGCGTTCAGGAAAATCCAAAATGAATAGAGCGCAACCTCCTTGAGGAAAATCCAATTGAACTTACCGAAGTACATCTTAATCTTTAGGCTGTACTTGCAATAAAAGAAATTTAGGGTCAATGTAAGGACGTTGAAAACCGTCTGAACTACCGCCATGCCTATGGCTTTGTATCCGTTTTCCAATAGATAGACCATCACGACCAAGTTCAGGACAACACGGATGATGTTGACTATTTTCGGAAAGATGAATCGTTCATAAGCATAGATGATGGAGCCGAAAATGCTCATCGGAAAGTTGAACGCCAAGTTCGCCAACAAGATCACCATCAGCACCTTAGTGCGCGAAAGCTCCGTTGGATTCATGCTGCCTCCGAAAATAGTCTCCACATTTAAATAGAGGCCGACACCAATCATGCAAGCCACGACAGAGATGCCAATGTAGAGTATGAAGAACATACCGAACATCTCGTATTGTTCCTGCGTCTTACCGAGAGACTTGAATTTAGCCGTATACCGAGTGATCGCATTGCCGAACCCCAAATCCAAGACAGTCAAATAGGCGATGATGGATGCGACCAACGAATAGAGTCCATATTCGCTCTGGCCCATCATTCTCAGCATATAGGGAGTATACAGCAACCCCACTAATACGCTCATTCCGATGACTATATAATTGAGGATGGCCCCGATCTTAAGTTCGTTCACAGATGTAGGATGTTTCGACCGCGCCGAAGCGTGTCAAATTTATAGATGATATACATTTGTGCGTTCATTGCCTTAACCAGCGGGAGATGGAGGTTACGCTCTTCGCATACCATTTTCCCAAAGCTTTCATATGGAAAAGGGCCAAACCCACTTCGACAAACTTCCAATTCATGGTTGGATGTTTCAACCCTTTCAGGAGAAGTCCCCAATGCAGCTCCGGATAGATTGCGAAAAACTCTTCATCAGGAATCTGGTTTTCATAAGCTTCGCAAAGGACATCATACTTCAGGTTGTCCATGTACTTATAGATCGATTTGTCTATATGGGCATCGATGTAATCCACAGCCTTCTTGTAACCCTGGATGTCCTTTTTGCGGGTGAGGCTTCCGTCATTCGTGTAGCGGTCGTAATGGTAAAGGGGCATTGCAACGTAGTCGACGCGGATAGGGTTACAGAAAAGTTGAAGGAGGACATAAAGGTCCTCTACATAGTTGATGTCCTTCGGATAGCGGATATTGAATTTGCGGATGCACTCCATACTGATCAGCTTATTGCAGACGCTGGATGAGATGTGGAAGTACATCTCAGACAAAATCGTGTCGCAGTCTAACGCCGCAGGCTTTTGTATGCTAATCTCTGAATGGTCAGGATAGTCCCATGACATATCGCACATCACCAAATCCGCATGAGACTCTTGGGCTTTTTGGAGCATAATCTCGAGCATGTTCGGCTCGATCCAATCGTCCGGATCGCAATGGATGGAATATTCACCACGAGCGTTTTCCAATCCACATTGACGCGTTTCAGAGACGCCTCGATGCGGAAGGTGAAACACACGCACACGAGGATCCATCAGCGCATATTCGTCACAAATAGCTGCGCTGTTGTCAGTTGAGCCATCGTCAACCAACAACAATTCCCAATCAGGAATCGTTTGGGCGAATACACTCTCCACGCAACGATGTAGATAGCTTTCCGCTTGGTAAACGGCTACTATTATTGAAATCATGATTATTATTGGTCTCTATCAGGGATTATCCGACGAGGCATTTATTGGTACCGTGATGTCCCCTTAATTAGAGGCTCACGTGTTCGATTAATTACTTGGACCAATCACTTGGCTTATATTGCTGATAGTTATTCTATCCTATTTAAATCCACGACCATACCGTTTTTCTTCATCACTTTCGCCAGTTTATATTTCCAAGCCTCCTCGGAGTCAAGGCGGATATAAGTCATGTCGTCTATCTCAATCGGTTTTTCCACGCCATCCTCAATCAATGTGACGATGCGGTCGACGCCCAACAAGGCGCAGAGGATACCCAGTTCGAAAACCATCTTATTCCTTACAGCGGCAGATGCTTTGCTCATACCATTCAGAGAATAGACCGCGACGGCGAAACGAGCCTCGTTGGCGCGACGTTCTAGCCTTTCCAAACGTTTCGTCTGAAAATTACAATTGACAGGGACTAATTGGAGTTGCGTCAACAACGTCTCCATCTCTTTCCCGAGCTTCTCGTCACCCCCATTTAGAATGAGCACTTGGTCATGGTTCTGTGTATTGGCGAAATAATTATTTTCCATATCCGATTGATTGGTAATCGGCATGCATTTCACCTTAGCCTTCAAGGACAGTAAGTTATATTTCTTGTCGGTGATGACCGCCAGGTAGTAGTCTAAATCCTTCTTCTTGTCCAAGAACACCGCCATCGAACCAACCCTATCGTACTCCTCCTTGTATTCGTTGTAAGGGTTTTCGAACGACTGTTTGAGAAGTTGGCTATTGTAGTCGTTCCATCCGTGGTATTGTTCAATCAAGCAATTCAGGAAAGGACGGTTATTCACTTTCAGTTGAAAGAATTCATTATACAACTCTTCTCCTTTCACGATTTGGTTGTCCAATACGGACTCAAAGTCCATTCGTGAAATGGTGAGCTGGGGTTGTTCTCTTAACATTTTATTCTAAAAAATAAAGTTAGTCGTTTCCGTAGTAACCATACTTGCCTTTATAATAGCCATATTTATAACCATAGTGACCGACAGATTCAGTGCCGTTCAAGACAATGGCCAATCTATTGAAACGTTTATCTGTATAATATTTCTCGATATCAGGCAAAATGGATTTCTCCAATAGGTTGGCGCGGACGACGAACAAGGTCAAATCAGCCCATTTCTTTATGATATCGGCGTCCGTGACGATTTCCACAGGAGGACAATCGATGAAGATGAAATCATATTCCTTCCTCAATTCTTCAATCAACGAGCCGAGACGGTTGTCATTCAACAACTCGGCAGGGTTTGGTGGCAACTTGCCAGAAGGAAGGATGTCGATGTCATGGTGCTCGATTAATTTCTTATAATCTTTTTCCTGTCCGCTAAGGAAATCCACCACGCCATGGTGTTTGTTGCATTCGAATGTCTTGGAGAGTGTCGCTTTACGCAAGTCCAAGTCTAAGGCGATCACCTTTTTTCCGTTGATGGCGAATGAGAGCGCCAAGTTACTCGATATGAATGTTTTACCACTATTGATATTAGCGGAAGTCACCATGATGGTCAATGCCCCGTTCGTGTCAGTCACCATGAACTCCGTATTGGTACGGACAACACGGAATGCCTCATTCACTACATTCCTGTTCTGAGGTTTGACCACCAGTTCGACCGGCTCGTCATATTTTTTCTTGCAGAAAGGATTGAATATCCTGATTCTGTTCTTTTCGGAGACCAAAGGGATTTCGCCCACATATGGGATGGTAAGTCCTTCCAGATCCTTCCTTCCGCGTATTCTAGTGTTGAGGAGTTCGCGTATGTAGATTACGGCGAATGGGATGACGAGACCTAGGATGATGGATAAAGCGATCACATTACGTTTGTTCGGCGAGAAAGGAGCGTCGCCGCCACCATATTCGGGCTCCATGATGACGCGCGTGTTGTAAGCCGTGAAGGCTTGGGAGATTTCAGCTTCCTCTTTCTTCTGCAACAAGAAGAGGTAGAGACCTTCCTTCACTTTCTGTTGACGTTCCGCGGAGAGAAGGTGACCTGCTTGACGCGGGTTGGAACTGATTCGTGAATTTATTTCATCCATATTGGATTCATAGGAAGCCTTTTGTAACTGTATGGCTGAGATATAATTCTCTACTGAGCTGACAATTGCGTTTCTCAAAGCCGTCAACTGGTTGTCGATATCTTTCACGAGTAAGTTCTCCTCACTACTGTTTTCCACAAAACGGCTGCGTTGTAAAGTGAGTTTGTTGTATTCAGCTATTTGCGTTTGGATGCTTGATTCTGTGAGTCCCACATTAACGGGCAATAGTTTATCCGTGCTGTTCTTCATGTAGTTCAAGAGAAAACTTGCGACAGAAAGTTCGTTACTGCTCTGCTGTAATTTCCGTTCGTTTTCGGATGCCATTGTGAGATCATACGTTGCGGTCGCTTGGATATCAGGAATACGTTGGCTACTTTTATAATTCGCGATTGAATTGTCCACCGATTTCAAATCCTCCTCGAGCAGTTTCAACCTTTGGGAGATGAAATCCACAGTGCTCAAGGTGATTTGGTTCTTGTCCTTCATCCAATATTCGTTATAGACACTGATTACCATATTCAGGATATCTATAGCGCGCTCTCGGCTTTGGTCTGCGCAAGTCAGATCGAACACGGTTCCCATCTTGTCTTTTAGGTTTACGCCTAACTTGCCTTGGAATTCACCGATGGCCGCATAAGAACTGACATGTGACACTTTGATGGATTGTTTGAAATCATCACCCTTAAAAAACTCATTCCTAGAGATGGAAATAAGGCCGAACGGAGTTTGGATCGTATCGCCCAACTTGACGTTCAAAGCATCGGGGAACTCGTCCATTCCGCATTTGAAATGAGAAAGTGTGACGGTGCTATCCTCTTCCATATCAGCGGTGAATGTACATTCACCTTGAAAAGGCATATCAATGAAGGAAGCCATGATAGGCAAATTGGAGCCATAAAGTATATTTTCCCTGAAAGTGCCTTTCACACTATACCTATCGTTCAAGTGTAAACGTTGTATGACGGCGTGGATGATATCAGGTGTCTGGAACGTCATAATCACATTGGATGTGTTGACGTTAATTTGGGACAAGCCAATGTCAGTGATGTTCATCACCATGCTTCCCATCATCGTTTGTCCAGCTTGGTCCTGCTTCAACAAGACAGAAGATGTGCATTTATATTGCGGTTGTGTGGTCAGGACATGGAACACACCGAAAAATAGGCACACCAACAATGAAAGGATAATCCATTTCCATTTGGAAATATAGATACTGAAGATGTCTTGGAGAAGGATATCGTCCTTCTTGATGGTATTTTTCTGGGGAATATTATTAGCCATATTCGATTTGATTACTTAGTAATAAGAACCATAACTGAAGTCATCAGGGATGCGATGGAAACCCAGAAGGACGCTGAGCGTACTGTGTTTCCGTTGACGGACGACTCCCGTGCCCTTTTGGAAGTAGGAGCAACATAGATGACGTCACCCTGTTGGATGTAATATGCGGGTGAATTATAGATGCTTTTTCCGCTGGTGAGGTCAATTTTATAGCATTGGTCTCCATCATTCGTATGGCGGATGAGCGACACGTCTTTGCGTTTACCATTGATGGTCAAATCCCCCGCCATACCTAAGGCGTCGAATAGGGAAAAATGGTCGCGGTCAATCCTGAAACGTCCCGGACGGGCCACTTCACCCAAGACGGATACGCCTAAATTCATATATTCAACCGTCACGACGGGATCCTTGATTTGGTTGCTTTCCACCAACTTCGTCTTCAACATATCGGTCACTTCCTGGCGCTTAAGTCCAGCCACTTGGATCTTGCCCAAGATAGGGAAATCGATGTTTCCGTCATTATCGACCGTATAACCAACCACGTTGGAGGCTGACGTATAACTGTTAACGGTGAAATTGGCTGAATTGTAAGATTCCACTCCACCGATTCGATTGGAATAGTATGGAAGGTTGAACATTGCCGAAATCTGAGGATCTCGACAACTAACGATGATAAAAACTTGGTCTTCAGGTCTCAATGTGATGTTTTGCTCATAAGCGGCACGAAATTTCATCATGTTTTCAGTGTCTTGCATATAAGTGATTTTCTTCTGTGTATTGCAAGAAGTGAGGGAAAATAGCCCTAACATCAAATAAGACAATGTTTTAAAAATTGTTTTCATAAATCCTTTAATAATATCCAATTTGCGCTGCACATCATTTATACGAACTTCTTTCAAAATCCATTCATACTTTCGAACGCGAAATTAATATTTTTTCGATTGAGTATCAACTTTATACATTAAACATATAGATTTCATCATTGATTATTATCTTAGAGAACAAGCTTTTGTTGACTCATGGCAAGCGTTCTTTCCGACTATGTACAACCATATTTCCACCAAGAACCTATACTCTTCTTTTTATGACATTGTCAGACCATCTATCCTTTCCTATAGGAAGAAGGATTTGACAATCTGACAATCTATGTTATTTAGAAACGAAAATACACTATGTCCACCCTATTTAGAAAGAAGTGAATGAACGGTATCTAAGTATTTTTTAGATTAGTACTTCCCTATTTTCACAAGCCACCAAAACTTGACTAAATATATTTGGCGTTTGATTCGGGAAGGTTGGTTTAGGAGACGATATAACCATTCCAAGTTGTGGTTTTGCCACCACTCTGGTGCACGTTTTACGTAACCCGTATAAACGTCAAACGACCCTCCTAATCCTTGGTATATCGCAGGATTCCGTTTCAACATATCCATCATCAACAACTCTTGTTTCGGTGAGCCCATGGCGACGAATACGACATCAGGTTTCTTTTCCGCCACATCATCCAAAAGTGCCGTACGCTCCTCCTCAGTTTTGATGTAACCGTTTCGGTAACCAACTATGTTGATGCCGGGATAATCCTGTTGCAGTTTTTGGACGGTCTCTACGATGATATCCTCTTTACCTCCTACTAGGTAAAAGGTTTTGGACTTGTATGTGTTAGCGATAATTCTTAACCATAACACACATCCAGGTATCTTAGTCACATCGTAATAACCCTTCTTATGAAGTACCATAACGGCACCTGCGCCATCACAATATCCTATATTTTGATCAATGATTTCCCTTGTCTGGTCAGTCGCATGAAGTATCTTCTCCGCATTGATCGCAACTAAGATACCTTTGTTTTGATCGACATGATCCAACAATTGCTCAAATGATGTAAAAGGATATATCCTTACGCCATTCACTACAACACTCGCTTCTTTTTGCATCGTATTATGATTATTTGTTCAGTGGTAATTCCAATATCGTAAAAATCCCTATGAGGAGACTATCTTGGATTATCTAAAATGTAATACGTCAACGCATTGAACATGAATGCGTTGCTCCATCTCATATAACTGATTTTCGAACTAATGCCCGTTTTTAGTTGATAATAAAAATATCCTTTCTTGTCTTGCATGTTCTCCACCGTCCATTTTAAGACGTTATCCTCCAATTCATGGAAATCGGACACTTTTTGTAGACGATGGAGGGTGACGAATAATTGACCCGGACAATGTATATCGATCGGATACATCTGATTGTCGTAATATTTAGGGATAGACTGTTCGTCGAACATGTTTTTGACATAATATTGGAATCCTTTTTCTATGCAACGCTCCAACGCTTCTTGCTTTTCTTCCGAGTCTCTCCCTTTGACGCAATTCTCGTAATAGGCCATCAATCCATCCAAATTATACCCTGTATGGAACGAGTCTACCCATTTCTGTACTGGAAGTAAGCCATATACCCAAGAACCATCTTCTTTCTGTCCTTGCATGGCTGCCCTGACAGACGCCCCGGCCAATGTCTTATATTCCTCATTGCCTGTATACTTGTAGCAAAGACTTAGCACTTTACTGCCTAATAGCGACGCATTGTATACGGTATCGTTGCCTTTTAGTGGGCTATAGGAGAACAGGAAACTTCCTCCGTCTTTTTCATCAGATTCGGAAATCACATGTCTGTGCAAGTCCTTTATGATGAAATCCGCCGCACTCAAAGCCACGTCCAAATACTCTTTGTTGCCTGTAAGTTCGTAGGCGTCGAACAAAGCGCTCGCACAGAAATTCGTGGCTACGACTGTTGGCGTGTATGCGGGGAATAGGAATAGTCGACGCGCTTGCCAATCGAAGTTATACCCCCAACAAGAACCATGGTAATCTCCTTTCGACCGTAGGGACAACAATAAATGCGCCACTTCATTGACCTTATCGACCAAAGAGGCTTTCGTGCCAATCCATTTCTCCAAATCCGGATTCATTTCCACAGCTTTCACCAAATTACAATAGCCTTGGAGAAAGAGTCCTATCCCTTTAGCATTATGTTGCTTGGGGACCAAGAATATTTTCCGTAGATTGAATGGGCAACGTTTGAAGCCTTGAATGACGGATAAGCGTAATAAAGCCGAATGTTTGAGAGGCAATACCGTCTGAAAGAACTTCGAATTCAATCCATCGTATGGATCCCAACCTTTGTATTGCTCCTTTTCGCAATATTCCCTTAATAAGGAAAAAGAATCTTGGATGAGACTCATTCTAATTCTCTTTTCTTGATGAAATGTGCAGGATTGCCTGCCCAGACCTCAAATGCAGGTATGTCTTTCGTCACTACGCTACCAGCACCAACGATGGCACCTTCCCCTATCGTCACCGGCTTGACTACCAATGTATGCATGCCTAAATACGCTTTCTTCTTGATGACGACTTTACCTCTGTCATATTTCCCTGTTTTCGGGTTCATGAAATGCGTGACTATGCATACTCCATTTGTTAACCTAACACCCTCCTCCAAAGTGATATCTTCCGGATAATTGGTGTCAAAAACAACATTCTCTCCCACAAATGTACGTGAAGGACAAAGTACGTTGACACCACCCCATTTGCAGACTGTTGCACGCCATCCTCTAGACTTCATCGGCCAATTTTGGATGTGGAGGAAAATCAGTTTCCGTATACGACTTAATTTCATGTCTTCGAATTATTATATGTAGCGTTTCATCACATTTTCCATGCTCAATGATACCTGGGAAGCGTAAAAATGATTATGCGCATATTGGTAATTATATTCAGAAATCTGTTTTGTCTTATCTCTATCGTTTATCATTCTCTCTATGGCAGGGATAAAATCCTGAGCTTCAAAACTATCAATTGACGCTCCCATGGAATCGTTAAAGAAATCAACTAGCCCACCAACCGGACGTGTCACAATCGGTAGTCCGAAGGCCATCGCCTCTAATACAGATGTCGGCATGCCTTCATGATATGAGGTGAAGAGATATAGGTCAGCCTTCTTAAACTCCTCCACCAACGACTCTCCTGACAAGGCGCCAGTGAACGTAACATTAGGAATCTGCTTTTCTTCGGCATATTTTTTCGCCTTTTCCCAATCCGTTCCATTACCGACCACCGTATATCTCAATTCGGGATATTTCTCTGACAATAGCTTAAACACATCCAAGGAGATGAATATTCCTTTCGCTTCAGTCACTCTCGCCAGGTACAAGAGGTTTCCCACTTGACCTTGACGCCTCTCCATACTGAACTCTTCCAACATGTGGTCGTCCACTTTAGTGGTTGTGAGTTCAATCGGGGTAGTCACTCCCCAATCTTTTAAAATATCCTTGAATGTTTTGGCTAGGACAAATATGACAGATGTCTTGTTCAATTGTTCAACGATGTATGGTTTCATATCCATGACTGATTCCGTATGAAATCCATGAAACATGACAGACACTTTGAAACCAAAAACTTTAGCTATTTTGAGATAAGTGAAATCTCGTTTAAGCGCTTTGGGCGCCATTGATGGATTCACCAAAACCATATCCGGCTTAAAGGTAAATAGGCGTATGACAAATTTGACGATGTCGAATGGAGACATCAAATAGGAAAGCCAAGGGGCGTTCTGCACGCGTTTCCCTACAGTGTTGTATTTCACCT
Source organism: Paludibacteraceae bacterium (assembly GCA_045617845.1). GTDB lineage: Bacteria > Bacteroidota > Bacteroidia > Bacteroidales > Paludibacteraceae > UBA1181. The sequence goes on along the minus strand of JAZLJL010000098.1, from coordinate 75,606 downwards.
CCTCCTTCCAGAAACTCCTCAATCCCATGAAATGATTCGCGACTCCTCCGCAAAACTTCAAGGAAGTTGTATTGATCAGAATTCTCATAAATTTATAATGTTTTGTCGTCCTCTTAGGTCCGAAAATTCTCTCCTAAACCAAGAATTTTCTCTTTATTGCGTCCTTAAATCGATGTCTATCCCTTGATAAGATTATCATAAGTCGATAAATAAGACTTAACTATGCTTTCGACACCAAAAAAGGCGATTCCTTGTGCAATCCAGTTCTCTCGTTGGTTGCTTAATTCTTGCTTCGATGGAAGAGAATGTATGTCTTCGACTTTATCCACTAAGATACCAGCACCACTTCGCATAATATGTTCTTCCGCGACTTTCACGGTCCGATTATGTATCACAAATAATCCCATGGATGCGAATTCACTGTATTTCGAAGGAGAGGCCGAATTATTGATGAATGTGTTATCCCTCCATAATATGGCCATGTCAGCCGCAGATAAAATACCCGGCATATCTGAAAATGGGACACTGACGGTCATACAACCTTCGATACCGACATCTTTCTTGGATAGATTCAAAACTTTCACGCCCAAATCCAACATACTTTTTACGACCATGTAATCCTTTTGCCATACAGCGTTCCCTCCCGAGGAACAAATGGCTAAAATATCGTTTTCCCCTATGTTGTAGCGCTGACGGATAGTCTCTCGTTTTGATTCGTCATACCTAAATTGACTTCCTGAAATGTTCGGGTGTACTACCATCGTATAACGACACGACGGATAATGTTCTTTGATATAATCGTTAATCATCGAAGAGACGGATGTAATCCCAATCTTCATAGAATCTTCCGAGAACAAATATTCGTAACATTTCTTGAAATAAGAACGTTGGATGTTCGATAACAACTTACGAATTCCCTTTTGCAGACTTTGTTTGTATAGCAGTTCTTCATAAATGACGCCTCGGATATCAATTAACAGAGGCAGGTTGAGTTTATGTTTCTGGAAGAGACGTTTCATGAGATAGCCCATGTACTCATTACGTACATGAAAAACCGCGTCTTGGTACCCCTCAATAGAAACTATAGCATTGTATAAGTTCTTTATGTTTTGAGACTCATAGATGCGATATACACTCAGGATATTCATCCACACGGTCGGAATAGCACCATGACTGGATAATTTCTTTTCCAAGATAGATTTCTCGGCCTGTGATTTATATCCTTGCAATAAGGTAACCTTTACCCCTATCTGTTGTAAATGACTGATAAGGGCGACAATTTGGGAATCATATACTGAAACATCACCGCATGACACATAGATTACATGTTTCATATAACTATACGCTTTTAAGTCCTTCGTTTTCTAACAAGTTATTTCTCCTCTTCAATTCCTCTATCTTCCTTCGGTTCGTCTCTTGCATCTTCCGTCGATGCATCATCTCACGAAGTTTCTTTCCATTTATGATTACTCCATTATAATAGAAGAACAAGAACATGGAAATAAACAAGGATATATTATCACTTAAATCACCACTAATCATAGAACGAACGAGATACGGCATCCATAACAAAAGGCAAATGCTCCCGTTTGGCAATTTATTCTTGATGTAGAAATGATGCGAACGCACATAAGCAATAATTACCATAGAAACAAATATCATTCCGATGAATCCGAACTCGCACAAAATCTCCAATATGACATTATGCGGATAGAACTCATGCGAATGCGGATTGTAATAATTGCCGAATCCTATACCATCCAAGAAATGATAAGAGATGATCATCAATGGATAATCGTAATTTCGGTTCAAGTCACTTCCCATATGTGTGCTCGTTCCAGATTTTTGCTGGAAAATCGGAACATCAAGCAATTGAAGGCAATAATAGATTCCTAAAATGATTCCGGTTGCAAGGAATACGGTGGAAAGCTTGAGTTTGCCTGTCCTGAAAACCATCCAAACGAACAATAATAAGATAAAACCGAATATGGTCTGACGGGCACCAGATATGATGATTAGCCAAAATGCGCTGAATAAGAAAATAATATCGAAATATCGGTTAATATTTTTCCTTTCACTTATCATGAAGGCCGCTCCGATGAATGCCGAAATACCCATGTTGTGGTAGGAAAGTACCCTCATTCCTTTCCTCATCATATCGACGCATGCGTTACGGAAGAAGGAAAAATCCATTATGCCACTAGGTCTGTGTCCTGAAAAAGCTTCCACATATCCCAACTGCATCAATGCGAACAGAAGAAAAGGAACCGTCAACCTACTCATTCGCACATCCTTGAAGGTCGCTAACGTCAAGAAGGCGATTGTATCCACGCATAAAGATATCGTCATGACGCCGAACTTGGTGTTTGAATTCTTAGTTTCTCCTGTCAAGAGGTAATAAACCATGAAGATGAAGAAAATCGAAAACACGAAAAACATTGGTCGTGAAGACAATTTGTGGAACAGTAAGAATAAATCTTTCCTCATGAAAAATATGATCAAGGCGAAAGCGACGACAGTTCCTGGAAGATTCAATCCTAATGCCGGGCCGAACGTTCCGAACAATTTACAAAACACTAACGCACAGACCACACATTTCTCATGGTTGTTGCACAAGAAAAAGAAGGAAAAGAAAATCAATACGGCGATCATAGGGAACTTTATCACTTGTAAAAGTACTCCTATGATCAACACAGGTAATAAATAAACAAGATAAGTGTTTATCCTATCCCATACTGTGTTATAAACCATTCGTTCCATTGCGAAATCTATATCAGGAAGTCATCCACTGGGGGATGACGCTTAAATGACGAACTTCAAATCACGCTCTTTCGGCTTAGAGCTGTTGCAGCAGCCAGTGGTATCGGACCACAAACCCTAGGGTTCCACCTGTGTGGCTGCTTCCGTTTTTTTAGATGTGGTACACACCTTCCAATGGACAAATGTTATGGCAGTCTAAAATAACCTTGCCTTTGAGTTTGTCCCAATTCTGTTTGATTTGGTCATGTTTTACCATAATGACGACCATATCCACATCGTTAAGGAATTCATCGAAATCGTGGAATTGGTTCTTCACCACATCCTGAGCCAAGAATGGGTCATAGCATTTCAAAGGACGTGCCAAATGACGCTCTTGAGCTTCAATCAATTGAAGCGTTGGAGACTCGCGGTAATCATCCACATTCTCTTTGTAAGTAATGCCATAAAGTCCGACCTTTCTATTGTCTGTAATATTGTTCTCCATCATGATTTCATGAATACGGTTCAAGACAAAAGTCGGTTGTGAATCGTTCGTCTTCATGGATTCGTCAATCACTTTCGCCAATTGGGGGTAATCACCGACAAGGAACCAAGGATCGACAGAGATACAGTGTCCTCCGACTCCTGGACCTGGTTGAAGGATGTTCACACGTGGGTGCATGTTACAAATCTTGATGATTTCATACACATCCATATTGTCGTGTCTACATATTCTCGCAAGCTCGTTAGCGAATGCGATATTCACGGCACGGAACGTATTTTCGACCACTTTCGTCATTTCTGCCGTACGAATATCCGTGACAACGATTTCTCCTTTGCAGAAAGAAGAATAATATTTCTTGATTTCCTCACCTATTTCTCTGTTGTCCGCACCGATTGTACGGTTGTTGTGCAACAATTCATACACCATATTACCTGGGATGATTCGCTCTGGTGCATGAACGAGATTGATATCTTTGCCAATCACGAAGCCGTTCTCTTCGACAACTGGTCGCACAAACTTGTCCATTGTGCCTGGGCTAACCGTAGATTCCACTACTACAGTAGCTCCCTTCGGACAAATTTTCATCACCTCTTTAATTGCCGCAACCACATAACATGCGTCCACTTTCTTGGAGAACTTGTTATATGGTGTAGGCACGGAAATGATGTATGTGTTCGTCTTTTGGTATTCCGTCGTAAATTTAATGCCTGCCTTCACAGCCGCATTGAAGAGTTCATCGAGGCCATCTTCCTTAAAGGTCGTTTTACCGGCGTTCAAAGTAGCGACAAGTTCCTTGTTGTAGTCTGTTCCAACTACTTCCACTCCATGAGAAGCCATCATCAGAGCGGTAGGGAGGCCAATGTAGCCTAATCCAATTACGTTAATCATAGACAAAAACTGATAGGCGAAAGGAACCGGTTTATTTTACCAGTTGATATCGCATTTGTTAATATTTTTATTTGTTACTAATTTCTCAATGCATTCACTATCCTACCGCACGCCAAGCCATCGCCATAAGGGTTTACTGCCTTGGACATTTTCTCGTATGCGGCAGGGGAATCCAACAATTCGCTTACGTTGCCAAATATGGCGTCATAATCGGTTCCGACCAATTTCACTGTTCCAGCAGATAACGCCTCCGGACGTTCAGTGGTGTCCCTCATGACCAATACTGGCTTGCCGAGTCCTGGCGCTTCCTCTTGAATTCCACCTGAATCGGTGAGTACGATGTTGGATTTCTCCATCAAATATACAAAACTTAAATATTCGAGAGGCTCAATAAAGAACATATTTCCTAAATTTTCCAAATTTTCTCCAAATACTTCATGTATCGGTTTGCGCACATTTGGATTTAGGTGCATCGGATAAACGAAATCGACGTCTGGATATTTTTTTGTGAGATCTTTAATCGCGGTGCACATATGGATGAAACCATCTCCAAAATTCTCCCTTCTATGTCCTGTGATGAGTACGAGCTTTTTCCCTCCGTTCAATCTGTTCACGTCATAACCAGCATTTTGGAGAATCCGCATCTGTTCATTCCCTAGATTTGCGTTATTCTTAAATTTATCGACCACCATATATAAGGCGTCAATCACAGTATTACCTGTGACGTAAATCTTTCCCATCGCACTCTCTTCTTTCAGATTTTTCTCCGAAAGCGGTGTCGGCGAGAAATTGTAGTTGGCTATTCTACCCGTTATTTGACGATTCATTTCTTCCGGCCATGGACTATAAATGTTGTGAGTACGCAATCCCGCTTCGACATGTCCGACTGGAATCTGTTGATAGAACGCCGCCAAAGCTGCAGCCGTAGATGTAGTAGTATCACCATGTACCAAAACAACGTCAGGTTTGCATTGCGAGAAGACATCCCTCATACCTGTCAACACGCGAGCTGTGACATCGTACAAGTCCTGTCCTTGCTTCATGATGTTCAAATCATAATCGGGTTTCACCTCGAATATTTTTAATACTTGATCCAACATCTCTCTGTGTTGTCCTGTCACACACACAATCGTTTCAAAATCATTAGGATATTTTTGAAACTCTTTAACCAATGGACACATCTTTATTGCTTCCGGACGTGTTCCGAAGATTAACATCACCTTCTTCATATCTATCAATTTACTTGCAAAATTTACAAATTTATATTCTATGTAACAATGGTTTACTCCAAAACCATTAACAATATTTTCATAATTTAGACGATTTTCAGTGTGAAAAACGTCCTACTATCGCTTTGATTTTTCCTATCACCATTGACCTCTCATTCTGATGCATTCCTATTGTAAAAATGATGATAAGGCAAATCAAAATGGATCCGAATGTAAATAATATCAGCGAAGGGAACGTATCGCTAAATAATTTTGAGAGAGGGAATATGATAAGCGCTGTTGGTATTCCAACTTTCAAGACAGGAAATATCACATTCTTGACAAAACGTTTCATCGGAAAATCAATGTTCTCACCTAAAATCTTCGTGATGGTGACTAGATAAGCCACACGTACCCCACACATCACTTGAAAGACAATAGTCGGTTCGTTCCCCATGGACAAACAGACCCAACTGATAGGGAACGCCAACAAATAGACCGAACTTCCGACCATTAGGAATTTCGCGATTTTCCCCGTTGCTTGGGCTGCGCTCCAAATTGGATTCGAAATCACGTTTATAGCGCTAAACAATAGTGTCCAAAACACAAAATCCGCCGCATATTCGGGAGGATTCCCCAACCATAAATGTAATATATAATCCGATTTTGACATTATCGGTAAACATATCATCCATGTCAAATAAAATGAAAAACGACAACTCGCATATATCAACTTATTGAAGTATACGTAATCTTTCGCGGCGTATGACTTGACGATTTGTGGCCGCACCGCTGTGAAGAAATTGACACTGAAATTATTCACCGCTTGTGTAACTTGCGTCGCGATTCCGTTCGCGGCATTGACGACCGTTCCGAAAAATGTGTTGATCAATATGTTGATGCCTTGCCCATTGATCATCCAAACAGCGCAACTGAATCCATTCCATCCGATAAAACCGAATAACTGGCGTATCAATTCCTTTTGGTACATCCATTGGAAACGGCATTCTTCGTACTTCCGTATACATATCACCATCGGAATAACCTTGGATATGATGTGCGCAATACAAAGCAAGATCGCATAGAATATCAACCGGTTGTGATCTGTCAGACAAAGCGCATATACAATGAGAAGTTTTGATACCGCATCAAAAACGCCCACATAGGCATAAAGCTTCATATTCTCACGGGCTATCAGCACTGCGTCATAGACAGAAAGGAGCATAGTGACGATAAACATGACAACTGTGACATAAAACACGCCAATCGCCGCATCCATTTTTTCTTCCGGAATCACCAGTTTATGGGTGACAAACCAATGTCCTAATGGCACCCCTACGATTATCACGAACAACGCGATAACCGAATATATGATGAAACTATTGTTGAAGACTGCCTTCGCACCTTCCATGTCCTTTTCTCCCAACTTAAAGTTCAGAAAACGCTGGGTCGAATTGGATAATGCGCTCGAAATGAAAAGGAAGGAACTCGATACTCCACCTACCACATTGTAGATACCAAAATCAACTTCTCCCAAAACTTCCAGAATCACCCTGCTTGTATATAACGTCACAAACATGATGAAAAGCATCCTAACGTATAGAAGTATAGTGTTTTTAGCTATTCTTGATGAATTTGACATCCTAGTTTCTCTATGCTTACTGTTTATCATCTTTTTGGACGATTCCACTTTCTTGATCTCTCTTCATAATGGACGTCTCTTCGCTGTCGTCTTTTCCCGTCACCGATACATTTTGTGTTTCGAAACACTCTTCATGATAACCTAATTTGCTTCTAACGGAAACCGGCAACATGGACAGTGTTTCATTCAAATAGGAATTTAGGAAAATCTTGGACAATACAAAATAAATTAAAAAACCGATAATGATGTCACAAGGCAATGCAACATATACGTTTCCTATGAAATGGTTCATAATCATGATGACGGACCACATTATCATTCCTATCAAAATGATGGGTGAGATGTCTCTCATCTGTTTCCAAAACCCGACATTGATTAAAACACCGGTATAATATGTGTTTATGGTTAAAGCTAATATGGATGTTACGATTCCGCTAGCTACCATGACTACGATTCCGTAAGGAATGGCTATTACCATTACGGCGACTCCTAATATCTTTTTGATGATTTCCAGTCTCAAAAACATATCGGAACGGCCTTTCACTTGTAACAAGTCCAAATTGATGGCATGGATAGGATAAAACATCATATAGAAACATGCCAATTGCAAAAGAATGATGCAACCTTCCCATTTTTCTCCCAAGAACACCTTGATAAACGGATCAGCTGCTGAAGAAAGCCCCATCATCAAAGGGAACACGATAAAAGCCGACAGCCGTAGTATCTTACGATAGTTGCGCGACAACCTTTCAGTATCATTCTGGATGGTGCTCAAAACAGGGAAAGTCACTCTTTGTAAAACACCCGTCAGGTTACTTGAAGGTAAAGATGCCAATTGATTGGCAGTATTATAGTTACCCAAATCAGATTTCAAGAATATCTTTCCTATGACAATCGGATATATGTTGTTATAGATTGCGTCGAGCAAGCCTGATGCGAGCATCTTGCTACCAAATCCCCACAGATAATGGAATGATGGCCATGACCAATGACCAGACGGACGCCATTTGCTTGTGCGCCATAATAGAACCGCACGTACAATCTGTGCGAAAACAGCTTGAAAGACTAATGCCCAAACACCCATTCCTTCCAAGGCTAAGCAAACACCAATCGAGCCACCAACAATTGATGCGCACAAAGATATTTTGGCTTGTCTCTTGAAATCAATCTCTTTCGTCAATAGTGCTTGCTGAACGGTGCAGAACGAACCAATCAACAGACTGAGTGCTGAGACCTTCAACAAATCACTTAAAATCGGAGCTTCATAAAAATCCGCTATGAAGGGAGAAGTGAAAAACAATATGACATAACATACGCAACCGACAATAATATTAAAGATGAAGGTCGTTATGATGTCATCCTTGTTTAAATCAGTCTTCCTTATGATGGCAGATCCGAAACCGCTATCGATAAAACATTGGGCTATAGTCAAAAAGACCATCGGAAGCGCTACTAATCCATAATCTTCAGGAGATAAAAGCCTAGCCAGGAAAATTGCGAAAACAGCGGATATTCCTTGTGTCCCGAATCTTTCCAACGCACTCCAGAGCAACCCTTTCTTTGTTTTGCTCTTTAATGATTCTTCTGCCATAGATTCTTTGGTTTCTTGATCCGAGGTAACCAAGAAACTTGATATTGTGTGTGAATAATTCCTTTATTTAAACTGAGAAGGATTAATACGCAGTGATACCCCCATCTATGCAAATTGATTGTCCCGTCACCCAAGAAGATGCGTCAGACAATAGATAAACGGCCCCGCCAGCTATATCTTCAGGTTTCCCGTATCGTTTGAGCGGATAGAAGTCCATATCCTTTTGAATGGATTCCTGGGTGATGTTCTCACTGAATCCTTTGACCAATGGCGTCTCCACCATTCCTGGGCATATGGAATTCACCCTAATCAGTTTTGGAGCCAATTCAAGACTGCACAAACGCATCATTGAGTTTAGCGCGGCTTTTGAAGCTCCGTATATTCCATTTCCTACAGAGAAACCGAAATTTCCGCCAACCGAAGATATAAAGACGATAGATGCGCCATTGACGATCTTCTTTTTCTTTACTAAGAGACGAAGAAGTTCAATCGGCGAGAAGAAATTAACATTAAACACCTTATCGAATTTATCACGCGTGGAAAAAGTGAAAGGAGCAGTCATTGAAATGCCGGCGGAAAATAATGCGCCATCCAAGTTCGGTATCTGCGAGACCAACTTGTCTATCATTTCGTTGTCAGTCAAATCTCCAGCGAAAACAGTATGTCCTTCGCCTTCCATTTGTTTTAACGTGTTTTGCAACTTTTCTTCGTCACGTCCGCAGACAATAACTTTCGCACCCATCTGTGACGCCATAATCGCGCAACCTTGTCCGATACCAGAAGAGGCACCAGTCATCAAAATCGTTTTTCCTTCAAGAGAGAATGGATTTTTCATCATACCCATGTTAAATTTTCAAATGCGTTTTCCTCAACTTCTACCAAATCGGATATCATCATATCTTTCACTTCAAAAGCCACACTACCCCACGAAAGTCCCACACCAAATCCGCAACATATGAATTTGATGTCTTTCCCTTCGATTTTTCCCTTTAATTGAGTCGTAATGGTCAATGGGATGGATGCGGATAACGTATTCCCGAATTTCTCCAAAGAAGAAATCGCTTTAGTAGAATCTATTCCTATAATTTCAGAGATTTTGTCGTTGATGCTTTTCGTTGCCTGATGTAAGATCAAATAATCACATTTTTTGTAATCCACACCAAAATGTTCTGACAACAAATTGATAGATTCAGGGACCCTAGAGATACAGAATCTCATTACTTCCGATTCCTTCATTACCGCTTCCATCGAACCTTGGAAAAATGGGTCGTCGAATTTTTTTATTGTATCAACGTCATATTTCATATTCCTCATTCCGCTTTTTGGCATGATGATTGTTTCAAATCCGTTTCCGTCGGTGCCGAAATTGAACTTGAATCCTTCATCTCCCGGAATGTATTCCAACGCAGTCACATTTGCGGCGCACCCGAATTGGAGAGCTTCGTCACCACGTCCCCAATGTTGCTTGGAATCACCTGTCATCAACAATCCTCTCTTGATATTTCCTTCACGGAGCAATGTCGAGAGCACACTCAACCCATAGACCCAGCCAGAACAGCCTAAACAGATGTCTTGCGCATAACACTCTTTACTCAAGCCCAATCTGTCTTGAATCATACACGCATTTACGGGTAGTGTGTAATCTGGTGATATTGTGACACATACGATGGCTTCTATACTATCTTTTTCCCAATTCAAATCAGACAAAAGAGTTTCTGCAGCCTTGCAACATAAGTCTGATGCCGTCAATTGTTGGCTATATCTTCTTTCGGATATGCCGATTTTCGCTTTAAAATCTTCGAATGTTTTGTCGGAGCCATGTGTCTCCTTCCATAACAGTTCATTATCGACCTTGTTTTTAGGCACAGCGGTAGCCATACCTGAAATCCTCACATTTTTTATTTCAAGAAACGACATGTACTCTTACTTTTTTAATATACTATTTGACGACATTTCCTTGTTCATCCACTTCCACGAGATTTGAAATGACAAACTGATCTGTGGAGAATGCGACAGTAGCCCATGACAATCCGACCCCGAAACCACAGCAAATGAATTTTGAAGGTTTCTCACAAACCTTATCTTTTAATTCTGTGATAATCGTTAAAGGGATCGATGCTGAAGATGTGTTACCAAAATGATGCATGCAAGAAGGCACTTTATCTTCAGTGAACTTCAGTTTCTTAGCTATCATATTATTCATCGCCATATTGGCTTGATGAAGGACAAGGTAATCATAGTTCTGGTATTCGAATCCAAAATGTTCAGCTAACTTTTTCACGGATTTCGGCGCCGTGGTGATACCAAATGAAAAGACATCCATACCCTTCATCCAGGTCTGCATTCTCGATTTATTGCCATCCTCGCATTGTTCCAACACAAAAGAATGTGGTGTAATGAGGTTACGGGATCCCCCATCAGGGAGAATGATAGCGTCATAACCGCTACCATCTGTTCCGCAATGGAACTTAAACCCCTCCGCTCCTTCCGCATATTCTAATGCCGTAACTGTTCCCGCATGTCCAAAAAGTGGTGACAATTTTAATGGACGAACTCCTTTCGCGTCACCAGCCATTAACAACGCTTTCTTCATATAACCAGTTGAAAGCAAAGATGAAATGGTATTCAATCCATACACCCATCCGGAACAGCCTAAAGTCAAGTCGACACAATAGGTGGATTCCTTAAGGCCTAACTTCTTTTGCATGATTCCGGAAGTGGCCGGTGTTGTATAATCACGGGATTGGGACACAAAAATGACAGCATCGATTTCTTCGCGATTCCATTTCAAATCGTCAAGAAGTCGCTCCGCCGCATGGAAACATAAATCGGAAGTGGTTTGGGTAAACGTAATACGTCGTTCCAACACACCTGTATTTTTGACAAAGTCGGAAGGAGAATAATCTGTCGAGACAGAATCCTCTGGTAAAGGCTGCAGGTTATTTGCCACAAAACTCGGCACACCCGCAGCCATTCCTAATATACGAACGTTTCTAAATTCGAAAAAAGCCATTATAACTTAGACTTTATTACATTATAAACATCCTCGACGGTCTCGGAATTCTTAACGTCATCTCCTTTCAAAGCAATGCCGAATTCCTCATCAACCATAGAGATGAGCGTTAAAGCTAGTAGAGAGGACCATTCATCCAAATCTCTAAACTTAGTTTGCGCAGTAATTGTAGAAGGATCCGTATCATCCAACTGTTCTGCGAATAGTACAACAAATTCATCCAGTGTTTTCATTTCGAATAAACTTATTAAATCAGTTAAACATCAATATTTTTTGCAGGAACCCCAAAAACTGTCGTTTGTTCCTTCACCTCTTTTAATACGACACTTCCAGCTCCTACCGTCGAAAAGTCACCCACATGAATATTCGGCAAAATCGTCGAATGTGGATGGATAGTCACATATTGCCCGATGTCGGAGTAACCTCCGATGGCTACATAAGATTCAATTTCATCATATTGTCCGATCCTAGCATCATGTCCAAAATTACAAAATGGATGGATCACTGCGAAGTCATCTATTTTGACATCGGCGGATATTATTGCATACGCACCTACAAACACTCCTGTACCAATTTTGGCAGTCGGGTTTATTATTGCGTAATCGCTTATACAAGATATGAAATTCCCACCTTTTTTCAAAATAATGTCCGAATATTTTTTACGCTGTGTGGGATTTCCCAACGCACAAAAAAACACATCATCTTTCTGGACTTCATAAGTTTCAACAGGACCAAGTATAGGCGGATATCCAGCCATACCCTCCAACGCATTCGCCTTATCGTCTAAGAACCCTTTGATTGTATATTTATACCAATGTCCTTTTTTGTGATTGAAAAGGTCAAAACATTCTCTTCCGAACCCACGAGCTCCAATGATTATCAGATGCTTCATAAAAAAATTCCCCTTCGGACTTTATAAAAAAATCTAACACATATAAATGAATTTACGTGTTCTATTTTTGCATTTATAACTCAACAAATATATCGAATACACTTCGAAATGGCAATATCAGGAAAAACAATTCTTGTCAATTTTCGATCTCAAAAAAATCAATATAACATAAAGATCAACTATAATTTCTTATTCAGCACTAAGCGTTATAATATCCATTATGGAATCCATATCGATAAGAGTACTTTCCATTATCCATCGAAGTGCCATTTAAGATAAGCGACATATTTTTGAATCTATTTTCGTCATATATATATGATAATTGATCCAACATCGAACGCTCCAGCAATCCGGCACGCACAACAAACAATGTCTTGTCGACGTACTCTTCCACGATTTGCGTGTCAGCGACTATATCAATTGGAGGACAATCGATTAATATGTAATCATACTCTTGTCTCTTCCTCTTTATCAATTCGCCTAACATTCCATTACCGATCAATTCTGTAGGGTTAGGCGGAATACCACCGACAGGCAAGACATCCAGTCCAATATAGCCTGCGACCGATTCAACCAAGACCTCTTCAGCCGTGTCGATTTTACCGTTCAAATATGTAGCTAGACCCATATTCGGGTTTTTCGCCCATTTAGATAATGACGCACGTCTAAAATCACAATCAATCATCAACACTTTTTTCTCTTTTATTGCCAAACTCAATGCTGTGTTGATACATAAGAAACTTTTACCGCTCCCTGTATTAAATGATGTGAACATGACGACATTTCCGGTATTGTTTGATTCGAACTCCAAATTCGTACGCATAACACGGAACGCTTCATTGATGACGTTTCTGTTTCCTGGTTGGACAACTGCAGTGTGCATACGATGCGGTTTTTTCCAGAACTTATACCATTTCCGATGTCTTTTCACCAAAGGTATCTCACCCAATAACGGCACGGAAACTTGGTCGAGATCTTTCTTTCCACGTAAAGTATTGTTCATGGAAATCCTCATGTAGCAAACAGCCGCAGGTATTATTAAACCAAAAAGGAAAGCGACGAATAATATATTACGTTTTTTAGGCGAATTAGGGAATAGGCTACCACCTGGACGTTTAATTACACGGACGTTGTTCGCATTATAAGCTTGAGACAACTCGTTTTCCTCTCTCTTCTGAAGTAGGAACAAATAAAGAGACTCCTTTACAGCTTGTTGTCTTTCCGCAGAAAGCAACATTTCAGCTTGAATAGGGTTTGAAGAAATCCTGGACAACGCATTACGTTCGCTGTTTTTCAATGTCCTTACCTTATTGGAAACAGAAGCAATTTGGTTATCTATGGAAACCATAATCGCGCTACGCAAAGAAGCCAAATCAGCATCCATACCTTTCACGAGCTCGTTTTCCGAACCACTATTCGCCTCTAATCGGTTTCTCTTCAACATTTTGTCGTTATATTCTGAAATCTGCGCTTCAATATTACCATTCTGAATTCCCGAACTTACCGGCAAAACCTTTGTATTGTTAGATTCCTTAGCCAAATAATCCCTTATATATTGGGTCATATATAACTGGGAATTCAAATCGCGCAACTGGTTTGAAATGTTCGCGTTCTCTTGCATATACATCTCTGCGGCGGCTTTCACATCCGGCAACATGTTCTTGCTCTTATAGGAGGAAATGTCACTATCAACTGAAGACAACTCACCTTCGATGATTTTCAGACGTTCGTTGATGAACATGGAAGTTCCTTCGGCAATAAGGTTCTTGTCTTTAAGCCAATTCTCGTTGTAGATCGAAATAAGTCCGCCTAACAAAGCATCAGCTCTTTGTATCGAAATGTCTTTTATCATCAATGTGATGATGTCCGCTTTTACGTCCTCTTGTGTAATCGATAATCTAGCTGACCAATTTTCTTGGGAAATGAACAAGTTTGTTCGTTTGATGTGAATGAGAGAAGAGAGATTATGGTTGGAAAAACCTGGAACATTAGAAACGAGCACGCGACCTACAGGTGTATTAGTGGTATCTCCGATATGAATTCTACATTTCTCAGCGCTTTCCATTCTTTCTTGTTCCGCTAAATCATGGAATTTGAAATCAGAAAGGACGACAAATCCATTATGTTCCACTTCCATTTCGCAATCCACATCCACATAATCCGTAATATCTAGAAAATTAACCTTGACGGGAAGTTTCGTGCCATATAAAACCTGTTTTTTTAAGCCATCCTTTGCTGAATATTCGACATCCAATTGATATCGACGGATAACTTCAGTCATTAAATCTGGAGATATCAAAGCTCGTAATTCATTGTTCAAGGATGAACTAGAGGTCAATAACCCCATATCATTGAATGCGTTTTGGATATTCAATCCATGACCTTGATTTGACTCTGATTTAATTTGAATTTCGGCAGACCTTGTATATGATGATGGTGTAACCAAAAGATATAAGACAGCCAATGCCAATACCAAAAACATCGATATAGCGAACCAATACCAATACTTTTTACAGAGGGTGATCAATTCATTGATATCCAAATGTTCATCCTCTACAATGATATTACTATTTAAGTTCCAATTCTCGTCCATACGATAAAATATCTTCTACTTTCAAATGACACTAAATCTTTCGACTACAGGTCTCGTAATCACCTTACTTATTATTCAACACAAGCGCAACGACAGTGGTTGCCAACGAAGCGATCGAAATCCAAAAGGAAGTAGAGCGTACCGTGTTTCCATTCACAGTAGACATCTTAGCTTTCATTTTGTTTGGCGTGACATAGACCACATCATCCTGCTGGAGATAGTAAACTGGAGATTGAACAACATTCTGCAATGAGTTCATGTTTACACGATAGGTCTTTTGTTTACCTTCTTCCATTCGCAAAACCAAAACATCATCTCTGTTTCCTTGGATTGTGATGTCTCCTGCGCTACTCAAAGCCTCCAAAATTGTCATGTTGTCTTTGTAAATACGATATATTCCAGGGCTAGCGACCTCGCCGATGACAGAGACGCTCAAATTGAGGAAGTCGACTGAAATAACAGGCTCCTTCGCTTGGTTCCTGGTCTCTATCTCATCTTTTATCAATGTCGCTAATTCATTTCTTGTCAAACCTGCGACATTAATCTTACCGATGGTAGGGAAATCGATATTTCCTTCGTTATCGACCGTGTAACCAGAAACAGAGCTTGACTCTTCACCATATAGTGTATTACGCGCTCCGGTACTAACAACACGTTGTGTAACATATGGTAAGTTAAACAAGGCGGACAATTGAGGATCTTTACAATTCACAATAATTGAAATCCTATCCTTCGGACGGAGAGTGATTTCTTGTACCGCTGAAGTGTTAATACCCTTTATTCGATCCGCATCTTGGAAATACGGTATTTTCTTGTACGAAGAGCAAGAACTCAATATTGAAGTCAAGAGAACTGCATAAACTAACAATTTGGCTTTCATTGTAATTCTTATTTATTCTGATTCTATTTTCTCAATTTTGTGGCTCATCCAAATATTCGTCACCGTGAACAAAGCGATAATTCCCACAAATAACAACGTCGGGTCAACCACCTTAGACAATATCAAGCTAACGACAATGATGAACGCCGAAAACAATAAAATGGATATCATCGCCGAATGTTGAGTCATTCCTAAACTTAACAGTTTATGATGAATATGGCTCTTATCGGGCAAAAATGGGCTATTCCCCTTTTTTATCCTATGTATGAATACTCTGACGACATCCATACATGGCACCAACAACGGACTGAATGCCAAGAACAATCTATGGACACGAGACAAACATGTATGAGTCGGTGAAATTGTCACATTGGCCATCCTAAAACTAAGGAAACAAAGAATCAGTCCAATCGTAAGAGATCCTGTATCGCCCATGAAAATCTTTTGTTGCTTTTCCGCCTTGCCGAATACATTGTAATAGAAGAATGGGATTACCGTACCTAACGTAGAGAAGGCTACTAATGCGTAAGTATACTCCCCTATTTCGAAAAACACGACTCCATAATAACCTAACGCTACGCCGCTCAGTCCCGACGCTAAACCGTCAATACCATCAATTAAGTTCATGGCATTGATGATGAACACGACTAAGACGACAGTCAGTGGCCAAAAGACCAGATATGGCAATTTATGAAGGAAAAGTAATCCTTGAAGATCTGAAATGTACAATCCTCCGAAAAGGAATAATAGGCCAACACATACTTGTACTACAAACTTAGCGCTGTATTTTACACCGATCAAGTCATCCGCAATACCGACCAAATACAACAAAATCAGAGAACATACACATATCGACAATGACAATACATTATTGCCCAACTCCTCCATCAATTGGAATCTGCCCGCATGTACGTCAAAAACCAAAAGAATAAAAATTGTGAACAGAATGACCGGTTCGAAAGCCAGGCCTCCCAAACGTGGCACCGTACTATGATGGATTTTCCGTTCGTCAGGTTCGTCGAACAACTTTTTACGGAAAGCGATCAACAAAATCTGAGGGATTAAGATACCTGCAGCAACGATCGACATTACTAGTACCGATACCATTAAAAAACGCCAAAATGCGGCATCAGACATCGAAATGAAAAAATCAGACATACACTTATAAATAATAAAATTCTAAGTATTTCTTTAATCAATTTTCTCTAAAAAGGAACGAGGAATATATGAAGTAGCCACAACCGCTATCCCTTCTATAGAGACAATCAAACGTTTTCTTCCTTGGATTCGTTTGACGTATCCTTCCGCTCCCTTAAATACACCGTCAATTACTTTGACATGGTCTCCTATCTTACATTCTGCTGTGCCTTCCGGAAGTAGTTCCAAACCCATGTCATGGACCGAAGTGACCAGCATAAAAGATTCCATCTCTTTGTCAGGAATTCTCCTTGGTCTATTTGTCTCTAAATCCGAATAAATATAGAAGGAATCCCCAAACCTATCCTTTAACGATAGAAGATATTTTGGTCTGCATTTCACAAATAGAAGTGATGTGACCAATTGTTTTTGTTCGTATATTTTTTGTCCATCCTTAAATGACTCGACCGTTTTCATCGGCACGTAATACATGATGTCGTCCTCCTGCAAAAATGACGACATTTTCGTGACGCGATTAAAAAAAACCTTTACGGCGAACCAACCGAAATCCGTTTCAAGACTCATATCTTACTACACTTCAAATCTACTCGTTTGTCCTACTTTTGAGTCATAAACATAAACACTTCTTTATGTCTTTCACATTTCGAACAATTACAGATAATTTTACAAATGTAGATAAAATATGTTCAATTACAAATAGCATTAATCAATTAGAGACCGAATACCTTGGAACCGACATGAAAAATGTCCATCACGAATTAATATGTCTGTTCATATTGTTCCGCAATTTTCTTCCATGTATAGTTCTGTTCCGCAATCTCACGCATTATAGCGCCATCCAAGTCTTGATCCAATAATGACAGCATAGTGTCGACATCCTTAAAATAATAAGCCTTGTCTTTCGTAGTCGCGCGATTGTAGACACAATCGTAGGCTACAATCGGCATACCGAAGAACATCGCTTCAACCAAGGAAGGGTTTGTGCCACCGGCACTATGTCCGTGGACATATATGGATGCGTTCGAGCGAAGGATGTACAAAATGTCAAGATCATATATAGCGTCCAAGAGCAGAATATTCGGATATTCGGAATATTGTTTCTTAAGATTTTTAGCATAATCACTATGGTTCCAATTACCGATGAATACAATTTGCTTATCGCTCTTGGAGAAAGCTTCCATCGTTATATGGCAATTGTTTTCCGGTTCTATTCGGCAGACACAAATTGCGTAATTCTTTTTCTTCAATCCATATTTTGATAGTGCGGAATCGATTTTATCTTCCGGTATCTCACGGATGACATGGTCGCCACCATATGCGATGAAAGTAGACTCCTTGCCATATGTTTCGTACACATAGTCTTGTATGCCTTTATTATCCGCTATTATCACATCACCATACTTCACGGCTTGTTTTTCGGAAGTACGTAAAATCCAACGAGCGAAACTTCCCCATTTTGCGCGTCTATGCTCCAAACCGTCTATGTTGATGACAAGACGATTTGAACTGAACATCTTTAGGAACGGAAGGAACATACAACCAGAGACACCCAGTATCAAAACTGTATCGAATCCATGCAACGTCCTCATCATACAGAGCATATCATAAATGACACTTTGCATACCATTCGCCTTCACATTCACATATTTCAGTGTACAACCTTTGTATTCATGTAGTTTCGCCGGCATGTCAACACCACTACAAAACACAGTATAATGGACATCAGAGGAAGAATTTTCTCCAACAATGTTCTCAACCAATGATTCGAATCCGCCATAATTGGCAGGAATTCCTTGACATCCCACTATCGCAATTTGCTTCATTATATAGAACTTTTAAACTCCCCCTTATTTACAAATAATGGGGAATATCATATTAATGATTTTCTCTTCAGAATATTGTTTCGATTTAGAATAAGCCGCATTTGAAAGCCTTTCATATATAGAGAAACTATCCATGATAGTTTCAATCTTTATACGTATTTCATTCAAACGGCATACGTTAATCTTATATCCATTGACGTCATCTTCAACTAATTCCGCAACGCCACCTTGTTCAGGGACGATTACCGGAAGGCCGGCCGACATCGCTTCTAGCGCAGTTAATCCAAAGGTTTCCAACACTTGGTCGGTATCTGAAAGATTTAAGACTAAAGAAGATTTCTCATAAAATGGAGCGACATCCTCTTGTCTAGGATATATGGTCAAATTATCAGACAAAGATATATTTTCCGACTTCAAAAATTCATCTATGGTACTTTGGTCATCATTGACTACCATTTCGAATTTTAACGCAGGCAACAGATGGGCCAACTCAAAGAATTGCATGATCCCTTTGTATTTCTTCAAAGAAGCGACCATCAATATCTTTTGATTCTCGAATTGTTTCTGTGCGTTATATTCGAAATTCCGCAAAAAAGAAGAAGGTAATGCATTCGGCACCACATGCACATTGTCCACCCTCTTCAAACAAGATTTTTGAAATTCAGAAACACATATGATATCGGATGCTATATGTTCCATTAACCATGCCAACACACTGTAAAATGAACTCTTAACGTAAGCATTTTCGTGGTAATGGTATACAATACGCTTCCCCATTAGTTTACCTGCCAACGCAGCTCCGAAAGGAAGTATCGTATTGATATAGAAAACGACATCTTTTTTGAACAGATAGCGGAAGGCAAAAAAGAACATTCGTATCTGAGCATAAAAATATCGAAGTGTTGTAACTATAGGATTCATGGAGAAACGATAACTATATCGGTAGTTTTGTAGTTTCTCATGATGGAATTCATCAAGTACCCCACCCTTCGAGGTAAAAACATCCACTTCCACGCCTTGGGAAAGAAGTCCTGAAATTACCGTCTTCAACACTTTCGGACTTCCCGAATAATCATTGAAAAGGTGAAACGCAACTAATCTCATCGAAACAAATAAAATAATCGATCAACCTCGAAAGATTGAATATACCTTCATGATGAGGTAATAAACCTTATGTTTAAGACGGACATCCACCAATAAAGACTTCCAATTGCCATTAGAATTGATTATACCCAAGAATTTCTTTCTTGTGGTGGCATCGGATTTCATTATATAGTACCTAAGCAATACTTCATACGTCCTGCATGCGGCATCCCTTAAAACGGTCTTGTACTTCGCACGTTCGTCATTCAATCGATCAGCTAAAGCTTCCGCGACTGTAATTGAATCGTATAGTTTCTTCTCCGAGATGGACGATGTCGTGATGGAATTCTCTCGCAGACGATATATGTATGCAGGCTTGGAATAGTAGCAGCATCTTTCCGCTAAACTTAAAACGATAGGTGTGAAAAGACAATCCTCAAAGTATATTCCCTCTTTAAAAGACAAATTATTGTCATTCAAAAAGCTGCGTTTATAGACATAAAAAGGAGCTCCACTATAAGGGAATATATACGAATTGTTATATATATATTCACCGGAACCTACTTCGTCAGATAAATTCCTTTCTATCACAGAATCCACACCGCCCTTCCGTAAAATCGTATTCAAAACGACCAATTCAGGACTATTGTTTCTCTCGACCGTTTCGAAAATTTCTTTAATGGAACCTTCCGCAATCCAATCGTCGCTATCCACAAACCAAATATAATCTCCTTGTGCAAGGTTGATTCCCCGATTTCTAGTGGCGCTCAATCCACAGTTCTCGTGACTGACCACACGAATGTTCGTGGTATTGTTTTGTTCGATGAACGTGTTCACCACATCCAATGTGGAATCTTTAGAACCATCGTTAATTACAATGATCTCGTAGTTATCCTTATCGAAATCTTGGTTAACGCAACTCGCCAAACAATCCTTAATATATTGTTCGACATTGTAGGAAGGCATTACGATTGATAGAAACACGGCAACAAACAATTAGTTATTCAAAAACATCCGGTGTCGAAGGGAAAAAGCCCAAATCGACGAATTCATACGGGGAACATGTGGCTGCATGATTAAATATAGCCCACATGCTCAAAGCGTACGTTAAAGAACAGAACATGATGATCGGAACCCTATACAACACATCCTTGTTTTTCGCCAATTCATAAATCAGGAATGAATAAATCACGATACGGAAAGGAAGGAAGTACATGTTGAGACGGTCAAGATAGGTACCACCGATACAGTTCTGCAAAAGAATTCCAATGAAATAGAGTTTATAGTAACATTCAAAACCTAAATGTCCATGCATCTTTTTCATTTTGTCGTACATCCAAATACAAGTAACGTCCATCATCATCCAAATAAAGGTGGCTATACCCATGGAGTTCTTGCTATTAGACCAGTCCAACGTTTTCAGGTAATCCATGTTGTTGGTAGTTTCACCAAAACCTATAGCTCCCGCAAGAGAACCCAGATTGGAGAAAATAAAATCTTTCAAAACCGCTCCTGCCGCAAAAGTTCCGAAAAACAACATGTATTGCAGCCATTTATCATCCTTAACCTTATAATTCAGAAGTATATAGAAGACGCCAAGCGGATATGCGGTTTTATGGATTGACCCCGCCAGTACAATCAAGAGGGCAAAAGGAATAATCTTCCTTTCATGCACAAAACGTATCGAATAGAGGAAGATGCAGAATGCCACACTTTGACGTAAGGCATTGTTCCAAATGAACAACTCCAATGTTGTCAACAAGAAGAAAAACGCCCATGGCATCACGAACCTAAACTTCTGGAAAGTCCTTACGAAGAAATAAATCTCCAAGCATGCCACCAAGAGGAAAATCGTACAATAATGGAAGCCAACGTAATGGAAAAACTTACATACATACGTAAATCCATACTCCATGTTAGGGAAATATTTCGTGTTGAAAAAGAATCCCCTGTAAGACATATAGTCATCACC
This sequence comes from Paludibacteraceae bacterium, assembly GCA_045617845.1. Lineage (GTDB taxonomy): Bacteria > Bacteroidota > Bacteroidia > Bacteroidales > Paludibacteraceae > UBA1181. Next base: position 53,619 of record JAZLJL010000098.1, on the reverse strand, counting down.
CACATGGTATCGGAGACCGATAACCAATGTGAAAATAGCAATAATCATATAAGGGAACACCCTTTTACCCGTCATCGCATACTGATACGACAAAAATATCAGTACGAGAAACATGAGATTATATACGTAATAAGCTAAAAACATATTAAGCTTTCATTTAAAATATGAACCCGTAGTTCTTTTCCTCTCCTTCAAAAGGAGAATCTTTTGTGTGATTGCCGAAGGTATCAATCGTAATAAGAAGCCTTTCTTAAAAGAGGTACAAAAACGGCACCAAAGACTTTTATCACGCCAACTAGCGTCATAGTGATGGATGGTCAACGTATGTTCGGTTATGTTGACTTCATTCGTCAAATAGTCTTTAGGTCCGAAATACTCTTTCGGATATATGAGCAAGCCACATATGTCTTGTATATCCTCCTTAGCCATCAACCCATATTTCGATAACAGTTCGGATATATACGCGACAACGGTTTTTTCGTTTACGCTTCCATCGGCATGGAGAAAATGCAAATTTGCATATACGTCCAAAATCTCTTTGTAAATAACCATATTAGCCTCCGCGCCTATACCCAAACCGGGATTTACAGCAGCACCATTCCCCTTAGCGTAAGACCCATTCGGCATTGGGATATAATCTTGTTCACACCCCATAAATGGCCCGCCGTTAATTATTTGATCCAATGGTTTGATAACCTCGACGTCCGTATCAAAATATAAACCACCGTAGTTATACAGAATCCAAAAACGCGCATAGTCACTTACGAAAGCATATTTTTTTTGAGCATACGCTTCGCTAGTGTAAGGAACTATATTCACGTCAAAATTATCCTCATTCCACAATTTTATCTCATAATCAGGAAGATAAACACGCCATGAGGCAATGCATTTCTCCGCTAATTTAGGTAAGGGATTGTGACCGAACCAACAATAGTGAATAATTTTGGGAATCATGGTTTAAATTATTTTTTCCTGTTCTTAAAAAAGGACTCGACACCATGAATAAACTTCGCCAAAGTTAAACCATAACGTTTAATCAGCGCATAATTATGTTTGGCATGTTCCATTTCTTCTGGCGAGCGATAATCAAATTCATTCAATGCGGTCCTATTCTCCTCCAAAAACTGCAAAGAATCATCCGGAACCAAATTGAATTCAGTCGACAAGTCTATCTCCTGGTCTGAATAGCAATAATCCAACGCATGGTTACCATTCTTTTCGACGGCCGTACAATATTCTCCAGAACCGTCAAATCCATGGTTCCTTACTTTAGAAAGCACTGGGAAAATACAATAGCAACTTCTGCAAGCCAAATAAGCGCGTAAAGAAATGTCTGAACACATTCTCAACAAAGGCACTTGACTACCAAATGACAATGCGGCGGAGAAATAATCGCGGAAACAAGAATCGATCATTCGTTTGTCGAACCCGTTTTTTATCACCTTTGCCGCATCCTTCAACATTTGGCCAGATGAAATATAAGAGGAGTAACCATCTTTTTTACTCCGCCAAAAGCCCAATCCCCAAGATGACACACAGAAATTCTGTTTAAGGCAATTGGCGCCATCCTGTACTTTCCATTGAACCGGATATGAGTATCCAGACACACAAATCACTTGAGGGTCATTACGATATTCCCAGAGACACTTATCCTCATATTCCAAGAAATTAGGAGAAAATTCAGCATCATCATCAGTACGAATCCAACATTCATACCTATCCCAAACATAATGAATCAAGTGCATTGTGTTATCACAACTACCAAGATTCTTTTCGTGTTTGAAAACTGTAAATTTGGCGAAATATTTGTTGAAATCATCACTATCCAAATATTCGCATATCTCCTTCCACCCTTCTCTATATTTTTCAGCAGGCGGATAATCCAACCCGACATATACGTCCGTATATTTCGCCCACGTATTCCTTTTCAGGCTTTCAATGAGTCTGATGAAATGTTTGGAGCGACATAAAGTCGGTATGACAATCGGAGCGAAATAAATATCTTTATTGTTTTCCATAGGAAAAAAAACTAAAATATGGGACGAATCACTCTACAACGACATGAAGCCATTCGTCTTGATTCAAAATATACTTATCCCTATTTTCTATTGTGTCGAATTTAAAGAAGACAAAACCAATCGTATTGTTCGCACCATTAAACGATTCGATAAAATCACCTGGTTTTACCCAAAGGTCCTCTTGGTAAACATATTTCTTCCGCACCTCTTCGTCAATATCCAGACGAACGAATTTACCGGCTTTTTCAGAATGGAGGATTACTTCGGCCCATAAGCCCACATAAGGCTTTTGTTCCACCTCTTCGATCGGATCACCCACTGCGGTGCGGACAACTGTAGTGATCAAGTCAACGCCAGTAGCCAAACGCAACATTTCACAAATACGGTTTCCACCACCTCTAGGAGAGACCTCCATGATATATGGCTTACCATTCTTCCCCACACGCGTCTCTATGTTATACACAGAAGTATTCATATGAAGCAATGTGATCAGACGCTGAAGCTCCGACGCTAGCTCCTTTTCTTGTTCCGGAGTATAAGTCGATCCCCAGCAAAAAGTACATGGCACATACGGATTTGCGGCCTTTTTATCGAAACGTTGGCTAGAGAACGAGATGAACTTGAAAACACCATTTTCGGAAAAACTATCTGAATCCGAAGAGCAACCAAATTGCTCGATAAACTCCTCTACTATGATATGTCCAACATGAGAGTGCTTCATTGCCCATTCGAAAGCAGGCAACAAATGTCCTTCGTCATCCACACGAGTGCACCCTTTACTACCAGCAGAATCTGTTGGCTTAACGATTAACGGATACTTGAATTTATCTTTATTTGCCCAAGCATCTTCCACAGAATTAAATCCAAAAGCCCAAGGCACATTAAAACCATGGTCACGGAGGAAAGCCCTGAACTTATCTTTGTTTTGAAGAATTTCGACCGATTCATATGGACCGAAAGAAGGGAGTCCCATTTTTTCCTGTACATAAGATGCGGTCACAACACCAGGATCAACAGCGTGCGATAAAATTCCATCTATCTGTTTCTCACGAGCGACCTTAAGCACAGCCTCCTTATCAATAATACTTACATTAATATATTCATCAGAATATTCATGAGCTACATTATCAGGGATATAATCCACAGTGATTACATAATATCCTTGTTTATGAGCAGCTTCTATGACCGGTAAAAGGTAATGTATTCCGCCAAGAAGCATCAGCTTTTTCTGTGCCATAATATATTTCCTATTATTTAACAATTTGCTCTAAAACTCGTTGAATCTCTTCGCTATTCAAAGTATGATGCATTGGAAGGCATATGACAGAATTAGCCATCTTGTGAGAATTCGGTAAGTTTTCAGGTTTTGCGGATTCAAGTCCACGATAAGTGGAAAATTCGCTTATAAGAGGATAAAAATAGCGGCGGCCAAGTACATTAGCGGCCCTCATCTTCATATAAAGCTCGTCTCGTGACATACCATATTGTTCCTGGTCGATAAATATCGGGAAATAAGAGTAATTATGTTTTACTCCAGGCATATCATCGAAATAAGAAACACCCTTCACAGATTTCAACGCTTGACGATAAGCTATGGCAACCTGATGGCGAGATTCGATTGCGTCGTCCACCTGACGTAAATTCAAGATGCCATATGCGGCGCGGAGCTCATCCATCTTGGAGTTGATGCCAGGTCCCACAACCGTAGTTTCACCGGAGAAACCGAAATTCTTCAAATAATCGATTCTTTGTTTCGTCTTCTCGTCATGCATCACCATCGCACCACCCTCTATCGTGTTGTACACTTTCGTCGCATGGAAAGAAAGAGTGGACATATCGCCAGCGTTTAAAATGCTTTCACCATTTACTTGGACACCAAAAGCGTGGGCAGCGTCATAAATTACCTTAAGACCATATCTATCCGCGATTTCTTGAATCTTAACCGTATCGCAAGGTTTACCATAAACATGGACAGGCATAATCGCGGTCGTTTTAGGTGTAATCGCCGCCTCAATCTTTTCCGGATCCAAATTACCGGTTTTAAGGTCGATGTCGACAAAGACAGGTTTTATGCCATTCCACCAAAGAGCATGTGTCGTAGCGACAAAACTATATGGTGTAGTAATCACCTCGCCAGTAACCCGCAAAGCTTGAAGTGCGGTGATGAGAGGCAAAGTACCATTCGTGAATAGGCTAACAAAAGGGACTTTCAAATATTCAGCCAACTCCTTCTCCAATTGTTTATGGAAAGAACCATTGTTGGTTATATACTTGGAATTCCAAATCTCCTTCAACAACCCGTAGAATTCATCCAAATCAGGAAGCAAAGGGGAAGTAACCGTAATCAAATCTTTATCCATATTGTTAAAATATAATACGATAAGAATGAATATTTTGTTTCAGAGCGCGGAGATATTATTTATTCAATAACCTTAAAAGTTCCGCATCACTCTTTCTTATTTTTCTAGAACCAAAATCAGACTCAAAACGATGAGTGTCCGTACCAATGAAATCATACAAGCCCTTCTCCAAAAGGTTACTGGCTTTTTTCCGGACATCATCTCCATAACGTCCACCCAAAGAGGGTAAATTTAATTGGAACTTCACGCCTAGATTTTTCAACTCCTCATATCTCTTATTATCCATATAGGTATAACGTTCAGGATGAGCGAGCAAAGGCCAAAGCCCCATTGAACGGACTTTAAAAATAATGTCGTCAAAATACCCAGGGCAAGAGAAATAGGAGGTTTCAATCAAAAGATGGTCTCCATTTTCGCCATGAGTCAATAAATCATTTTCGGACAATCTACTATTCAAGAGATTATCCATCATGTATTCGGCGGCAAGATGAAGTTTCATCGAGCCATGGTAAGTTTCACATAAAAGTGCGAAACCATCCCTAAGTTTTTGTGTGGAGTTAGGGAAATCCTCCATGATATGCGGTGTGCAATAAATTTCCTTCATGCCAAGTTTTTCATAAAGGTTAAGGACATCCAATGATTCTTCGATTTTTTGGACGCCATCATCCACACCCGGAATAACATGCGCGTGACAATCAATCAAACCTTGACAAATCCCAGATTCGTCGACAGTCACCTTATTGTTCAGAAACCCAAACAAAGACATTATAAAAAATCAGATTAGAAATTTAGAGGGATGTCCAGGTGATGGACATCCGGACATCCCGTCAAAATATCAACTATAAGAATAATAATCACCGCTATAGTAACCATTACGATAAGAATATTTGCCTTTCTCCATCTTGGTACCATTAAGGATCAAAGTCATATTCTTGAAACGCTTTTCGTTGTACAAATCAGTCAAATCGTCCAGCATAGAACGTTCCAAAAGACCAGTACGAACAACGAACAATGTTCTATCAGCGAAATTAGCGACGATTTGCGCATCAGCCACAACATCAATAGGAGGACAATCGATGAACACGTAATCATATTGACCTTTCAATTTATTGATGGACTCACTCAACAAATCACTACCAATCAATTCTGATGGGTTCGGTGGAATTGCGCCGACAGGAATCATATCCAAGCCAACATTTCCAGCGACACTCTTGACAAGGACCTCATCAATAGAGTTAACCTTTCCACTAAGGAACGTGCTTAGACCTATATTAGGGCTATTAGCCCATTTTGACAACGTGGCATGACGCATATCACCATCGATGACAAGTACCTTCTTTTCTTTGATAGCCAAACTCAAGGCAGTGTTGACGCAAAGGAAGCTCTTACCACTTCCAGCATTATAGGAAGTGAACAACATCACATTGCTATCTTTATTCACCATGAATTCGAGGTTGGTACGCAAAATACGGAAGGCCTCATTAATCGCATTACGGTTACCATGTTCCACAACCGCATCCTGCACTTTCTGATCCTTTCTCCAGAACTGCCACCACTTCTTAGGCAATTGAGACAACGGAATTTCGCCCAATAAAGGAACAGGAACGTGCTCCAAATCCTTCTTGCCACGGAGCGTCGTATTCAAAGTCTCCTTAACGTAAATCAAAGCGATAGGAACGATCAGACCGATAGCGAAAGCAACCAAAAGAATATTGCTTTTCTTAGGAGCGTCAGGGAGCATGCTACCACCAGGACGTTTAATCACACGGGTATTATATGCTGTAAAAGATTGGGACAATTCGTTTTCCTCACGTTTTTGGAGGAGGAACAAATACAAAGCCTCTTTTACGGCTTGTTGACGTTCAGCAGACAACAACATCTCCGCTTGTTTAGGGTTCGAAGAAATTCGGGACAAAGCCTGTTGTTCGCTTCGTTTCAAGTTTCTGATTTGGTTATCGATAGCGGCGATTTGGTTGTCAATGGAAACCAAGATGGCACTACGCATAGACCCCAAGTCATTATCCATTTGTTTCACCAACTCGTTCTCGGAACTACTATTAGATTCCAAACGATTACGTTGTAACATCTTTTCGTTATACTCAGAGATTTGAGCCTCGATATTAGCGTTCTGCAAACCGGAGCTCACAGGCAAAACCTTAGTTTGGTTCTTTTGTACAGAAAGATAATCCCTGATATAGTTAGTCATGTACAATTGAGCGTTGAGATCACGCAATTGGTTGGAAATATTAGCGTTCTCCTGCATTGACATTTCCGCCACAGCCTTGACGTCAGGCAAGAGCATCTTACTTTTATAGGAAGAGATGTCGTTATCAACGGAAGACAACTCATTTTCGATGATATTCAAACGTTCGTTAATGAACATTGAAGTACCATCAGCGATTTGGTTCTTATCAGAAATCCAATTCTCGTTATAAACCTTGATCAACATATCCAAAATGTCATCAGCACGTTGGATAGAGACATCCTTAACTTCAAGCGTGATGACATCAGCCTTTTCGTCGTCTTGGGTCACATTCAACGAACCAGACCAAATCTCTTGGGATGTGAACATATTTAGACGAGTCACTTTTATCTTGTTCACATAACTGCCAGAGAACCTATAATTACGTTCAACGAGCATACGACCAATAGGAGTGTCGACAGTGTCACCGATGGAACCAATGGTAGGTTCAATAATATCTTTGACCTGGCCGTTAGAGAATTTGTTGATTGTAAAAAAATCCTTTGATGCGGCTGAGTCACCCAAAGAAACTTCACAACTTACATTATCATAATCTGTAAGTCCGAAGAAAGTGACGGTCACAGGGAGGTTCGACCCATATAACACGTTTTCATGGAAACTACCATCAACTGAATAATTCACATCCAGATGTAATCGTTTCACGACCTCAAACATCACATCTGCGGACAACAAAGCACGCAATTCATTATTGACGTTCGTGTTCATGGCGAACATGCCACCCATGTCGTTGAATGCGTTTTGGATATTCATACTAGGTCCGTTCTTAGCCTCCGATTTAATCTGCACTTCCGCCGTACGCGTATAGGACTCTGGCGTTTTCAGAATGTAAAAGGTGGCTAATGTCAACACAATGGCAAAGGAGATTGCGAACCAATACCATTTCCGGACACACAACAGAATCAATTCACCTAACTCGATGAAATCTTCCGATTGGCTACCGCCGTTTTTTTTCGTTTCTTCCATAAAAATTATGATTATTATTTATTATTGTTCAACACTAAAGCGACGATGGTAGTCGCCAACGAAGACAAAGAGATCCAGAAAGATGTAGAACGCACGTCATTACCGTTTACAGTAGACTGTTTTGCCTTCATCTTATTAGGTTCCACATATATGATATCATCCTGTTGCAGATAGAATACAGGAGATTGGACGACGTTCTGTAAAGAAGTCAGATTGACGCGGTAAGTCTTTTGTTTCCCCTCCTCCATTCTAAGGACCAATACGTTCTCGCGTTTACCTTGGATCGTAACATCACCCGCAGAGCTGATCGCCTCCAACAAAGTCATGTTATCTTTATAAATACGATAGATTCCAGGATTTGTCACCTCACCCATGATCGTCACGCTTAAATTAAGGAAATCGACGGTAATGACAGGATCTTTGGCTTGGTTCCTCGTCTCGATTTCATCTTTAATCAAGGTAGACAACTCACTACGCGACAAACCAGCGACGTTTATCTTACCAATCGTAGGGAAGTCGATATTACCCTCGCTATCTACGGTATAACCGGAAACCGCACTGGTCTCCTCTCCGAATAAAGTGTTACGGGCACCCGTACTCACCACACGCTGAGTGACATATGGAAGGTTGAACAAGGCAGACAACTGAGGATCTTTACAGTTTACGACGATAGAAATCCTATCCTTTGGACGAAGAGTAATCTCTTGTACAGAGGATGTGTTGATGCCTTTGATACGATCCGCATCCTGAAAATACGGAATCTTCTTGTACGAAGAGCAAGAACTGAACAGCACACAAGAAAGCGCTGCGATAAACAATAATTTGCCTTTCATTATTTTCAATTTGTTATTTATTTTTTAAGTTCTTTTTTCTCAATCATGTGTGTCAACCAAATATTCAATCCCGTGAACAAGGCGATACACCCTAGGAACAATACGGTCGACTCAATAATCTTAGACAATATCAAGCACGCGACAATGAAAAACGACGAAGAAATCAATATCGTTATCATTGCGGAATGTTGGTTCATGCCGAGAGCCAACAACTTATGGTGTATGTGGCTTTTGTCCGGTAAAAATGGGCTATTGCCTTTTTTTATACGGTGGATGAAAACCCTCACCACGTCCATACACGGGACAAGCAACGGACAAAAGGCCAAAAACAATGGATGGACTTTGGAGAGGCACGTGTGCGTTTGAGAAATCTCCTCGTTCGCCATCCTAAAACTAAGGAAACATAAGATGAGGCCAATGGTCAACGATCCAGTATCACCCATAAATATTTTCTGTTGCTTTTCGGCGTTCCCGAATACATTATAGTAAAAGAACGGAATAACCGTACCTAAGGTCGAAAAAGCGACCAAAGCGAAAGTATACTCTTTTATTTCAAAGAACACACAACCATAATAACCTAACGCGACGGCGCTCAAGCCAGAAGCTAAGCCGTCTATACCATCAATCAAATTCATCGCATTTATGATGAATACCACTAATATAACCGACAAAGGCCAGAAAACGAAAGACGGTAATCTTTCAAAGGAGAACAAACCGTATAAATTGGATATGTACAACCCACCGAAAAGGAACAGAAATCCGCAACATACCTGTATAACAAACTTCGCGCTGTATTTTACGCCGATTAAATCGTCTGCAATACCGACCAAATACAACAAAATAAGAGAGCATAGACATACGGAAAGGCATAAAACATGGTTACCCAACTCCGTCATCAAATCGAAACGCAAAGCGTGGACATCAAATACCAAAAGAATACATATCGAAAATATGATGACCGGTTCGAATGCCAACCCTCCCAATCTTGGAACCGTGGAATGATGGATTTTCCTCTCGTCCGGTTCATCAAACAACTTCTTTCTGAACGCAATTAAAAGGATTTGAGGAATCAACACACCGGCAGCCACAATAGATATTATCAATGCCGACGCCATGACCAGTAGCCAACATGTGGTATCCGACATGGAACAAAAAAAATCAGACATAATGAAATGTAATAATCAAAGAATAAAAACGCAAATCATTGCGGTCAAACATATACTATAAATATCAGACACACAAAATATTAAACATGAACCTAATTTTATAGTTTTCCAACGATTATTAATAAAGGAAAGCATATACCAATCTCTCCCCGCAAAAATGTAAATGCGGGCATTACAAGGTTGTCCGCTCACATCTACCCTTTAAAAGTAAACACTTCGGAACTCGGCTGATGCACGACCACGCACACCAAATATCCGTAACCTTGAGACTGTTGTAAAGACATACACAATCCTAAACTGACTACAAAAATAGTGAAAAAATTCAATAAAAACACAGAAAATAAAAAAAATCAAGCAAAATAATCTTTATTGTCAAATTCGAAAAATTAAACATTGATACATAGTAAATTACAAACCCGACAATAACTTTATCAGAAACATCACAACTATTTCATCTATATTTTTTGTTTTCCATCTACAAAAACAGACGTAACATTCAGATTTAAATCAATATAGAATTTATGACAATTTAACAATGCGTTTTTTCACAAAAGTGTCAGCGTATTCATTTTTTTATACTAATTTTGAAGTCTTATAAATAATAAGCAATGAAAAAATATTGTATTTCAATATTCCGTACTATTATCATCTTAACCAGCGTTATCTTTGCCTGCATCTCCCAAAGTTGCAAAGATGATTTCACGACAAATTCGGACTATAAACTGACGATGTGCGATTCGATTCTATTCGACACGATCCTGACACAAACAATAAGTCCTACAGCAATATTCAAAATTTATAATAAGGAACAGGTAAACATTAAAATATCTTCCATCACACTTCTATCAGAAAAGAATTATTTTAAGGTAAACGTTAATGGGAAATCTGGCACTTCGTTCTCCGACGTTGAAATTTTGGCAGGTGACAGCATATTCGTATTTGTCAAAATCATAGCGGCGGAAAGCGGAGAAAAATTACCGATTATCATCGAGGACAAACTAAATTTCATCTATAACGGCAACTGCCAGACCATCGTTCTACAAGCATTCGGACAGGATGCGTACCACAAAAAGGAGCCAGTCCATATAACAGAAAACACTTCGTGGGCTAACGACAAGCCATATTTGATCTACGATTCGCTGATAGTGGATTCCACTGCCACACTCACAATCGCCGAGGGTACAACATTGTACATGAAAAAGAATGCCACCGTACTCGTCAAGGGATCTTTAGTCATGAACGGAACGGAAGGCAAGGAAATCGTCATGCGGACAGACCGTACGGATTATTTCGCCAGTGACGTTCTTTACGACCAAATCTATAACCAATGGGGAGGCATTGAGTTCACGTCATCCAGTTCTAACAATATAATCAACCATGCATTTATTCGAAGCGGCGCATTCGGAATTAAAATAGACTCTTCTGAAATCGTAGATAATGAATATCGACTTACCATCGCCAATAGCCAAATCCATAACGTTCTCGCTTCATGCCTGTATGGGTACAACGCTTCCGTATACGCATACAATTCCATATTCACAAATGGCACAGAAAATTGTGTATTCCTTTGGGGTGGGCAATATCGTTTTGACCATTGCACAATGGATTCTAACAACAAGGGCATCGGAAATTATACATGTGCGGTCACAATGTCAAACAAAACAAAGACCGCACCTCTACCTTTCAAAGCGAACTTCAACAATTGTATCGTATCAGGAGACACTTCCGCCTACCGCTACAACCCGGATTTATGGAACGAGTTATACATCGAAACATTCGATAAAAATGATAGTCTAGACTACAAATTCGACCATTGCCTTCTTTTCACAAAATTGACCGAAGAGGAAATCGCAAATGACGAAAACCATTTCAATGTCATCATACGGAATAAAACTCCTCGTTTCCAACTTATAGATAAGGATAAACTACTCTTCGATTACCACTTAAGCGAAGATTCTCCGTGCAAAGAGAGAGGAGACCTTGCCCTTGTCCTTATAAACGAGAACATCAAAGCGGACAAAGACGGAGTAATAAGGAATATTGAGGCGGCTCCCGACCTAGGTGCGTTGCAAATTGTAGTAAAATCCGCAACGGATGAAGGGAACGACGAAAAAGAAACCAAAGAATAAGGCAAGATGAAACACATGTGTCTTCAAAACATTCGTCGCATCATCATTTGCTTCTTTATCGCGGCAGCAAACACATGTGGTCTCTCCCTAGCCCAATCTATCGAAACGATACGAATAGTAAGTTACAATGTAGAAAACCTATTCGATTGCGAAAACGACTCTCTGACAGACGACGAATCATTCACACCCGAAGGCGACCACCAATGGACGGAAGGGAAATACAAGAATAAACTGAATAACATATCCAGAGCCATCACTGCGGCAGGTGAATGGGAAAAGCCCGTCATCATTGGTCTTTGCGAAGTGGAGAACAAAAAAGTGTTGACGGACTTACTACAACACACACAACTGAAAACCTGTGGCTACCAATTTGTACACAAAGACTCTCCCGACCAAAGAGGAGTCGACGTGGCGCTAGCCTACCAGCCATCACGATTCAAGCTCATCCAAGAAGATTTCATCCATATAGAAATCGAGGGAGACAGACCAACGCGCGACATACTTCATGCAACAGGAACGCTCAGCAACGGAGACACGCTCCACCTCTTCGTCAACCATTGGCCATCACGCTACGGTGGCGAACTAGAATCGGAACACAAAAGGATCAAAGCGGCGCAAACATTGCGTTCCTTCACCGACAGTCTCTTTTTTAGAAACCCCAACTGCAACATCATCATCATGGGAGATTTCAACGATTATCCATATAACCCAAGCATAAAAAAACACCTTGGGGCGGAAAATCCGGAGACAATCCATTCTCCTGGGAAACTATACAATTTATGTGAACAATTTGTCGGGAAGGGCGACATGGGCAGCCACAAATTTGGCGGCGAATGGGGCATCCTAGACCAATTCATCGTCTCTGGTTCCATGCTGAATGGCAGAAACGGGCTGAACACAACAACCGGGAAAGTGAAAATTTGCGCGGAAGATTTTTTGTTGAAAGAAGACAAAACAGGGAAAGCGCCCAAAAGATCTTTTATGGGAACATTCTACGCATACGGCTATAGCGATCATTTACCAATCATTTTAGATTTAAATATTATCCACCATGAATAACACCATTCATCCATTCAAGAAGAACATACTAATCTCGATTCACATCATTGCTTGGTTAGTGATATTTTTGGTTCCGATCTTCTTTTTCTTCAGAAGTGACGAAAACCTTTGGACGAACTACCTAAAATACATAATCACACCGATTTCGTTCGTCATCATATTTTATTTAAACTATTGCTTACTCATAGGCAAATACCTTTTCGCCAACCGCCTAAAAAGCTACATAGCGCATAATGCTTGCTTAATCATCTTCCTATGCGGATTCAATTATCTTTGGCTATACCATTTGACTCCATACATACCACCTAGAAGTGTCGTCTTAATGGAGAAAATCGATGAATTAGAGAAAGAGGTCGAATCATTGAAGCAACAGAATGCGGACCCGATCACCGTGATCAGCCAAGACGAAATCGTTGTGACCAAGCCTAACATGACCAAGAGAAAGCAACAGGACAAGATGCGTTTCAGATGGTGGCATATCGTATCCGACATATTCTCTTTTATCTGCATCGCAGGAATCGCCGTAGCCATCAAAACGACCTCGAGATGGTTCCAGGCTGAAGAACAGCGTCAGGAAGAGGAGAAACAAAAAGTGGAGGCGGAACTCAAAAACCTCAAGAGCCAAATCAACCCGCATTTCCTTTTCAACACGCTTAACAACATCTACGCATTGATAGCCATCAGTCCGGAGAAATCACAAGAAGCTGTCATGGAGCTAAGCAAAATGCTTAGGTACGTCTTGTACGACGATGGACAGAAATACGTTCCGATCCAAAAAGAGATAGATTTCATAAACAACTACGTGGACCTAATGCGTTTAAGGCTAACGAAATTGGTGGATGTGAAAATCACCACGGACATAACATTGAACCCCACCATGCCAATCGCTCCACTATTATTCATCTCGCTAATCGAAAATGCGTTCAAACATGGTGTGACCAACAACCAACCCTCATTCATCCACTTCTCAATCGAGCAAACGGAAGAAAACACGGTACGTTGCGAACTTCGCAACAGCTACTTTCCCAAATCGGAAGAGCACGACAAGAGCGGATCCGGCATCGGAATGGGAAACACCAAGAGAAGGCTAGAACTCATTTACCCTGATTCCCACACATTTGAATATGGAGTCGAGGGAGATACATATCATTCAATTTTAATCATTAACGCAAAAAAGGACTAAGGAATATGACACTAAATTGCATTGTCGTAGATGACGAGCCATTGGCTTTAGGTCTAATCGAATCTTATGTGAAAAAGACCCCTTTCCTAAATTTGGTGGGAAGTTATTCAAGTGCGGTCGAAGCATCAAAAATCTTTTCAGAGAGCGCCCCAGACCTAATGTTTTTGGATATCCAAATGCCGGAAATGAACGGATTAGAGTTTTCCAGGCTTATCGGAGATAAAACCAAAGTTATTTTCACCACAGCCTTCCAACAGTACGCTGTCGACGGATTTAAGGTGAATGCGTTGGACTACCTCCTAAAGCCAATCAGTTACAACGACTTCCTCCAAGCAGCCAACAAAGCTGTAAACTGGTTCGAAATGGTAGCAAACACTCAAAAGCCGGCTGCACCTATCGAGCAAACACAAGAAGAGGCAAAGAAAACAATTTTCGTAAAAACCGACTACAAATTGGTTCAAGTCGAGCTGGGAAAAATCCTCTACATTGAAGGCATGAAGGATTACGTCAAAATATTCCTGGAAGACCAACAATACCCTATCCTATCGCTCATGAGCATGAAATCATTAGAGACAACTCTGCCAGCACAGGAATTCTTGCGCGTGCATCGTTCCTACATTGTTCACGCCAGCAAAATAAAGGAGGTTGAACGTAACCGAATCATATTTGGGAAGACATACATTCCTATTTCGGATTCCTACAAGGACTCCTTCCAAGAATTTATAGACAAAAGGACATTAGCCAATTAAACGGCGATAAACTTGGTGATAGGTCAAAAGAAACGAACAAACCAATATTGAACATACGAGCAGAATACAGAACATGGCTTTCTTTCAAAACATACAGTTAACCCTCCTCCCGGAACAAGCGGGGGAAGAACAACTCCTAAAGGAGGAAGTGGCTAAAAAGACACGTATGGCTGCCAAAGATGTAACAGCCATTGAAATCACACGAAAATCCATTGACGCACGTTCCCGCTCGCAAGTTAAAATTAACCTTTGCGTAAACGTCTATACGAAAGGGACAGAACGAGCCCCAATCACCTACCCTTTCCATTACCAGGATGTCACTCACGGTAAAAGCGTCCTTATCATCGGGGCAGGTCCCGCAGGCCTTTTCGCCGCGCTTAGGCTCATCGAACTAGGTATAAAACCCATCATCATCGAAAGAGGGAAACCAGTGAGCGACAGAAAGAAAGACATCGCCCAACTGAACCGCAATAACGGACTTGACATTGAGTCTAACTATTGTTTCGGAGAAGGCGGGGCAGGCACATTCTCGGACGGCAAATTGTTTACCCGTTCAAAGAAAAAAGGAGACGGAAGCAGAATCCTACTCACCTTCCACCAACATGGCGCACAAGACGAAATTCTCTATGAAGCTCATCCGCATATCGGAACCGACCGTCTTCCCACCATCATAAAAAACATGAGGGAAACTATTCTTTCCCACGGCGGGGAAATCCATTTCGAGACCAAAATGACTGAGATTTTGCTAAAAGACGACCATGTGCAAGGAATCAAAACCGAAAAAGGGGAAGTGTTCCATGCCGAAAATCTAATTTTAGCTACAGGACACTCTTCTCGGGACATATATGCCATGCTACATAACGAAGGCATACAATTAGAATGCAAAGGATTCGCTATGGGTGTACGTGTGGAACACAAACAAGCTTTGATAGACAGCATACAATACCACTGCAAGAACAGGGGGAAATACCTCCCCGCAGCAGCATACAATGTCGTCACGCAAGTGAATGAGCGAGGCGTATATTCGTTTTGCATGTGTCCGGGCGGATTCATCGTCCCCGCATCCACAGGCGAAGGAGAGTGTGTAGTCAACGGAATGTCGCCTTCGCAACGGAATTCGCCCCATGCGAATGCTGCTATAGTAGTGGAAATCAGACCAGAAGACCTTAAAGAATACGAACAGTACGGTCCATTAGCAGGGTTAAGATTCCAAGAAAAATTCGAAAGGCTATCCTATGAAAACGGAGGTGGAATGGCTGTGGCGCCAGCGCAGCGACTATTGGACTTTGTAAACAATAGAAGTTCCAAAGACCTTCCCGAAACCTCCTATTTACCGGGCATTGTACCATCAGACATGCACAAATGGATGCCTAAATTCATTCGGGAAAGACTTCAGGGCGGATTTAAGGAGTTCGACAAAAAAATGAGAGGATACCTCACCAACGATGCGGTCATCATCGGCGTCGAGTCACGCACGTCATCCCCCGTACGCATACCAAGAGACCCGGAAACATTGGAACACATACAAATTAAGGGATTGTATCCATGCGGAGAGGGAGCAGGTTATGCGGGTGGAATCACCTCATCAGCCATGGATGGAATTTTATGCGCTGAAAAGATTCATGGAAAAATGAATTAATCAACGCTTATTTAGTTATTAAAACAAATCAAAATAATGAATCAAGATACATTCGTCATCACATTTTACACGATATATATTACAGGCCTAATCTGCACGATATGTTCTTTGTATTTTTTCATCAAAGAATTTCTAATATACATAAGGGTAAGGAAAAACTTTTACAATGCGATGAATAATAAGACCATTATCCATCGCACAATCGTCGCATTGATGAGTAATTTGCTACAAACAGACAACAAAGAGATTCTCCAAGAAAAACTCATATTCATCTCCAACTACATACACTTAACAATAAAAGACCCCAAAGAGAAAAAGTTAGCTTTCAAAATCGTAGAGGAAACGATAAAAAAAGAAGGAGAAAACGAAGAAAACTCATCATACGACTCGATTCATATATTTTTAGACCTACTTAAAAGCAAGACATTGGATGACAAATCGTTTCCAATCCGACAAAAAAAATCCCCAAATCATGTGATCACACCCAATAGAGTCTTATTCAAGTCACATTTCAATTATGAAAACACCGTCAAAGATCTAGCAACATATTTAAACGAATCACAAAAAAAATACGTCGCATACTTACTATTCCACATCGCATATCTAGACAATACAATTAATGATTCGGAATGGGATATGCTAAAAGGAATCTGCAAAGACCTTCTTCCTTCCACTGACGATTTAAACAAATTATACTTCGCGTTCCAAAACGGCACATACATAGATTGGTATTTTAACAACATACACGCTGAGAACCCGAACGAAAATTATGATCCGGAGAATGTAGTCGACTTCTTGTCAAATTACGACGACAAAACACCGTTCCATACACACTCATTCCATATCACTGTTTGCATATGCGCCATTTTTTCCATAATCCTAATCATATCCGACACCTTACTCGTAGGAGGAATCGATATCGAACAAATAATCTTTTACAACTTATTGCTATTAGGATGCATTATATTATCGTGCTTAAGTTATAATAGACATAAAACGATTGCCAATACATTTCAGATTATCTTCTCTTATCAAGATCTCTTAAAGCATAACAATTTCATAAAGAAACAATATCTAATTTACGTAATTGGTTCTTTATTATATTTCGGTTTTGTAAAAACAGACTTAAAAAACGAAGGGGATTACTTGTTCAAAAGCGAACCTGCAACATCCTTTTGTGAAATATCAAAAGGTGATGAAAACACATTGGCCATCAATCGATTCCATATGGAAATGATCCCTTATGGAGAATCTATTTTGGGACCTTGGGAAAAAAGATATCAAGATCTACAAAACAGACTACAGACATACAAAACTACCGAAAGGCAAAAAAGAATACTAAATGCGCTCGGAGAAAGGTTGGAATCAAACAGTTCTTCCTATAACGTCAATACGTATTCCAGAATTAGCACTGGTAAAATAGCATTAAAGGGGTTTGTCAAAGCGGAAATCTGCAGAGGATACTTCGGCGAGAACTATTACATCACCCATTACTATATTGAATCGGAAGATGATTAACACATACAAATAGGCGACAAAAGATCACGCCCATTCCACAGACAACCTTCACCTATTCACTTCACAGATTACTTCGCAAAGGAACTTATACGCCTCATGGATTTCACGGAAACGTATCAATGCCTTCTCCCTTGTGGCATCATTCACATTATCAGGCAACATATCAGGGTGGCATTGTTTCACCAAAGCATGATACGCTTTCCGGACCTCTTCTTCATTCGACTTGTCAGGCAAGCCTAAAACTTCATACGCTTGAGACATCCTACTCTTCGCAATCTGTTCTGACGGGACAGATTCTCGTGGACGGTTTGCGTCGCTTTTCGGCGTTTCCTTGCCAGAAGTTGATTGTTTCTTGCCTTTTCGTTTTCGAGGACCAGTTTTCCCCTCCTGTTCCCTATTTTTATCCTTCTCGAAACAGATCCTGTATTCAAACTGATATTCTAACGAGACACGGTCCCAAGGAGTAATCTCCATAGCGTTTGCTATTTCCAGAAGAACTTCATATTCGGCACGGTTCACATTGACATGCACGTATGCGATGCTAAACAAAACATTCATTAACGAGAGTCGTTCACCATAAGACATTTTTGTACATTGCAATAATTCTCCGCATATATCCACGCAAGAGGATTTACCCATATGAATAAACATAAAATCCTCCCCAACTTTAGGATCCACATGAAGCAAACTCTCCATATAACGTTTCGCGACTACGATTTCACTCTTTTCACCATCATTATCCGCATAGACGACAGAACCGAACAAGCGCAACAGTAATCGTTGTTTTCTTGACAACCCGAAGAACCTCACTATAGAAGGGATACGAATAATACATTGTAATAACTTCCGAAAAGGTATGATTCCCAAAAATAAGATAGCTACGCAAACGAATAACAATATCACCACATCGAATATAGTAGAAACAATCAGCATATCACTTAGGTAAAGAGTTAAGAATACAACACGACAGGTTCTCCCTCCATCAAACAATCATAAGCCTCTTGGATATGACGGAAACGAGCGAGATACAACTCCTTCTCTTCATTAGACAAGTTAGGAGACAACATATCAGGGTGACACTGTTTTACCAAGGAACGATAAGCGGTTTTAATTTCCCGGATATCAGCTCCAACATTGAGTCCCAAAACCGCATAAGCCTCTTTATGGCGAGCATCATAGAAACGTTGGAACCTATCACCTTTGTTTTCCGCCGATTCCTCATTCTCCGGCCTCTGTCGTCTTTCCTTATTATCGGTTTTGGCTTGAACATATTCATACTTATATTTCAACGAAATAAGATCCCATTCTTTTATCACAAATCGACGGGAAATACGTTCCAAGACACTTAATTCCTCGTCACTCACCCCTTGGTGGGCATAAGCGATTTGGAAAAGAGAATCTAAAATAGCAAGTCGATTTCTATAATCCAACGGACATCCTTGCAAAAAATTGGAACATATATCATCCACGTTCCTCAATGACGGGGAAAAACCGGCACGGAAGTCCTTAAGTTTTTGAATTAATTTTTCATAAGCCTTTCCCTGATTGGACAAATAAAGATTAAATGAAAAAAAGTGTTCTTTTATGGAAACCAGTTCCTCCTGCTGTGCGGATTTATCGGCCAATACCAAATGGAGGATCAAATCGACGACACATTGATCAAATCTAGAACTAGTATTATTATCCGCATAAAGCAAAATAAGAAATCCAAACAATGGAACAAGAAATATTAAGTATTCAGTATTCACAAGAAATGATTCCATACCACCAACAGCCTAAAAATAATTATTCCTCATTATTAGAACACGAAGGATATCTTTTAAAATCGGACATAGTACCGGAAAACACATTCATGTCAATATATTTTTCCTTTCCCGTATAACCCTTCAAAAGTCCCCTATTAGTATATTGCCAAAATTTCCACGGAGAAGAAGGCTCAAAATAGATATCACGCATCCAAAAGTCATAGTCGTCGAAATATCCTTCCAGATAGGCGGAGAAAGAACGTCTCGTAGCATAAATGATAGGCTTCAATCCATAATGATCCTCCAGCATTCGAAGCAGGACAGACAATTGTTTGCGCGTCTCATCGACAGGCGGCAATGGGCGTGACATACCCACATAAAACTCGAAATCAATCGAAGGAGGCAACATATTAGCCTTTTTTTCCACCGTACGGATATAATTCTCGGCCTGAGTCTTTCCTTCGCTCTCGAAACTAAAAAAATGATAAGGGCTGACACGCAAACCACTTTTTATGGCAGCTTCATAATTATAAGAAAAATACGAATCGACATGAGAACTTCCTTCAGTCGCTTTAATAAACGCGAAAGAGAGATTCTGGGAAGACAAGACATCCCAATCTATGTTACCCTGGTACGAAGAGACGTCAACACCACGAACCGGATAAGTCGCCATAGAAGGATTGTTCAAGATAATCTTACCATTAAACGCCAAATAGAAATAGACGCCGACACCTACTCCCGCTAATAAGATAACGGAGAGAGCAATCAAGCAAATTTTTTTTTTCTTTGTCATATCAAATCGAATATTCAGCGTCTAATTCTGCCAGATACATTTAAAACATCATTTCTTTTGTTTCTCAAAAAGCCACTCCATAAACTCAGATGCGCTTACGGCCATATCCCAAGCGTCGTCATGTTTCGTGTCTTGGTATTCGACCAAGTCCGATCCATTGGAATTGGATTGGAGTACGGCAGCCAAATCACGGGCATATTGTATAGGCACGACACGGTCATCCACGCCATGATAAAGACGTACCGGCACCTTTTTCTTTTTCATTCTGGAAGGCTCGATCACACCGGAGACAGCCACGACAGCCGTATAAAGCTTCGGGTTACGTGCGGCGAGATCCAAGACGCCAAACGCCCCCATGTCCTTTCCGACGAGGTAAACGCGGGAAACATCTATTTCGTTCTCCTTCTTCAAGAAATGTTGGATGAGTTGTTCGACAATCACACTACTCTTCGTCTGCTCAGGATTTTCCCGTAATACGATAGAACCATCATCCAACTTATCGTAAACAGCCCAAGAATCGTTCTCCGGACATTGGGGGATAATGACGACGGCAGGCTGATAGTTACGGGCCTCTTCGCTCATATAAAGATACGATCCATACTTCAGCTGCATGATATTATCCGACCCTCGTTCCTCCTCACCATGAAGGAAAACGAACAAAGGAAACTTTAGACCTTCAACGCCATAACCTTTAGGGAACATAACACGATAACACAACGTGTCACCATGATATCGATATTGCCTTCCATAATAATGCTCCGGAGCGTATTCGTTCTCCTCTGCGCACAAATCAATCGTCAAGCAAGCAAAGAGAGAGAGTAATATGAATCGAAACTTAACCATCATAAAATTACTTATTACGCAAATATAAAAAAAAAATAGTCTATAACAATGAAAAGACAAGAATGATGATTCCACGACGTCATGAGCCAGGGACGAATTCCTCCGTCCGACTGTTCCACTTGTAGGTTACTGTGCCCGGTTCGGAATTATCCAAACGGAAGAAACTAATTCTAATCCGACCCAGATCCTCATCGAAATGATAAACCTTACATTCCCGGCTTATATTCCTATCCAATTCCGAATCAAAATCCCACTTGCTTTCCTTGACACCGGAAGGAGAAAACCTATAACGGTTCACATCCTCCAATTTCAACGAACCGATTCGGTTCAGCTCGTCCAACGACTCGTCGGTTCGCTGCGACTCCCAAGAATAAATCGCCACATAGACGTCGTACTCGCCCTGAGTAGATAAAGGCAAACACTTCATCATATACCAATACCTCACATTATCGTAATCCTTCATCACGATTTCACAACCATCACCCGTCTCGAAGAAACGCTTCTTGAAGGAAATCGCCAAAGAAGAGTCGATGCGGTAATCTTTCGGAAGAGCATCCATAATCCTTTCCACCGGACATTCGCCGCGTCTGACTTTCAGCAATCCATCAGACGACAATTTCAGGCTTATTTCACTGATAAAAGACTCCTTATCATCAGCGACCAACTCGACGACATAATCCCCGAAAACCTTTTGGGAATGGCATTTACCATCAGGATTCTCCACGACGGCAAAACCATTTTCAAAGGCTTGATCCAAGAAACCGCCCACATGACATTCCGCGGCAATTTCTTCCGACAAAGCGAATTTGCGGGTATAGATATTGATGCCAACAATAAAATCATTGTCTATTTGGGCAGAGAAATACGAATCACCATTCTTACGATAAATAATCCTATCATCTTTCGTCTCTTTCTGATAAGACGTCAAAATCTCAGAATCCATATGTTTCCTACCACCAAGTCTAAAACCGTTCTCACCGCCGAAGCCAGAAGGGGTTATCACACAAGCAGGAGAATCCATACTAACACTCGAATTACGGACAAACGTGCCCTCCTTCATCTCATAAAAGAGAGACGGAGTCGCAATATCCGCAACGTTATTTGGATCATGAGACAGAAAACTCAAATCAAGACCGACGAGCACACCACCCACACTTTCGTCACCCTGAGGAACAAATGTATAATGATAATGGGACGAATAGTTTTTGAGCACCTCATCCTTAATCTCCTTCGGAATACCCAATAAGTTGACCTCATCCTCAAAGAAACAACTAACATTAGGCGATGGTAACTGGACATTTTTTTTCTCCAGCACACCATTTTTTAATGAATAAACGCCATTAAACTCCAATACGGTGATACCGTCACGTATTCCATAAGCGGAGAAACAGACGGTCAACTCATCTTCTGCTCCAGTCGGGAAACACTGCAAAGAAAAATGATCATAAGAGCCTGACACACATTCCTTCCCCACAGAAGGATATTTAACACAAAAAGAATACACATCATCAGAAGGAACAGCATCCGCAAAAGCCAAATTAACACAATGGCTCGGCAAATCGGATTCCGGAATTAGTTTATAAACTTTATAAGCGACTGAATCCCCAAGGAGAGACATAGGACAAGCACCATTACCATTCCCCGCCACCGGGCCGCCTTCACAAGAAGAGAAGAAGAACGGGAGTGCGGCAATAGGTAAAAACATTAACGCCAACTTCAAAAAGAACTTTCTCATACCAACAAATTTACTCAGAAAAAGTCATCCATGTCCCCGTCATAAAAAAAACGACAAAAACATACAGACAACCCTCCTATATTTCAGTGCAAAGATAAAATAAAATAAGGAAACACAACCTTATATATGGATTAAGTAACAAGGAAACGGCGAAAATAGGGTAAGAAAAAACGGGAAGAATAGATTAGAAATAGCGAATAATTTTATAAATTCGCGGTTTATGAAACAGGGAGGCAGAGTCGCCACTCAAAAAAATGTTTAGTAGTAATGAATATTTCATACAATTGGCTAAAAAAATATATCAATCTTGATATAGAGCCGGAAGAAGTCTCAAAGATATTGACCTCGATAGGTCTCGAAGTCGGAGGTGTAGAAGAAGTGCAATCCATCAAAGGAGGATTGGAAGGTTTGGTAATCGGTGAAGTTTTGGAATGTGCCTCACATCCAGATTCCGACCACCTACACATCACAAAGGTCAATATCGGAGAAGGAGAACCACTCCAAATTGTATGTGGCGCCTCAAACTGCCGCGCTGGACTTAAGACCATCGTAGCCACTATCGGGACAAAGCTCTATGACGGCGACCAATGTTTCACAATCAAGAAATCGAAACTCCGCGGCGTAGATTCTTACGGAATGCTCTGTGCGGAAGACGAAATAGGTGTAGGGACCAGCCATGAAGGCATCATCGAATTGCCGGCAGACTCCGTTGTCGGGACACCAGCGAAAAAATATTACGGCATAGAAAGCGACTATGCCATCGAGGTGGACATCACCCCTAACAGAATAGACGCCACCTCACATTACGGTGTGGCGAGAGATTTGGCGGCCTACTTCAACTACCACAATCCAGGCAAATACACGCTCAGCAAACCAGATGTAAGCGCATTCAAAGTGGACAACAACAGTTGTCCTGTCAAAGTGGATGTCGAGAACACAGCCGCATGCACACGATACTCAGGTGTAGCCATCACCGGCATCACCATCAAAGAGTCACCTAAATGGATGCAAAACGCATTGAAGGCGATAGGGCTCAGGCCAATCAACAATGTGGTAGACGCCACAAACTATATGTTGCATGCGCTCGGACAGCCGCTCCATGCGTTCGACTTGGACAAGATGGCAGGCCAACACATCATCGTAAAGACATTGGCCAACGGAACGAAGTTCACCACGCTAGACGGAGTGGAAAGGACTTTGACCGAGAACGACCTGATGATCTGCGACGAAAAAGGCGGTGCGTGTCTTGCCGGCGTATTCGGCGGATTAGATTCCGGCGTCAGCGAAACAACCAAGAACATCTTTCTTGAAAGCGCATGCTTCAACCCTGTATACGTAAGAAAGACCGCACGCAGGTTCGGTCTCAACACAGACGCGTCGTTCCGCTACGAAAGAGGATGCGACCCGAACAACACAATTTACATCCTGAAATGTGCGGCATTGCTCATCCAGGAATTGGCGGGAGGAAACGTCTCTTGCGAAGTATACGACAACTATCCAACTCCAGTCGCTCCATTCCCTGTTGATATCACATACAACAGAATCAACACCCTTATCGGTAAGGAAATAAAGAAAGAAGACGTTAAAAGCATTCTTTCCGGACTAGAGATTGAGATCAAGAAAGAAGACGAACAAGGATTATCTCTCGCTGTACCGACGTATAGGGTCGACGTGACGAGGGACGTTGACGTCATCGAGGATTTACTTCGTATCTATGGTTACGACAATGTGGAAGAGGGATTATCGCTCAACTCAGCCATCTCCTACTCCCCTAATCCGAACAGTTTGAAGCTTCAGAACCTCATTTCCGAACAATTGACAGGATGCGGATTCAACGAGATATTAAACAACTCCCTTACCAAAGTATCCTACTACGCTGATTCGGAAAAATATCCAGCTAAGAATTCCATCATGGTGATGAACCCGTTAAGTGCGGACTTAGGCTGCATGAGACAGACATTGCTTTTCGGCGGATTGGAAAGTGTGGCATACAACGCCAACAGGAAGAATGCAGACGTGAAATTCTACGAATTCGGGAACTGCTACCACATGGATCCAGAGAAACAATCCACAGAGGAGCATCCATTGAAACCATATTCCGAGGAATTCCATCTTGGTCTTTGGTTAAGCGGAAACAAGACCTCTCAAAGCTGGGTTCTAAAACAGGAGAAAACCTCTTTCTATCAACTTAGAGCATATGTCGACAACATCTTCACCAGATTAGGGTTCGACGTAAAGAAATTAGTCTGCGGCGTATACCAAGACGAACTCTTGTCTGAGGGGATGACCATCATGACCAAAACAGGAAAATTGTTGGCCACATTAGGAGTCGTATCCAAGAAGACATTGGATATTTTCGGATTAAGCAACAACGTATTCTACGCTGATTTGATCTGGAACAACATCCTCTCAGAACTGAAGAACCATAAAGTAACCTATACCGACATCTCCAAGTTCCCAGAAGCGAAGAGAGATTTGGCCTTGTTGATAGACAAGAAGGTCACCTTCTCTGACATCTCGAAATTAGCAATGGAGACAGAAAAGAAACTCATCAAGAACATATACCTTTTCGATGTTTACGAAGGCAAGAACCTCGAATCCGGCAAAAAGTCATATGCGGTAAGCTTCATCCTCCAAGACGAGGCAAAGACCATGACAGACGCTCAAATCGACGCCATCATGAACAAATTGATGAAGAATTTCGAAGAGAAATTAGGCGCAAAAATCCGTTAATCCATATAAATTCGGACAACAAAAACAGAAGGGGATTCGTCACAGAACCCCCTTTTTTACTGGATTTCCGGAAATAATTCGAACAAAAAAAAACGGAAAAACAATCATGGCAAAAATTGGTTTGTTTGAATAAAAATAAAACATTACCTTTGCACGCTGATTTACAAATGATTTATAATTTAAATTAACAATATGAATATTGCTAGAAAAGACATCGACGCAACAAGCGCGATCATCACAATGCAAGTTGTGAAGGCAGATTACCAAGAGGCCGTAGAGAAGGCACTCCGTCAATACAGACAAAGAGCTAACATTCCAGGATTCCGTCCAGGAAACGTACCAATGGGTATGATCAAGAAGATGTACGGCAAAGCCGCTATGGCAGACGAAATCAACAACCTCATCTCCGACAAGTTGTTAAACTACATCCAGGAGAATGACATCAAGATATTAGGAGAACCACTTCCTAACAAAACAGAGCAGAAGGAAATCAACTTCGACAAAGACGAAGATTTCGAATTCAAGTTCGATATCGCCATCGCGCCAGAGAACAAATTGGAGTTGAACGATAAGATTAGCGCTCCATACTACGAAATCGAGGCAAGCGAAGAGATGATCAACAACTCTGTTAAGTCATTCCAAGACCGTTTCGGTTCATACGAAGAGGCATCTGAAGTAGTTGAGTCAGACGTCGTAAAAGGAGAGATCGTCGAGATGCGTACGAAGACCAAGGAGAAAGAGGACGGCATCAAAGCGGAAGAAGCAGTTCTTTGTCCTAAATACATGAAGGACGCAGACCAAAAAGCATTGTTCGTAGGTGCTAAGGTTGGTTCAAGTGTCTCCTTCAACCCTAAGAAAGCTTTCGAGAACGAAGGTGAAATCGCTTCCCTTCTCAAGATCAAGAAAGAAGATGCAGCTAACGTGGACGCAGACTTCAAGTTCACCATCAAGAGCATCACACGTTTCAAACAAGCAGAGTTGAACCAAGAATTGTTCGACAAAGCATTGGGAGAGAATGTCGTGAAGAGCGAGGCTGAGTTCAAGAGCCGCATCACTGAGGATTTGAAGAAATCCTTGTCAATGGATAGCGACTACAAACTCTTGTTGGATTCCCAAAAGATTTTGGCGGAAGCTGCTTATGGTAACACCGCATTCCCTGACGAGTTCTTGAAACGTTGGGTATCAGAGACAAACAAGAAGATTTCCGCAGAAGACCTTGAGGCACAATATCCAATGATGTTGGACGATTTGAAATGGCAATTGACCAAGAACAAGATCGCGACAGACAACCAAATCAAGATTGAGAAAGAAGACATGAAGGACTTCGCAAAGAAGACCGCACAAGCTCAATTCGCTCAATACGGCATGGCTACTGTACCAGAAGACATGTTGAACAACTATGCGGACGAGATGTTGAAGAAGAAGGAATCCGCACAACAAATCATGGAACGTGTGTTGGAAGAGAAAGTGATGAAGGTAATCAAAGACAAAATCAAATTGGATGTCAAGAAGGTTACCATCGAAGAGTTCAACAAATTGTTCGAAGAGCAAGGAAAATGAATTAATTTTCGATAAAATCAATCCCGGCAAGTAAAATTGTCGGGATTTTTTTTGGTTTTAAATAAAAAAGTTTTATTATCTTAGTAACCAAATAAGAGACAATAAAGAGAATATAAATTGTAAAGAAAAGATGGATAAGAATGATTTCAGGAAATATGCGGTCGGTCATCTTGGAATGAACGGATTAGCGTTAGACCAATATACCAGCCACATATCAAACAGCTACATATCGCCCAGTATTCTTGAAGAACGTCAACTGAACGTTACCCAAATGGACGTTTTTTCAAGATTGATGATGGACAGAATCATATTTCTCGGCACGGAAGTCGACGATTATTCGGCTAATGTAATCCAAGCACAACTACTCTATTTGGATTCAGCAGATCCGGGAAAAGACATCTCAATATACTTGAACACACCGGGAGGTTCAGTATACGCAGGGTTAGGCATCTATGACACAATGCAGTACATCGGATGCGATGTGGCGACAATCTGTACAGGCATGGCGGCATCCATGGGCGCCGTATTGCTAGTCGCAGGAACCAAAGGGAAACGCTCCGCATTGAAGCATTCCCGCATCATGATCCACCAACCTATGGGAGGAGCCCAAGGTCAAGCGTCGGACATCGAGATCACAGCGAGAGAGATCCAAAAGCTAAAAAAAGAACTATATACAATCATAGCGGATCATTCGGGGAACTCTTACGACAAGATCTACCAAGACTCCGACAGAGATTATTGGATGACATCGGAAGAAGCGAAAGCTTATGGCATGATTGATGAAGTATTAGTGAGGAATAAATAAGGGGAAGCATGGCAACTAACACCAAAAGCACAAATAAGTGCAATTTTTGTGGCAGGTCGCAAAAGGAAGTAAACATGCTTATCACAGGTCCGTCTGTAAACATATGCGACGAATGTGTGAGAATGGCATATGAAATTGTCGAAACAAGCAGAAAAAACTCCGGATGCGAAACCGAATTTGATGCAAAAAATCTTCCTAAACCATTGGAGATTAAGGAATTCCTCGACCAATACGTCATTGGACAAGACGTTGCGAAAAAAACATTATCGGTAGCGGTATACAACCATTACAAAAGGCTCATGCAGCCAGAAGACAACGATGGTGTAGAAATCGAGAAGTCCAACATCATCATGGTAGGTGCGACAGGAACAGGAAAAACCCTACTTGCGAAGACCATCGCGAAATTACTAAAGGTGCCATTCGCCATAGTAGA
This sequence comes from Paludibacteraceae bacterium, assembly GCA_045617845.1. Taxonomy (GTDB): domain Bacteria; phylum Bacteroidota; class Bacteroidia; order Bacteroidales; family Paludibacteraceae; genus UBA1181. Next base: position 25,092 of record JAZLJL010000098.1, on the reverse strand, counting down.
CGCTACGGTTTTGACCGAAGCGGGATATGTAGGCGAAGACATCGAAAGCATATTAACACGTCTATTGCAAGCGTCCGACTACGACGTCAAGGCGGCGGAAAGAGGAATCGTATTCATCGATGAGATTGACAAGATCGCACGTAAAGGCGACAATCCATCCATCACACGGGACGTGAGCGGTGAAGGCGTACAGCAAGGCTTGTTGAAATTATTGGAAGGCTCCATCGTAAACGTTCCACCGCAAGGAGGACGCAAGCATCCGGAGCAGAAGATGATACCAGTCGACACGAAGAACATATTGTTCATATGCGGTGGAGCATTCGACGGAATCGAGCATAAGATCGCACATAGGCTGAACACGAAGGTCGTGGGATATGCGGCAGCGAAGAAACAAGGAGTCGTGGACATGGAGAATATTCTCCAATACGTATCACCGCAAGACCTAAAATCGTTCGGACTTATTCCGGAAATCATCGGACGACTTCCATTACTCTGTCATTTGGACCAATTGGACCGCAAAGCGTTGCGTTCGATCCTGACAGAACCCAAGAACTCCATCATCAAGCAATATGTCAAAATGTTTGAGATGGATAAAGTGAAGCTCACATTTGACGAGGAGGTTTTGGAATATATCGTGGACTGCGCCGTAGAGTTCAAACTCGGGGCACGTGGACTACGATCGATTGTAGAGACCATCATGTTGGATGTGATGTTCGAGATCCCATCCTCTGGAAAAAAGGAGGTCAGCATAACCAAATCATACGCTGAATCAAAAATCCAGAGCGCCAATATGGAAAAATTAAGGGTGGCATAAGATATTTTAGCATTTTTTAAGATGCGAAATTACTTGCAGTAATATACATTTGTGCCAACAATTGCGTGCCATCCCTGTTATGCGGGACAGTCACATGTCCAGGGGTAGAAAATAACGATTAATTGTGTTCCGAATATGAAAGACAATGAATTAGCAAAACAACTGAAATTGCATTTTGGCTTTGATTCCTTCAAGGGGAACCAAGAGGCAATTATCACCAACCTTTTGGCTGGGAAGGACACATTCGTCCTTATGCCGACAGGTGGTGGAAAGTCATTATGCTATCAATTGCCATCATTAATGATGGAAGGCACGGCAATTGTGATTTCTCCGCTAATCGCCCTGATGAAAAACCAGGTAGATGCGATGAGGAATTTCAGCGAGGAGGACGGTATAGCACATTTCATCAACTCATCCCTAAACAAGGCGGCGATTGACAATGTGAGAAACGATATCCTCGCAGGTAGGACAAAGTTACTATATGTTGCACCGGAGTCATTGACAAAAGAAGAGAACGTGGAGTTCCTCAGGCAGGTAAAGATTTCGTTCTTCGCCATAGACGAGGCACATTGTATCTCGGAATGGGGACATGACTTCAGACCCGAATATAGAAGAATACGCCCGATAATCAATGAGATAGGACAAAAAGTCGCAGTCATCGCATTGACCGCGACCGCCACACCGAAAGTACAGCACGACATCCAAAAAAGCCTCGGCATCATGGATGCGACCGTGTTCAAATCATCCTTCAACAGGGCTAACCTCTATTATGAGGTTAGGCCAAAAAAAGATGATATCGACAAGGAAATCATCAAATTCATCCGTGGCCAAGAAGGGAAGTCTGGCATCATCTATTGCCTAAGCCGTAAGAAAGTGGAAGAATTAGCTGAAACGTTACGTGTAAACGGCATCAATGCCCTAGCCTACCACGCAGGTATGGATAGCGCGACACGTTCCGGCAATCAAGACTGCTTCCTGATGGAAAAAGTTCAAGTGATAGTAGCTACCATCGCCTTTGGTATGGGAATCGACAAACCGGACGTAAGGTTTGTCATCCATTATGACATACCAAAGAGTTTGGAAGGATATTATCAGGAGACCGGACGAGCGGGAAGAGACGGAGGTGAAGGGAAATGTATCGCTTTCTATTCAAACAGCGACTTGCAGAAATTAGAGAAATTCATGCAAGGAAAGCCAATCGCGGAACAGGAAATCGGCAAACAATTGTTGCTGGAGACCGCCGCATACGCGGAATCAGTCGTTTGTAGAAGAAAGGTGTTGTTACATTACTTCGGTGAGGATTATGTAGAAGATAATTGTGGAAATTGTGATAATTGTTTAAATCCGAAAAAACAAGTGGAAGCGAAAGAGTTGCTATGTACCGTTTTGGAGACGATCTTAGCGTTGAATGAAAAGTTTAAAACGGAGCATGTGATCGACGTCATCATGGGTAATGAGACGTCAGAAGTAAAATCCTATGGCCATGACGAGGAAATCGACACGTTTGGCGAAGGTAAGGACGAGAGTGAGAGAACTTGGCAAAATGTGATCCAAAAAGCGATGATATGCGGTTACATCACCAAAGACATCGAGAATTATGGCATCCTCAAGTTGACTCATGAAGGAAAAGCGTTCTTGAAGAAACCTAAATCTTTCGAAATCGTCAGCGAAGAGGAGGAGGAAGAAGAGGAAGTTGACATCCAACTGAAAGGCGGAGTCTCTTGCTGTGCGGATCCTGCCCTATTCTCCATGCTGAAAGATTTACGTAAGAATCTATCAAAAAAATTGGGATTACCACCATTCGTGATTTTCCAAGATCCATCCTTGGAAGCTATGGCCACCACATACCCTATCACCATCGAGGAGTTGCAAAACATTCCAGGCGTTGGCGCAGGGAAAGCGAAACGATTCGGTGACGAGTTCGTAGCCCTCATCAAGAAACATGTGGTAGAGAACGAAATCGAACGTCCGGAGGACTTGAGGGTACGTTCCGTAGCTAACAAATCGAAACTGAAGGTATCAATCATCCAAGCAATCGACAGAAAGATCGCATTGGACGACATCGCCGAATCGAAAGGATTGGATTTCGACGAGTTATTGGATGAAATCGAAGCAATCGTCAATTCCGGGACAAAGATTAACATCGATTATTTCCTTGTACAAATCATGGACCAAGACAGAATAGACGAAGTCTTTGAATACTTCAAAGAGGCTGAATCCGAGGATGTGGACGACGCTTTGAAAGAATTAGGTGAAAATGATTATACCGAAGAGGAAATCAGACTCGTAAGAATCAAATTCATTTCCGAAATGGGTAATTAATTAATGAATGAATTTTTAATCTCAGTATAAGAGAGGTGGACGAAATTGTTCACCTCTCTTATTGTTTTGGGAATGTCTACGGGGAAATTACTATCTGCTCATCAAAACACAAATTTGCCTATAAAATAATAAATGGGAAACTATGCTACATGGTTGATTGGCAATGAGACGGAATGGAATATAGACCCGCAGCCCACGATTTCAAACATTATGACCTATATAACGCCGTTATAGAATACAACAAAATACGGGAATTGGTGCGATTTGGATTCCATCTATCCAGAAAATAATAATAAAATGATATTTAAAATACCCGCTTCAATAAGAAGGCGGGTATTATACAATGTCAACAAGGAAAAGTCATGCACCATATACTATACAAAAAAATCTTCGACTGTATTTTCAAAAGCTTAGGTCTATAACCTGTTAACGTCTTGAAGAATTTTATCTTCAAAAAATGAGACAGATTGCTGTCCGAAAACAGTTTTAAGACCAGTCCCCTAAAAAAACACATAATTATATTACTATACATCAATAAACACAAAACATATTTAGTAATATTATATTTTTGGCATAGTATTTGCAATTGAAAATAGCCTGTTTTAAACAAACCAAACAAATCATACACAATATTTAAAGCAATAAACATCACGTAATAATATTTAAAATCAAAGACAATAATCATAATCAAATTCAAACAGAGAGAAACAACACGTAAAAAGACTAAAACAAATGATCGGAAAGTGTCGTTTGGGGAAATATTCTACAAAACATCTAAAATATTAAATCCAACTTTGTATCAAATAATGGAAACCAGTATTCCACATCTATTAAAAAGATTCAGTGTTAAGGTAATTGAGGGAAAGCAGTAAAATATCAGAAATAAAAACCATTATTTCCAATCAACGTCTCAAAGACAGCAATCCGAAGAAACCAAAAAACAAGGGACCTCAACATTTAGATTGTGTTCGTTTTCATAGGCAGATAGATGTAGAAAGTACATTTATAAACAATAGATACATTAACTTTTTAAATTAATTATTATGGATTTAAAGCTTTTTGGAGCAGCATTAATGGGCATGACTCTATCATTGACAACAGCGAATGCGGAATCATTTGAATCAATCGAAGTAAATGGCACATCGAGATTCACAGGAAAGACTTCCTTCTTCCTGCAGGAAAATGATTTTTACATAGGGACAGGCGGAGTAAACTACCTGAAGATAAACCAAGGTGAATCGGCATCAGGTAAAACAGCCATCATGATGGAGACAGGTACCGCAAACACACTCTTGCCACTTCAAATCAACGCATCCATATATCAATTCAACTCAGGCAAGAGCCAATTCACCCAAGGGATATTCATCGGAGACTTAGGAACATTCGACATAAGCAAATCCACCGACGTATTAAGAGCAAAAGGAAACGTTACATTTGATTTAAGCGATGATGCATTCCTAAATCTTAACACCAGCAACCAAAGCACAATTAAGCTATTTTACCAGGATTCATACAATCAACTCGCATCCAGTGGCATAAACGGATATACACCGATGAAGTTCAAAGCCAACCAATTCTATTTCGAGAATGGACAAGTCATCGTAGACGGAAAGATTTTGTGCCACGACGAAATCGAAGTGTCGAAGTTAACCTCTGAGAACTTGAACGCTGGACAAATCAACGCCAAGGACATCAACGTGGAGCTAAACAACGCCGCCGACTACGTGTTCGAGGACAACTACAATTTGAAGTCATTGAAAGAGGTCGAAAGCTACGTAAAGGAGAACAAGCACCTACCTGGCGTGCCATCAGCAGCGGAGATTTCGGAAAACGGCATGAGCATATCACAAATGAGCAACCTCTTGTTGGAAAAGGTGGAGGAATTGACATTGCACATGATCCAATTGCAAAAGGAAAATGAAGCATTAAAGGCCAAAGTAGAATCAATGGAGAAATAACCCAAAGTAGAATCATATAAAATTAAGCATATGCGAAATAGAGCAATACTATTGAGCATCCTCACCTGTTTGTCGTTACATACCCAAGCCGAAACGAAATACCTATCTTTCAGCGAAGGCAACACGACAGAACAAGTGACAAGTGCCCATAAAACAATAAATGAGAACGAATCATACATAGACGTCACCTATCATTTCGACGGAGCATCCATCACCAAAACAAATAAAGGTGACATCCTATCCATGGAGAATTCCCTTCAAACATTAACACCGGGAGAACCTATGCTCCCATATTATTGCGACGTATTTTTAGTTCCATCCATGGATGCGACAATAGAGGAATTAAACTCTGAATTTACTGAATTTGACGATGTGGATATCATTCCGTTCTTAGACGAAAAGATACCAAACGACGAGACAACCAACAATAAAGTTGAAAGGAATGAAGTATACCAAACAAACAAATTTTATCCAAGTAAGGCAGTAAATTCCAATGGTTTTAACGAATTCCACGAAGCGAATTTACTATATGTGAACACATATCCTATACAGACAAATCCTGTCACAAAAAAGATAAGATGTTACACATCAATTACTTATAGGATTCAGTTCAAATACAATTCGCTTCCTAAAATTGAATCTAACACATTGGAGATGGTTAGTGAGATGATCAGCAACAAAAGTTCCATAAAATTGTATGAAGGGCAACAACCTCAATATCTCCCAGGAGCGACAATGACGGGCAACGAGAACAGACAGAATTATGTATTCATCACCATACCATCACTAGTTGAACCGACCAAGAAATTCGCGGAATGGAAGACTACTATGGGATTCCGTTGCACCATCATATCCGACCCCGAATGGACTAAATATAAAGTCAAAGACTCGATCAACGCATTCAAGAAGAACCAAATCATTAATTATTTATTGATTGTTGGCGACAGTTATCAAATTCCAGCCGACCTAATAACGGTTGAAGGATATAATTCCCTAGGATACGACAAAAATCAAATATGGACAGACAAATCGTATTCAGCAAAAGAAACCGGCTCCACAACACCCACTTTCACAATCGGAAGGATCTCGAGTAAATCATCTACAAAAGAAGAAATTGAAAGTATTTTTACAAAAATCCGAAAATACGAATCCGAGCCACCTGTGAAAGACGACTTCTATCAAAATTCTTTGCATATAGCAACATTTTGCGATTTATCAACCTCTAATAAAACTCCTGACGGCATCGAGAGCATGAATGCGGTAGCGCTATCGGAAAAAATACGAGAAAATGTCAAAATGAACAAGGGCATCAACGTCAACCGTATATACACTAAAGACAGCGATATAACCCCTACAACAGATTTTTATGGCAATAGCATTGAATATAAAAACATTTCATGGGAACATGAAACAAAGGATATAAGTAACGCCATCAACGATGGGCAACTATACGTCTTGTACACAGGACACGGTGAATCAAATCAGTGGAAATCACCACTATATAGCACATATGACGTTGATTCACTTTCCAACTCAGACTTGTTGCCTGTCATATTCAGTGGAGCTTGCTATATAAGTGATTTTCAAAATGGATACAGTTTGACAGAATCGTTCCTATCAAACGCTCAAGGGGGAGCGGTCGGCATAGTAGGAAACACCAATGTAGGATATGTATATACGTCAAATATTTTAACTCAATGCATCATGCAAAACCTCAACGAAAACATATCCTCATCCGTGGCTGACATCATGGAGATCTCAATAGCTAATATGCCGCCTGATACCGTAAAAGACGGATATGAATACAAGAAACACACATTCTACTCCACCCATTATTTCGGAGACCCAAGTATGGTCATGTACACGTCCATTCCCAAATGCATAAGTCCGACGATACACAAACACAACGACTCTATAGTCGTAGAATTGGATGCGTCACAATACATTGTCACCCTGACAAGCACAGAGAATCCTATGGATATGACTAAATTCAAATCCTTCAAAGGACTTGATAAAGTAATATTCAAGGGAATTGATTATCCGGCTACTATATGTATCACAAGGAAAAACCACATCCCATATATTAGCCTAACAGACAAATATATCCAAAACATGGTTTTCAATAAGGATACCACTGTAATAACCGGACAAGACATCTATGTAGGGCAAGAAGTAACCTCTTCCATCTCGAAAGGAAGTGTAATATGCAAAGGTGGCAAAACCCATATACAAGCACAAAACTCGATACACTTAAAAGATGGTTTCAAAGTGGATAAAGGAGCGCAATTCAAAGCGTCATTCTATGACGGAAGTTGTTCCTACAAAGTCTTTGAAAACGAAACCCCGAAATTCGCCAATTATAGTCTCGTCACCAATAACGGAGAATACCTAACTGACTATATAGACGGAGAATCATGGGGTACTTTAACAGAATTGGACGACAACCAAGACGCGAAGAATCAAATCGTCCTCTACCCTAACCCGACCGACGGTAACATCACCGTATCATTCGGGAACGAGGAAGGTGGGAAAAGTGTTGTCGTCACCAATGTCAGCGGAGCCATCCTTTCCCAAGGAACATACCACGGAGGAAACGCCCAAATCAACCTTACCGGCAAGGAAGCTGGCGTATACTTCATACACATCATCACAAACAGTAAATCTGTCACCAAACAAGTAATCAAGAAATAACAAGTTCGGAATGACGGAACAAGGCAAAGGTTATGGTCGAAAGCCATAACCTTTGTTTTTACGTATGACAACACGAATATGCCAACACTACATTAAGAGGAACATATGTAATAAAACAGCAATAGTCGGCTTATCCAAACACACGTTGCCGTCGACAAATATCAAATGTGTAACGTTATAAAACAAGACATCCAATCAATAAAGGCTCATTCATTCCAGGAACGATTAGTACTTTCCAACAAGGCTTCATCCAAGACATAAAAATCCAAGAATCCTTTTCTCACATCGATTTCACAATAGGTGTCATACAAAGAAATCGCTCGATGGTATTTCGCGAAATTATACTCTTCGCCATCATACAAGAACACAACATTCGTTTTATTTAAAGAGACAATCTCACAACGAAGCATCTCTTTATCACCCGCTTCGAAATAGTTCAACGTTAAAATTAGACATAGAATAATCATTCCGGAGGAGAAGAAATGGAATATAAAATGTAAGATTTTCATAACGAAACTATGACGATTCGCATAATTTGCCACAGCTAAAGCTAATCTCTGTTCCGGATTAAATTTATTATAAGTTTGTTCGTAAAAAGTTGTATCTATGTGTTTTTTATCATAAAAAATAAAAGTTAATGCCAAGGCGACAACAAAAGGGACTCCCACAACGGTAAGGATGCTAATAAACGAAACATTCATTATTGACGAGGAAATGATCATAGCTACAAGACCTACGATAAAATACAAGATTTGAATAACATCGTCTTTAGAAATAGTACCTGACATCTTTTTTACAAAATTACACAAAGAATTCCTAATCATCAAAAACACACAAAACACAATCAATTATTCATGGAAAAACGGCAAACATCCGGTGTGGAACCAGACATTTACCGTCCTTATTTTCATCAAGACTAATATGATGACTACTCTGCGCTATTATCGACGATTTCAGCGTCAGGAGCGTTCTTCTTGATTGATTCGATACCATTCAAACAGCCAGCCTTAGCCTTATAGCCCTCTCCAGTAACGATAGGCTCACCATTGGAAGCCTTCAAACGGAAACGGAACTCGCCCTTCTTATCCTTATAAACCTCGAACTTAGGGTTCTTTTCGGTAGCGAAACCTTCAACGGTTTGGTCTTCTAGATTAGCTGCAATACAATTCTTCTGAACGCTTGCGATACCATTCTTGCAAGATGCCAAAGATGAATAAACCTCAGAAGTAGCAATAATCTCACCATTACCAGCCTTCAAATTGAACATCACACCATTCTTTGCTTTGGAAATAACAAATTTACCCATAACAATAATATTTAAGAGTTAATAAATTTCAAATCCTTAGCGAATATAAGAATTTAAGTTTGATTTCCAAAAATTTTAAGCAAAAGAATAAATTGAAAATTTTCAATCATCGATGAGAGGTTTCACTCTTTGCATATCACCTTATACGAGTAGAGCATATTCGATCCATTCACCAAAACGCAATAGCTACCATCATTAAGAGGAGCATCACATCCGAAACAGAGACATCCTTGGGAGTCGACACGCTGACGTAAGAGGGCCTTCCCATCCATTCCATAAAGCGCCGCATCAGAAGCATCCAAAGAAGGCGACACCCACAAACGAAGGACACCATTCTTGTATGACAAGACCTTAAACAAGTTTTCAGACCCACAGTCCGTCAAAGAGGTAACTGAAGTAGAGTCGATATCAAACTCGAACCAGTCCACATTCAACAAGAACGCACTTTCGCCCTTATAGACGAAAGAGAGTTCCTGGACGCCTTTAGATAAATCCAAAGTCGATTCGGCGACATACCAATCGTTCCAGCCATCCGTAAGGCTCTCGTCGACCGTAAGCCTCCCCAACTCCATTCCAAGCGAATCGTTTACGACAATATCGCTATTCGACTCAGCTTCGGAAGCTACCCTGGCACGGAAAATATATTTACCGTCAAAAGGCACGTCGATCAAATATTTCGACCAATCACCATCATTGATCCAACCCAAATTAGGCACGCCATCCTTATCAGGCTCAATCTGGACACCAGACATGGAGACATAATCCTCCGCCTCGAATTTAGCGGGAAGAAGCACAGGGTCGTGCGGTTGGTTCACCAATTTAAGATTTCCGTCGAACACATAAGAGGCACCCGCCTCGGTAGGCAAAGACACTTCGTTGCCATCACATGAAAGATTCAACTCTCCGCCGCAAAGCGAAGAAACAGACAAATAACTCATCTTGCCATCCACCCAAGCCAAGGAATCGACCAAGAATCCACCGCGTGCCCGCAAGCCCGTGACATGTCCCGCCGACCATTTATTCGGCAAGGCAGGCAAAATCCGCAATCTGCCATTATGGCTCTGCAAAAGCATTTCATTGATACCAGAGACAGCGCCAAAGTTTCCGTCAATCTGGAACGGCGGATGAGCGTCGAACAAGTTATTATAAGTCCTATCAGTTGTCAACAGCATGCGGATCAGGTCATAGGCGTGATTACCATCGTGCAAGCGAGCCCAAAGATTAATCTTCCAAGCCAAAGACCAACCCGTCGCCAAATCGCCACGTTGCTTCAGTGTCGTCTTAGCCGCCTCAGCCAATTCAGGCGTATCTTCCACCGTGATTTGCGCACTAGGGAACATACCATAAAGATGTGAGACATGCCTATGGTCGCTACGCGGATCGTCCCAATCCTCGAACCACTCCTGCAATTGGTCATACTGACCGATTTTATGCGGAGGCAAACGTTTCACGGCATCGAGGCACTTGTCCCTCAGCTCTTCATCCATTCCAAGAATCTCGGAAGCCTGTGCGGTATAATTGAGGACATCACGGATAATCTGCACATCCATCGTCGGAGCGAAGCAGACGTTGTATTGCCCATGCGTATTCTCTGGCGAAGCGCTTGGAGCCGTCACAAGGTATTTATGGCCGCTCACAGGCTCTTCCACCATGCTGTTGAGGAAGAACAAGGCTGCGCCCTTAATTGTCGAATAGACGTCAGCCAAATAAGCCTTATCAGATGGATTGAAGAGATAATGCTCCCAAAGATGGGTGCTCAACCAACCAGCGCCAGAAGGCCACAAGCCCCAAGCTCCGTCAATTGGAGCAGAACGGTTCCAAAGGTCCGTGTTATGATGTTCCACCCAACCTTCGTCGACACCCCAATGCACCTTAGCGGTCTTCTCCCCTTGAGGGACCATACTCTTCACCTTATCGATGAGCGGGATGGCACACTCCTGAAGGTTGGCCGACTCAGCCATCCAATAATTCATCTCCAAGTTAATGTTAGTCGTATATTTACTACCCCAAATAGGGTTCGTATCCTTATTCCAAATACCCTGCAAGTTAGCAGGTTGTCCACCCGCACGCGAACTAGCGATAAGCAAATAACGTCCGAATTGGTAATAGAGCTCCACAAAATCAGGGTCGTCCGTGGAATTGAAATTGCGAATACGCCAAGAGGTGATATTCTCAGCGGAAGCGTCAGGTTCGCCCAAATCGAGACGCACACGGTTGAAGAGCGATTGATAATCCTTCAAATGATCCGCAAGGATATCCTCATAACTCTTCTCAGCGACACTTTTCATGATATTATCAGCCAAAGTGTTCGGATCGCCCGAAACATCCTCAAAAGACTTGAAGTTGGTTGCCGTGGTCAAAACGAGCGTGGCGCTGTTAGCGTTTGAAACGCTAATCGTTCCGTTATTCACAGAGAATGAACCGCCATCCGTAGAAATCTTCAAACGATTTTGAAACTTGATGGAATTCACTGTGACATCATAAATCAGCATATCATTCGTGTTCTTCATGCTGTTTGAAAAGTGAGGCGTAGTCATCGTCGCATGAAAGGAGACCGCTCCCTCTTTGTCGGCTGACAGGCGCACTACGATGACATGGTCAGGATAGCTGGCGAAATACTCACGGGTATACGCCACCCCATCCCACACATACTTCGTCTTGGCTATTGCCGTCGTCAAATCCAACTCACGGGAATAGTTGGACGCACCATTGTGGGAAGTGCTAATCACCAAATCACCCACAGGCTGGAAACTAGCCGGACCAGGTCCGATCATATATTGATTCACGATAGATTCTGCCGAGCCGTAATTCCCGGAAAACAAAGCGTTGCGCGCTTCATTCAGATGGTTGGCGGCACCGCTCTTGTTATTATCGCCGGGACCACCCGACCACACGGTGCTCTCATTCAATCCTATGATATCTTTGGTGACGCCACCATAAATCAGACCGCCCATATAACCGTTACCAATAGGCAACGCATCGGTGAAAGAATCCCCCGCATCCTTATCGTACCAGAGCGTCAACGGACGAGCGGACAAATGGGTGAACGGAAGGAGGAGAAGAGCCACCCAAAGGACTCCTCTCCTAAAAAATCGACTATACATTTTAAGCATTATTTTTTAACCAATAAACGTTTAGACACACCGTTGTTCAAAGAACATACAATGTAAGTTCCGTCGATATAAACCGTCTCAGAGACATTAGCGACGACATCCGCGTCACCGCAAGCCACAAAGCTGAAGAGCGGTCTTCCGAGCAAATCGTAAGCCGTGTACCAAGCAGGCTCAGAAGGGAAATCACTAATGGATTCCTCCACACTGGTTAGGGTGATATCCTCTTCCGCATCTCCGCTGTAGATATCTTGCGGATAGGCGAAGGCTTCATCGCCGATCTCCAAGTTTCCGAAACCGAGGTTCGCCAAACGAGTCGGGTCATTAAGACGCTGACGTACAGGAGAGAGACGGAACTTATGGCTATAAGTATTCTTAGAGAACAACATCACTTGATCCTCTGGTTTAGCGCCCCACGAATTGACACCGCCAAGACCCATTTGATGGAGGTCGACACGAAGGGTGATATCTTGGTCACGTTTCAAGTCCCAAGGCAATTTCACGTCCGTAAGCTGCTGTGGAGTGTAGTGTTGCGCACTGAATTCCATGCGAGGGGAACCGACAACCATCAGACCGACCCCATCCTCATTTGTAAGGGTAGCCCATTTCACGTCAGTACGTTGGCCAGTCTCACCGATCTCCATGTAAGGAACTGTCATCGAATCAGCAGTTGTTGCATATACGCCCATAAAATAACCCGCATTACGACCCCAATAGTTCTCTTCAGGGCCACGACCATACCAGCGAACCTTTTCAAAGCCGCCAGGCACAGTGATGATAGTACCCACATTCGGCAATTCTGACTTTGTCGCATCAGGATAAACTTTGTAATCCACAAGAATATCACCGCTACCATAAATCGTATAAGTCATATCCATATGAGAGGAACCAGCCTGAGGAAGATCGATTTGGAAAGAAATCTTCGTTTCACGATCGGAGACCTCCTTCACGTCAACGCTCTTCACGGAACGTTTCTCACCCGCATAACGCCAAGAACCACAACGGGTTTCCATACCATTACCCTTATCGTTATCGATAGGCGCGCGCCAGAAGTTAGGCACCGGACCATCCTTAATCAACGTAACACCATCGAGCGAATAGTTCGTGATGGAAGCGTTCGAAAGATCCACAGTCACTATGAAATCAGTACCTTCAACCGTCAACTCATTGTTATTTCTGGTCATCTTCTGAGCTTCGAGCGAGGAGATAGCAATACGAGGAGTGACAGCGTCGCCCACCTTCATGCGGAATTGGTCTTTCGCCACACTGTATCCCTTATTAGCCCAAAGTGTGGAATTCTTCAGACCGAATTCCACCTCCAAATAATATTCCGAGCCAGCTTTTGTCTCGAAAGAAGGCAAATCAAGGGAGATGTTCTTCTTTGTAGATGGTGCGATATCGAGTGCGGACGGATCAATTTTACCCTCTTGGATCACCTTACCGTCCTCACGGATTCTCCACCATCCGTCGACCTCATCCCTAATGTTCACAAAATTGTAACGGCTCTCAATGGAGAGTTGTCCTTTCGCCGCATCGACGTCAGAGACGATGATATTACGATATTGGTACTTCACCTCGCAAATCTCAGGTTGCGGTGTGCGGTCAGGGAAAAGCAGACCGTTGGCGCAGAAATTATCGTCGTTCGGATTATCGCCCCAAAGACCTCCAAAATTAAAGTAGTTGGAATCGCCCCTACGCAAACCTTGGTCGATAAAGTCCCAGATGAAACCGCCGAACGAGCGAGGGTTGGAATAGAAGGCATCCATGTAAGACTTCAACTCGCCCACGCTATTACCCATCGCATGCTCAAACTCGCAAAGCATAATAGGTTTGTTGTTATCGTTATAGCCCCATACACCACCAGCGCCATAGTACATCCAGCTGCTCACGTCGGCATTGCTCCAATCGCCCTCGTAGTGGACAGGACGGGTAGGATCCGCCTGGTGTGCTTGGTCACGCTCGGAACCGAAGACATTACCGTTTCCGGCCTCGTTACCCAATGACCAAAGGGAGATACAAGGATGGTTTTTGTCGCGCTGCACCATGGAATTCATACGTTCCACGCAAGCGCTTCTCCAATCGTCGCTGCTCTTAGGCAATTTATCGTTAGCGCCATGAGACTCCACATTCGCCTCGTCTATCACATAGAGACCGTAGATATCGCAGATATCGTACATACGTGGATCGTTCGGATAGTGAGACATGCGCAATGCGTTGATATTATAGAGTTTCATCAATTTCACATCCTCCTCCATTCGTTCGTAACTCATCACACGACCCTTATCAGGATCAATCTCGTGACGGTTCACACCACGGAACTTGATGGCTTGTCCATTGATCATATAACGGGTGATACCATCACCACCCTTTTTCAATTCAATCTTACGGAAACCGGTTCTGTTACTCTCATATTGGATGATATTGCCAGAAGGATCCTTCAAAGCGATTACCACCGTATAGAGGTCAGGCGTCTCGGCAGACCAGCGTTTAGGCGCAGCCACGTCCTGTTCAAAGGAGGCGCTCACCTCACCACCGTCCGCACGGATTTCAGACAATTCCTTCGTCATCGGAGCGAAAACCTCCTTGCCAGCCGCATCATAGAGACCCAATTCCAAGCTATAACCAGAGGCCGCCTCGCTTGTAAAGTTATCGACCCAAACATGCGTTGTGAAATCACCATCGATATAATTATCCTTTAAAGAGGCGATGATTTGGAAATCCTGAATCTGCACCTTCGGTGTCGCATAAAGGTAGACATCGCGGAAGATACCCGAGAGGCGGATGAAGTCTTGGTCTTCCAACCAGCTACCATCGCTCCAACGGAACACTTGCACGGAGATGTTATTCTCTCCGTTCCGCAACTTATCCGTCACATCAAACTCATGGTCAGTATAGGAGTTCTCGCTATAACCAACATATTCACCATTAATCCAGACATAATAGGCGGATTCGACACCCTCAAAATGCAAGCGCACACGTTTCCCGTCCCAATTCTCCGGCACTGTGAATGTACGTCTGTAATGTCCGACAGGATTATACTTTGTTGGAGCCGCCGGCGCACTGATCCAGTCAGTTCCGGACCATGGATAAGTCATATTCGTATAAATTGGCTTGTCGTAGCCTTGCACCTGCCAATTTCCCGGCACCGTTATCTCCTTCCAAGCGGAGACATCATAATTGTCTTGGAAGAACATGTTGTTACGGCTTTCAGGCTTATCGACCCAATAAAAACGCCAAGTACCGGAAAGAGTCTCATACCACTCGGAAGAACGGCGGTCCATAACGAGCGCCTCCTCCAAAGAGCTATAAGGAATAGACGTGACGTGCGGTTTCAGCGTGTTGACGCCATAGACCGTCGGTTTACCGTTCCACTCATTGTCCTGCGAAAAAGCTTGAGCTGTAGAAAGCATCGCCAGCGCAGCGCAAACAGTCTTAAATTTTAATCCCAATGTGTTCATTTCATCCAGTGTTTTTCAGTTAGTATAATATATGCTTAACAAAATGATTATCTGAAGTATAAATCAAATACATACCAGGTTCGAAACCATTTTCGTCCAATAATCTGCGAATGATGGAAGAAGAGACAGGGCCCGTCAATGCATATTCACCCAAGACGATTCCACTGACGTTATACACAGTAATACGGACAGGTTCCTCATTGGAGCACAATTCAGCCAAACCCGTCTCCAATGGTTCTCCCTTAGGGGCAAATTTAATGAAATCGATATTGGCGTAACTACCCGTGATAAGGAGACGAAGGACATGATCGCCCTCCTTCAACTCATCCGTAGCACCCTTAATGGAGACATAATCGTCCCAACTTTCACCTTGCGGAATCTCGATTGTATCGCAAATCGCCTCTCCATCCATGAAAAGTCTGAAGCCGGAGTGTTCAAGTCCAGAAGCCACACGAGCCAAGAAATCGTACTTTGAGGTCTGCGTGACCGTCAAAGAATATTCAAGCCACTCACCCGTTGCGGTATAACCAATCGCATAACCATCCGGATTAAGCGAATCGCCTATATTAACTATGTCCACACCATCCTCGCGGTAATATTTACCTTCGTTGATGAAATCCTTATCATAGAAAGAGACGCTTTGGCCACCGAAATCATAGTCCTCCATCTGGATGGTACCTGGAAGAACGACGCCCACCTTGAAAGGAGACTGAGGCACTATCTCGGAGAAATCAGGATAGATGGAAATCTCTTTGGATAGAATGCCCTTGTACGCATTTTGAATACCCGCATTCTGAATAACATTCGGGTCATGTCCATTATTATCGTGGCAATTATTATAGCCTGCGGCATTAGCGGCATTACCATCAGGCGCACGGTCATAAACATTATTAGCCACCTCGAAACCGCTAGAACCCTCATCCAAATAAATCGGGAGCACCCAATAATCAGCGAAAGAAGAAGCAGAGATGTCTGAAATGTAGTTGTTTTTAATCTCACCACCCTCACCCTGGTTAGAAAGCGTGTAAATAGGTCCACAGTCAGCCAACAATTGAGAGACGTGATGGATACGGTTCCAATTGATATGGTTATTATTCATGGCAGTTGGTTCCTTCGTCCATCCGAAACCGACGGAGATACCAGAGTAGTTCATGTAAGCCAATTCATTATGTTCGATAACGATGTCACGCGGATAACCTGCGCCGATACCGACGGAACCCTGGGATTCTGTCGTCACATGATGGATATAATTGTTCATGATCGTATCATGTGTACAAATCTCCGCCTTATCGGAAGGATTGTACGGAATGTGGATTTCAGTATCATCACTTTCGGAGAACTTGCCGATCATGATACCGGCGGCACCCAAGTCGGTAAACACATTCCCTTGGATCATGTCATCATTGGTACCGGAAATAAAATCCAAGCCCGTCATAGCCATCTGGGCAAAGACATTGTTCTCCACACGGATATGGTGGGCATTTTCGACATTAAAGCCAGAAGCCGGTCTTTTCAAAAGGAATTTATTACTGCTCAACGGTTCCCATGGACGTTCGTCCAAAACATCAAGATGATACAAACCAGCCTGTAAATCCATATATCCTTTTTCGCTAGGGAGGGTGAAGTTCGTATGTGCGAAGGTTATTCCCTCAAACGAGATGTAACCGACTTTGGAAGAAGTGCTTTCGCCTTTAATCGAGACCAAAGACTCCAAGCGAGGAGCGACCACCAAAGACTTGTTCATATCTTCGCCCTCGTGAGCCTTGTAATAGAGTGTGTTATCATATTCATCCAAATACCATTCACCCTCTTTGTCGATGAATTCGTAAGCGTTCTCGAAATAGAAACATTGTTGTCTAGGCGGATTGCTCATAAACGCAGTCCCCAACATCGGGTATTTACGTCGCCATATCATAGTATGTTCAGGCTCCTGTACCTCGATTTTAGAGACGTTGCCTTTGTTCGTGACCATGTTTAGACGAAGGATGGATTCAGCCCAAGCGATCATGAGGTGCATCTCCACTTTGTCGAGATGGTTCCAATTACCGATCTGGTCACTGTAGACTTCAAAGCCCTTACCGGAAGTATCCACTTTCGCCAAGCGGAAAAAATCATGGCCGCCATCATCCTTCAAGTTAGGATAACGAGCACGGACGGCCTTTTTACCGTTCACATAGATTTGGCGGAAACGCGCCTCGACGTCGGTGGCAGCCCAAATGTTTTCCTTTTCATCATACAACGTCCAATTTTCGATAGGCATACCACCCGTCACCAAAGGAGTCTCACCAGGGTAGTTACGATAACGCACATAATATCCGTCGCGTCCACCGTCAGAATTATCCAACATAAGCGTATTAGTCAACTGGTACGTTCCGCCGCGCAAACAGACAACAACGTCACCAGACATAGAACCATTGACTTCACGCACAGCCTTTTGGGCGCGGGAGAGAGATTTGAACGGAGCGGAGAAAGAACCATCATTCGAATCGTTTCCTGTCGGGGAGACGTAGAACGTGGCATGGTTACGGGACTCATCATAAACATTCTTCTCGTCCTGTGAATGGATTTCCAAAGAATGAAACAACGCCATCGTGATAATGACGCAAGAGATTAGCCTTCCTTTCATGAAGGACAAAGATGTTGGTTTGGTTTTTTGTGTTTTCATAAAAGCAATAATAAAAAAGCAATACATACAATACCCATACAGATTTAGCACGCATAAAGCATGACATACCCTATCTTATCAAAAAGGATTTTTGATTCCAAAGGTTAAAATAAATCTGCTCAATCAATATCTAGTTTCAAACAATCAATTCGCGAAATCGATTCGCTACAATACCCCACTCCTATGTTGCATGGCAAAAGTAACATTTTTTTTATAAAATAAGGGAAACGTACAATTTTTTTCAACGAAAAGTCCCCACCAAACGGTTTTTATGTATTTAATAGCCTTAATTTTCAAAAAGAAAGCAAACAAAAAAAACAGAGAAAAAGCAAATGGCAGTTCACAAAAAAGGAAACGAAAAAATTCGTTCCCTTTTCAAATATCAAAATAAATTACTTCTTCAGCAAGTCAGGGCGTAGCGCCTTGGTGCGTTCCACTGCCTGTTCATACTCCCACTCCTTAATCTTCGCCTCATTGCCCGACAAAAGGATTTCAGGCACTTTCCAGCCTTTATACTCAGCCGGTCGCGAATAAACGGGAGGTGCCAAGAGATCATCTTGAAAACAATCGGACAAAGCGGATTGCTCGTCGGTCATTGCCCCAGGAATCAGACGGACGATAGCATCAGTCATAATGCAAGCCGCCAATTCACCGCCAGTAAGGACGTAATCGCCAACGGAGACCTCCCTCGTAATCAGATGTTCCCGGATACGATGGTCAATTCCCTTGTAATGTCCGCAGAGGATGATGACATTATTCAGTAACGACATAGAGTTCGCCATCTTTTGGTCGAACATTTCGCCGTCTGGCGAAGTGTAGATCACCTCATCATAATCACGCTCCTCCTTGAGGTGTGAGATGAGGCGGTCGATAGGTTCGATTTGCATCACCATACCAGAACTGAAACCAAAAGCATAGTCGTCAATCTTCTTGTGCTTGTCGAGCGTGTAATCACGGATATTATGTACGACGATCTCGGCCAATCCCTTCGCCTGGGCCCTCTTCAAAATTGAGTGGTTCAGTGGGCTTTCCAATAGTTCGGGCACAGCCGATAATATATCTAGTCTCATAGGATATTCTATTTGATTTTAGACATAAAACGTTCTTTATCGATAACGAAACGGAAATGTTCAGCCGTTCCGACCACATCACCCTTAGAATCTTTCGCCTCGATGGCGAAGCCGATTTTTCTACCCTCAATTGTCGAAATAGTGGCGGTCATTGTGATATTCTCGCCAATACCAGAGGCTTTCGTATGTTTAACATTGATTTCAACGCCTACCGTGTCGCTACCCTCTTGCATATCACCTTGCACCATCTTCATGGCGGTATTCTCCATGTAAGCCACCATGGCAGGCGTAGCGAACACGTTCAAGGAACCCGAACCCATCACCGCAGCGGCGTCCTTATCCAAGACGGTTATCGTCTGTGTATATTGATCTCCTACTTGCATAACATTCAATTTTTACGCGAAGATAAGAAAATTTCCCATCACAAGAAGATTGGTCTACATGATGGAATTAGTCCATTAAGTTAGAAATCCAATAACTTCCCTATATCGCAAAAAATTAATTTCGGTAAAAAATAATTTGAAAGACATATCTGGGACAACGGGAATCGGGAAGACTATGACAACCACTCTTCCACAGTCTTCTTCTCCACATTCAATGATTTGGCGATCTCCTCACAATTTTTGCCAAGTTTCATCAGCATTTTTGCCAAATTCTTTAAAATAGCATCCTTCTCCGCTATCTGAGTGTCCTTCTCCGCTATTTGAGTGTCCTTCTCCGCTAATTGGGTGTCCTTCTCAGCTATTTGGGTGTCCTTCTCAGCTAATTGAGAGTTTTTCTCATCCAACTTTTCGTTAAAAGCGGCTTCTTTCATTTCCATAGCAACTAAAATGGTTTGATACTCGTCATCAAGTTGCATCTCTTTGGCAATTTGCTCATCCGCATTAGCCAATAATAATCTATTGAAAACACATTTATAATCCTTATCATAGTCTGTAGATTCGACAATGAGATTATGTGTAGACTTCGGCATGACAAATTCTTGGTCAAAGATGGAAAGTAATCGGTCTAATTTAGTTTTGATTTCCATCTTACTGATTTTAGGGATTTGGACAATAACAGCGTCATGTACCAACTCATTCACGAAATCTACATTCTTGATAGGAGTTGAGATGTCATTACCATGCTGGTCATACATCTTCGGATAGACATATGTCACAGCATTTTCGAGGTTTTCCACCTCATGTCCCAAAAGATAAATATTAACGATATGCAAAGGCTTGTCCTTTAACGGTTTATCGGAAATGACAAAACGATTGTTCTTATCTGCGTATTGTTCAGCCAAATAATTTCTGAAACGCATAATTTCAGTCGTAAGCCACGCCTTCTGCAACTCGATGTTCACGTTTTCGATGTTGCCGTTACAATCACGTACCCTTGCACCAAAATCGATTCGAAAAACAGAGATACTTCCATTCACCTTTTTAGTGTACTCGTTGTTTTTCATGACAACTTCCACGACTTCGCGCTGCAACAATTCAGATAGGATAACACATGCCACTTCTGGGTCTTCCATCAAAAATTTGAAGACCGAATCATAAATCGGATTTGCAATTATTGCTTTCATAATGTAAACAAATATAAGTTAGATATTTTCTAAAGCACAAAAATAATTCATTTTTTAATTATCCTTCAAAATAGCATTAATAATTTCCATCAAAAAAAAGTAATTATAACACAAAACGCATAAATATTCCCACGCAATGGATTCAAATTATGATCCTTATTCAAATGAGAAGGAATATCAATAATATAAACCGTTCAGTCAACCTTTTATTACGTATGACATAATCTTTGGAAAAGAAAAAAAATTTTCTTCTATTTCTTGACAACCTTCACCGTCTTACAATAGTCATCGGCAAAGATTTGTACGCAATAGACGCCACTAGGCAAATAATCCACATTGCGTTCGAAGTGGCGGTCTGAAACTTCAGCTTCAAAAAGAAGTGTACCATTAACCGCAAAGAGGTTCACATGAAAGGAAGAGTTTTCCGAATCAATCATGAGCATATCGCCATCCAAGGAATACGAAAGGATAGGTTCCTTATTAATCTTATGAGACGAGGTCAGCTCAGAGAAATGGGTCTCTAATTGTTCCCTAATGACTTCTGGTCTCTTCAATGCGAAATCGCGCATACCCGAAGCGACATCCTTAGCCGACTTGCCTTCAGAGGCGCAAAATTCATTCTTCACCAAACCGATGACGCTATCGAATACCGCCCTGATATTCTCTTCAGAGAAAGTAGTGTTCAACTGTTCTTCATAACGACGATAGAACTTTTTCTTAAACTCTTTATTCTTGCTTAAGTTTTTAAAGATGACCGTCATCCAATCTTTTGCATTTCCCCAATTCGTTTCTTTTCCTCGGCACCAGTCATACATATCCACATCAGGTTTCTGTAACCAAGAAAACTCGTTCAAGCCAAAACCGAAGTCAGTGTCAAAGAGAATCCAACGGAACTTCTCTCCCGCCTTACGTTTCCTCCACACTTTCGTGTTATTTCCAGGCCAGTCCATGTTACAGACAAATTGTTGGAAAATCTGATAGTCTATATATTCGTCCATATCCATCCTTTGGCAAGCGCCAGAGAAATAGTCCGCATTCTCTGGATCATTATTGTTAAGGAAATCCACCAGCTCATCATAAGCCTCCCTATCGCCGGCGGAAACCTTTATTCCTAATTGGTCGGAGAAGGAAATCAAATCCACATTGTCCTCATCAATGCCATAGTTCGAAACGACATAATCGACATTAGTACGTTCATTGAGGTTCATCATATGCATATATTTACCATTCAAATAGAAGGCTACAGGTTGGTAAGCTTGGTAATCGATGTTCATGTTGACGGCAAACGTCTGGTTCAAACCATCACGGAAAGGCACATCGATATAGCCGGTACCACCATTGCGCAAGTGCAAAGTTTTATGGGCCACATCCGGTTTACTCTCGAAGAAAATATAATCGAAACGGTCAGTGCCCGTCTTCTTTGAAGTCTTCAAAGCCAACGATTTTATGTCATATGAAATAGAGCATCCTCCGACGATGGAAGCCTCCACCTCTTGGGAAACCACCTGATTGCCATCGACAAAATACTCAAAATTCACAGGGCGCTTCCAATCTCTGTTATAATTACCATAACCGCTACAATCCTTCTCACCCTGTTCTCCGTTAGTTCCTACGACATAAATACCGATTTTGTCGTCATAGAAGAAAGCATTATCACAGTTCAGTGCTACAATAGGCACAGTATAGCCGTTACACCCGGCATGTCTGTCATCCTTAAAGATGTAGGAAGAAGTGCTGATGGCACTCGGCAAGAGGTCGGCACGATAAGCCCTTGCACGGATGGTCTTATTGGACGAAATGGTTATGGAATCTGAATAGAGCTTACCATCCACATCAGTAGGTTCCTTACCATCGGTTGTATAATAGATCGTCGAATTTTTCGTGGCGCATTTCAACGTCAATTTAAAAGATTTTGACTTGATACCGCCTAGTTCACTGAAAAGTACTTCATCGCACCTCGTCTCATAGGAAAGTTCCGGATAAACGGTAGTATTCTCGCTCGACAGGGAAGGGCGCATATAACCTACCGCTTCGCCCAATCTTCCAAATGAGATATGGGCGGTCATCGGACCATAAGCCAAAGAATCGATCAAGACACCATTCTTGGAGATCAACACATATCCTCCATCGGGATCCAATTTATATGGCACATGTCCTTTCTTGGAAGAATGCTCGTCGCACCACAAGGTGAGGAAGTCTCCATTCCACGTAGGATTCTCCTCGAAAGTCCATTCCCACTTGAGACTATATCCTCCTTTTTTCTTCAACTTATAATGAGTAATGACACAACCCTTCAATTTCGGGGAGAAATCAAGTTTATTCTTAAGTTCGAGATAGCCGGAGAAATTATAATAGTCCATATCCATCACGGTGGATAGATTGCAAGGCATCAACTCGTTAATCTGTAACTCCGGAATAAAGTCAGGGTCTTCCTTAAATACAGCGGTGAGCTCGAAGCTAGCTTTTACTTTCGTAAACACGATCCTACTCTCTTCTGAATATTTCTCTCCGTCCTTTTCCCAACGTGAGAAGACATATCCTTTGTTAGGAACAGCCTCGATCCATGCGGTATCAAGCTGCGTACAAGACAAGATGTTCTCGCTGGAAAGAATAGTACCAGCCGCCTCTTCGTTTACCTTTCCCATAATCTTATGGGGTTTGAAAACGAACACCGCCTCGACCGTCAAATCGGAAGTGACCGTCATCGTCAGTTCGGACTCTGTCGATACCTGATTCCCATTTACGATCCATTGCGACAGAATCTTGTCTTCGCCTGGATTCGCCACATAATGGAGTTCATCTCCATGCTGGAACGAACTATGGTTCTTCTCCACCGACCCATCTCCTGTGACAATCAACGTGACTTTGTAAGTGGGGATAGTGTCGAATATGGCCTCTATCACCAATGCGGAATCTATATCAGTTATAATCAACTTTTTCTCTCGTGAATACTCTTCACCATTGACCATCCACTTAATGAGACAATAACCCTCATAGCCCTTCGCCTTGTATATCAGCGTGTCACCCTCATAAATCGTGGAGTGGTTTTTCTCCACATAACCGAAATCAGGTTCGTTTACCGTCAAGGTTACAGGATAGATGGGAAGCGGTTCGAGCACAGCCTCCACCTCGTAGGCGGAAGTGACGCCGTAGATTTTCAGTTTCTTTTCCGTAGTATAGACCTCGCCATCCACCAACCAATGCACAAATTTATAGCCTCTGTCAGCGGTCGCCACATAACGCAACGTATCGCCCTCCTTGAACGTGGTATGGTTCTTCTCCACCGTTCCGCCTTCGCTAACCTTTAAGGTGACCTTATAGGTTGGGATTAGTTCGAAGACCGCCTCCACCTCATAGGCGGATGTGACACCGTAGATCTTCAGTTTCTTTTCCGTGGTATATTCCTCGCCGTCGACCAACCAATGCACAAAACGATAGCCATCATCGGGGCTCGCCACATAACGCAACGTGTCGCCCTCCTTGAACGTGGTATGGTTTTTCTCCACCGTTCCACCTTCACTCACCGTTAAAGTGACCTTATATGTCGGGATCAGTTCGAAGACCGCCTCCACCTCATAGGCGGAAGTGACTCCATAAATCTTCAGTTTCTTTTCCGTGGTATATTCCTCGCCGTCGACCAACCAATGAACGAAACGATAGCCCTCGTCTGGCGTCGCCTTATAACTCAACGTGTCGCCATCGTGGAAAGAGGAATGGTTCTTCTCCACCGTTCCGCCTTCGCCGACTTTCAAGGTAACCTTGTATACAGTATCCGAAACTACCTCATCCGTAGGTGAGGCGAAAATAGACAATTCTTCCGCAGAAACACAGAAAGGAAACATCATATATACAAAGAGGACTAGCCTCAAAATTCGATTACTTATGTTTTTCATAACATTTACCCCAATAGATAAAACCTGCTTGTCCAAAATTACCTATAAAAATACGAATTTTTTATTAAAATATACTTTTTTTTCTAGCAAATTCATTGTCCGTACATTCAAATGCCAAGTGCAAAAATATCATAATAAATTAAAGAACACTTTCGAGGGGGAAGAAAAATCCAATTTTTCTCTGGGGCGACGATTCAGTTTATACTGAACGGACTTAATAAACTCATCAGAGAAATCG
>JAZLJL010000097.1:0-4401 GCA_045617845.1 Paludibacteraceae bacterium | reverse complement strand
GATCTCGATGAAAGATGCGTATCGTCCTTCGGCAAAATGCCGCACACATTCAGTTTTGCCAATCTGACGCGCACCGTCAATAATGAGGGGCAAACGATTCTCTCGCCTTTTCCAAGCGAGAAGAACGGAATCGAAACTTCTTTCTAGATATATCTGTGGTTTTTTCTGTTTCATGTAGGATATTATATCATAAATGTAGGTGTTCGGCAAAAGGTTGAAACACTTTTATGAACTTATAAATAGCCTACATTCACACTTTTATGAACACAAGATAACGTATGCTGCACACTTTTATGAACACAACATTCAGCTTGTACGTACCGGGCAGCGCGAGATCGTTGATCGCGTGGTCACGTGGTGAAACAAAATACAAAACAATCGGTAATTTGCCATTGTCGTATCGGTAATTATGTGCTATAATACTCTCAACGACATTAAAAAGGAGAAACCGATGGGAACCGATCAATTTGCCGCAAGGCTGAAAAAACTCATGGAGGAAAGTTCCATGACACAAAAGGAACTTGCCAACCGCGCGAGAATTACTGAAGCTGCGCTCTCGCGTTATCTCAATGAAGGGCGTATCCCGCGGATGGAGGTCGTGGCAAATCTCGCCACTGTGCTGCACACAACAACCGATTTTCTTCTCGGTCGCGTAGCGCAGACAAATGACGACCTAGATTTCTACGGTATTACGCGTCTTGTCGCGAGAGGTGCCGGCAATATGACTCACGAACAAAAGATGCAATTGGTCAGCATCATCTTTGGAAAGGATCGTTGAATGGTAGATGACGAAATCATTTTGCCCGGACTTTGTGTAGAGCGTTATGAAGAACTGAAGTCAGAAGTCGCTAACCTCTTTGAACAGTTTAGAGTCTGTAGCCTTCCGATCAATGCGTTTGAACTCGCTTCAAGAATGGGAATTCACATGGTCCCCTACATGGCTAATCCAGAAAAAGCAGAGTTATTGAGTTCCTATCAAAAAGACGGGTTCTCATTTACCCGAGGTAACGATATTTTTATCTACTATAATGACTCCAAAAAATTCGAACGACAGAACTGGACCATCATGCATGAGATTGCTCATCGACATTTAGGTCATAGGGATGAAAGCAAGGTGGCAGAACGTGAGGCAGAATTCTTTGCAAAGTATGCATTGATTCCTCCTCCGCTCGTCCATATTCTTGGCATCAAGACCCCAGATGAAATTCAAACTCATTTCATCGCCAGCAGGGAAGCAGCCATGTACGGGATGAATTATTACTATAAATGGCTCCGCCACCATGTCGGTACCTCGTTCACCGAGGCTGAGAACAGAATTCTGCGCCTGTTTGCCGCAGCATAACGAAAGGAGGAAAGATGCATTACTATGCCCAATAAAAATAACAAACCGGCCAAGGCGTTCCACCACCCTGACCGGCTGACTTCTGGAACAGTTGCTACCATCCCAAACAAAGACACGGAAATTGTAGCACTTTTCAGGGGTCTAAATCAAGTATCATCGCATAAAAAATTCAACACCCTTAATGGAAAGCCCTAGAAAATGGCTATTAAGAAATTAGATCCTCGAGTTATCGCATACTTTGACAAATACTTTAAATGGTCTATTGCATCCATATGTGATATGGATGGTGATATGCCAATGGTAAAGGGAAGTCATACCATCCCTAGATGCGTCATTTCTTTCCTCGACATTAAGAAAAAACTATGGAATGGAGCATTCATTCACTTCTTCCATAATGATTATAAATTTGATGGTGAGAAAGGGATTTGGCTGGATACTACAAGGCATTTATCAGCACTTGAAAACTATAAGGGGATTCTGTCTCCAGACTTCTCGCTTTACCGTAACGCTGGTCGAATTCCACAACTTTGGAACACTTACAGAAATAGACTCGTTCAATGTCATTTAGAACGACTCGGGTTCGATGTCATTCCAACTGTTTCCTGGGGAAATGAAGACACATTCGATTTCTGTTTTAAGGGGTTGCCTCAGAAATCCGTCTTGGCCGTATCGACTCTCGGGATAATGAACGACAATGAAGGCGTTGCCTTGTTTGAAGCCGGGTACCGTAAAATGTGCCAGGTTCTTTCGCCTGAATTCATCATCTTGTACGGATCCGATAAACAACTATCCCTCGGAGATGTGCCATACCGTAGCTTCCATAATGGAACATACGACTGGACGGATTCGATCAACTCTATGGGAAAGGTCTGTTAAAATGGGTGGACGCGGAGCAGCAAGAGATCGCACGTATTATCGTGATCGTCATGGTAAATTCGTCAAATACGGCGAAGAATACACTACCGTTCTTCAACACGGAAGAATCAAGTTTGTCACAACTGCCAATCCCAAAGACAGTGTATCTTCACCGCGAGAAACACGAACGCAAGGCCGTGTTTATGTGACTGTCAGCAAGGGGAAACTGAAATGCATTACCTTCTATCGGAAAGATGGCCGGAAACGCATTCAAATCGACCTTGACCATAAACACAAAGGTGAACAGCCTCACAAACATGTTGGTTATAATCACACTGGAGACGGGAAGATGCACCATGCCGACAGACAACTCATCAAGCGCATCGAGAAAATCTGGAAGGAATATCTAGAAAATGAAGTCGCCTGAACTTTTTAAGACAACCGACCTTGAAACGGAACATGGGTGGCGGTGGTTAATGAAAGACTTTGGCCACATATGGTTTCATATCGATGGCACCTATTACTTTCTGTTTCCCGAAGGAAGTCATAAATACGGTCTTTGTTTCTATACAGACCAGGAAACGGGGAATTTCCCAAGGTGGGAATTTTCGTCGGAAACCGAGTTCCTAACAGCGAAGCTGTTTTCTGGGAAGTGCGTGCTTGAGCGGCTTGGTGAATTCATGTCCTACGAACCCGAATCATAGAGACATGGGATCTTCGAGAATGGCCCTTAACGCCCCTGCCTGGAAACTCAATCTCCCAGTAATCCTGACACGGATTTCCTGATCGCATCAATCTTCGCCACAATCCGCTTTTGTTCCGCAAGGGGTGGAAGCGGAACGAGTAGGTCGTGTAACATTCCTGACGAGAATCCCTGCAATCCTATTCCTTTACCCTGAAGCCGATTGGAATACTTGTAATGGCGTAAGACATAGCAGAAATAGGGTCGGGAGATTTCGATGTAAGGACGAAGGCGATGAAGATGGTTTTGAATGCAAACTTCTCGTTTGAAATTCCAGATTGCGGCTCGCCCAATATCACCACCTTCACAAACAAGGAGATCTCCCTCCTTGATGGTGCATTTGTCCAACTCGTCTTTGGTGAACGCCATGTTTTTCAAGGTGTCAAGTTTGAACTTATCCCAATACACATTAGATGTCGTTATATATTCCTTAAACTCTCCCTCCGATGAGTTCCTGTTCAATGCTTTCCCGGTGTTGTGCTGGAATATGGCACCAAGTCGCGCCCACGCCCACGAATCGGGGATGTCGAATGGAATTTCATCGTCGATGCAGACGGCCTTGCCGTTACGGGTCTCATAGGCCGACCTATCGGCAGAGCGGAAGATGACCGATTCGCCTTTTGCGGTAGTGCGGGAACGCCCCGCTGTTACCTTCTGTCGCGCTTCGGCAATCCGTTTGAGCAGTTCCTCGGCGGGTTCATCGTTGGGCTCCTGCGGTACGAGCTGGCCACGGATGGCGAGATCGAGAACCTTCTTGTTGATCCGCTCTACCGTACACGTGATACCGTCCGCCGCAGATGCGATTTTCTCTACCTCGGCGAATAGTTCCTCGATCTTCACCACAATACGTTTCTGCTCGGTGAAGGGTGGGACGGGCATCAGGCTTTGATTTACAATTGTTACGGACAATCCAGGCTGTGCAGTTGCTGTAGCAAGACGATTTAGGTTTATCGCCTTGAGAAAATAAAAAGCAAATAACGTCTCTGTGTTCGCAAAAGTTGTCACGACAACTGCATGTTCGGTGGCGTAAAATTTAGTGGTCGACAAATTTAGGTTCCCACATAATGCACCTTGCCGACCGATGATTGCATGGATACCTTGTACATTAACAGCGTCAACATACCCTCTGACTCCATTCCCGCCAAAGCACGCAAAAGGATGTTCGGGGGATGCCTGCTCATGAATATAGTCCGCTTTTATATTTTTCCCTGCTTGAAGATCAAATACGTCTCCAATTCTCGCCCATGCCCAACCAGGCGGCAGATCGAATGGGATTTCGTCTTCTAAGCAGACGGTTTTGCCGTCGGCGAACTTCTCGTAGGGCCTCCTATTGGAAAACGAGACCAGCCCATTCGGATGAACCGATACTGCTTCACTCGGAAAGGTAAAAGGCGAAAAAGATTTTTGGACGACGCCTTGCCGTATGGCTGGGCGATGTTCTGTGGTTGCCCTTTGACTCAAC
>JAZLJL010000096.1:0-6633 GCA_045617845.1 Paludibacteraceae bacterium | reverse complement strand
GTTGGTTTATAAGAGGCGGCGGAGGAGCCGCCCCCCCCCCCAAAACCTCCTCTAAAAGAAAAAAAGTATTAACCAGTTGTCAAAAAATGGGGAGCACTATAAGTAGGTGACATTTAAAAACGTGTCTGTTTGCGCTTCAATCTCTTCATCATTTATAATGATGGAATCGGTTTCATACGTAAGTCTGCATTTCTTACTCGTTTTCCCCATGAAAAAAGTGCTAATGGCTAATTCATTAGCTAATTTTTCGTTCCCCATAGTTTGCTATTATTTTATAATTTTTACATTTGTAAGTCCAAATTTTGCAATCATTTTGTTTGCATTATTCTTATCATTAACAGAAAAACAATGCATTTCCCATACCTTATTATTTCCTGTCTCTTTTACAATTTTCTCAAAATATGGCCAATCAATCTCATTTAAAGAATGTCCTATTGTGACGATCTCACTTACACTCCCTAACTGACTAAAAAATTTCTGTTTTCTTTTTATAATATCTGCACTCTTTTTGTCAAAAGAATTCATGATTTCAATGATTTTCATTCTTGCAGTCTCCTCTGGAGTTATACCATCACTTGTATATGCTGAAAGCGGTTTAACATAATTATTGTGACCTATTACATATTCGGAGTTCCCTCCTCTCTCCCCATGAATATGCAAAATGTTTTTTGGGGGTATGCTATAATATTTTTCAAGAACCTCCGTATAATTGAATGTCAAATATAAGTCATTGGATTGCAATTGGAATTTGGTTTGAACATTATCTATGTCTATATTATTTACCCATTCATTAAACATTCTTTTGAATTCATCTACAATATTCCTTAAATTGTCAGGGGCATCTTCATATTGATATGCTGTCTTAAAAGATTCATCATTTAACCAATCTTCACCTGGAGTACATTCATCAAATATATGATCCAAATCATAATTCGATAGTGCTAATTCCACATTACTCCAAAAATCTGCTTTTGTACTAAAATACGTATCCATGATATCAGTGTCCCCATTTATATTCTTCACATATTCTTTAAAGTCGGAATATTTTGATTTTATATCATGTGCTAAGTCGAAGCCATTCCCTATGATTATCAAATCAGCCATATCTATCATTACTTTTCAAAATCAAATTCTATTTTACCATTCTCCATTTTAAGCTTCGCCGAGAAATCCTTTCCGGCTTTGCTCTTAAATCCGTCGAGTTTCGCCGTCACCCCGTCACTGACGAGTTTGGAAAACTCCTTGACGGACAATTTCCTTCCGGAAATGACCTTCCAATGGCTGAATGCGCACGATCCCGGATTCTTGTAATCATGGTTCTCACATTCATACGCCTTGTCGGTCTCGATGACCTCACCGCCGCAGTTCGGGCATTTGAGTCCCGTAGCCTGCCGCTTCCGTTCCTCAAACAGGTAGTCGAGTTTCATCTCCTCCCTATTGTACTTCAACTTGGCGTTAAACTTCTTGCCCTCCTTGCTTTTGAAATCGTATGATTTGCCGGTCGGCTCCATGCTCAAAATCTCCTTCAGCATCTGAAGGGTGATTTTGACACCGCCCTTCTCCTTGGGTATGCCGAACTTGCATGAATCCTCCTCTTGCCCGTAACCGCTGCAATAGTATGATTTCTCGCTTTCCTTCAGCGGCTTGCCGCATATCGGACAAGCGAGACCCAATTCCTTCCTTTCAGGAAGGACGAAGGTCAGTTTGAAATTCTCATCGAATTTCAGAGCCGCGTCGAACGGTGTCCCGTCCTTCTTCTTTAATCCCTTGATCACATCGGTCGCTTTGCCTGACAGCAACGCCTTCACCATCTTGTCCGTCAACTTCTTACCCCTCACCTCCGTGAAGAGTTTGAACTGGCAGCTGCTCTCGTCATCCTTCCTCCATCCGCTGCAATAGATGACGGTCCCGTGCGATTTCAACGGCTTGCCGCAAAGCGGGCAATCGCCTATGGAAACGACGGACGATGCTATGGATCCGCTCTTCACTTCGAGAAGCTCGGCGGTTAGCGACTTCGTGTACTCCTCGATCTCCTCGGAGAACTCCGTCCTGGAGAACTTGCCCTCAGCCATGAGGTTAAGTTTCCTTTCCCACTCGCCCGTCATGGAAACGTTGCAGATGGTGTGGTCCTTCAAGAGCTCGTATAGTTGAAGCCCGCCTTCGGTGGGCACCAACGAGTTCTTTTCGGTCACGATGTATTTTCGTGCGAACAGCTTCTCGATCACTGCGGCGCGGGTTGCGGGCGTTCCTATACCGCAATCCTTAATCGCCTTGCTGAGTTCGCTGTCATCCTCGATGAGTTTCCCCGCACTTTCCATCATCTTCAGAAGAGTCGCTTCTGTCAACAAGGCTGGACGCTTTGTCTCCTTCCGCAACACTTCTTTCGCCAACACGGAGCATATCGCTCCCTCCTCCATGTCAGGTAACTTTTGCTCCTCCTCTTCGTCGTCATCCTTTTCGACGGGCTCGCAGAGTTTCCTCCATCCCATCTCCTTTATGGTGGACCCCGATATAGTTAACGGTACAGAATCCACATCCTCAAAAACGTAAGTCAGCCTGTCTTTGACGCAAACCGGCATTAAAGCCATTACAAGCTGCATCGCAATCATACGATATATCTTCATGCTATCCTCGGAAGAGAAGGACTTCCCGCTGGGAAAGTCGTTCACATCCGAGGATACGTTCTCGAATGTGGGTATGATTGCATGGTGATCCGTCAATTTGGATGTGTCAAAACACGATCTGTTCATTGTAGTTGCCGTTATCCATTCGCAACACTCGCCGAAGTTTACGGTGTAACCCAACGGCGCGAGTTTGCCAACCGAGGATGCGACCATATCGGTCATATCCTCTCCAAGGTAACGGGAACCCGTTCGCGGGTATGTGACCTTCTTGCCCTCGTATAGTGCCTGTACGATGTCAAGGGTCTTCTGCGCCTTGAATTTGTACTTCCTATTGGCATCCGCCTGTATGGAGGTGATGTCATAGGGAAGGGGGGACTTCTCCTTCACCTCCTGACGCTTCTTCTCACGCACCGCGAGCAGTTGCGGTATCTTCCCCATGAAGGTCTCCGCACTCTCCTTGTCCTTGAATTGCTGCGGATACAAGCCCTTGAACGCTCCGCTTTTGTCCGACTGAAGCTGCACCCCTACCATGTAATAGGGAACCGGCACGAAGTTCTTGTTCTCCAAGTATCTTTTGCATACCATGCCGAGCGTCGGGGTCTGAACACGACCTATCGAGTATATCTGGCGGTCATTGTTGACGGCGAGCGTCAACGCCCGTGTGGCGTTGTCGCCCACAAGCCAATCCGCCTCTCCCCTCGCCTTCGCGCTGTCGTACAGGTTATCGTAGTCAGATCCGTCCTTGAGGTCCTCAAATCCCTCCTTGATGGCTTTGTCCGTCAAGGATGACACCCACAACCTCTTAACGGGTTTACGGCAGTCAAAGCTGTCGTATATGTATCGGAATATCGCTTCGCCCTCACGCCCCGCATCCGTCGCGCATATGACGCACTCCGTTTCCGACGACGTGAAAAGTCTCCTTATAGTGTTGTACTGCTTCCTTATCCCCGAATCGTCGAGATGCGGCACATACACGAACTCTTCAGGTATTATCGGAAGATCCTCCTTTTTCCATTCCTTGTGCCCAAGGTAATGGTCTGGCTCCGCAAGCCCCACGAGGTGACCGAACGCCCACGTGACGACGTAGCCGTTACCCTCCATGTAGCCGTCCTTCGATGCTTTAGCGCCCAGGACTGCGGCTATGGCTTTACCGACCGACGGTTTCTCAGCAAGTACTACTTTCATAGGCTAATATACTCCTCCTTTTGCTCTTTCGTTATGTTTTCTTTTATAATTTTTACTTTGTTACCAGTTCACCTTCACACTCAACACTTTTAAAACTTATGTCTTGGGTATTTCACCTTATCCTCATTCGCCATATTCTGATTTTCTCCTTCGGAAAAGTCGAGAGGAATATACTTTTTTACATGTTTGTCTTTACAAGCCGCAATAATTTCGCCCTTGACACGATCCACAACATTTTGAGGAATTCTGTTATCCATGTATTTCTCGCAATGGCTTACAACATCCACAATCTCGTTTACGATATCGGCAGCTTTTTTCACGCCCTGTTCTCTTCCCATCTCCATTAACTCTTTCCCGGTTATCAGTTCAGAATCGCATTTCCCGCAAATCCCCATTTGATGCTGACCGATATAGAAATTCCCCGCTTTGTGTGCAAATGTAACATCATATGCGGGTGAGAAGCGCCATGACTGTGAATCCTTGTCAAGCAAGAAAGAAAAATTCTTGGGGTGATCGTCGTTGTTGCAAGCAACCACGTTAAACACCATCCTACGGAATGCTTGCTCCATGTCATGTGCAGGTAATCTAAGTCCACGCATCACAGCGAACATCATTTCATAGGAACATTCCCTTGGTATATTAAAATCATAATGCCCCATACCTGTCAATGACACCATGTGCACTTTTTCTTCTTTCCCGTCCTTCTTCATCCTGTCAAAGCGTTTGGTCATAAAATGGGATCTTTGCCCGCTATCAACCAACAGACACTCTTCCATCTCAATCCCGCAATCAAGAGCCATCTTGTAATAGGAATGTTCCAAACGACAATAGTGGGATGATTCACTCTTCAAATTATTTTCCTTGTCAATTTTTACATCCAATTTTAGTAGATACTGATCAAAGCCTTCTGGTGCTGATGCAACCCCCGATACTAACTCGCGTGTCTCCTTATTGTATGCAACGATTGCCTTTGGTCGTGCTCCTCCAGCCGACGTTCCGACTCTAAGAATCATATCAAGTGCATCCTCTTCCTTGTCCATGTTTGTATGCAAACATGACTTGCGTACCATGACTTCCGCAGCAGACCGCACCAAGTCCTCCATTACAATCCGTTCTCTCCTCTCTTTAATTCCATTCCATTGGGGCTCGAACTCCAACGCACCCATCGCACGCTTTCCTTGGAACAGCAACCTTTCTATGACAGTGTAAGTGTCTGTTGGCCTACCCTGATTCACTAGCCATTGATTTAACACGGACGTACCAAACCTGTCAGGCAGAGCATCCGCAATAAAACCTGGAAGACCTTTGAATGTTTCTTCATTAAGCCTTGCGAAACTATAAACGTTATTGTTTAGTGGGACTTTGATCGGTGACAATTCGATGCCACTTCTAATAAACGAAGGGTCATACTGAAAGGCGATAAGGTTGTCGCTGCTTCTTGAGACATATCCAACAGTCTTGTCCCATATTTTTACTAGTGCGGTCTCTCTCATTCTTTTAATTTTTTAATGTTCCTAATTCTCTGCGGTAACGAGTGCCGGCTCTGGTTCTTGTACATCATCACCGGACTTGATTGAATAGCGCTACTCAATTCCTCGAACGGATTTAAAAGATCCAAGTGTCCCGTGTGTCTCAAAATACTGACTAACGCATCCGTGGTCACGGCTTTCCCATTTTCTATCGCCGAAATCGTCGATCTTGAAAGTCCTGTCTTCTCCGCCAATTCCCTTTGACTATAATGAGAATTAAGACGCATGTTCTTGAAGCATACGCCAAGATTCTCCAGAATTGCCTGATTAGTCATGAAATCATTTATTGTTGTCATATCCTAAGCATTAAATCGCAATTACAAATATATGTTTTTTGTTTGAAAAAACAAACATTATGTGCGTTATATTACAATATCGTAGTATATTTCATACAATAGTAAAATTCATATAATAACAACAAGAATATATTGTATGTCATTTCATACAATGTTGGCCAAAAACATATGTTATGACTGAAATATCAAGCAATACTTCCTATTCTATATTTCTTACGCTCTTTGTTACCAGTTCACCTTAACTCCCAAAGAGAAATCAGGCTTCAAATAGTTCTCACCCTTACCGAACAGGACGAACTGTCTCGCCTTCAACACGAACGACAGGAAATGCCACGGATAGGCTTCCATCGCCCATCCTCCGTTCATACCGAATACCAGGTGCTTCTCGTCCCAATCCATGACGGTGCAGTTCCATTCGTCATAACCGACGTTGCCGCATAGGTCGAGGTTCATGTATAGCCATTTGCAAGGCTTCCACACGGCGTACTCGCATCCGACACCGAGCAACACCTGATTGGTGAAGTCACTATAACGGAATTGCTTTTTCTCGCGATCGAGCTCTATGAGCAAACCCAACTGGTTGCTTGTGTACAAATTGTAGAACAATCCGAGATTGTATCCGATTGACCGATCAATACTGGAAACTCTGGTAGGCAATCCGACACCTCCGCGAAATCCGACACCCATTTTCCCCTTCGTATGGATCAGTTGTGCGTTACAACATCCGACGGCGCATATCAGCGCCAACAAAATCACATATACTCTTTTCATATTCATTCCACATTAATTGTTTGACTGTACCACATTGACCACACTCCTAAATTGTCCATGCAACGGTAATAAACCACGTGCTCGCCTGGCGACTGGAACGAATGGTTCACACTGTTTATGGATGTCGCCTTAATGTATGTTCCACCATAGGCAGAAACCCCAGATTGCCATGCAGGAGGATTCGAGGATGAGTAACGCGTTCTTTCAAACCTATTGTCTGTCACCTCA
>JAZLJL010000095.1:0-17279 GCA_045617845.1 Paludibacteraceae bacterium | reverse complement strand
CGATTTCTCTGATGTGTTTATTAAGTCCGTTCAGTATAAACTGAATCGTCGCCCCAGAGAAAAATTGGATTTTTCTTCCCCTTCAAAAGTGTTCTTTAATTTATTATGATATTTTTGCACTTGGCATTTGAATGTACGTTGCTCATATTGTTGGAATTGATGAATTTTGTTGTACATTTGCGTCGTTCGAGGCTTAATTGTTAAGAACGGCGCCCCTTTGCTTAGAGTAAAATCAAACAAAGGGGATTTTTTATAAATCAAAATTTATGAAATGTAATATTGGGGGATTGTCTTTAACGTACCAAATTGATTTATATCCCTTCCTTTTGTTTTCCATGTCCATAGAATAGTCGCATACAACCCCAGAGGGGTTCCATGTCTATAGGATCATCGCATACACCCCCAGAGGGTTGTACATTATTTACAATGTGTTTATTAAGCAGGATTAAAGTTTAAAACCATAAAAAGTTTAGAGGACAGTAATTATATTAATTAAGCTGAGAAAGTTGTGGTGTGTATAAACCCTATTGAACAACCTCTTGCCGGAATTTTTAAAGGTTGTAAAATTCGAAGAATCGTTTTAGGTTTTCAGATACTTCTATTGTGGGAATTCTAGAATCACTCCCCATTACCTTTCACTTTTTATCTCTTTAGTGTATTTTCTCTTCCTTATGAAGTTGAACGCCAAGCCGAATAGACCTAGAAGGAGGAGCGGTAAAGTGATGTTTGCGATTTGCCAGAATGTCCGTTGCCCGATGATGGCGGGTTTGTTCAATAGCCTAAGTTTGATTTCTCGGGAGCGTAAAGCCATCCAACCGTCATCGTCCGTCAGGTAGTTGACCGCATTGAGGAGGAACTCCTTGTTGCCGAATTGTTGGTTCATGTAGCGGTCGTAGCCGAGAGGGAGGACGTTCATGTTTTCCCCTTTCCCTTGGATGTCGTTACGGATAAGATCACCGTCGGCGATGATTACCATCTTGGTGGGCTTGCTCTCCGTTTTTATGGTCTCGGTTGTGTTGATTCCTTCTGGCATCGTTCTGTTGGTGAACACGGAAGGGAAGATGCCTTCCAAGATAGCTCCGACGACGATGTTATGTTTGTTGAAGTAGTATCCGTTTTTCTCCACGTTGACAACATCCATGCTGACGACGGACGGTACGTTTTGGACGTGTGTTCCCGTTGAGGTGACGAGAAGAGGGGTCTTTTTCACGTCAAGTTCCTCGTTCACGAAATCGATGGAGCTGACGAACTCCGTCTTCACGGGCGCCAGATTCTTGGAAATCGGGTGGATTGGGACCGCCAGCGCGAGGGGCGAGTAGTACCAAGGCATCGGCTCGTATTTAGGTTGGTCGCCCATCCTAGCTGTGTTCACGGGGATTAGTAGGCATTGAACGTCCTGCACTAGGTCCGCGTTGATGCGGGCTCCATAGTTGAATAGCTGGTCGCTTAAGTTCAGGTCATTTTCCACGCTTATGGTTTGCGAAGCGGTCGAAAGGCTATCCAAGGAGATGCGTGCGCCGTCCAACAGCCAAAGCACTTTACCGCCCTTCATGATGTATTGGTCGATCACGTATTTGTCCTTTTCCGAAAATTTCTCGGTGGGTGCGGCTATGATGAGCGCTTTGTATCCGTCCAAAATGTTAGGGTCATCGGTGATGGAGCCCCTGTCCACTTGGTAGTAATGGCTCAGCTCTTGGGTGAGGTCGTATACTAATGGTTGTACCCATTCGCCATGTCCTTCCAGGAAAGCTACTTTAGGGATTTGTGTGGTGGTCATGAGGCGAAGGGCGTCTGTAATCTCATATTCCAACGTCTCGATGGAGGTGTTCAGGTTCTCCTCTCCGGACTTGTCCGGAATGTTCTTCAGAAGGTTCACTGGGCGAGACTTCCCTTTGTAGGTGAGCTCTATCCAAGGGAACACCACTTTTTGCATGGCTTGTCCCTCTTGGTCCCTATCGTGCACTAGGATGCCCCGCATACCGCGTTTCTCCAGTTCTTCGTACTTTTTGTCACGCTCTTCGTTGGTGGCGCCTGCGGAGGGGTTCACGAACGTGTAGTGGACTTTCGCGCCTGCATAGGCGTCGAATTCGTCGAGCATCTCCTTGACAGACTTTCTAAGGCGTAGGAAGCCGGCGTTGAGGTCGCCATCCAGATAGATGTAGACTTGAAGTTCATCGTCCAGCGATCCGAGGAGGTTCTGTGTGTTCTCCGAAAGGGAATAACGTTTCTCGGAAGTTAGGTCGATGCGGAAGAAATGTCGCTCCGAGATGAAATACACTGCGATAACAGCGATGATGAAAAGGATGATATGGGACGCTTTCTTTATCATTTCCATTCCAGCGTGTTGATTAGATTAATGATATCCTCCTTGACATAGTTCACGACAGGGGCGATGGAGTCCTTGTTTGGACTGGCGTAGATATAGAGGGCGCCGCGGAGGAAATGGTCTGTGCTGTCCGACATGGCGAATTGTATGTTGGAAGCTGTGTTCCCTTTCAGTTCGTAGAGGATGCCATATACCTTATGCTCGTCGCTGGAGAAGAAGGATGTGTTGATGCCTTCCGCTTTGCTCACGTGTGGTTGGTAAACCAATTTGTAAGCCTCTTCGCTTAATTGCGCGAAATTGTTGTCCACTTTCCTGTATGTGCCGTAGATACGGGCGTTATATTTCGGGTAGATGATGTCCACCCAGACGGAATCCGCTCCGACGTCGCTTGTCTTAACGGTGGAGACGTTGTCCGCATATTCGAATGAGCAAGGGAATCCTTCCGTATGGAATTTACTGTAAGTTTTGTCTTGAAGGTCGATGCGGAAGTATCCGTGTGGTTTAGGCATAGGTTCCGTGCATGCGCAGAGCAAGACCGAGCAGAGGAGTATGATGATGCCCTTATTCATTTTTCTCTTCATTGATGGTGAATTTAATTTCCTTAATCCTACGTTTGTCTGCGGATTTGATTTCGAAGTGGAAGTTGCCTAAGTCGAACGATTCTCCTGGGGTAGGGATGTATCCCTTCATTTCTAGGATGAGACCTGCCAGGGTATCCGCGTCGCCTTCCGATGCTTCGAAGATTTCCTTGTTCACGCCATCGATATGGTAAAAGTCCGAAAGAAGAAGTTTCCCGTCCAACACATAGGTGTTTTTCCCTGTTTGGATGATTTGTTTCTCCTCTTCGTCATGCTCGTCGCAGATGTCTCCCACGATTACCTCGATAATATCCTCCATGGTGACGATTCCGGAGGTTCCTCCGAATTCATCCACCACGACGGCCATGTGGATGTGTTTCTGTTGGAATTCCTTCAGCAGGTCGTCGATCTTTTTGTTCTCAGGGACGAAGTAGGCCTCCCTGATGTGGTTTTGCCATTTGAAGTCTTTCTTTTGGTCGGTATATTGTAGGAAGTCCTTGATGTAAAGGATACCCTTCACGTAGTCGATCGAGTCTTCATAGACTGGGAGACGGGAGTATTCCGACTCTCTGATGATTTCCAATACGGTGTCGAAGTCGCTGTTGTAGTCCACGGCGACGATGTCCACGCGTGGTTGCATGATTTCGTCCACATCGCTTTTCCCGAAATTCATTACGCCGAGGAGAATCTCCTTTTCGTCCGGAGTTTCTGCGTCTGATAGGTTCAGTGAATCTGATATGTCTTCGATGGCTGCGCTATGTTGCGTGCGAGATTCCAATCTTCGTTCCACGATGCCTGTCTTGAGCATCAATAGGCGGGTGATAGGCGAAAGGAGGAATCCGAAGAAACTGACGATATTGGCGCTTTGGCAGAGGTGCTTTTGGCTCTGTTTGTTCGCCATTTTCTTGGGGATGTACTCTGCGAAGAATGTCAGCAGGATCGCTGTGGCGGCGCATACGATGATCCATTTGCTCCAAGATGGGAGCACGCTTTGGGAAAGGGTGTACCACATCAGTAGAGTAGTGGTCGATATCGACGAAACGATGAGCGTGTAGCGTGTGGAGATGACTCCGCCCAAAGTCTTGAGAGGGTTTTCCGATAGGTTTTTCAGTCTCTCGAATTTTTTGTCGTCGGAGATTTTTATCTCCGCTATTTCATTGCTGTTCAAGGAGAAGAACTCTGATTCGAAGAAAGACACGAAAGAGAGTAATACATAAGATAGGATTGCGACGATGATTGCCGCTGATAGGGTGGCTACCCAACATACATTAGGGCATGCCATAAATCCTTCGATCGATAATAGTGGTATATCCAATTACTGAAAGTTTCGTTAAACATATAAAAACCGGAATTTTTCCGATAGTGCAAATATACAATTTTCCCTTTATTTGGTAAAAAAATATGAAGTGATTCCTAAGTCCGTTTTTGCCGCCTATGATTATTTGACGCGTCTGTTCAACATGTTGTTGGCTTTCTCGGGCTTAGACTTTCCTATTCTCTTGCCGCTTGATTTCTTTTTGCTGTTTGTGTTGAAGCGGAATGGGTTTTTTGGGTTCCCTCCGACAGTTTTCCTTCCTTTCCCTCTTGTCATGTTAATACATCTTATAGGTGGTTTTTAGGACACGGAATTCGGTGCGTCGGTTGATGGAGTCCGCGATGTCTTTCTGCTCGTCGGTTAAAGTCTCGATGTATTCCTCGTCGAGAGCGGCTTCCTCTTTTAGGAATCCATAGGTCTTCTTGAGTTTCTTGTCCACCACGACTGGTTGGGTCTTTCCGTACCCCTTGGCGGTGAGTCGCTCAGCTTCTATGCCTCCTTTGATGAGGTAGTCCACAACAGATTGGGCGCGTTTGCCCGAGAGTTGCAGGTTGCCGTCGGCAGAACCGATACGGTCGGTGTGTGCGCCGATTTCGATGGTGATGTTCGGGTTATCGTTCAGCACTTTCACAAGCTTGTCCAATGCGGCGGAGGATTCCGGTGTAAGGGTCGCCTTACCGAATTCGAAGAAGATATTGTCCAATCCGACTGGCTTGCTGAGGGATGCGAGGGAGAAGTTAATCGGGAAGGTCTTAGAGTCTTCCAAATCCATGGTGACGGCCTCCTCTTTTTGGTTGAGGTATCCTCTGCAGTTGCCGAGCAGGACATATTTCACGTTTTTGTTCAATGCGATTCTGAAGGACCCGTCCTTTTTGGATTGCACTTTGGTGTTGGTCCCGTCGTCGCCTACGATGCGGACAGTGGCGCCGCCGAGCGCTTCACCGGACATGTCCGTCACTTTGCCGTCGATCAGGAATTGGATTTCCGGCAATTCGAAGGAATAAATCTTGTCATATCCTTTCTTTTCGCCTCTGTTGGATGAGAAGAGACCTTTTTCCTTTCCTTGGACAAAGGTGATGCCGAAATCGTCACCAAGGGAGTTGATCGGGTACATCATGTTGGTGACGGTCCATGAGCCGTCTTCCATTTCGTTGGCGTAGAAGATGTCCAAACCGCCGAATCCGGGATGCCCTGTTGACGAGAAGTAGAGCGTCCCGTTTTCTCGCATGTATGGGAACATTTCATCTCCTGGCGTGTTGATGGAAGGACCCAAGTTGACAGGTGCACCGAAGGTCGCCCCGGTCTTTTCGCTTCTCCAGATGTCCTTCCCGCCGAAACCGCCTGGCATATCGGATACGAAATAGAGGTATTTGTCGTCGGGCGAGATGGTCGGATGAGCGAATGTGATGGAACTGTCTTTGGATAGTTGTACTTCAGTCACTTTTCCCCATTTGCCTCCGGACCTAGTGACCGAACATATCTGTGCGCCGCGGCTTTCTCCCTTTTGGGCTACGCAGCGGGTGAAGTACATGGTCTTACCGTCTGCGCTGAATGAAGCCGAACCTTCGTCCATGTCCGAATTGATGTCGCCCTCCACTGGAGCCAGGTTGTCCCATTCTCCGAGGGCGTTCTTTTTGGCGGTGAAGATGTCGTTGTTGCGTATGCCTGTGATTTTACTGTTTCCTCCGCCGACGTCCTTGTTTTCCCTTGAAGAGTTGAAGTAGACGGTCTCCTCGTCCCCGCCTGGGAACGAAGGACTGAATTCCGCTCTTTTGGATGAGAAGAATTCCTCTTTTTTCACGATATAGCGGGTAGGATTTTTTTCCCACTCGGCTGCCTCTTGTGCGGATTGTTTCCCGTTGATGGCGCGTTGGTCGTCCGGATGGGAGATCAAATAGATGTCAAACATGGCGATGGCGTCCTTCGTTTTCTGGTTCTTCCTTAACGCGTCGGCGTAGTAAAGGTATACGATGGAATCCTTGTAGTTGTACCTGACGGCATTGGAGAATGCGCGTTCGGCTCGGTCATTGACATTTGTGAGACGATAGCAATCTCCCAGTTTGAACGCCGCATATGCCTTGAGTTGCCTATCCTTGAGTTTCACTTTCGGATAAGCTTTGTTGTAGAGGGCGGCGGCGTTGAAATATTCCCCTATCTCGTATTTCTTGTCCGCTTTTTTGATTTTACGTTTCGCGGAGCATCCGCACAATAGGGAAAGGATCAATATGCCTATGAGATATTTTGCTATTCGAATCATGTCTAATAAAAAATGTCTTTATAATCTAACGGGAAAAAACGTCGTTTATTTTTCGAGTGAGTTCCAACCTTGTGCTTTAAGGGTGATTTCTTGTCCGTCTCTGGTGATGAGGCAAGATCCTAACGAGGCGTCGGTCGTGTGCCCGATGACTTTGATGCCCGGAAGGTTTTGGAACACGTCGTTCATTTCCAACGGAACGGTGAAGAGCAGTTCGTAGTCTTCGCCTCCGTTGAGGGCTACTGTCGTCACGTTCATGTTGAACTCTTCCGCCATGATGGCCGTCTGGTAGTCGATAGGTATCCGGTCTTCATAGACACGGCATCCCACGCCGCTTTGGTTGCAGATGTGAAGCAGTTCGGAAGATAGTCCGTCCGAGATGTCCATCATGGAGGTCGGCACAACGTTGATGCGTTCCAGCGATTCGATGATGTCTTTTCGGGCTTCCGGTTTCAGCTGCCTTTCGATGATGTATTCTTTCCCGGCGAAGTCTGGTTGCACGGAGTTGTCGCCCGCGAAGACTTTCTTTTCGCGCTCAAGTAGGAGTAGGCCCATGTAAGCTGCGCCGAGGTCTCCCGACACGCAGATGAGGTCGTTGGGTTTCGTCGTGTTCCTGCAGACCACTTTGCCTTTCTCCCCTTCGCCGATGCAGGTGATGCTGATGGTGAGGCCGGTCATGGAGGCGGAGGTGTCTCCTCCGACTAAATCCACGCCATAGTGCTCACAGGCTAATTGTATTCCCGCATAAAGTTCTTCCATGTCCTCCACCGAGAAACGCTTGGATACGCCAAGTGAGACGGTGATTTGTTTCGGTTTGCCGTTCATGGCGCAGATGTCCGATATGTTCACGACGGCCGATTTGTAGCCGAGGTGTTTCAGTGGGACGTAAGTGAGGTCGAAATGCACGCCTTCCAAAAGAAGGTCGGTCGTGACCAGCACCTGTTTGTCTTTGTAGTCGAGGATGGCGGCGTCGTCTCCCACGCCTTTTAGGGAAGAACTGTTTTTGAGTTCGAAAGATTGGGTGAGGTGCTTGATGAGCCCGAATTCGCCCAATGTGGATATTTCTGTCCGTTGCATTATGGTCTTTATTATAAATTAAAAATGTAGAGGCACGGAATCCGAGCCTCTACAAATAAACTGACTTTCCAAGTGATTGAATTATTCCAAATAGAGGGATTTCCCTACCGGATATTTCACTCTATAAGTGAATTCGAATTTTTTCACCTCGCCTGGTTGCAAAGTGGTTCTCCATGTAAGGATACCCGTGTTCTTGTCCACAACCGCGCCTTGGCTTTGTAGAAGCTCCACGGTGATGTCCTCGTCGTTGGAGAGCGGGTATTGGTCTTTTACGGCAATGTCCACTGGCGTGTCCTTCGTGTTGTTGAGGGTGATTTTCCAGGTTCTTGTCGCTTTGTTGCTGGAGATGAGCACCTGCTTTGATGAGTTGGATTGAACGATTTCCCTGTTCACGGTGATGCCTTTGTCTGCGCCGATTGACAACTCGACGTAATCCTTCATCGCGTTAGTGGATAGGTAACTTTGACCCTTGAATTCATTGTTCCAGAAGATGTAGACAGGTCCGTCCAAAAGTTTATATTTGGTCCATTCTGGGATGAGTACCGAGATGTAAGCCTTCTTTTCCAACTTAGGCATAACCACATATTCGAATGATGCGTTGATGGTGTAGCCGTTGATGCGGATAAGGGTCGGGATGTTGTTGGAAGGAATGGTGTACTTGTTAGGGATGGATACGGTGAACGGTGTCAGGTTCAGCCATCCAGGGACGATATCTTCCGATTCCATGTCTCCCTCGGAAAGGTGGGACGGATGTAATTCGCCATGAGAGAAGTTGACGCTTTTCTTGATGTCGCCGACGGTTGTGCTGCTAGCTTGGGCTAGAGCCAAACCAGTTTCTTGGTTGTCGTCGGAATTTGCGGAAGTGTTTTCTCCGAGCTCGGCCAATTTTTTATCCATGGACTCCGTCAAGTTAATGTTGATTACATTCTCCATGTTTGGAGTTAATTGGATGGATTGGGTTTCGTATCCGAGGTGTGTGAATTCGATTTCGCTGGTTTCAGGCACGTTTATCTCGTAGTAACCGTTCTGGTCGGAGATGGCGTACATGTTAGTGCCTTTGGCGATGACGCAAACGTAAGGGAGCGGTCTCATTGAGTTGGAGACGATTCCTTTGATGGTTTTGGTGCGAGGTTTGATTTTCGCTTGGGCCTTAGCCACA
This sequence comes from Paludibacteraceae bacterium, assembly GCA_045617845.1. Lineage (GTDB taxonomy): Bacteria > Bacteroidota > Bacteroidia > Bacteroidales > Paludibacteraceae > UBA1181. The sequence continues at coordinate 8,570 of JAZLJL010000095.1, read as the reverse complement.
TATTTCATTGAGTTGCCGAAGTTCAGCTTGTCGCTGGAGATGGAAGGGGAAACATTGTCTTCCGTCGGGTCCTCCGTCGAGATTCTGATTTGGATGTTGCTCCAATCCTCGTGTACGTTTTGTCTTACGCTAGCTGCGTAGGTAAGTTGAAGAGGGTGCTCGTTGTCTGTCACGCGGACCTCGTATACTGGATCCCAACCAGCCTCGGTCACGTAGTAGTTCAACCCGATTTTCGTGTCTGTCGCCTTTTCTGTGCGTACCACAGCCTTTATGGTGAAGGAAGACTCGTTGGCGGAGAGGTTCAGGGCGATTTGCTTCTGTGACAAGGTGATGTATTGGTTGGTGAACTCCTTCTTTTTCTTCTTCAACAAGTTTTGCTCGTTCTCGATTTCCGTCATCTTCTTGTGGTAGAAGGTGGTGATTTTCGAAAGGTCGTCCGCCGTGATGCCCTCCACGCCTTTGATGCTTTTGTTGGATTTCATCATCTCCTTTTCGGACGCGTAAACCTCCAATAGGCTATTGGTGTTCGCGATGGAGTCTTTTATGGCTTCTGTCTCTTTCTGTATTTTGGAGATTTCTGCAAGAACTTTCTTTTGGTTGGCGAAGTCCAATTCGTGGGTGACCGAGATGAGCGTCACGTTTTCGTTCGCGGTCTTGACTAATATGCTCTTAGGGTCGATGGATGGGGAGAGAGACCTGATTCTCAATTCTGTGATGCCGGCCGGAAGGCTTACGTTCGTCGAACGTTCCACTTCCGCTCCTGATCGGTAGACTGTCACTTGGTCAATGTCCATCTGTAGGTCTTTTTCGATGGCCAAACAATTCATTGGTAACGCTATCATGGATAATAGCATCAGTTTTAATGTCTTGTAATTCTTCATAATTATTCTGCAGAATTTATGTTTTTATTTTATGTGGACGTCGAATTTTCTTCGCCCACTCCACCTTAACATGGCAAAGTTAAAAAAATGCCTTATATTTTTTTGAATTATTTACGAAAATATCATTTAAATTTATTAATTTGGTGAATGACATGGGAAACACATATGCCCGTGGACGAATAAATGTTGGTTGAAATCTATAAAACGTGGAGATTATGAGTGATAATAAAGCATTATATATCAGACATGTCCTTCTAAATGGGGAGTATGTCAATGTCAGGATGTCGGATGGCGTTTTTTCCGCTATCGGGAAGGATGTGATGCCTGAACCGGGAGACGAGATATTCCAGTCCAAGATGAAGGACATGGCTATCGTGCCGCCGTTCTATAATATGCATACGCATGCTGCGATGACGTTGTTGCGCGGATATGCGGATGATATGGAGCTCTTCACGTGGCTCAACGACCATATCTGGCCTTTTGAGGCTAAGATGACGTCCGAAGATATCCGTATCGGTAGCGAGTTGGCCGTTTTGGAGATGATCAAGTCGGGTACTGTCTTTTTCAATGATATGTATTGGAACACGGAGGTGACATGGCAGGTTTTGGACCGTATGGGCATCCGCGGTTGCATGGGAATGACGATTATCGACACCATCGGCGAGAAGCGCATTCGTGAGTCTTTCGAATTGTTGGATAAGTATAATGGCGTGAATCCGCGCATTAAGATGGCGCTTGCCCCTCATGCTGTTTACACAGTGGGGGAGACGATGTGGAAACGGTGCGCCCAATCGGTGCGCGAACATAATGCGTTCTTGCATTTCCACCTTTCGGAGACGAAGAAGGAGGTGTATGATTGCGTCAAGGAGCATGGCCTGACGCCAGTGCGTTGGTTGGATAAGCTGGGCGTTTTGGGACCTGATTGCATCGCCGCGCATGTGGTGCATGTCGACAAGGAGGAACTCGCAATTTTGAGGGACCGCGGTGTCACCATCGCCCATAATCCTATTTCCAACATGAAACTCTCTTCCGGTTTCTTCCGTTCTAAGATGGTCATCGATTCGGGTTGCCGTGTCACCGTGGGGACGGATGGTTGCTCCTCCAACAACAACCTCGATATGAGGGAGGAGGTGAAGTGTGCTTCCATGATCGCCAAATGTAATTATGGCCCGGAGGTGTTGCCTGTGGATATGGCGGTGGATTGGGTGACCCGTAACGGAGCTGAGGCGTTTGGCGTGAACGGCGGAGAGATCAAGGTCGGGAAAGTGGCTGACGCTTTGCTGATTGACATGGACAACGAACGCTTTGTCCCTTGCTATAACTTTAACTCCAACTGGGTGAACGCATCCAGTAACGAGGCTTTCAACACGCTTATCTGTGATGGTAAGGTCATCATGAAGGATAGGGTCGTGGCTGATGAGGATCGTATCATCGCCGAGGCCAAGGAGTGTTGCAAGAAGTGGATGAAATCTTAGTGGTCATTCTTTAAACGTGGTGATGACCTAAACTACAATATTTTTTAAGGATATATGAAATTGGGGGCAGGGTTGATGGTGACACCAACCCTGCTTTTATTGTTATGGATAGTTCCGTGGGTTTGATTCTTTGTGCTTTAGGACAGGTGTCGGGAATTTTGGAGTCTGCGGACGGGGGAAAGGAAAGGGTCGCCATCTGTGTAGGTGGACGACCCTTGGGACTAGATAAGTGTTTATTTTATGTTAATTTTTGTGCCATTTGTTTGTCGGGCCGCGGCGTGTCCTGAAAACATGTGCGAAGGATGGCTTTTGTTTCCTTACGTGTTATGGACTAAATATAGTAATTTGCCGATGCTCCTAGGAATGCGCGCTGCTCTTGGTTGTTCCTCTTCTCCCACTCATCGTTTTAAATTAGTATTAAACGTTCAAGTGTTGTTGATATTTGCAAATATAATAAAATAAATCGTTTTTTTTGTTATTTGACTAAAAATTTACAATATCAATTCAAAGCCTTTGCTCCAATCCATGAGGATTAATTCCGTAGACCCCGAAACTTGGGCAAAGTTATTCGTCCCCGTTCATTTGTGATATGAATAATTAGGCAAAATGTTGTTTTTTTTCTTCGTTTATAAAAAAGTAACCAGTGCATATAGGAGATTTGGTTCCCTTAAAGGATTCATTATGAAAACAATTTGCGAAAATGGGCAGCATGTGTCACGAAATCCGTGGTAGGAGGGGAATGACCGGCTTAGTGCGTGAGGAAGTCGGGAAAACTTTTTGTCTGAATAGGTCAAAATGTGCCAAGGAGCCATTCCGAGGCAAGTGCCGTCAAGCAACTGACGCAGGCTACGGGGAAGAGCCCTGCGCCAAGCATGGAAGCCGCAATGCTGGCAAGAAGTGCTGCGGCGCCTGATATAGGGGATTGGGTGGCCTCAATGATAGCGGGGAAGGTCATGACGGCAAGCGTCACGTAAGGTACGTAGTAGAGGAAAGAGCGTACGAACTGGTTGTTGATTGGTTTGCGAATCAAAGTCAGGGGTAATACCCTGATGATGTAGGAAACCAGCGCCGCCACGAATATGTAAATGAATGTGTTGTAAGTCATTGCTTGGGTTCTTCTTGGTTAATTTCGGTCTCTTTCACCGGTTTGACGATGGCCGCCACCGCAGCGATAGCGACGGTTAGTAGGATGGTGCGTGTGCCCGTAGATAAATCTTTGACGTATGGGGCCACGCTGGCGCCGTAGCTGAGAATGAAGCTGGCTATGACAGCCGCCGCTATTACTTTGTCCTTCATGGAAGGTGGTGTGATGATGGCTATGAACATGCCGTAGAGTGCCACGGAAAGTGCGCTGGAGATGCTGCATGGCAGTAGGTTTCCTAGCCATATGCCGAGTAGGTTTCCCAATCCCCAGAAAGGGATGGACATGAGCATGGCGCCGTAGAAGTGGTTCGGGGAGAGGTATCCTGGTCGAGCGATTGACACGCCGAATATCTCGTCCGTGATGCCGAACCCAACCATGAGCCGGTGGTAAAATGGCGCATTCGGGTCGAACCGTTGGCTCAGCGAGCAGCTCATCAGCAGGTAACGGGCATTGACGATGAAGGTGATGAGCGCCACTTCGGCATAGGTCGCCAAATCGACGATCGAGGTGTAGAGGGCGTATTCACCCGCCGACGCATGGTTGAGGAAACTTGCGATGTATCCTTCCAACGGTGTAAGCCCTGCGTTGCGAGCGATGAATCCCAAGGAAAATGCCACTGCGAAATAACCCATCCCGATCGGAATTCCATCGTGTATCCCGTCCAAAAAATCTTTTTTCTTTCTGCTGTCTATTGCCACTGTCCCAATATTTGCCGCAAAGTTAGTATTTCCCGTACTCTTTTTTGCCCATCAAGGGAAAAATTATAAATATATGCGAATCGGACTGGTGTAGAGTGTAATCGTTATCCCCATTGATAATGTTTCAATCCTTAAATATAAACAAGTTCTTTGTTTTTTAATATACTGATTATAAATATATTGGAATGTAAAAATAAGAAACCGGGCATAATTATCCATTGGATTTTGTGAAAGTGGTTCCCATTTGTTAACTTTGCGCTGCTAAAAATATATGGATTCTTCTTTTTATTTTTTAATGTAATTGGGTTCTTATTTAGGAAATTATTATATAGGTTATGAAATTGTTATTAAGGTTGATATTTGTGGTTCTTTCCCTATTTGGAGTCACAAATACTTTTTCTCAGAATGGTATCTTGATTTTTGAGATTTCTGATGCACAGAACAAACCTGTGGTCGGTCTTTCCATAGATGTTAAGACGGAAGGGGCGCCGTATAAGACGTATACGACGGACGATATGGGTCGTGTCGTGGATCCGGTGATTCCTGCGGGATCATATTCATATTATTTCCAATATGGTGATTTCAACGCGGATACGTTTAACATCGAGAGTGGTGATTACGAATGGATCAACTTGGATTACCGATCTTGGAATTTCGATTTCAGGGATAGCGACGACCAACCTTTGGAGGGGAAGAAGGTTACCATCTATAGGGTGGATGCGGATAGGAATGAGACGTTCTTGTGTGAAAAGCTATCGGACGAAGAGGGTAAGGTTAGTTTTTTGTTGCCGGAAGGTGAGTATAAATACACCACTTTCAAGGGTAGCGATTATGTCTATCTGCAGGACAGGACGAAGAACACCTCTATAGAAGTCACCAGTGGAGTCATTACGCACGAGACCTTTTTCCGTTTTGTGGATGACGAGGGGACTCCTTTGTCCGTTTTTGCCAGGGATGTGTTCGTTGTGCATATTGCGCCGGATTCGGTGTATGACTTCGGGTCCGCTGATGCGCATAGTGAAGCTATTAATTATGCTTACTATGAGTACAACAAGACTTTTGGCGCGGTTTCCTGTTCCGCAGGCACGTATGCTTGTTCGGTGCAGACGAAGGAGTATGGTACGATAAGGGATACTTTTGTTGTGGACGACAATGATCCCCTTAAGGATAATGTCATTGACCTTGTGATTCCGACTATTCATGACACGGCATCTTCCTCTATGAAGGAAAAAGTTGAAAGGAATCAGGGATCTTATTCTTCTCCTAGTAAATTGCCTTGTAAATTGCGTGTCAAGGTCTATTCTGAAAAGGATAGCATCACGCCGTTACCTTATGTCCAGAATTACTTGTTTGACCCCCTGTTTCCAAGCGAGAAATCTGAAAAAGCTATAACAGATAAGACCGGTACGAGTTATTGGGCAACGGATACGGGTTACTATTCCATTGTCGTTATGGATATGGATACCATGCATAACGTGTTCATTACGAGGGATACGACGGTCTGTTTCTATGTTGATCCGGATTTGTTCACGACGGTCTATTTCGATTTCTACTTTAACGGGGAGAAGTATTACCCTATTAGTGTGCCGGAGATAGAATTTACGGTAGCGGGTAACTATATTTATCATACTGGTTTGTCGGTTGGTAGCGGATATTCTTACTCTGACGACAATCCTATTGTCCTTCCTCCAGGTAATTATTGGTATTTCTTCGATTTGGAGGAAAAGAACTATGACGAGAGTTTCCGTGAAATTTTCGTATGTAATAGTACGAAAAAGGAGATCCGCATACCGATTTATTTGACCCAAAAATATGAAGTTACCCTTGAGTTGAGGGATATAAATGGACAACGTTACCAGTCCCGCCAATATGTTGAAATGAGGAAAGGCAGAGGTTCTGTGACGAGGGTAATTACCGACGAAATGGGTAAATACTCGCAATTTGTGGATCCGGGTCTCTATACATTCTCCGCGTTGGGCGACACGGTGTCTGCCCAGATCAATTCAGATACCACCCTTTACCTGCAATGCTATGATGTGGCGAGGGGCGTTTATTTCAAATTCCTTCATGATGGAATCGTGGTCTATCCTCAGATCATGAGCATGGATATCTATAGGAAATCTGATGATGCTCTTTATTCAAGGGCCGTCTCCCATTTGACACGTGTGGATGGCGCCTCTGTCATGGCGTTCGATGAGAAGACCCTTTGTAAGCCTGACGATTATTATGTGAGGTATACGTTGAAGGATTATGAGGTGTATGGCACTTTCAATACGGAATTCAATGTGTTGGGTAATATGTTGACTGATACGACCATCTATTTGGTTGTCCCTGTCAAGAGGACCGTCACTATCACTGTCAAGGATGCTAATAGGGCTTTGGTGACTGGTGTGAACGCTACTATTTATAGATATGACGAGAATGGCGTCCTGCAGACGAATGCTTTTTATGATGGCGTGGACCATTCGGGCATTAGAACCAATTCTAACGCTCTTATTATCGACCATCTCTTCCCGGGAAGGTATCAACTTCGTATCTTGGATATCCAAAGGGATTTCGTGGTTAGCGATTATGATTTGAACATGGAGGTGATTTCCGGTGTGCAGCGTTACGATGTGAAGTATTATGTTTTCTATGAGAACACTAGGACTCCTGTCTCGAATCTCATGTTGGAGACTAAAAAGGAGGATGAGGCCTTTGGTTCGTCCAGGACGGACAATAATGGTTTGGTCGAGATTTTCGCGGAAGAGGGTGATTATTCATACCATCTTTATTATGGAGAGAACCATGATGGATCATATCATTTGAAAAAGGATACTACTATTTACATTTACATCGAGCCTCTCGCGTTGGTGGATTCCATGTACATCACTTCTTGCCCGTGTGTCTCCAAGGACGATACGCTGCAGTTGAACTGCGTGCGCTATCCGAAAAACGCCACGACTAGGGAGTATGAGTGGAGCGTGGACAATGAGGCGCTGGCTCATGTCTCTAGTGAGGGTGTGCTCATCACCCACTCGGTTGAAATGGATGGTTATGTGACGGTCTCCGTTACTGCTAAGGATGGGAAAGGAATTTCCACTTCAAGGAAATTCTATGTGAACTCAGCTTCTTGCGCTCCTAGCGTAGGTCTCAAGTTCTCTAATACGGCGGATACGGATATTCCTCGCAATTCGGATACTATCCGTCTTGCTCTTTCTGCGACGTCTTCTCCTATCGACCGTATTTATCTATATCAATATTCGACCGATTCTACCCATTGGACATTCTTGGAAGGTCCAACGACTGACACCGAAATTGATGTGCCTGTCGATACTTTCGAGAAGGATGTGCATTTCCGTGTGCTCGCTTCCGGTACAGCCAAGGACCTTCTCATATTTGCGGAAGACACTGATGATGGTTGCGGTTATAACGTGATTTCTAATCTTCTTACCCTTAGGGTGAACCACATTCGTTTGTTGAATTGGCCTGATTCGATTTGTTCCAATCGCCCTGATTTGACGTTGGCTGTCGATTCCGCTAGTTTCGGAAATATGGCCGATGGTTACTTCTTCGCTTGGTATTCAAAGTCGCAGGGCGATTCTGTCTTTACTGACATGAAGCAGGATGGGGCGTTCAAGGTTCCTGTTTCACTTGATTCGACGATGACGTTCCGCGTCGCGGTGAGGAATGATTCCGCTATCACTAATTTTGTGGACAAGACGATTTTCGTGGATCAAATGCCTAGCTTCAGCTTAAAGACCTCCAAGGATTTCGCTTGCTGGAATGATTCCGTGAGGATTTCCGTTGTTTTGAAGGCGGGTGAAGTCTCTTATTTATGGAATAATGGCGGCACCAACTCTTATATCGATGTCTTGGCTAATCGTGATACCCAGAAGGTGGAGGTCGCTTCCGTTTACCATGTTTGTCCTACGTTGCGCGATTCGTTGATTCTGGCGGTTGACCAACCTGTTGATTTCCGCTTGCGTGTGGACCGCACCGAGATGTGCGCCACCGATGCGAAGGGCTTCTCCTTCAAGGTGGACAGCTTGACTGCTCCTGCCGGTTCCTTCACTTGGTCTAATGGTGCGACGGGCGATTCGCTTCATATCGTTCCCGTAAAGAGCGATACGATTTCCGTGACTGTCACTTCCATGAATGATTTTTGTTCTTCGGTGACGAAGTCCGCTTCTGTGAATGTTTATGAGCCTTTGGCTGTAAAGAATATTCTTTCGAGGGATTCCGTATGTTGGGGTGACACGGTGAAGATGGCGGTCTCTTTGACCTCCGGTATCGCCGATTCCTATACTTGGAATGATGGAATGACGGATTCCGCCGTGACGATTGTCGCTCAAGTGAAACCGTATGTCGTTAGCGTTAGGTCTTATCATAA
>JAZLJL010000094.1:0-17457 GCA_045617845.1 Paludibacteraceae bacterium | reverse complement strand
TCGACTTTGACCCCTGTCTTCGAGCCTAACCAATACGAGTTGGCTATCATCAGCGACGGTGACACATTGAAGGTCATCACCGTTACTTACGGAGACACCATCACGGCTGAGGACATCGACGTCAACCCTACCAAGGAGGGTTACGACTTCTCTGGCTGGCAACCTACATTGCCGTTCGTGATCGGCGCTAAGGACACCTCTATCGTGGCTATCTTCGATAAGAGCATCATCGACGTGGTTATCGACACCACCGACTTCGGCGGCGACGTAATCACCGACATCGACGGTCCTATCCACTACGGCGACACCATCACAATCGAAGCCATTCCTGAAGAGGGCCACCACTTCATAGGATGGTCTGACGGAAGCGACGAGAACCCTCGTACGATCGTTGTGACTAAGGATTCGACTTTGACCCCTATCTTCGAACTCGACCAATACGAATTGGCTATCGTCTGCGACGGAGACACAATAAAAGTCATCACCGTCCACTATGGCGACACCATTACAGCGGAACTTCTTGGAGAGATTCCTTCTAAGGAAGGATACGACTTCGAAAGTTGGAATCCGATCTTGCCATTCGTCATGAGAGAAGGCGACGCATCTGTAACAGCCACCTTCAAGATGAAGACTTATGAAATCGAATCATTCACAATGTCAGAATTCGGATATTGCCCTGAAACAGAAGACGTCATATTCTATACAAAAAGTGGTAGCGGATATCCAGTAGCATATAGAATCATCTACGAAGACAAGGCTATAAATGCCGGATTCGAGAACACAGAGTTCCTCGACATCGAGACTGAAGGCGAGTTAACAATTGAAATTCCTGACTGCGACGCGAACACGTACAAAGCCCAGATTCAATTCCGCGACATCAATGGGGCTCAGACTAAGCTCTACGATATCGAAGTCAAGGTTAACTTGTCCAACAAATATGTTCTTGACATATTCGAGGATGTTGTCTCTGCCGTCAACACAGAAGACCGATTCTTAGAGTACCAATGGTACCACAACGACATCAAGTTGGAAGGTGCGGTTGGACCATACTACTGCGAGAGAGACGGACTGACAGGAAACTACTACATGGAAGTGGTAACCACAGACAACAGACAACTCCGCACCTGCCGCAAGTGGTTCGCAGCGACGAAGGAGAATATCTCACTTATCGCTTATCCTAACCCGACATCAGACATCGCGACATTCGAGTTAAGCTTTGATAACGGAGAGGAGCATACAATCGACGTAGTCAACACATTAGGTGTGAAAGTATACTCTGGAACCTTCAAAGGACAAAAGACCACAATCGACTTCACCAACTTAGGCATCGGAACCTACGTAGTCGAAGTCGACGGATTAACTGTCAAAGAGATCAAAAAATAAACGGATAAACGGAGAGGGGTGAAAAACTCCTCTCCCCCATCCTATGATTAACGACGAAAAACATAGTACGATGACAAAGAGATATATAATCACGGCATTCACATTGACCATGGCAATGGCCGTACAAGCACAGTTATTCCGACACAATATAGACTTGACAGTCGGAGGAGGATTGCAATCACTCCAATATTCACCACAAGACGGGAAGCACGAACCACTCTTCGGAGGCGCATTCAACGCGAACTACCGCTATTGTATCGACGAGAATTGGGGTGTAGGCGCAGGCATAGGACTCGGGTATTATAACGCAAAGTCCATTTACAACGACATCATGCTTTCGAACGACCTTGTCCACCCACACAACGGAGAAGCATACGAACACCGTTCCTACTTCAACGATTGGAAAGAGAGACAACGTTTATTGGAACTGGAGATACCCATCAGCGTATACTACACGATTCCGATGAAAAACAGATGGAGCTTTTTGGGCGGTGTCGGCGCAAAATTCAACATACCCGTATGGAACCAATACGAAAACACAGGCGGTACCATTCAGACGACAGGCTTTTTCGAGGAATTGACCAACATCGAATACGAAAACCTGCCGCAACATTACTTCCAAAACTTGGACGGATACGAAGGGAAAGCGGAAATGAAAAAATTTGGAGTTTCCCCATTCTTGGAGGCAGGATTCCTTCGTGACCTACGAAACGATAAGCAACTCTATTTGGGCGCCTACTTCAGCTACGGAGTCACCAACTTAAACAAGACAAAAGAGGAACCTATCTTCGACGGCTATGACTACATCGGATCCATCACCTCGAACCAAGTGGACAAAGTACACTTATTAGCCTGTGGAATAAAGGTGGGTATCTCATTCGGATTCCCGAAACTTTACCCATTACCAGTCATGCAACATGAATTGGAGATGGACGACGAATTCGCGGAGGAAAGATACAATGAGATTGTAGAGGCAGAAAAGAAAGAAGCCGAAGCAGACTTGAGAGCGGCGGAAGAACTGAGGAGACAGGAAGAGGCAAGAAAAGCCGCACAAGACAAACAAGCGAAGGAAATCGTCGCATGGCTAAACAAGAACATCAAGGTAAACTTCAACCTCAACCAAGCCATCATCGAGACTGACGCAGAGATTGAATCGTACATTAAAGACTTGGTGGCTTACATCACAGAGCACCCAGAAAAGAAGGTGATGATCTACGGACACACCTGCAACTTAGGAAGAGAAGATAAGAACATCATCCTAGGTCAAAAAAGAGCGGACGCAATGCGCGACAAACTCATATCGGCAGGTTGCCCATCCCAAAACATCATCGCGAAGAGTAAAGGATCCTCAGAGCCATTGGTTCCGAACACCAATGAAACCAACAGGAAAAAGAACAGACGTATCGAGATGAAGATCGAATAATTTTAACAACAACCTATTTTTTCCAGAGCATTCTCTTAGGCTAGTCCGGAGAATGCTCTTTTTTTTACCCAAGAAGGTCCAAGGCACATTTCGTCCCAATTATAAACCATTATACAATCAAAAAATTTCATTTTATTACAACTAAGATGCTTTTTAATGACAAATATTGTTACATTTGCGGTAATAAACATTCAGTGAGAATAGAGATATGTCTTCAATGAACATAGAATGAGTTGAGCAAAAAATAATGTGCCATTCATAAAAACGCAAAAACATATAGCCACCATTTTGACGAAAAGTCAAAAAAAGGAAGTCAAAACATGTCTAATCAACAAGTAGACAGCCAGATACGATAACGAGTGACACAAAACATCCAGTTTTATGCCACGTGGCTACTAAAGGAAACGATTCTAATAATTATTTCATAAACTCAAAACAAAAAGTATGAATAAAAAATTACGTATTACAACAAAAGCGGCAACAAGCGCATTAGCACTACTGCTCGCAGGCTCAGGAAACGCCTTAGCAGGCAACATCCAGCCAGGCTATTATGAGATGGAGGTCAATTGCCAGCTCAATCCACAATTGGAACCTATGAGAAATGAACTCGCAGCCTTTTTAGGTGTAACCACAACACCATGTACGTTTACAGAAACAGAAGACAGTATACGTATCGACGGTGGCCTTTTCGACGGATTGTTCATTTCCCAAGACACCCTACGTTATTATGGGAATGAGATCAACGTCAGCAACTATAATTGTAAATTAGCAGACTACGACGGAAACGAACTGAAAAACGGAAACATCATCCTTTCAGAAAAAGATTCAGTAATCTTCGTCCAGGATTTCTCCGTATTCAGCCTACCTCTTCAAGATTATGGCGTAAATTTCCCAGCATTTTTCATACAAGGAGCGACATTTAAAGCCGTCGACGTAACTCCATTGGAGAATGCGTTAGCGAAAGCGCAAAATTACAGAGACAGCTTAGATAGCAACATATACTATGCCTTGATAGAGAATATGGACGCACGAATCAAGGAGTACGCCCAAACACCTAAGACCAACGAAACAATCAAGCAAGCTGTCGACGCAATCGAAGAAGAATTATCGGAAGCACAAACTATAGTAAAGAACTACGAGAACCTTAATTGGAGCGAGCTTGATTCCATCACCATCAAATGCAACGATTATCTGGGGAAAGCGAAAGACACAGAATACGAAAAATCATTCATAGGAATAGCGAATGCAGTAGAAGAAGTCAAACAAAATATCCTCATCACGCAAGATGAAATTAGCCAAAAAGCGGTTCAACTTAACAGTCAAATCAATGGAATCGTAAACTCAGCGGAAGTGGCTTATAGTCAATTGGATTTCACCCAATTGTTACAATATGTTGAAGAGTTAAACCAATACCAAGGGGATTCAGCCATCATGCAAAATCCTATGTTAGCCGAGCAAATCAAGAACGATTTGAGCGATGCCAGCACTATCAGAAATAACATCTTCTCCACCCAAGATGACATAGATGGAATCACAAACAGAATTGCTAGCACACTCGACACAATCAAAGAGCAATCACAAGGTGAAATTATCGTAGTCGACAATACTAAATTCGAAGAATTAAACAAATATCTGAATCGTGCAATAGCATTGGTGAACGACAACAGCGCTACAGATTCCCTCATCTTGGCGATCAACTACGCTAATGCTCTCAAGAATAACACAAACGCAGAAGAAGAAACAATCAACAATTGCATCAATTTTCTAAACTTACAAATCCAAAAGGCTGAAATCGAAAGCGAAGTGTTCGTTTCGACTGTAATTGTCAACGGAGAGGAAGAAGTAATGGTCATTTCCGAGAAGGATAACTTTGAGGACAACACCTTGGTTATTGTAGACAGAATGTATTCCGACGAAAACGAGAAGAGCCAGAACATCATCTTCAATGACGGAGGCCAATACGTTGCGAAGAGCGTGCTTTTCAACGACTCAATCGGTTTGCAGGTTCCTTGTGATTTCGTCGCAAAGGAACTCACTCTTGACCGTACGCCATACAGCAACCTCGCATCATTCATTTTACCAATCAGTGTTCCTTTGGACAAAGTGAACGGTAAGGTTTGCAAATTCGTCTCATTCGACGGAGAAACATTGTCATTCGACGAAGTGACAGATGACGCGACTGAGCCTTATGTGCCATACATCGTCGCCAACCACAACAACTCGGAACCACTCTTCGAGAAGATGTACGATGTGAATGTTTACGCAAATGACTGCAAAGCTATTGAGGCAGGCGACGCAACACACGCAGGAACAATGGTTGCGATCAATCTAACATCGAACCCAATGTATCAATACTACGCATTCGTAGGCGGAAAATTCTACTCAGTCGACAACTTGACAGTTCCTCCAACGAGAACATTCATCACATTGACGAAGAACGGCTCTATCTCCGCACGTCCAAGGACCTTGAACTTCAGCATTAACGGAGAAATCACCGGAATCGCCACTGTAAGTTCCGACGCCATCTCATTCGGCAACGTAACCGTATACGACATCCTCGGACGTGTAGTCCGCAACGATGTTCCTTCCACAACTTGCCTCGAAGGATTGTCAGACGGAACATACGTAGTCAATGGTGCTAAGTACATCATCAGGAACAATAAGGTTCAAGCAGAAAGCCAAGTTAAGAACAACATGATGGCTGATTAATTAAGATTTAATAATTTTTAACAAACAAAAAATGAATACAATAAAAGAACAATTTGAGTGTCCTATGCTTGAGATCATCAATCTTTCTTGTAATGACGTAATCGCCACAAGCGGAGAAGATTTCGGTGTTTCCGGCAATCAAGGAAGCGCATATGCGGAATAAAAACCAAGCATAGGCGAATGTATGCGGGGTGGGGAAATTTCTCCACCCCGCTTTGTTTTCCATAAATAAGGGAAGGTTATCACGAAGAAGTCTACGCGTCATAAGAGCAGTAAAAAGACACGACAAAGAACATAAAAAAAGAACCATCCTATTGGATGGCCCTATATCATTGACACATTGGGAGAACGCCCAATCACATCAAACAAAAAAACTCACCTCATCAAAAAAGATGGAGACTCGTGTTCTTCCTATCCTGGGTATTAGACTTAGAGTGTTCCTCCACGTCAAGTTCACCACAACCGGCAAAGACATCGTCAGCCACGGAAAGACGTTCTGGCAAATGGACTTTTTTCAAGGACGAACATCCAGCGAAGGCACGGGAACCAATCCGCACAACGTTGTCAGGCACATAAAGACTCGCCAAAGAATCGCAGCCTTCGAACGCACGCTCACCGATTTCCTCCAAATCATCATACATCATCACGTCATCCAAAGCCCGACAACCCTTAAACGCGCACTTCCCTATCGACTCCAGGATCTTCGGGAGCGAGACATCCCACAAGCTATCACAACCTTCGAAGAAGCCATCCGGCAACGCTTTGATCCAACCAGGAACAGTTATCGCCTTTAGGGATGTACATCCGGCGAACACACTCTCACCCAGGGAACGCACTGAATCAGGCAACACAATCTTCTGCAACTTCGTACATTGATAGAAAGCACCAGCGCCAATAGTATGGACAGTATCCGGCATACGCACTTCCTGCAAGCCACGGCAACGTTCGAAAGCACCTTGACTGATGACTTGGATACCTTCCTGCAAAACTACCGTCTGGACGGCATCGTTAGCGGCGAAACCACGCACCTCAACTATACGGAACACTTCGCTGCCATGCAACACCTTAGATGGAACATAAACGACACTCTCCATACCCGAATATCTTGTAATCGCACATGTGGAAGAAGAAAGTTGGGTGAACTTGAAATTACGCCAATCCACCTGAGGACCCTGTTTTTCGGTCGGTGACGGCTGCGCTTGAGGTTTTTCGGATGTCGATGCCACACGTGTTTGGGCACGCGAGCTTTGCACCATCTCCACTTCCGTCAACTTAACGCAACCATGGAAAGCCTTGACCGCGGAAGCCTGCAAGGATGCCGGCATGGAAACACTCTCCAAATTCACGCAATCGACGAAAGCGCAAGATTCCAGTTCCTTGACACTTTGCGGAAGTGTCACCTCAATCAAATTAGGGCAATCGCCAAAAGCCTCACTCTTAATGGTCGTCAAAGAAGACGGGAGGAATACTTGGTTAAGGTTCTCACAAGAACGGAAAGCGTTTTTCCCCAAAGTTAAAACGCCGCGAGGTATTTGAACCGATTCGAACGAGCAGCCCACCAAACCCGCAATTTCGACAACTTGATAGACCGAACCATCCTTCATCACATGGGAAGGAATAACCAAACGTTTCTCATCCCCCTTATAGCCACAAATGGCACATGTATCTTGCGAAAGGATCTTCAACGAATAGACAGAGTCATCCAACACATTCGGATTTATCCGGGATTTGGTCAATTTCAAACAATGATAAAAGACATCAAAACCCTGACGGACATTCTGCGGCATCACAACCTCCAAAAGATTCTCGCAGCCACGGAAAACACCACTACCCAACTCTTCCAAAGAATCAGGCAAACAAGCGCTCACCAAGCCGACGCACTCTGAAAAAGCATCGTTACCAATGTATGTCAGACCTTCCGGAATACGAAGCTCCTTTAGGGACGAACAACCCGTAAAAGCGGAATCCTCGATACGATTCAAAGAGCCAGGGAAAACCACTTCGCACAAACCCGTACAATGCGCGAACGCCTCCTCGTCTATCAAAAACACCTTTGAAGGGATCTCAATTTTCTTCAAACGTTTACTTCCCAAGAAAGCGCGTGCGCCAATCTTACGTAGACCGGAAGGAAGAAGAACCTCCGACAGGCTATCACATTCACGGAAAGCGGACTGCCCAATTAACTGCACCGTTTCAGGCACCTCGATCCGCCGAACGGAAGAATGATAGTAAAACGCATACTCCTCTATCTTTACGACTTCATATTCCTTTCCATCCTTCTCGGCATGAGAAGGGACCTTGACGATATCATCATCACCAGAATAACCACCCAAGGAACAGGTGGTTTCAGATAAAACTTTTATTTCAAACATATTAACTAAACTTTTACGAATAAACCATATGTGAGGCATCCAGAATCCTAACCTTGTCCAACCGACGGCACCAATAAAAGGACGACAACAACATATGATAATTTTTTGCAAGTTCGTCATAAAATCACAGAAAAACAAGAGGCGAAGTCAAATTATACCAAAGGTGAACACAAATCAAAGAGTGCGTGTGGAATAGACCAGAAACTGTCCATGAGGACGTAATATCAAAATAAGTTTCCTAAACCAAAATATTTATTTAAATTCGCAAAGAAATATATAAAGGTTTCTTAAAGACTAATAACGAAATGAATATCAGACATAAACTTGTAAGCATCAGTATTTTTGCCTTTTTTTGTGCACAAGCGGCAACAGCAAAAGATGTCACAATCGGTGAAATGAAATTTGGACTTTCCGAGGAAGAAGGTACAGCCATCGTCGTTGACGCGAAAAACGTGGACACCGACACAGTGAAAATTCCAGAGACCATTCCTTATGAAAACCACAATTACACGGTAACAGGAATCGGAGACCGAGCATTTTACAAAAACGCCTACATTAAAGAGGTTATTTTACCCAAGAGCATCAACTCATTAGGAGCATATTCCTTCGGAAGTTGCAACCAACTGAAAGGCATCAACATTCCATCTAATGTCCAAACTCTTGAAGAAGGCGTATTCTACGCTTGTCAAAACATAGAATCCATCCAATTCGAAAAAAGAGAGCAAGCCATACCTATCAAAGACTACACTTTCTACAAATGCGAGAAACTCCCGGCCATACAATTTTGCCTGATCAGCGATACCGTGGGAGCTTTCGCCTTCGCCAATTGCACGCTACTATCCGGTGGCATGGATCTGTCGTCCGTTAATTTCGTGGGAGAGAAAGCCTTCTACAAATGCACCTCAATCGACAAATTCATAATCGGAGAGCACAGCGATTTCGGTTCTTACGCATTCTATGATTGCATCAAAATCAAAGAATTAAAAATCACGAACCCAAACAACTTCGGCGACCACTGCTTTTCTAACTGCGAAGCACTGGACTCCGTCGTAATCGAATACACAGAGCCATACCAATTAGGGGGATTCGCTGACAGCTGCTTCTCTCGATGCAAGAGTCTAAACGCCATCAAAATACTGGATTACAGCAGATATATAGACACCGTTTACCATCCGGAACTCTCTTCCGGAATCTGCGGCATCGGCACCAACGTATTTGACCATACCCCACTCCAACAAGGCATATATGTAAGCGAAGACGAAATAGAAGAATATAAGAACGCAGAGGATTGGAAAGATTATGCGGAATTTCTGGTAGCCATAAAAATACATAACCCATACTTCAAAGACACAACAAGCGACACCATACCAGAAACGAATGTCGACTCCATTCCTAAAGTAATAGAAGACACGATTTCCTCTGGAAGCGACGATACTCTTTCTGAAGCGATCGTCGACACTACCACCGGGGCAATCGTCGACACTACCCCATCGATTGTTTCCCTAGAAAACCTTCGCATCATCGTATTCGGAGATTCCAAAGCGGAAGGTGTCGGAAACCAAGGTCCTAACAAAGAATATAGGCCATGGGGATACTATCTCCAGGAAGAGTATGGCTGTACAGTGACAAACGTGGCGGTCGGAGGCACTCACTTAACACCTGCATCACTTAAACCACAAAACAATCAGAATGGGCTTGGAACATACAGTCTTGTACAAGCATGGAAGAGTGGTGATTACTCTTTAGTCGACGCTAGTCTTGAGTGGGCTCATAATTCCAAATATGGCACAAGATGGGACCATGTGGTGGAAACCATCAAAAACACCACCGCTCAAGATTATGACATTGTCTGCATAGAAGCAGGAACGAACGACTGGAACAACAGGTTAAGGGTTATCGGTTCATGGGAAGACACCTATCCAATCTACAACTACACCGTGGCGCTCCGAAACATAATAGAAAGCCTATACGAGATGAATCCGAACCTCTACATTCTCGTGATTCCTCCTGTCGTAAGGCAAATGGACGTTAACGACAAATCCACATATAGCGACTATTACCTTAACCCAAACAGCGAACTGTACTTGTACGATGTGTCGATGGGCATGATGGAAATTGCGAAAAAATGTAATGCGGACGCCATCGACGCCTACTACGGCATGGGCTTCGACATCAACAACTGGTATCCGGAAAACAGCGGCGACGGAACCCATCCGAACGAAAACGGTTACAAAGTGATGGCAGAGAAAATCGGCGAGCACATCCTCAAGAACTATTTCAAGAGTAGTAATCCAGAAAGCATACCAGAGGAGCCGACCGAAGAACCTACAATCGAGCCAACAGAAGAACCTACAATTGAGCCGACCGAGGAGCCTACAATCGAGCCGACCGAAGAACCCGACCCTACTTCCGCGATCGACATCGTCAACGGAGATATGGGCTCAACGCAGAAATCTGTTTACGATTTCCACGGAAGGAAATTGCAAAACACTTCGGAAGATCTTCTAGACGGGTTCTATATCATAAACGGCAAAAAATGCTTCATCAAGAAGAGTTTGAAATAAAAATCCAATATCTCATAAAAAAAACGTTAGCGACAATTCGCTAACGTTTTTTTTGTTCACATCACATAGGGAAGTCAATTCTCATCGGGGTGACCGCGTTCCATTCAAACTAAGAGATAGGAATGAATGGCGTATAGGAAAACACAAAGACTTAGTATAAATGAATGGGTTTAATATAACTTAAAAGAATCGGCTTTTTCACTTCAATCGTATAATGGGTTGTTTCAAAGTAATCTTCTTGGTCGATTGACACTTCCATTGTACATTCCTCGAAATCCACCCTTTTCGAATATGTTTCAATGGATCCCTCGATCCAGTCATAATTTGACAACATATAATTACCATTTTTATAAGTAAATTCATAACTCCAGCCACCAAATCTCATGCATCCCCATCCGATAATCAAAGAATTTCCAGCAATGACTATTAATAGAGAAGGTCGATCTAATTGGCAACCATGTTCTTCTTCACTAGGTAAAAGGAAAACACTATTTTTAAAGTCTGTTTCAAAATATTTGCCTTTGTTTAGAACCAATGCTATACAAAAAGGATTACAATCCATCGAATCATGGCAAAAAGAGCAAAATTTCTTGCTCGCCCCAGTTGCTCTAAATTTTATAATATAGTCCTTAAGTCCATCCTCGTTCACATCACATTCCCCTAATATGCCTTCATAAGCATAAGGCTTGGGGATTAATCTTCTAAAGTGCTTCACATTTTTACATTTCGAATTTTTGAAAGGTTCCTTTCGCATGGTATCTATCTCTATTAATCCGATGACACTTTGTTTTTCTCCAGTGCATTTCTCCCCCATTTTTTTGCGACGTACCGATTCACCGGAAATAGGATCTATATCATCTACAAAGCTAAACTCCTGACTTTTCCACGCCCAAGGGTCGCTCTCCGCCATTGCGAAGAAAGAAGGGACGCTCAATAAAATTGTCAGCAATAGTTTTTTCATATATAAAACTGATTAATTTATTTTATTTTTTTCCAAAGCCTTCGCCTCGTTCCAATACCTATCCATCTCTTCCAAAGGCATATCTTTCAGTTCCTTTCCCTGTTTTAAGGTCTGAGACTCCACATAATTGAAACGGCGGATAAATTTCTGATTGCATTTTTCCAAAGCGTTTTCCGGATTGATCTTATAGAGACGCGCGGCGTTAATCATACTGAACATCAAATCACCGAACTCCTCCTCCATCTTCTCCGCATCCAAACGGTCCACTTCGACCTTCAGTTCATCCAATTCCTCCTTCACCTTATCCCAGACCTGTTCCTTCTCCTGCCAATCGAAACCGACGTTACGGGCTTTGTCTTGTATTCGATAAGCCTTAATCAAAGCCGGAAGAGCGTCAGGCACGCCCGACAAGACGCTTTCGTTGCCGTCCTTCTCCTTCCTTTTTATCTGCTCCCACGTCTGTTCCACCTCACCAGCGGTCTTCGCCGCACCTTCGCCAAACACATGAGGGTGGCGGAATATCAGTTTCTCACACAACGAATTGCAAACATCAGCTATGTCGAACTCATCGGTTTCGGAAGCTATTTTAGAATAAAAGACAATATGTAGCAACACGTCGCCCAACTCCTTGCGGATATCCTTCATATCCTTCTTCATGATGGCGTCGCAAAGCTCATACGTCTCCTCGATCGTATTCGCCCGCAACGACTCGAACGTCTGCTTCTTATCCCACGGGCACTTCAGCCTCAACTCATCCATCACGTCCAACAGCCGTTGGAAAGCCTTTAATTTTTCTTCTGTCGTATTCATGGTCATAAAACCTAAAATTAATAATCATAGAGGCAAACAGTCCGCAACCCAAGGCATTGGTTCACTGTTTCCACATTGTATTCCTTTTCTCGCCTATCTTTCCGAAAGTGCGCACATGCAAAGTGAAAATCGGCAACAAAATATCGAACAAGATAATGGAGAACATGAACTTTCTCTCAGACAAAGCCTGTGATGTTTTTGAGAAAACGACCATTTGGGTAATCAAGCGAGGCAGCGCGAAGAATGCGACAATGCCCAAAGAGATGAATTCACCCCATACGGCAAAGAGAATAATCAAAAAGAGGAACAAAGCATAAAACACAAAGCGGGAAACGATTTCGGAACCAATCCTAAACTTCGTGGACGGCAAATATTCCGCATAAGTCTCCATTTGGCGTTCACGTTGGAAAAGGAAGGACTTCATCGTCAACTCACGGTGAGACCATGTGATCGCATCCGGCTCCACGCAGATAGTCGTATTCTCCTTAGTGGAGATGTCGCGGATAAGCAAATCATCATCGCCATAAGGAAGGATCAAGTGGGAATGGAACCCATTCTTCGAAAGGAACAACTCTTTTTTGTACGAAAGGTTTCCACTGATACCACGATAAGGTTTACCATAATACGCGAAGCCCAAATAGCGCATAGCGTCGAACATCATATCAAAAGAGACCATCTTGTCGAAGAAACCCTCGTCACCCTTATAGCCAGTATAGCCGAGCACGACAGACTTTCCGCTGGCATAATGGCGCATCATATCGTTGAGCCAATTATCGCTAGCCGGTTCGCAATCCGCATCCACCAACAAAAGATGGTCATAATGGGAAGCCTTGATACCGACAGTGACACACATCTTCTTACGGCTCATATACTTCGCTCCCATCGGAAGGAATGTCTGATAGAGGTTTTTATATTTCTCCATCAATTTTTTCAAGAGGTCGGTACTTTCGTCCGTCGAGCCATCATTGACAACGATCACCTCGAACTTCGGATATTTCTGTTTCAAAACGGCAGGCAGGAAACGGGCCAAATTTTCCGACTCGTTTCTGGCGCAGATAATGACCGACACAGGCGGACGGTTAGTCGTAAGCCGCACTTCATTGGACTCCATTCTTTTCTTAAAGCGGAATATTCCGCTGTAATAACGCAGATAGAAATAGAGTTGCAAAAAAAGTGCGAGAAGGAAAACGCCAAACAACACCCACACATACAACGGATACTCATCCACCACACGCATCAAATATTCTTCCATCTTCGCAATTTTTAATTAACACGGACATAAAGTCCAAACATACACAATTAAAACTCAGTAGAGAGATAACCCTTAGGCAAGCGCCTCAGGTTATAGCCGGAAGCCATGATTTCGCCATAAGCCCCAGCGGAACGTATCGCCAGAAAATCGCCGCGCTTAGTTCCGTTCATCAGCACATCCTTGTCGAACACGTCAGAAGACTCGCAAATCGGTCCGACGACATCGTAACGTTCCTCTTCCGCATCAGAAGAGATATTCTCTATACGATGGTAAGCCTGATACAACGCAGGACGAATCAAATCCGTCATGCCAGCATCGACGATGGCGAACTGCTTCTCCTTTCCCTTCTTCACATAAGTGACCTTCGTGATCAAGCTACCACACTGCGCCACCAAGGAACGGCCCGGCTCAGTATGCAGCTGTTGTCCGGGACGAAGTTTCAAATACTTGGAGAACAAACGGAAATACGCCTCGAAATCAGCGATAGGCATGTGGTTTGGATGCTCATAATTGACACCCAGGCCGCCTCCTATGTTGATATTCTCCAATTTCACGCCCCACGCATCAAACTTATCCTGCAGGTCGTTCACCCGGACACACAAATCCTCGAAAGAACTAAGGTCTGTGATTTGGGAACCAATATGGAAATGCAAACCGATCAACTTCAGGTTCCTCAAATCATCGAACATCTTCACGACAGACTGCAAATCATCCATATTGAAGCCGAACTTATTCTCGTTCAAGCCTGTCGTAATATAATGATGCGTATGTGCGTCCACATTAGGATTCACGCGAAGCTCGATACGGGCGATTTTGTTTTTCTTCGCAGCCAACTCATTAATCACCTCCAACTCAGGGATTGATTCGGCGTTGAAGCAAAAGATATCGTTATCCAACGCCAATTCAATCTCAGGGTCGGTCTTACCGACACCAGCGAAAACGATATTCGACGCAGGGAAACCAGCCTCGATGGCAGCCTTCACCTCATTGCCGCTAACGCAATCAGCGCCAAATCCCTTCTGGGAGATTATCTTCAAAACCTTCTCGTTGGCATTCGCCTTCACCGCATAATGGACCTTGAAATGATTTTCCTCGGATTCACGTTTCACCAAATCCAAAGTACGGTTCAAGACATCAACGTCATAATAATAAAACGGAGTCTGTATATTCTTAAAAGCCTCAACGGGGAATTGCCCCTTCACAACCTTTGCCATTTAAAATAATTTTTTATTCAACTGATTCAATGTCAACTTCTTATCCTTACTCTCCACCAAAAGTGAAATATTCTGTAAACTTCCTCCATATGAAACCATATGAGTAGGCAACTCCTTAATGGCATCCAAGACACAATTCGCAGCGCCTTCGCCTGAACGCATGTCACCCACGACACAAATAATGGTCATATTCCTACTAACGGAAACAGTACCGAAAGTCTTCAGATCATTCAGGATCTCCTCAAGATACTTGTCGTTATCGATTGTCACTGAGACGCCAATCTCCGAAGTAGTGATCATATCGATGGCTGTCTTATGACCTTCGAACACCTCAAAAACACGACGAAGGAAGCCATGCGCCAAGAGCATCTTGACAGACTTTATCTTTATCATCGTGATGCCATCCTTGGCGGCGATAGCCTTCACCTTGCCATTAGGCATTTCCGAAGAGACCAAAGTTCCTTCTGCCTCAGGAGACAAAACGTTCATCAAGCGGATTGGCAAATTAGCCAACTTAGCCGGCAAGATACACATTGGATGGATCGCCTTGTCCAAAAAGTACGATAATTCGGCCGTCTCATCGAATGTCAAAGACTTAACCGGACAAGCATTCGCGACGATGGAAGGATCGGTATTATAAATACCATAAGTGTCACTCCAGATAACCACCTCCTCCGCATGGGCGGCTACACCAATCAAAGTAGCGGAATAATCGCTTCCACCCTTGCCGAGATTATCGATTTCGCCATAGGCGTTACGGCAGATGAAACCCTCAGTGACAAGAATCTCAGCAGTTTTATTCTCCTCCAGCAAAGTTTCCAACGCACCCTTTATGAAGTTCACATCCGGTTCGTCGTTCTTGTCCGTCTTCATGAAATCCAAAGAATTCAAGTGTTTTGCGTGGACTCCCAACGTCTCCAAATAAGCCACGAACAAATCGGAAATCAACAGTTCGCCTTGCGCGATAATGATTTTCTCCTCATATTTCGTGAAAAGTTCCTTTGCCGTCTCACGTATAATAGAGGAAACCTCCTCCACCTTCTTCTTCATTTCGGCGTTACTTTTCGCGTCAGGGAACAATGCGTCGACAAGATTCATGTATTGGAGGTCCAAGTTGTTCATCAACTCCTTGGCGCCATCGACATTCTTCTTATAGAGATAATCCGCCACTTCGGTCAAGACCTCGCGTGAGCCATTGATGGAAGAGAGCACGACGATGTTACCTTTCCCCTTCTCGGCGGCCACCTGACGGGCCACCTCCTTTATCTTTGATGCGGAAGCTAACGTGGAGCTTCCATACTTAAACACTTTCATATAATCACATTTCAACTTTTAACTTTCCATACATCTGATTAACCTTCTCCTTCGCCTCTTCGATGGAAGAACCGCGGGCGAGCAAGACAGCCATACGGCGATGGTCATGCACCTCAGGCTTGCCGAATATGCGGATCTGCGTATCAGGCAAGGCGAGCGCCTCCTCCAAATTCTCAAAGATGACATTCTCGCTATCGCCACGGACAACGACAGCCTTAGAGGCGGACGGACCATGGAATGCGATGTTCGGAATAGGCAAACCAAGGATGGCGCGCACATGCAACGAGAACTCGGACAAATCCTGGGAAATCATAGTCACCATACCCGTATCATGCGGACGAGGGGAAACCTCACTAAAGATTACCTCATCTCCCTTCACGAACAATTCGACACCGAAAATACCACGTCCACCCAAAGCGTCGGTAATCTTCTTGGCGATATCCTGCGCCTTCGACAAGGCGTCAGCCGACATCGGTTGAGGTTGCCATGACTCCTGATAGTCTCCGTCTTTCTGCCAGTGTCCGATTGGATTCAAGAAACTGGTTCCATCCTTATGGCGGACAGTCAACATCGTAATCTCATAATCGAAATCGACGAAGCCTTCCACAATCACCTTGCCAGCTCCGGCACGTCCACCCTCTTGGGCATTAGTCCAAGCCTTCTCGACATCCGCTTCGCACTTCACGGTACTTTGCCCATGACCGGACGAACTCATGATAGGCTTCACCACGCATGGAATACCAATTTCCTTCACAGCCTCGATATACTCCTCCTTGGTTGCGGCGAAAAGATAACGAGACGTCTTCAAGCCTAATTCCTCAGCAGCCAAACGACGGATCCCCTCTCTGTTCATGGTGAGGAAAGCGGCTCGGGCAGTCGGAATGACATTGTACCCCTCCTTCTCCAACTCCACAAGCGTAGGCGTAGCGATCGCCTCCACCTCCGGAATGATGTAATCCGGTTTCTCCTCCGCGATGATCTCTCGCAGACGTTCACCATCCAACATGGAGAGCACATAGGATTTGTGCGCCACCTGCATAGCCGGCGCATTCTCATACTTATCAAGTGCAATAACTTGTATACCTAGGCGTTGTAACTCAATCGCCACTTCTTTGCCTAATTCTCCGGAGCCGCACAAAAGTGCCTTTTTGCCACCCTTCTTATAGACTGTTCCGAACTTCGTCATAAATACCGATTTTATAAATTTCTTCTCCAAAGATAATCATTCGGGCGCAAAAAACATATAAATTCACTTACTATTTTACTGTTTACAAATTACTTTTTTTCAATCTATATAATACTTAATTCGTTAATTATCAACATATTAGCACGCACAACCATTTACATGGGTCACATAACATGTAATCCATTATTAATCAATACAATTAATTAGAAACTGTTTAAATTTTTTTATTGGAGATTTTTACGAGAGACTTTTTAGGATATTTTGATTAT
>JAZLJL010000093.1:0-2587 GCA_045617845.1 Paludibacteraceae bacterium | reverse complement strand
CTGTTCGACCGGAAACGGCGAGCATTTCATTGTGGAGATGCAAAAAGCCAAGCAAGACCACTTCAAGGACCGTGCGCTCTACTATTCCTCCTTCGCCATCCGTGAGCAAGGAACGAAGGGTAGCATCTTGAAGCCATGGGACTATAAGCTGATGCCCGTTTATGTGGTGGGCATCCTCAACTTCGTGATGGACGAGGAGGATGAGGAGGTCATCACACGCGTCACGCTGAAGGACGACCGCAACAGGGAGTTCAACAAGAACCTTCAGTTCATCTTCATAGAGATGCCTAAGTTCACGAAGGAAGAGCCGGAGCTGGAAACCTTCTTGGACAAGTGGTTGTATGTGATAAAGAACATTTCGAGACTCGACGACAAGCCGCAAGCGTTGACGGAGGGTATCTTCAAAAAACTCTTCGACGTGGCTGAAATCTCGCAGTTCTCCAAAGTTGACCGAGCGGAATATGAGGAGAGCCTCAAAGTTTTCTGGGACTTCAGCAATGTCCTCTCTACTGCGGAGAGGAAAGGACGAGCGGAAGGAGAAGCTATAGGTATTGCTAAAGGCGAACGAGACGAGAAGCTCCGTAATGCGAAGAAGATGAAACAGAAAGGATTGTCATCGGAAGACATTGCAGAGATAACAGGTCTCACCAAAGATGAAATTGAAAGTCTGTGATGTTCCCTCTCAACAAGAACACGACCGACGGCACGGACAAATTTGTGACGACCTACTACGTGCGCGACCCGCAGGGCAACGTGCTGGCGGTCTACGAGCGCAAACGCGGCGAGACGGGCGACGGCACCCTCACCCTCACCGAGCAGCACCTCTACGGAGCCGGTCGTCTCGGCATGAGGAAGCGTGATTTGGCGCTGAACGCCACCAATGCGAGTGAATCCACACCACCTGTCACCCACTACGAGCTGACCAACCACCTTGGCAATGTGATGGCGGTGATTTCGGATGAGACATCTGCTACAGCAGAACCTACCGTCGTGAGCCTTTCGGATTACTATCCGTTTGGTATGACGGAGCCGGGAAGAAGCTGGAATTCGGGTGATTATCGTTTTGGATATACGGGACATGAGAAGGAGAGCGACTTGGCGGAAGGGGTTTATACTACTGAGTACCAGTTGTTAGATACTAGGCTGGGTAGGTGGTTGAGTGTGGATCCGATGTTTGATAAGTATCCAAATGAAAGTTCCTACAATTATTGTGGTGGAAATTCAGTGCTGATGATTGATCCAAAAGGGAAAGATAGGTATTTTTTCAAATCAAATGGAGATTTTGATCATAAAGAAACAACTGATGGTCGTCATGTTGGAGTTTTATTAGGAGATGAAAATAGAGAGAACATTTATTTTGAGTTTGCTGATCCTGTTTCTGATCCAAAACAAATAGACGAAGGCATAATAAACCATGTGGAATTTGTGTCAGAAGAGAAAATACAATCATTGTTGAAGCAATCGGGCGCGTTTAATTTTTATCCTTTGACAATTGGAGACGAAACAGATGGAGATGCAAATACAATTCCAGGTCCCATAGGTTCTGTGATTTTCTTTTTTGAAAGTATGGGTGGTGGTGATTTTGACTATTCTTACAGTGTCCTTCCGAATGAATATCCAGGTGACAATTTCGATCCTGAAACACAGAATGCAGAATGGCTATATTTACCAGAAGGAGATTATACCGCTCATAATCATATGAATTTTGGAAATTATTTATGGGGAGCGACGGGTTATCTTGTTGGTTTTTCATTTGCGGCTTGTCAATTGGGGGCTCATTTCAATAGTCTTGTCAATCCGGGGAGAAATGGATATGAATCGCAACTAGATTCTCCGGATGATTAGAAATCAATAAAAAAAGGAATTTTTCATGCAAAATCTCATAAGTATAGAAAGATTAAAAATGAAGATTAGAATTTTCGTTGCCTTCCTTTTCTTTATAGTGTGGGGAGGTTGCTCATCTAATAATGATGCATCTACAGTAGTTTTTTTGAATTCAATTGATTATAGTATTTATAGTGATTTAATTATAAGGAAAAGAAATGGTGCACATATAGTACAATGTAAAAATCAATTATATATTATTAAACATAGTTTCAATCGGGGTTATGTTTTTAATAAAGAAATAGATATTGAACTCAAAAGTAAAATAATTAAAGCCATTGAAAATATTGATGATATTTTTGTTCAGGCTATTTCTGTAGATAGCATAGGTAACATTTGTGTGGCATTATCAAGGGAAAGAAAATGTACTGATTATTTTTATAAACCTGCTAATTTAATGTATGACAGCCTATATGCTGAAAAGTATTCATCGTTTGATTCGGAGTGGTACATGGATAGAGTTTGTTCTGAATAATTAAATTGATGATATAATACTGCCGCTTTTTCGAACCAGTTGCTAAGTTAAGAAAATAAAACTTAAATTAACAGACATGAAAATGAATGTAAATAATGACGCCATGGGCAACCGCATCTCGAAGACGGTGATTAACAAGAAGGAGACCGAAAACGATAAATATGTGACCACCTACTACGTGCGCGACCCGCAGGGCAACGTCTTGGCGGTCTACGAGCGCAAACGCGG
>JAZLJL010000092.1:0-79714 GCA_045617845.1 Paludibacteraceae bacterium | reverse complement strand
AACGAGAGCTGAATAGGAGGCTTTTTCTCGCAGAACCCCGTAGGGGTTACATGTCGGTAGAATAATGGATTCGTATCCCCCATCAAACAACCCCAGAGGGGTTGCACATAACATAGAATACGATTATTATGTATTATTAATTATATAAATCATTTTTTTTGCAAAAAAAAATTAAACACATAAAAAGTTTAGCGGACACCAATAATGCAAAATAGAAGGATCTCTTTCTTGGGGAAGTTCATCGGGCACAAAACATAAGGAAAAAGGTCCGCGGATCACTCCGGGGACCTTCCACTGCAAATCAAAAAAACATATTAATTATGAAACAAAGTATTTTATAAAAAGAATTCAATATAATATTCAAGTCAAAATCAGCCACCGCACTTAGAGTAGCCACAATTAGTGCAGATCAGGCATCCCTCCTGGTAACGGATGGTCTTTTGCCCACATTTTTCGCAGACCAACCCCTTCGCCTCCGTGCCGTTAGGAATATACTTTTTCAAGGCGCGTTCGACTCCGTTCTTCCAGTTATTGATGGTCTCGCTGTTCAACTGCAGACCACCCACCAACTTAATCACCTGATCAATCGGCATACCATAACGGAGCACACCAGAAATCAGTTTAGCGTAGTTCCAATACTCAGGATTAAACTTATAGGAAAGTCCTTCGATCGTAGTCTTATAACCACGTCGGTTCGAATATTGGAAATCATAACGGCTCATCCCCGTCTCGTCATCGATGCTACGGATGATTTTACCGGAATTGACCGTCTTAGGGATAAGCAAGCCATCCTCGTCATCCGCCAAACCCGTGAATATCTCGTACGGACGACCTTCGATCAAACCGACGAAGGCAATCCATTTTTCCTTGTTATTCTGGAACCGGACGACGTCAGCCTCCAATTCCCTTGGTCTAGCCTCGCCAGCCTTGAGGAAGGCATTCAACGAATCAGCAGGTTTCTCAGCCTCCTTTTTAGTGGAGACCAACACACCAGACCGCGACCCTTCACGATAAACGGTCACGCCCTTACATCCGGAGCGCCAAGCCTCCTCATAGAGAGCGCCGATCAGCTCCTCGGTCGCAGTTTCTGGCACATTTATCGTCACGCTGATGGAATGGTCAACCCAACGTTGGATACGTCCCTGCATGCGCACTTTAGCCAACCAATCGACATCCTGCGTAGTAGCCTTGTGGTAAGGAGACTCAACCACCAATTTATCTATCTCAGCCTGGGTATAGTTCTTTTTCGTATCATACCCCTTCGCCTCCATCCACACTAAAAATTTAGGATGGAAAACAATGAATTCCTCGAAAGAATCGCCCATTTCATCGACATAATCCACATGGACCTCAGGATCGTTCGGATTAACCTTTCTCCTACGTTTATAGACCGGCATAAAGACAGGCTCAATGCCCGAAGTAGTCTGAGTCATCAAACTTGTCGTACCCGTAGGTGCAATCGTCAAACAAGCGATATTACGTCTACCGAACTTCACCATATCGGCATAGAGGGCAGGATCCGTATCCTTCAAGCGGTTGATGAAAGGATTGTTCGCCTCCAATTCGGCATTATATATCTCAAACGCGCCACGTTCCTGAGCCATCACGACAGAAGAGCGATACGCTTCGGTAGCGAGCGTCTTATGTACTTGTTCGGAGAAATAGGTGGCCTCAGGCGTACCATAAGTGAGCCCCATGGCAGCCAACATATCGCCTTCGGCGGTAGTTCCGACACCTGTACGTCTTCCCAAGGAAGTCTTTCTCTGAATCTTTTGCCAAAGTTCGATTTCCGTACGTTTCACGTCATCATCCTCGACGTCCGTCTTAACCTTCGCGAGAATCCTATCGATCATCTCCATCTCCAAGTCGATGATATCGTCCATGATACGCTGAGCCTTATGGACATGGTCCTTGAACAATTCGTAATCGAACTGGGCGTCACGTTGGAAAGGATTCTTCACATATGAATAAAGGTTTATCGCCAGCAACCTACAACTATCATACGGGCAAAGCGGTATTTCGCCGCACGGGTTCGTCGAAACGGTCTTGAAGCCAAGAGCGGCATAACAATCCGGAACAGACTCCCGCAAGATGGTATCCCAGAAAAGGACACCCGGTTCAGCTGATTTCCAAGCATTATGGACAATCTTAGCCCACAAATCCTTCGCTGAAATTTCCTTTTTCACCTTAGGGTTTTCCGAATCGATCGGGAACTGTTGGACGTAGCTGTCACCCTCAATGGCGGCACGCATGAACGCATCGTCAATCTTCACGGAAACATTAGCACCCGTCACCTTCCCTTCAGTCATCTTCGCATCGATGAAAGCCTCCGAATCAGGATGCTTAATAGAGACGCTAAGCATCAACGCTCCGCGACGTCCATCTTGGGCAACCTCACGGGTAGAGTTAGAATAACGCTCCATGAAAGGGACCAAACCCGTCGAGGTCAAAGCCGAGTTTTTCACGGGCGACCCCTTCGGACGGATATGGGACAAATCATGACCTACTCCACCCCTACGCTTCATCAATTGCACCTGTTCCTCGTCCACCTTCATAATGGCGCCGTAAGAGTCAGCGGACCCCTCCATACCAATAACAAAACAATTGGACAAAGACGCGACCTGGTATTTGTTTCCAATACCAGACATCGGGCTTCCCTGAGGAACAATATATTTGAAATGTTGAAACAAATCGAACAATTCCTGAGCGCTCATCGCATTCGGATAACGAGACTCGACACGTGCGATTTCATTCGCCAAGCGCCAATGCATGTCATCCGGGGTCTTTTCATAAATATTCCCAAAAGAGTCCTTCAGCGCATATTTATTCACCCACACACGCGCAGCCAATTCGTCCCCGCCAAAATACGACAACGATGCCTGATAAGCTGCCTCATATGAATAAACGGTCTCCATTTCCTAATTAATAATCCTTCCGGTATTTCTATTTCTACAATCCCAACAAGGGGAAATACATCATACAGTTATCACTTTGCAATATTAATGCACTTTACCGAATTAGCAAAAAAGAGCAAGAGATAGTTATCAACAACCCCGTCAAGTTTCCCTATTTAACATTTTATATCATTGATTACCAACAAAATAAAGTTTTCAACAATTCAAAAAGTTTCCCGTTTCGGAAAACTTCAGTCAAGAATACAAAACTATCCGTTCATCAAATCGGACAACCTACAAACCAACAAGTTAGAATTTTTCCTTAGCATAATATTGGACAAATATCAAGTTCAAATTCACGGGAACGCAAACAACAAGGAGAGAGGGAAAAAACAAAGTCCATCTTTTGTTTTTCGTGTTTTTTCATGTAAAATTCTCTATAATTATTAATTTCAAAGGAACGCCAGAGTATACAAAAACAAAATTATCAAGTATATTTCAACTGAGATCATTAATCTTCTTTTCGACGACCAGCATACTCTTTGGGATTACATCACAAACAAACACCTCGTCATTGGCGTCCACACAACAAACTTTTGGAAAGAATGGGACTTTGATATTTAGAAGCTGTTTAAAAATTACAAAAAAGTTTCTTATTGGGCTTTTTATGGATACTTTTTGTCTATTTTAATCATTTCCTCAGTCACAGTGCAACCCCATTGCTCCTATCGGAAATAAGCAAAATATCCTAAAAAGTCTCTCATAAAAATCTCCAATAAAAAAATTTAAACAGCTTCTTAAAACATTGTGTACGCAGTCAATTGCCTTATAAAAGGATTGTCAGTGGAGGGTTCTCCTTTAACTTTTATTAAAATGGATATGTTATTCTTTGATTGAATGTTATTGTGGTAATCCTTATTATCTTTATTTTTGCTTTGTATAATGACGATGAAGGATAGTGACTAATTATTATTTGAGTAATCGCCAAAATATAGGGATATGACTTTGATTAAAATAAAAAATGCGGATGTCGAGGCTTTGGTTTTGTTAGAGGTGGGAGGACGTATCGTCTCTTTTCATCGTGTGGGAAAGCCTAATGTCTTGGAGAGCGACCCCGCTTTATGGGAGGAGGCTGAACGTTTGGTCCCTTCTCCGACCATGTTGGATTTTAAGGCTTATAATGGTCATGAAGTTTGGGTCGGACCTCAGAGCCAATGGTGGAAGCAACAGAAGCTCAACCCGGAGAAGTATGATTCCGATTTGTTCTGGCCTCCGGATCCGTATATTAGTTTCGGTTCTTATTCGGTCGTGGAGAAGACTCCTTCATTGGTGACGATAGTAGGAGAGACCTCTCCGATTAGTGGGGTGAGAATGACGAAGAAGGTACGGATAGATCCTGACGGTTCCCTCTTCTTTGAAGTTTCCGCTGAGAACATGCGTACTTCTCCCGTCTCCTGGGATTTGTGGCTGATTACCCGTGTCAATGGTCATAACCCAAACTTCGTGCCTGTCGCTTCCGAGGAAGATGTCGTTTTGGGTGAGCCTTCCCATCCTTATCAGGGACGTCCTACTTATAAGGTGGAAAATGGCTTCTTCTCTTTCACTCCGTTTGACAACGACGGGAAGTTCGAGGAGTGTACGGGTAAGGCGTATATTAAGGCGTCTGAGCCGGTAATCATGACCTATTGCGGGGACGAGTGCCTTACGTTGCGGTTTGAACATCATAACCCTTCCCAGATCCACCCGGAGCAGGCTGAGATTGAATTGTATAATTTTGTCCATAAGGAGGCGTCCAAGTCTTTGCTGGAGTTGGAGTATCATACTCCATATAAGAAGTTGATGCCCCATGAGAGCATCTCAACATGGTCTAAGTGGAGCCTTTCTACAATTTAAAATAAATCTTTCATTCTAAATAAGTATATTTCCAAAATCATGAAAAAGAGTTTGATATTATTGTTGGTGGCGATTGCGGGACATGCGTTCGGCGCTAATCCAAACATGGTAGATCCCTATTATATCATAAAGGATGGGAAAGTCCAATCAGGCATTACTTATCCTCAAGGAGAGTATAATTTGGTGCTCACGGAAAGTGATAGTTGCCTTTCCGTCTCTAAAACGGGCATGTACCAGAATTCGGTTTCTTTTTCGATTCCCGCCACCAATCCGGCCCTACATTTGAATGGTAGGTATTTGGTGATGGAGTATAAGCTTGAGGAAAATGTGTTGTGTGATGCTGACCATATGGATAATTATTATCATGAGATTACGGTGAAGAAGGATGATCCATTAGTCGAGGTCTCCGCATATAAGATGGTTATAAATAAAGAGGATGGTTATGGCTTACCTTTGTCTACGGTGAGAATTGACGGAAAGTTTAATAAAAACACAATTGTCGATTACGTGCGTTCTGAACACTATTCTTACGCACGCAAGAATGATGCGATCGGTATGGTCACCCTCTCGTTCGCTGCCACAAGTGCGGATTGTCGTTCGACGATGAAAATTAAGAACCTGTATTATGCGAAGTCTGATTCGGAAATGCAACCTTTCTTTTCCTGTGATTTCTATTCGCCTGCTTGTGTAAACTCTTCTGTGGGGAGAATTAATCCTAAGTCATCTCCTTATTGGTCTTATTATATCGTATATAATGATAGACGTTCTCCTGTCTTTTTGTCGAAAATGACTTCTGAACTTGATTTCAATTGGACTGGTACGGACGGTTCTTCTTATTTGATTAGTGAGTTGTTGCATGGTTTGAGTGTGCGCAATGCGAAATTAGAACGCAAAATGCAGCCGACGGATTCCATCATTATCCAAGACATCGCCTTGCCGAAGAATGCGGGCAAAATGCAAGTCGAATTCCTTACGAGGATTTCGTATGTCTACGACAGTTCATGGGTGAAAGCTAAGATTCCTGTCTATGCTAAATTCGATAATGCTAAGTCTTCCGTGCAGTTGTTTAATGATACATTGCCAATGGTCTATGAGAAAAGGGTGGCTGAAGTGCCTGTCCCTGCAGGCGCCAAGTCGGTCTCTTTGTATTTCCTTCAATCGGAAAACTCTGATTACATAGTGGACAATCTTATCCTTTCTTGTCCCGCTTCCGCCTTGAAAGCTTCCTCTCAAAAGGGTACGGCTCCCAAGAAAAATGGCGCTAAAACGCAGAAGCCTGGTGAGGCTGTGCGGAAAAAATGACGGCTAATATTTTGAGTTTATAGATAAGAAGCGGAATCCCGATGAGCGGGATTCCGCTTCTTTTGTTCGAGTAAGCTTTGGGGGCCTAGTTCGCTGTTTCATAATTTGTCCTCGGGCCTATATGTATATTCTGTCACCTATTTGTGATGACAGAAAAAAAGAGCGTCTGACATGGTCAAACGCTCTTAATTATATAGGAATAATAATATTATTATTTAGATTGCTCCTCTGAAGCCAATTCTGGATCGATTAGGATACGTCCGCAATATTCGCAGACAATGATTTTTTTCCTGATACGGATGTCCAATTGCCTTTGAGGCGGAATCTTGTTGAAGCAACCTCCGCAAGCGTCACGCTCAACAGGAACAACTGCCAATCCGTTTCTTGCGTTCTTTCTGATTCTCTTGAATGCGGTAAGTAATCTCTCGTCAATGTTGCTTTCGATTTCCTTTGCCTTCTCACGCAAGTTCTCTTCCTCTTGTTTTGTCTCTGAAATGACGTCGTCGAGTTCTTTCTTTTTCAATTCAAGGTCTTCATTTCTTTCGGAGATGAGGGTTTTTGCTTTCTCCAATTCCTCTTTCCTATTAGCGGACATGTTGATTGCTTCGTTGATTTTCTTCTCGCTCAACTCTATTTCAAGGCCTTGGAACTCAATCTCTTTAGCGAGATTCTCATATTCGCGGTTGTTGCGGACATTGTCCTGTTGCTCTTTGTACTTCGCAATAAGGGATTTAGAATTCTCGATGTCGCTCTTCCTTCCTGTGATGGATGAGTCGATTTGACGGATTTCGTCGCTCAAGTTAGCGACACGCGTGTTCAAACCTGCGATCTCGTCCTCTAAGTCCTGAACTTCCAACGGAAGATCACCCCTCAATGTCTTGATTTTGTCAATTTCAGTGTTGACTAATTGAAGGTCGTAGAGAGCCTTAAGTTTCTCTTCTACTGTAATCTCTTTCGAATCTTTCTCTGACATACTTTATAAGTAATTTATCGGATTTGTTTTTGTTTCTGAAATATAGACTGCAAATTTAGGATTTATTTTTGAAATAATTTCATAAAATATCTCTTTTGTGAATTGTTCTGATTCAAAATGTCCTATGTCCGCTAGAACAATGCGTCCTTCCACGTCAAAAAATTGGTGGTATTTTACGTCTGCCGTCAAGTAGACGTCCGCTTTTGACGCTATAGCGTTGTCGAGAAATTCTGATGCGGAGCCTCCACAGAGAGCTATCCTCTTTGCCTTCTGCCCTTGGGGGATGTCTGTATGACGTATGTTCCCTACTTTGAAAGTCTCCTTTACGCGTCGTAGAAACGCTAATGCATCTTCTTCTTGGGCTAATTCTCCGATCGCGCCTAGCCCGATTTCTTCATTGCCGATTCTTTCCACTTCGAGTGGGCGTTCTATGGTGATTCCTAGTTTCTCCGCCATTTTTGCGCTGACTCCATTGACGGCTTTGTCCATGCATGTATGGCTTGAGTAGATGGCGATGTCGTGCTTTATCGCTTTGATGACGCAACGTTCCACGTATGTGCGTCCGCATATTTTTTTCTGTCCTTTGAAGATGAGCGGATGGTGGGAGACGATGAGGTTGCATCCTTTTTGGATGGCTTCGTCTACGATTGCTTCTGTGACATCCAAAGTGATTAGGACGCCCTTCACTTCCTGTTCCGGATCGCCTACTTGCATGCCACAGTTGTCATAGCTCTCTTGGTAGGAGAGAGGCGCTCGTTTCTCTATCTCTGAAGTGATTTCACGTACTCTCATTGTTCAGCCCTTTTCTTCTTTAATGTGATTACAGTGAACCTTGGTGAAATCCCTAATCTGGCAGGAATACCTACACAGCCCATTCCTCTTGAGACGAAGATGTATTTGCCTTCGTCCTTGTATAACCCGTCCCATAATCTAATCATGACCATGGCTGGAGATATTTTCAAGTTTAAAAGGGTTGATTCTATGCCTATTTGTCCGCCGTGTGTATGTCCGCTGAGGGTGAGTTGGATATCTGTCGTATCCCTTACTCCTCTTGGCCAAGTTGTTGGGTCGTGCGACAACAAGATTCTCGTTTTGATGTGTTCTGTTCCCTTCATCGCTTTGCCGAGGTCCGCTTTGTTTTCCAAATGTTTGGATGCTCCCCAATTCTCCACTCCAATGAAGGCGATTGTGTCGTTCCCTCTGGTGACGAAAAAGTGGTCGTTTAACAGAAGCTTGAATCCGAAGTCCCTGATTTCTTGACGTATAGCCATCTCGTTCATGGACCGCAAATCGTCGTCTTCCCAGTCATAGTAGGTTCCGTAGTCATGGTTGCCTAGTATGGCTAACTTTTGGTCTTTGCACTTCAGTTTGTCGAAGATGTACCCCCATTCGTTGCATTCGGTGGCGAAGTTGTTAACCATGTCGCCTGTGAATACGATGATGTCAGGGTTTTGTACCGCCATGGAGTCGAACACTCTTTCCAATCTTTTTTGCGAATGGGCGAAACTACCCAGGTGCATGTCGCTGAAGTGGAGGATACGGTATCCGTCAAATGATTCCGGTAGGTCCTCTATTTCCACCGTCTCTTCTGTCTTGATGAAGTGGAACCGTCCTACATGTATGGCGTATAGCACCAGGCAAAACACGATCGCCGCGGCTCCGTACCCCACGTATTGGATGTTCCTCCATTTTTTCTTAGTGATAAAAAATAGGAGGTCGAACGTACAGAAGGTGAGCTTGGTCGCGTAGACCATTCCTAGGATACATACGAACATCGTCAACTTGAAATGTGTTGTCGGAGAGAACACGTGGTTGATGTTGAATAGGATGCCGCAGGAGGTGATGAGGAAATATGCGGAGATGATCCAATGCAAAATCGCGGTGGATTTATTGATTCTGTTGCGCATAAACCTCCTGTATAGGTAGATGTCGGGTAACAGTACCAGCAGGATGATTAATATGAGTGTTATCGGATAAACGTGCATGTGAATGGCTGCATTTTATTCTGTTCTTAATTCTAGGGCGACAACGTTCTCTACGTGGTGGGTATGTGGGAACATGTCCACGGGTTGTACTGCGGTGACTTGGTATTTACAATCCAATAGGTTGAGGTCTCTCGCTTGTGTGGCTGGATTGCAGCTCACATAGACGATTCTCTTCGGCTCGGCGTTCAGAATGGTCTCCACCACGTCTGGATGCATGCCGTCGCGCGGAGGGTCGGTGATGATGACGTCCGGACGTCCATGTTCGGCGATGAATTCGTTGGTGAGGATATCTTTCATGTCGCCCGCGAAGAACAATGTGTTGTCGATACCGTTGTTCCGTGCGTTCACTTTCGCATCTTCAATCGCCTCCGGTACGTATTCGATTCCCACCACTTTCTTCGCCATCTTGGAGACGAAGCATGCGATGGTTCCCGTGCCGGTGTAGAGGTCGTATACGAGTTCGTCTCCGGTCAGTTGGGCGAAGTTCCTCGCCACTTTGTATAGTTCGTAGGCTTGCTTGCTGTTGGTCTGGTAGAAGGATTTAGGGCCGATTTTGAATTTCAGTCCTTCCATCTCCTCGAAGATGTGGTCGCGACCCTTGAAAACGATGGTCTCCTGGTCGGTGATCGTGTCGTTGCACTTCCCGTTGATGACGTAGATGAGGGAGGTGATTTGCGGGAATCTTTCCACCAAATGGTTCAGTAGTCCTTCCCTTAATTCTTTGTCCTCGTGGTAAAAAACTACGGTGAGCATGATTTCTCCTGTGCTGGCGGTCCTGACTACGATGGTACGGAGGAATCCTTCTTTGTTCCTTAAGTCGAAGAATGGTAGGTTGTGCTCGTGCGCGTAGTCTTTGATGCAGTCCCTGATTTGGTCGCAGACCTCGTCTTGCAGGAAGCATTTGTCTATGTCGAGCACTTTGTCGAACATGCCAGGGATGTGGAAGCCTAGGGCATCCATATTATCGAATTTCTCGCCTGCCGCCACTTGTTCGTAGGTGAGAAATTTCTTGTTGGAGAAGGTGAATTCCAACTTGTTACGGTAACGGATGATTTTTTCGGAACCGATGATCGGCATCATCTCCGGCAAAGCGACTTTGCCTATCCTGGTCAGGTTGTTGTAGACTTGTTCCTGTTTTGCCTTCAATTGGTCTTTGTAAGGGAGAATTTGCCATTTGCAGCCTCCGCATACGCCATAATGACTGCAGAATGCTTCGGCTCTTCTTTCGGAGTACTTGTGTATTTGTGTCACGCGACCCTCCATGTAACTGTTTTTCTTCCTTGTGACCTGAAGGTCTACTATGTCGCCTGGCACGACGAATTGGGTGAAAACCACCATGTCGTTGACGCGTGCGATCGCTTTGCCTTCATTGGCGACTCCCGTGATTTCTATGTTCTCCAACAATGGAAGTTCCTTTTTCCGTCCCATAAATTATTCTAGATTTTTTATTCGCTTTTATTTTGCAAAGTTATGCATTTTTTGGGGAACTTTCTTGTCGTTTTCCCTTTTTATTTGTGCTTCGGTAGTGATATTTTCTCTTGGTTTTTGTTGTGCTTGAATGATTTGCGTCCGTTTCGCGTGGCTTTATCGTTTGTGGTATTCTCTTTTTCTTTTAGCATCTTTTTCAGTTCGTCCAATTGTTTCTCTATATTGTCGAGTTGTACCTTCATGTCGTCGTTGTTGTCGCTTACCATGGCGTCCACGAAGATGGAGTTGATGAACGACATGCCGATGATTCCGCCTGTGATGAGCAGTCCGCAGAGGTAGATGACGGACAATTTGCCGATGAGGGGAGAGGTCGCTTTCGCGATGGCGTCGGGTATCTCATACCAGCCTTCTATGGTGAACATCCGGAAGACTGAGTAGATGGAGCGGAAAGGTGTGCCGAAATATTCGGGCGCGATGTCCGCGAATAGGTTCTTGTTGATGAGCCCGAAGACGACGATGATGATGAAGAAACTCATCAACACGGCGTATGACTGTTTTAAGGCCAGCTTGAACCCTGTCACCACTTTGATGATGCTTGGGAAAAAATGTAGCGTTTTGAATAGTCTCAGCAATCGCAGCATTCTTAGCGCAAGGAGGTAGGATAGATCTATCATCTCGATGGAGAAGATGTATTGGATGATGGAGGGTAGACTGAGGATTACCAGACATCCGTCCATCTTGTTCCATCCGCGTTTCCAATACTCCGAGAAGCCGTATTCCCTCATTTTCACCACCATTTCCACCAAGAAGAATATCGTGCAGGCGAAGTCGGCGAAGTCCAACCAACCCCATGGCGCATTGCTCTCCTCCAAAAAGATGATGACCGTGTTGAGGAGAATGACGAACAGAATGAGTTTGTTGTTCAAGAATATGTCCCGGAGCGCTTTTGCCATGCTCTTTAATGTGTGCTTTTTTCGCAATTGTTTTATTACCAATCTATTGCCTGTGACACAATGTTAGTGAAGATTGGTTCCCAAATTTACGAATTTCCTATATTCCTCGCAAAAGTTTTCCCGTAAAAGCAATTTGCTGATAATCTATATGTTTACTTCCCATAACCAAACGAAGCCGGAAGTGTATTCCCCTCCGGCTTCGTTGTTGTGAAAATATTAGACGTTATTTGCAGATTTCGTCCATATAAGCCGTTATCTGCTTTACGTAGTTCGCGTATTCCTGGGTGTCGAATATCCACTCTCCTCGTGGTTTTTCGTCTTCGCCCGTATAATGGATATCTATTTCTTTGTAGATTCTGCAAGGGTTGGCTTGTAGAATGAACACTTTATTGCTGATGTAGCAAACTTCTTCGATGCTGTGGGAGACGTTGATGATGGTCGGATCCAATTTCATTCCGTAGAAAATCTTTAGGATGATGTTTTGTACCTCGCGTTTCATCTTGATGTCCAAGGCGCCCGTCGCTTCGTCGAATAGGATGATTTGGGACTCGCAGGCTAGACATCTCGCGATAGCGACCCTTTGTTGTTGTCCACCGCTAAGCTTTGCCGGATATTTGTCCATGTGGTCTTCCAATCCAACGTTTTTTAAGAGCTCCTTCGCTTTCTTTTCCGCGGTAGCCTTGTCAACACCTCTGACGAGCATAGGCAACATTACGTTTTGCAGCACGGTGTACCACTCGAAGTTGCTGTAGGTTTGGAACACCATTGGGAAGTGGTGGTCTTCAGAAAGCTTTTCTCCATAGATCTCAACTGTTCCCTCGTTGAACTTGTTGAGTCCGGAGATTACCTTCAACATCTGTGATTTACCGCAGCCGGAAGCTCCCATGATGGAGACGAGTTGTCCTTGGTTCGGTATGTCCGGGATGGTGAGGTTGAAGTTCTCGAAAAGTTTGTACTCGTCCTTCTCTCCTTTGTTGAAGATGTGGGTGATGTTGCGGAGTCTGATGACATCCACCAAGCCTTCTTTCCTGTTTTGAGAGCTATTCTCGATCTTATTGCTGTCTTCCTTCTCTTCGAAAGAGGATTCTTCTGCGTCTGAACTACCCATCAGCGAATCGATGTCGATGGTCGATCCTGTTGTTTCGACAAGGTTATCGTCTTGTGGATTCTCCTCTGCCGTGTCGTGCTTCATTAGACTGTCGATATCTATATTGTTTCTTTCCATGATTATTCGGGTATTAAGGACGATGATGTTTGAAAATTAGAGGCTCGCATTTCCTGAGGATGTAGTCTTGGATGATACCAATCGCGATGATGATCATCAGCAAAGCATAGACACAGTCAATAGAACTTTGACGGGTCATGATTTGGATGCAGGCGCCGATACCGCCTTCCCTGTTCAAATTTTCTGCAATGGTCACGTAAGTGTATGAGATGGCTACCAATCCGCGGATGTCGCTATAGACGCTGGACATGACGAATGGGAAGTAGACGAACTTGAACTTTTGCCAGTTGCTCATGCCGATTGTGGTCGCAGTCTGTAGATAAACGTTGTCCTTCGGGTTGTTAGGATTCTGTAGGTCTAGTACTTTTTGGGTGACCACCGGTAAAATGTATATCAAAATACCTAAGGCCAAGAAACCTGCCTTCATTTTAAAACCTAATCCTAAAGTCGCTATCATGATTCCGCTTACTGCCGGTAAAGGCAAGAAACGGATCGCTTCGAAAGGTTTTTGAAACATGGCACGTAGAATAGGAAAAATTCCTATGGCGAAGCCCATCGGTATGGCGATGGCCAATGCGATGACATATCCTACGAAGTTGAGTCCTACTGTGTAACCGATGTTGCCGAATAAATTCCTCTCTGAAATTAGTGTTGGTATCGCTTTTAAAACATCCACCGGATTCGGTAGAATTTTTGGTGATATCCATTCTAACGCGGTGACAATATACCAGATGATTATTAGAACGATTCCTCCGACGATTCCTGTGATGAGAGAATCCTTTGCTGATAAATTCCCTCCGAATTTGAATAGTTCTTTCATGATAATAAATACTCTCTAAAAAAAATTAAGGAGTATAGGCTACAAACCTATACTCCATGATTATTACTTTATCATTCTGCAATCAATTGCAAGTCTGTGGTGCGGTAATTCTCGTTGGAACCAGTTACGCCGTCTTCGTTGGCGTGCTTAGGACCGTTTCCTACAACCACGAATCTGTTGCGTCCGATTTTGTATTCTTGTACGAGATAGTCGACAACCGATTGAGCTCTTTTCTTGGAAAGTTCCACGTTTGCCCTATAGTTTCCGGTCGCGTCCGTGTTTCCTTCGATACGGATACGTGTGTTGGCGTAGCTTTGGATGATGTCCACGAATTCACGGTCGATGGTGGCGCGCGCATCGTTGTCCAATGAATATTCGCCCGTAGGGAAGTTAATGGTCACCTTTTTGTTGGAGAATGCTTCCGCTTTCTCTTCCTTTACGGTAGGAGCTTCGAATTCCTTCTCGGCTGTTCCTTTGTCGCTTTGGTCGTTCTTTAAGTTGTTCTTTGCGTAAACAGCTTCAACAATGTCGGTGTAAGCGATTTTGGACCAAGGCAATACCGATTTGCAGAGCCCGAGACCAGAGTAGGTGCGCGACATCTTTGAGTAGATACGCTCTCCAGTCATTCCTGAGTATTCAGTGTTAAGACCTAACCAATTCATCTCGTCGTTTAGAGTGGCGTAGTTGATGGTGGCGCTGGATGCGCGGGCGAAGTCTACGTCAGTCTCAAATTCCTTGGCGAACACGCGAGCGGCTTCGTCGAATACCTTTTTGTTGTTGCTAACTTCCGAGTTGGCTGCGAGGATAGCCTCCACAATCTTTGCCGCAAGATCCTTGTTGTTCTCCAACCACTCTTTCTTTGCGATGAGACCATCGGAAACCAACATGTTGGATTGAGCGGTAGAGGTGAGGAGGTGAGCTCCCTTGAATGAGTTGATGCAATCTACATCGTCCGGACTCCAAACTGCGGCGCAGTCCACTTGCTTAGCCTTGAACGCTTGTGCTGCGTCGATACCGGATGCCACTTTGTATGATTGGATGTCGTCCATAGACAAACTTGACGTTTCCAATGCGTTGATCAACAAGGTGTGGGATGCGGTACCTTCCGCATAAGCAACCCTTTTACCTTTCAAGTCTGTAATCTTTTGAACAGCTGCGTTGGCTACGAGTGCGTCAGCTCCTGCGCTGAAGTTGAGGAGCATGAAGTACTTCATGTCCGTCATCGTTCCGCTTGAACCCATTTCCACAGGAAGTGCGTCCAATGTGCAGTATTCGATTTGAGCGTCATCGTTCTTCAGTGCGGAACGTGCTGCGTCGAAATCGTCCATGATGACGATCTTAAGTTTCAAGTCGTAGTTCTTCTCGAAGAAAGAGCCGTCAGCCGGTTCTGTTCCACCATTACCCCAAACGATAGGAGAGAACCCAGTGTAAGGGTTTACGATAAGGGTTGCGTCGTATTTGTCCTTTTTTTTGGTCAAGGAACTGATTGATGGCAAGGAACTGCCATTCTTGTTGTCTCCATTATCGCTTGTACAGCCTTTCATCACGCCTGTGAAATATAGAATGGCGCAGATGACAGCCGCGATTCCGCCGATGATGCAAAATCTTCCTAAAAATGTTAATCTGTTGAAAAAGCCCATAATTTATCGTTGTATTTAGTTGTTATTATTACTTGATTAACACCATTTGTTTCTCTCTACCGTCACAGTTTCTTTCTCTTTTACCGTGCCGAAACTGTTGGAGTCGATTTTGGCGTCTTCGCTGAATGAAGAGAAGGAATCCTCTTGACCATATTTTTTCAAGATATCCTCCACGCGGTCTTCGTTCACGGCCGACTCCAAGTTGTAGTTCTCGAGGATGCCGTCGGAATCGTTGATGAATCCCTCCATCTCAGCGACGCTGGAGTTGATGGTGTTGGTGATGTGCTCGATGGCCATTTCCTCTTCGAGGCTCTGTGAGTCGCCCTTCATGATGCTTGAGATGGTTTTCAATGCACTGCGTTGTTCTTTTGCCGATTCGTAAGCGTCCTTCGTCCTCTTGAGTTCGAGGGAAGACCTCTCGACTTTTGCCTCCGCGATCGTCTCCAACCTTTCCATGACTTCCTGGTATTTCTTTGATGTCTCGATACGTTTCTTTTGGCTCTCGATGATGGTGTCCAATTGGGCGATGTCGTTGCTGAGGTTGCTGATGCTCATTTGGATCTTCAACTTCTCGTTCGGTGTCATGCTACTGCTGTTAGCCAACTGCTCCTTGCGTTTCTTGAGCTTACGGATGTTGTCGTCTTGTTGTTGTTTGTAGGAGTCTAGTTTCCCGTTCATGCTCACGAGGATCGTTCTCAACTTGGTCACGTTCTCGTGTACGGTGTTCAGTTTGTCCTTCATCTTGTGGATGGAGTTCTCAAGGATGGAGATAGGGTCTATCTTCACGAACATGCCGACGATTTTCCTGTTGAGGTGGAGCCAGAACAAGGAAATCCATTTCCATGTGTTCTTATTGAG
This sequence comes from Paludibacteraceae bacterium, assembly GCA_045617845.1. Classification (GTDB taxonomy): domain Bacteria; phylum Bacteroidota; class Bacteroidia; order Bacteroidales; family Paludibacteraceae; genus UBA1181. Next base: position 63,743 of record JAZLJL010000092.1, on the reverse strand, counting down.
CAATACTGCCAAGATGCCCACGATCGCCACGATTTCCACAATCAGCACAAGAGTGTTTGCCGCTGCGGCAACTAAGAAAGGCAATGCTTTGGTGAATAGGTAGCCCAATCCTAATGCGGCGCCTACTGCCGTGATTTTAGCGAACGTTCCTCCAGGTCTTTTGAACATCTCTTTGAGGGAGACTGGCGTTGAGTTGCTTGAATTCTCTGAATTGTTGTCGAATAAATTGCTATCCATTTTTATTGTCGTTAATTATTATAAATTATTATTCCACATTAATGTTAGACATCTCTTTTTTGTCTGTGATGAGGTCGCATATGACGCTGTTGGCAGAGTTGATGAACACTTGTTCGTCGTGCGCTATCTCCTTGGTCGCCGCTGTGATCTCGACTTTCAGCTTCTCGATTTCATTGGTCAGTTCCTTGTTGCGTTTTTGCAGTTCAGCCAGCTGCTTCTCGATTTGTTGGTTGTCTTTCACCATGTTGTCGAGCTTCTTTTGTTGCTCTCCGACGGTCTGTCTGCGCTTCTCCGCATATTGGCTCCTTCCGCTTTCGATCTCTTCGTTGACGAAACCGATGTAGGTGTCGATGGATTTCAACAACTTGTCTTTTGTGAAGTCCGGGTATTGCGCTTTCAACATTTTGAAGGCGGCCTCGTACCTTTTCTCTTGGGATAGTCCCATCGATTCCAAGGATGCGGAGTAGCTTTTCAACTCCAACATGTCTGGACCGGGAAGGTTTCTCTTGATCAACGTCTCCCATAACCTCTTTTTCTTCACGTTGTTTATTTCCGTGATGGGAGAATCATTTTCAGTCTGTTCCGCACTTGGCTCCGGTATGATTGAGTTCATGTCGATCGTGCTGATCGGCTCTTGTGGCGCAGGCTCTGGCTCTGGCTCTGGCCTTGATGGGGCTGTATGCGTCGGAGAAGGGTTCGTGTTTCGTGTGTTGTTATTGACGGGTTGTTTGTTCCCCGCCTTTTTAGGATCGCTCTCCGGCTTGATGAAAAGGTCTTTCAGACTCATAATCGTATCTATTTATTGTTATTTTTTCGAATATAATAAAAATTCTTTGGACCTTCAAGCTCTTCTTGCTTAAAAATCCTTAATAAAATAGGATGTCCACATAGGGAATGTCTCTTTGTTGAAATTTTCTCCTTCCCTCCGTCCTCTCTTGTGACTGTGAAAATAATCACAGGGTTTTAGAGTACGCCTATTTATCACTTTCCGCAAAGGTAATGAAACTTTGCTTTTTTGCCAATTCTTTTTTGTATGTTAATTAATTATTGTGCTTTTTGTCCTTCTTTTATGTTTGGATGTGTTCCCCATTTTTCACTTAGTCTTCTTTTCGTGCGGAAATTCGAAGCCCGTTTCCTCTGTTTTTGGGATGTAATGGCTTCGATAAAGTCGTGGCGATTGCCCTAAAAGTGTGCTTGAAAAGTGATATGGAACGAACTTCCGGCGAACTCTCCAATAGCCTTTTGGGTCTATTGGTGATGCCTTCTCTCCTTTACTACTCCCTTTTGTTGAAAAAAATATGTGGGTGTTTTGGATTTTTTTACTTTCCTTTGCAATAAATTTGTATAAGTTTAGTTAGATAAACAGAAGGGTTACAAGGAAACTCTTCTGTTGTGGAATAGAAAATATTAATTTATAGTATATAAATGGGAAACTTTAATGTTCGTGCGGTTTTGGTGACCGCGGCTTTGTGCTCGTCTCTCTCGGCAAGCGCATTATCTGTTTCGGACGAAAACGGGGCTTCGTATAACCCTTTGCAAACCGCTATCCCTTCTTTGTCTATTGCCCCGGACGCTGTCGGAGGTGGTATGGGTGATGTCGGTGCGGCTACGCGTCCGGATGTTTTCTCTCAATATTGGAACCCTGCCAAGTTTGCCCAAGCGGATAGTAAGGGCGGTTTCGCTATTTCATACACTCCTTGGTTGAGGAAAATTGTTAACGATATCTATTTAGCTTACCTTTCAGGCTATTATAAATTGTCCGATAGAACTGCGGTGGGCGCATCGTTCCGTTATTTTTCCATGGGTGAAATCACTTTGACTGGCGAGCCTGGTTGGGGAAACACTCCTGTTTATCAAGGTACCGCTGAACCTAAGGAATTTGCCGTTGACGGAAGTTTCTCCATGTTGTTGTCCGAATATTGGTCTGCCGGTGTGGCGCTCCGTTTTATCTATTCGGATTTGTTCAATGGCGTGGACGACAAGGATGAATATAGCGCAGCTGCCGCAGTCGGCGCGGATATCGCATTCTCTTACCGCCGCCCTATTACCATAGGCGCTAATACGTCTTATGCTGGCTTGGGTATCGCTGTCACAAACATCGGTAACAAGGTATCCTATGATAACGACGCTACTCAACAGTTCATTCCTACGAACTTCAGGTTGGGAGGTTCCTTCGAATATGCTTTCGACGAATATAACCGCTTACAGATCGCAGTCGACATGAACAAACTTTTGGTTCCTACCCCTTATGGAAAGTCTAGCGATTATGAAACTAAGAGCGAGTATAATCAAGCTAAGAAGGATTATGAGGAAACGACTTCCATCGGCGGTATTTTCTCTTCATTGGGCGATGCTCCCGGCGGTTTCAAGGAGGAGCTGAGGGAGATTAACCTCTCTGCCGGTTTGGAGTATTCCTATAACAAGAAATTCATGGTGAGAGGTGGTTACTTCAACGAGAACAAATATAAGGGTAACCGTAAATATTTCACGGTCGGCGCCGGTTTCAACTTGAGTATCTTCCAATTGAACGCCGCATATGTAATTACAGTCGCTCAGACGAACCCATTGGATAACACTTTGCGTTTCTCCCTCGGATTCGATTTGGGTGGCCTAAGGGAAATCTTCGGCGTCAATGCTGATGATGGTGCTTCTGATAATAAGGATTTATAATCGAGGTGATTCTTGATATGGAAGGCGCGGTTTCCCCGCGCCTTTTTTGTTTCCTCTTTTGTTGTTTTTTAGTTTCCTGATGTTTTTGATGTCTCTTTTTTTGTAATTTCGCGTTCTGTTTTTTTAAGGATGTGAATGGATAAGTCTAAGGATATATTGTTTACGATGAGTTTCTTCTGCTCCTGTGGGGCGAATTTTCTCCTCTTTTTTTCCTTCTATCTGATTCTGCCCATTTTGGCCATGTATTTGATGGATTGTTTTTCCGTGCCTGAATCCACGGTCGGCGCAGTCTTGGCTTGTTATACGTTGGCCTGCCTTTTTATTCGTCCGTTCTCCGGCTATTTGGTGGATACGTTCCAACGAAAACCGCTTTATCTTTTCGCACTCGCCTTTTTTGTTCTCCTCTTCTTGGGTTATCCGTGCGTGAAGACGGTCTTTATGTTCGCCTTGCTCCGTATGATGCATGGCTTCGCCTTTGGTATGGTCTCCATTTCGAGCAATACGATCCTCATAGATATCATGCCTTCCAGCCGTCGTGGGGAGGGGCTTGGCTATTTTGGCCTTTCCAATAATTTCGCGATGGCGACGGGACCGATGGTCGGCATGTGGCTCTTGGAGCATTACAGCTACGAGACTATATTCTATTCCTCTTTTTGCGTGAGCCTCTGCTCTTTCCTGATTGGTTCGTTGATCAAGACTAAATATCGGCCCAAGGTCGCTTCGAAAGAGCCTCTTTCCTTGGACCGCTTTATCTTGTTGAAGGGGATTCCCGCTGGCGTGAATATGGTCTTCTTGGCTATCCCTTATGGAATGATGACTTCGTTCATCGCCATTTACGCGAAGGAACTCTCCGTGGAGGGGAAGCCTACTTCCTTCTATCTCTTCCTCGCTGCCGGTATCGCCTTGTCGCGCATTTTTTCCGGCAAACTGGTAGACCGCGGGAAGATGCTGCTGGTCATCAAGGTGGGTATCGCCGTCGGCGGTGGTGCTTTCCTCCTTTTGGGTCTGTTGCCTTACTTGGGTATACCTCACCGATTTATTTCGCATGGACTTTACTTTTCCGCATTGATGATTGGGGTGGGGTATGGCATCCTTTTCCCTGCCATGAATTCTCTGTTTGTCGCTTTGGCGCCGAACAATAAGCGTGGAACCGCCACTTCGACTTATCTGACAACGTGGGACTTGGGTATAGGCGTCGGATTGTGGGGCGGTGGTTGCATGAGTGAGGTCTCCTCTTTTTCAACCACTTTTATTTTTGGTGGCGGTCTGGTGGTCCTTTCTCTTCTCTTTTTCGTGTACTATACCCAGAAACGTTTCCTGCGTGACCGTGTGCGGGAATCCTGACGTAGTTCCCCTTTGTTCCGCTAATCGTGAAAGGGAATCGTATGGTAGGAATAATAGGGGATTTCTATAAATTGCTTTGTGGCGATTTTGAAAGTTTTGTCAGACAGATAGATGGTTTTTATTATATTTGGAAATTAATTACTAAAAAAGAATTTATATGGCTTACGATATGATTACCATTCTCGGACCGACCGCTTGCGGGAAGACTACGCTGGCCGCTCATTTGGCTTATCGGTTGGATGCTGAGATTATCAGCGCCGATTCTAGGCAGATCTATCGTGGTATGGATATCGGTACGGGGAAGGACCTCTCTGATTATGTGGTGGAGGGGAAAAACATTCCTTACCATATGATTGATATCGCCGATCCTGGCTATAAGTACAATCTCTTCGAATACCAACGCGACTTCCTTCCCGTCTACGAAAACTTGAAGGGTAGGAACGTCTTGCCTATCCTTTGCGGTGGTACGGGTCTTTATATCGAGTCTGTCCTGAAGGCTTATAAAATGATGCCTGTGCCCCAGAATGATGAACTGAGGAAATCATTGGCGGATAAGTCGCTGGAGGAACTGACCGTTATCTTGTCCGGATACAAGACTCTACACAATACAACCGATGTGGATACGGCCAAACGCGCTATCCGCGCCATTGAAATCTGTGAGTACTACCGCGACCATCCGCAGGAGTTCGTCGATTTCCCGAAAATCAATAGCCTTGTCATTGGTTTGGATATCGACCGTGATTTGCGAAGGGAAAAGATTTCCAAACGCTTGCGAGCCCGCTTGGATGAGGGTATGGTCGATGAGGTACGCCGTATCTTGGACTCCGGCGTTTCTGCGGAAGACATGATTTATTACGGTTTGGAATATAAATATCTGACGAAATATATTATCGGTAATCTTACGTATGAACAGATGTTCTCCGAATTGGAGATAGCCATCCATCAATTCGCCAAACGCCAGATGACCTGGTTCCGTGGCATGGAGCGTCGTGGCTTCACGATCAATTGGATTGACGCTTGTTTGCCTATGGAGGAGAAATTGGATCGTGTCTGCGAATTGTTGAAATGATACCTAGGGGGAAGTGCCTTGAATCTCCCTCTTTGTTTCTTGTTATTGGTCTATTGGGGTGAAAACATGTTTTTTCTCATGTAACCCTTCCTTTTTTACATGTGATTGATAAAATTTATATGTTTTTTTGAAAAATACCCCTAAAAAATTGGGGGTGTGTTTTAATTTTATGATTAATTTTGTGGCGTATCCTCTGATTTTAGGGGGTATGATTGCTTTTTGGATGTTTTACCTAATAGATTACAGCTATGGCTATCATGAGATTTAACGCATTGAAAGAATTGCGTGGCAGACGTCCTTTGGTGGTGAACACGCCATCGGAGAAGTTGTCTGATTATTATGCGATCAATGTGTTTACGAAGGAGAAAATGCGCGAGTATCTTTCGAAAGATGCTTTCAACGCTTTTATTGCGGCCGTTGACCGTGGTGTGTTATTTGACAGAAACGTGGCTGACCAGATTGCGACGGGTATGCGCAAATGGGCAAGTGAACGTGGCGCGACTCATTATACGCACTGGTTCCAACCTTTGACTGACGGTACCGCCGAGAAACATGACGGGTTCATCGATTTCGATGAGAACGGCGACGTGATTGAACGCTTCTCCGGTAAACTCCTTATCCAGCAAGAACCGGACGCTTCTTCTTTCCCTAACGGAGGTATCAGAAATACTTTCGAGGCGAGAGGTTATACCGCATGGGATCTCTCTTCCCCTGCTTTTGTCGTTGGTTCCACGCTTTGTATCCCTACGATTTTCATCTCATATACGGGCGAGGCTTTAGACTACAAGACTCCTTTGCTGAAAGCGATTTCGGCGGTGGACAAGGCTGCGGTCGCTGTCTGCCAATATTTCGACAAGAACATCATGAAGGTGAACACCAACCTCGGTTGGGAACAGGAGTATTTCCTTGTCGACTCCGCCCTCTATAGGGCTCGTCCTGATTTATGCATGACGGGTCGTACGCTCATGGGTCACGCTTCCGCTAAGGAACAACAATTGGACGACCACTATTTCGGTTCGATTCCTGAGCGTGTCACCGCTTATATGCGCGAGGTGGAGATCGAGGCCCATAAGTTGGGTATCCCTTTGAAGACCCGTCACAACGAGGTGGCTCCTAACCAGTTTGAATTCGCTCCTATCTACGAGGAGGCCAATCTGGCGAATGACCATAATCAGTTGATGATGGATCTGATGAAGAGGATTGCGAGAAAGCATCATTTCCAAGTGCTTCTTCACGAAAAACCTTTCGCTAGCGTGAATGGTTCCGGAAAACATAACAACTGGTCTTTGACGACCGATACGGGTATTAACTTGCTTTCCCCGGCGAAGAATCCGAAGGGTAATATGCTCTTCATCACCTTCTTGGTGAATGTGATGACCGCCGTGTTCAAGCATCAGGATTTGTTGCGCGCTTCCATCATGAGCGCTGGCAATACTTATCGTCTGGGTGCTAATGAGGCTCCTCCGGCCATCCTTTCCGTATTCTTGGGCCAAAACCTTTCCCAAATGTTGGATAATTTGGCTAACCAAGTGGGCGACAGTAAGATGACGCCAGAGGAAAAGACTGCCCTTAAGTTGGGTATCGCCCGTATCCCGGACATCATGTTGGATAATACTGACCGTAACCGTACTTCTCCTTTCGCGTTCACGGGTAATCGTTTCGAGTTCCGCGCCGTGGGCTCTTCCGCTAACTGCGCCGCTTCCATCATCGCTTTGAATTCGGCTGTCGCTCACCAATTGAACGAATTCCGTGCTGAGGTTGATGGTTTGATCAATGCGGGCAAGGGCAAGGACGAGGCTATTTTCCATGTGTTGAAAAAACTTATCCTCGTGTCGAAACCTGTCCGTTTCGAGGGTGACGGCTATTCCGAGGAATGGAAAACGGAGGCTAAAAAGCGTGGCTTGACTAACATTACCAGCGCTCCTGAGGCTATCGGCAAATATTTGGATAAGGCTTCCCGTGACGCTTTGATCGGTGAAGGCATTTTCAATGAGGTGGAACTTACGGGGCGTGTCGAAGTGGAGTATGAGAAGTTCTCGAAGAAGGTTCAGATTGAGTCCCGTACTTTGGGCGATATCGCTATTAACCATATCGTTCCGACTGCCGTCGCTTATCAAAACAGACTGATTGATAACCTATGCGGCTTGAAACAACTGTTCGACGAAGAGGAGTTTAACGTGCTCTCGGAAGATAGGAAGGATCTCATCCGTGAGATTTCCGCCCATGTCACTGCCATCAAGAAGCTGGTTAAGCGTATGACGGAAGAGCGTCGTGTTGCTAACACTTCGAAGTCTGCTTGCGACATTGCGATGGTGTACGACACGGTTGTACGGAAAACAATGACGGAGATCCGTTCCCATATCGATGAACTGGAGTTGGTCATCGATGACGATTTCTGGCCATTGCCTAAATATAGGGAACTGTTGTTCCAATAATTCCCTGTTGGATGATATGAAAAGAGGGTACGTCCGTTTGGATGTACCCTCTTCTGTTTTTTGTTGGAAAGTGTTTATAGTTGGGTTTCCAACTTTCTTCTATTGCTTAGTCGTTGACGACGATGACGCAATTAGCTACTTTGTTTTCTACGCTTGCTTTGATGATGGTCTCACCTGAGGCTACCGCCGTGATTACACCGTCAGTGGTCACTGTGGCAACCGCATTGTTTTCGGAACTCCAGTTGATTGATTTGTGGTTGGAGTCTTCCGGGTAGATGGCTGCGTTGAGCTTGGCTTTTTCGCCCACCTTCATGATCAATTCGTTTTTGTTCAAAGTGATGTTGTTGATCTTTACGATGAAACTATCCACGACGTAGACACTGTTCCCTCTCCACGGAAGAGTGTTGAAATACTCCTTGTAGTAGAGGTCCACCGTGCGGTTTCCCATCTCCATGAGTTTCTTTGCCACCTCTTCGTTTTCGATTGAAAAGATGAATTCGTTGGATTGGATGGCACCGTTGTTTGGTGCGCTCTTGAATCCGTTTTGGATCATTTTCCCTTCGTAGGTCTTGAAGATGTAGCCTTTGTTGACTACGTAGTTCAACTCTCCACTCTTAACGCCTTCTCCGAAAACGTAGTAATAGCGGAAATAGAAAAATGCGGCGACTCCTAATAATAGGCAAAGCGCTCCGATGATGATGAATTTAATTTTCATTTTGTCTTCGTTTATTTCCCGCAAAGATAACCATTTGGCGTCTTTTGTCGTTTCTTCTTTGAAAAAACTTTTTTGAAGTTTTATCGATGTCCGTTATCCTTTTTGTAACCAATGACTACACCCATTCCGAAAGTCACACGCGTGTCTCTCACGCAGCATGGAACTTTGTGCCCTGATACCGCCGCATATCTAAGAGGGATGTGGTCTATCGCCGCATATAGGTTGATTGGACCAGCGTTTCCGTTGAGTCCTATTCCGATGTTGTTCCAACCGTCGAACAGGTTATAGGTGAATGTTCCAGAGAAATGTTCGATAGGGCGGTAGTTGGCGGAAAGAATGAATTCCTCTCTGGTGGCTTTGCGTTGGAAATAGGTTTTCGAAAGCGCTCCGACGCTGAGTTTGTCGTCAAGGAATGAGTATTCTCCTCCCAATAGAAGTTTCGCGGATAGCCATGTCGTGTAGCTGTCCGGGTTTTCGTTCTTTTTCAGCATTCTCTTGAATTGTTTCTTGTAAGGTCCCCACCATGCGCTTCCGGTATGGTCTTCGCTGATGTCATAGTCGAGACCGTTATAGACGAAATTTTCCCTTGGATTCAGTTCTTGGATGTTCCCGTCCCAACAGATGAAGCCGAGGTCCAGGACGCTTCCCGAAACTTTTATTTCAGGTGTTAGTTGGTAGGTGGCGCCTGCGTCGATGGAACATCCGTGTCCTTGGGCATTGAAATCCCCGTTCTCTTTGGATTGAATGCCGCTTACTCTATCCGTTTCGGATGTGGTGATTTCCATCATCGGTGAGGTAATGCGGAGGTTTCCGCTTCCGGTTATGTGCCATTCGTCTTCGCTTCCCGTCACGCTCATGTTCCTGAAGTTTGAGCTCACGTTGGCGTAACCAATCAATAATTTCGCTTTCGCTCCTAGTGTGAGTTCTTCGCTGATTTTCTTTGAGACGCCGCCACCGATTTCGACGTAGGCGGATGCGGAAATGTTTGCTTTGTCGAGATGGAAATCGAAGGTCTCGCCTTCGTCCATTCCTGTTAATACGAAATCGAAGAATTCTTCAGGAATGGATGCTGAGGCTTCCATCCTGCTTGCAATGGTGAATGTGACGAAAAGTTTGTCATTGATGCGGTAACCGGCGTCGATTAGGTCTACTCTACATGAGGCGTGTATTTGTTCCCTGCCGTGAAGCGCATCGAGGAATTCGTCCGTGGCTTGAACATTCTTGTCGAAAAACAACAAGGTCTGTTTCTCCCCATTTATTGTCTTGTTTTGGAATATGTCCAACAACGTCAGGTCTGTGTTGCCACCGCCGACCGTGATGTTTGATAAGGCTGGCACGCCGACATATAACTTCCCTTGTGGCTGGAAGGCCGGGTTGAGATGGTGTTGACGGTAATTGTATTTGTCGAAGTATAGCGTGTTGCTGATCTGTGCGTGCAATGTGCAACAAATCATGCCCAATAATATGGTAAATAAAGTTTTCTTCATGGCGCACATTGTTTTAGAAATCATATTCGTTTATTAAAATTCCTCCTTTGAAATAGCAGGAAATCTTCATCTTGATGATGTCCTTTTCCGTGACAACTACTTGGTCGTACGTGTCCATATGGAATTTGTAGTCGACGTCGATTTGATCGACCTCCTTCAGCGGTGAAGTGTGGGTCTTGTCAAAAGTGATCCTATGTTCTGTCGTGGTCGCACTAGAGACCGTGTGGTCATTCCCGTCGATTTGTGCTGGTGTCGCTGTGAAAGACTGTTCATCCCTTAATTCTTCTATCTCGGTTACGATGCCGGTGATGGTGTCTTTATGGAAAAATCTGATGGTGAAATCGACCGAGAACGGAAGTCCGTTGTCGACATCCATCTTTAATATGCAAGTCCCTATTTTGTCAATAGTGTGTCCTTCTCCGATTTTATTGTTGAAATAAAGCGAAGCGAAGGAGTCCCGTTCGTCAAGGTGGCTACCTTTCAGGATGACTGCCGGTAACTTGATGTGCTCTTTGACAGCGTCCGTGATGATGTACGTCGAGTCTGGTGTGTAAATGACTCCTTTGCTTCGGTCATGTTTCATGATGTCTTTGATGGAGGCCGTTATTTGACCGATCGGTACGTCGATCCCCGTTTGTAGGTAAAGACTGTCTGTGTTGACATTGTCAATGTCCAAGTCTTCCACCGTACATGAATTGTGACCGAAAAAGATAGACAATACTCCCCAAAAAATTGGTAAAAATTTTACTTTTTTCATGTTCAATGCGTTTTGTATAGACAAATATAACTTTTTTTATTGTGATTTGTGATGTTTTCCAATGAATTTTAACCTCGTTTGTCTTACTTTACCTTATTATGCTTCTAGATATCTTTCTGTGATTCCTCGTATTGGACCTAATCTCCTTGTTTGATTTTAGTTCCTCAAATTTCTTCCAAAATTTCTTTCGGTCTCTAACTTTTTGTATTTTTGTAAAAAAATGTTTTATGGGGATAATCCCTTTTTAATGTGATATAAGATGGATTTTACAGGAAGAATTATCGCTGTCTTACCTAAGAGAACTGGTGAGGGAAAGAATGGTCCTTGGATGAGCCAAGAGTATGTGATGGAGCATGATACCTCCAATGCACAATATCCTCGTCGTATGTGTTTCAACGTTTGGGGTGAGCAGAAAATTAACGAGTTCAATATTCAGGAAGGTCAGTTTTATACGGTGAGTGTGGATATAGATTGCCGTGAGTGGCAAGGCCGTTGGTTCAATGATATCCGCGCTTGGCGTGTCTCTCCGGCCGGCTCACAGGCCGCTGTTCCTCCTGCACAACCTGCGATGCCTGCTGGTATGCCGAATGTGCCGACGTTCGACGCTCAGTCTAACGCTAGCCAGGATAACGAAGCTGACCAACTTCCTTTCTAATAGGATCGGAATTTGATGATATCATGAAGGGTGGATCGTGATTTGCGCGATACACCTTTTTTTGTGGTTGGACCAAAAATAAACGTGGCGTCAGCAGTCTGGCGCCACGTTTGCTTTAGATACGGGAATGATTTATTTCTTTCCTGTGATGATGGCTGGCAGTTCGTTCGCGGAGCCGTCTGGGTTCACGACCGGGAAGTCTCCCTTGTAGCACCAGTGGCAGTTGGCGATGTTGTGCTCGTGGAAGATGGAGCAGATGTCTCTGTACCAGCGAAGGCGAATCTCCTTGTCGATGAATACAGGGTAGACGCCGAATTCACCGCAGTATAGCTGAAGACCGAGCGAATCTGCCTTGTTGATGGCTTTCTTCATGTGGTCATACATGATTTCTTTATTGTACTCACCATTCATGGATGCTATCTTCTCTTTTTGTTCTTGGGTCAACGAATTGATGGCTGCGGAGTCTGTCACTTGTACGCCAGGATAGTTTACTTGTCCCATGTAGAAGTTGTAGTCGGTCCAAGGAGCGCCATGGTGCGTCACGAGGCTAGGCTCGTAGAAGTGGTAGCTGAGGACGATGTATTTGTCGTTTTTCGGCACGCGTAGGGAATCGAAGGTGGAAGGAATTTGCCACATGTTCGAGCCGAAGATGATGGTTCTCTCTTTTTCTGTCTCCCTGATGCCCTTCACCATCTTCTCTACCAAGAGGTTCCAATCTTCGTGGGTTGGTGCCACAGGTTCGTTCATCAGTTCGTAAGCCAGACGGTCGTTCGGGTATTTGTTCAAGTCCTTCTGCAAGTCTTTCCAAATGTTTACGATCTTCTCCTGTTCTTTCGGATCTTGGAAAAGAGTGTTCGGATGCCCGTTCTCGTTGTTGAAGTGGTGGGAGCGGACGATATGGAGGTCGATGACGATGTTCATGCCTTTGTCGAGCGTCCAGTTGATGGCGTTGTGCATAAGGGCGAACGCACTGGAGTCACGGTTCATCTCCTCGTCGTAGAGTTGCTCCTCGTCGACAGGAAGGCGCACGAAGTCGAAGCCCATGGCTGCGATGGAGTCGAAATCCTTTTCCTGTATTTTATTCGCTCTAGCTTCCCCTCTTTCCCATGATTGGGACAACCAGTGGCTGACGTTTACTCCGTTGTGTAGTCTAAGAGTTGCGAATGTGTCTTGCGCCTCTTCCTCGCTCTGCGTTTTCTGGACTGCTGGCTTGTCGAATGAGACAAGTGCTAAAGCCAATGCCACGATGCTTAAAATTCGTGTTTTCATACTATTTTTATTGATATTATCATTAAACGTTTATACTTCCTGGGAATAATAAATTTGCCTTAACGAGAGGTGACTATGAGTGTTTCGGAACTCTCACCTGCCGTGTTTTTTATGGTTTGGACGGACTTGAAGCTTATAAGCCATCCTGTCTCCGCATCATAGATTGCTGTCTCTTCCGCTTCTGCTTTGATTTTTTGTTTCTTGATTTCTTTGAATGCTTCTTCGGTTTTACTCTTTAACAGTTTTTTGTCTATCGGTAATTCGCTCTCTTGGGCGATGTTATCCGTGTAAGAGGTCATCCATGCCTTCAAAGATTTGAGACATTTTTTCCGGGATTGTTTTCCTTGGGCCGTGATGGTGATTTTGTTGTCATCTTTTGTTACTTTGATGGTGGCGTCAGCTTCTCCTAAATTGATGTTGCTGGAGATGATGCTTAGTTTGCCATGGTTGTTTTTCTTTGTGTCGTATGTCGCACTGTAGTATTTATAGATGGCGAATACCTCCTTCAAGTAAATATCCCTGAAACTCTTTTCGTCCTGCGGCATCATGGACTTCATGATGGTTGACATCAAACCTCTCGTTTCTCCAAGGGAATTGTCGTCTTTGTTTTGCGATATGTTGAACATATCTTGATATTCCTTGAAATTGTCTACGGAAGTGATGACGCCTCCTTCGGAAACGGAATATTTCGGGACGAAATTTTGTATCTTTTTGAACATTTCCTCTCCGAGGAATGATTTAGCCACCTCTTCCAATCCTGTGAAATACTGATGGTTGCTATAGGTGCAAGACATCTTGTAGCCGTCGTTCTTTCCTTCGACTTCGATGGTCATGTCAGCGCTTGCTATCCTGGTCGTGTCGGAATATGACACGGCGTTGTATTGCCTAGTCTCTCCTTTCTCCCAGTGAGGTGTAAGTGTGATTTGTTCTGCATGGACGGAAAATATGGTAGCCATCATGCAGAGGGACAAAAATCTTATTCCCATCATTTTATTTCTGCTCAATTGTATTAATCTTTACAAAGATAATGTTTTTTGTTTTATAAGTTGGTTTGTGTGTCCCTAATTCAAAAAGTGTTTTTTGAAGCCTAAATTTGTTTGTTTGCGGATGGTGGAAACATTTATGTGCACCGTTTGTTGGAATTTGGGTTGTTTTTTATGGACTTTCAAATTCTATGAAATAGATAAATGAAGGTATAGTTGCCTTCCATATTTGCTTTTTTGATTAAAAACAATGCGCTTTGTTTGAATTTGAAGGGCTTATTAGCTTGACTTCGGATTTTTATTTGTACTTTTGTCTCTGAAATGTTAGTGTTTCCCACGTGTGGTATTTGACGGGTTTTCTTATTGCCACAGAATGTTTTTTTAGAAAATATTTTATAGCGTATTTATGGATTACTTGCCATTATTAATTCTTGCGGGTTCTGTTGCCTTGCTCATGTATGGTATGAAAGTCATGAGTGAAGGCTTGCAGAAAATGGCCGGAAGCAAATTGCGTCAGGTCCTCGGAAAGATGACAACCAACCGTTTTACGGGTCTGATAACCGGCGCTTTCATTACCACCTCCATCCAGTCTTCAACTGCCACGACCGTCATGACGGTCAGTTTCGTGAGCGCCGGGTTGCTTACCTTGACGCAGGCGATTTCGGTTATCATGGGCGCCAATATCGGTACTACGGCGACGGCTTGGATCATGGTTTTGGGTGGTAGCGGCAATTATATGCAATATGTGGTCTATGCGGCCATCGTGGTCGCCATCGCATGCATCTATACCAACAAGAGGAGAAACTTAGGTGAGTTTATCATGGGTCTGGCGCTGTTGCTGTTGGGATTGACTACATTGAGCGCTAACGCTAAGGGAATGCATTTGGACCAGAATGTGGCGGTTCAAGAATTTTTCGGGAAGATGAGTAGCTGGGGGTACGGTTCGTATCTCCTCTTTTTGTTTATAGGCGGTATCCTAACTTGCTCCGTGCAGAGTTCCGCCGCCATCATGGCCATCACGATGACGCTCTGTTCGACGGGCGTCTTGGATATCTACATGGGTATCGCTCTGGTGATGGGTGAGAATATCGGTACTACCGTCACTTCTAATGTGGTGGCTCTCTCCGCTTCCACACAGGCTCGTCGGGCGGCGATGGCTCACATGGTTTTCAACGTCTTCGGTGTCATCTGGGTGTTCTCGATTTTCCCGCATTTCGTGGATTTCGTCTGCTGGATGGTGGGCTGCGACCCTCATTCCGAGATTCAGGACAAGTCTATTCTGACGGTTGTCTTGGCTGCTTTCCATACCTCTTTCAATGTCTGCAACGTCTTGATTCTTATTTGGTTCATCAAGCCATTGGAACGCCTCGTTTGCGCCATCATCAAGGGTAAGCAGAACGCTGAAGAGGATGAGTCTCGTTTGACGTACATCGGTGGCGGTCTTCTCTCTACCGCCGAACTCTCTTTGCTGGAGGCGAGAAAAGAGGTGAACGTCTTCGCTACCCGTTGCCATAAGATGTTCCGTTTTGTTCCGGAGTTGCTTCATGTGGAGAAGGGTGATGACTTCAATAAATTGTTCACTCGTGTGGAGAAGTACGAGAACATTACGGATAATATGGAGGTGCAGATCGCCAATTACCTTAATAAGGTCTCTGAAGGTCGTTTGAGTGCTGAGAGTAAGACGGAGTTGCAACATATGATGAAACAGATTTCCGAGTTGGAGAGTATAGGTGATAGTTGCTACAACTTGGCGCGCACCATTCGTCGTAAACGCCAAAATTCCCCGCAGGTGGACTTCACAGAGAAGCAGTACGAACACATCCATAATATGCTGAACTTGGCCGACCAATCTCTTGAACAGATGGAGATTATCGTGAAATCGAGCGACGTGAGGGTGAAGGATCTGAATGTGTCCCAAAATATTGAAAACGAGATTAATAACTATCGTAAACAATTGAAGAACCAAAATATTGACGATGTCAATAACAATCTGTATAACTATCAGTTGGGTGTCTATTATATGGATTTGATTTCCGAGTGCGAGAAGTTGGGTGACTATGTCGTCAATGTTATCGAGTGTTCGGGAACCGTGAAGATTTCTTAGTATGACGAAAAAGGAGCGGTATCGGTATGTGATGGAGTGGTTTCTCCATAATATGCCGGATGCTGAGAGCGAACTGAATTTCAGCAATCCGTTTGAGTTGTTGGTCGCGGTGATGCTCTCCGCTCAATGCACGGACAAAAGAGTCAATATGGTCACTCCTTCTTTGTTCGCTCGTTTCCCCGATGCGCATAGTATGGCATCCGCATCTCTTGATGAGTTGTTCCCTTATGTGAAAAGTGTCTCTTACCCTAATTCCAAGACTACACATCTCTTGGAGATGTCCCAAATGTTATCTTCCGAATTTGATGGAGTTGTCCCTTCTTCGATGGAGGATCTGACTCGTCTGCCCGGGGTGGGGCGTAAGACCGCTAACGTTGTGCTCGCTGTCGCTTTCGGTAAGGCTGCCATGCCTGTCGATACGCACGTTTTCCGTGTGTCTAACCGTGTTGGTCTGACGGATAATTCCAAGACGCCTGAGGCGACTGAAAGGATTTTGACTAAATATATTCCCTCCGATATTTTAGGACGCGCCCATCACTGGTTGCTGCTTCATGGCCGTTATGTTTGCACGGCTCGTTCGCCACAATGTGAAAAGTGTGGCATCTCCTCCTACTGTAAAAGTTTTGGCAAATAAAAAAGCGAGCCATGAGACTCGCTTTGTAGAAATGAGACTAACAGAATTGACTCAAAACCGAATTTCTTGCAAGTTGTCTTAGGTGGCGAAGCGCCTTCTCTTTGATTTGTCGTACTCGTTCTCTGCTGAGTCCGATCTCTGCGCCGATTTCTTCCAGACTCATCTCTTGACATCCGATGCCAAACGCCTTTTTTAGGATTTCTTTTTCTTTGCCCGACAGTGTGTTGAGCACTCTTCCTATCTCTTGGGCTAGGGATTCTTTCATGAGCGGGTTGTCTGCCGATGGAGAATTCACGTCCTCAATGAGGTCTTGCACACAACTGTCTCCCTCGTCTGAGATAGGAGCGTCTAATGAGACTTGACGCGAGGAGCTCTCTAGGAGATTGATTACCTTCTCTTCCGCTATATCGACGATGTTGGCTATCTCTTCGGTGGTGGCGCATCTGCCATGCTCTTGTTCGAATCTCACAAAGGCTTGGTTGATTTTGTGAAGAGCCCCCACTTGGTTAAGGGGCAAACGAATGGGACGAGATTCGTTGGCGGATGCCTGCATGATGGATTGGCGGATCCACCAAACCGCATAACTGATGAACTTAAATCCTTTGGTTTCGTCGAACTTTTCCGCTGCGATGATGAGACCGATGTTTCCTTCGTTGATTATGTCCTCTAGTGTTAATCCTTGGGTTGGACTTTGTTTCGCTACGGAAACCACGAATCGGAGGTTGGCTCGTACTAGTTTGTTCCGTGCTTCGATGTCTCCTTGCTTGATTCTTCTGGCAAGTTCCTCTTCTTGATCGACTGTGATCATCTCTTCTTTTGCAATGTCACGGAGGTAGATGTTTAGTGAATTGTTCTCTTTCCTGTTGGTGATGGTTTGTGTGATTTTGAATTCTTTCATTCGCAACTTTTATTTGGTTTTTATTGATTATGGACGTTATCGTGTGGTGTGGGCTGATTTTAAAGCCCCGTTAGGTTACATCATAAAAGGATTTGAAGGGTTTTGAACCGTGTTTTTTTTTGTGACAACCGGAATTGTCCTTGCGCTTCGATTTATCCTAAGAACATTCTTAGTGATTCGGAGCCTGTGCTATGCTTCAATTTTCGGATCGCCTTCTCCTTGATTTGACGGACCCTCTCTCTGGTGAGGTCGAAGTGGTCACCGATCTCCTCTAGCGTCATCTTTTGAGAATCGATTCCAAAGCACATCTTGAGGATGGCGCTTTCTCTTTCGGGTAGCGTGGAGAGCGCTCTGTTGATCTCTTGGGACAAGGATTCTCTCATCAACCAGTTGTCTGTGCTTGGCGCGTCTTCATTTGACAACTTGCTTTCCATCGTGTCGTCTTGCTCGTCTGAGAGGGGCGCGTCTATGGAGAGCGTGTGGCTGGCGTTTTTTATCGCCTCCTCGATTTTCTCTTCTGGTATATCCAAAATATCCGCTACCTCTTGTGCGGAGGCCTTCCTTTGGTGGTCTTGCTCGAATTGTGCGAGTGCCTTGTTGATTTTGCTGATCTCGTTTACTTTGTTCAAAGGCAAGCGCACTAATTTTGATTGCTCCGCCAATGCTTGGTGAATGGATTGACGAATCCACTATACCGCATAGGAGATGAACTTGAAACCTTTCGTCTCGTCGAATCTTTCCGCCGCTTTGATCAGTCCCCGATTACCTTCGTCAATGAGGTCCGAAAGACACATGCCTTGGTTTTGGTATTGCTTAGCTACCGAAACGACGAATTTGAGGTTGGCGCAAGCCAATCTGTCTCGTGCAGCCAAGTCTCCTTTTTTGACGCGTTGGCAAGCTCCACTTCCTCTTCGGGTGTGATGAGTGGTTCGTGTCCGATTTGGTTGAGGTAGATTTCTAATGTTTGGCTATCTCTTCTTGTGATACTCGCATTGATTTTTAATTGTCGCATACTTAATAAATTCGCTTATACCCCTAATATTTAAAAAATACACGACAAATATAGAGCTATTTTTCAGATGGTGCAAGTTTTTTGGAGAAAATTTTATTTTTTTTGTGCGTTTTTCTTTGAAAAAGGTTTTTCCGGGCATAAAAAAAGAGGTCGGTGTGAACCGACCTCTTGCCTGTATCGTGTCGTGGGATGTGTTAACCCAAATATGATTTCAATAATTTGCTTCTGGAGTTTTGTCTCAGACGGCGGATAGCCTTCTCTTTGATCTGACGGACACGTTCGCGGGTAAGACCGAAGTTTTCACCGATCTCCTCCAAAGTCATCTCTTGGTAACCGATGCCGAAGAACATCTTGATGATTTCGCTCTCGCGTTCAGTCAGTGTGGAGAGCGCTCTGTCGATTTCCCTGGAAAGAGACTCGTTGATGAGCGATCTGTCGGCGATAGGGGAGTCGTCGTTGACCAAAACGTCCAAAAGGCTGTTGTCCTCACCCTCTACGAATGGAGCGTCCACTGAGATGTGGCGTCCGGAAATCTTCATGGCGTCCGATATCTTGTCTACTGGCATGTCGAGGATACCCGCGACCTCTTCGGTGGAAGGTCTTCTCTCGTTCTCTTGCTCGAATTGGGATAATGCCTTGTTTATCTTGTTCAGTGAGCCCACTTGGTTAAGCGGCAGACGTACAATTCTTGATTGTTCAGCCAAAGCTTGGAGAATGGATTGGCGAATCCACCATACGGCGTAAGAGATGAATTTGAAACCTCTTGTCTCGTCGAATTTCTCAGCGGCTTTTATCAATCCAAGATTTCCCTCGTTGATGAGGTCCGGTAGACTTAATCCTTGGTTTTGGTACTGCTTTGCGACTGAAACCACGAAACGAAGGTTCGCACGTGTGAGCTTTTCCAATGCGCGGCGGTCACCTTTTTTGATTTTCTGCGCCAATTCCACTTCCTCTTCTACTGTGATCAAGTCTTCACGTCCGATCTCCTGTAGGTATTTATCCAAAGAGGCGCTCTCTCTGTTCGTGATTGATTTTGTGATCTTTAACTGTCTCATTTAGTCTTTTCTCCTTACTTAAATGAAAAATTTGGGAACGCAAAGATAGGAAAAAAAACGAACTTCTCCTATCTTTTGTCCCCAAATTTTGGAAAACAAAATGTATTTCTTTTTAAGCCAGGTCTGTTAGTTCATGTCCACCGCGAAGTAGAGTACTTTCCCGTTCGGCATGATGCCGGAAACGAAGAGCACTTTTTCGTCTTGCTTTGAAAGACTGCTGACGATTCGGTCGACGTCCGCTTGGCTGTTGACAGACAAGTTGTTGATTTTTACGATCACATATCCGTTAGGAATGCCGGCTTGGTTGAATTTGCCGCCTCTGGTGACATCCGACACTTTCAGCCCGTTCTTCAGTCCGTATTGTTGCAACGTCCCTTTGTCTAAAGGTGTGAGCTTAGCTCCTAATTCGCTAGCCGACACTTGTTTAATCATCTCGGTGTCTCCGTTCACGTTTCGTAAAGTCACCTCTGTCTTTCGGGTCTTGTTGTCCCTCATATAGATGATTTCAACCTTGTCTCCTGGTCTAAACCTTGAAATCTGGTCTTGGGTCTCGGAGACGCTCTTCACCTTGCTTCCGTTTACTTGTGTGATGACGTCACCTTCTTTGATGCCGGCTTCTTGCGCCGCGCTGTTTTCGCTTACAGCGGCAACATATGCGCCTTCCAGGATGTCAAGTCCCTTTTCCTTGGCGAATTCCGCGTTGATGTCTTGGATCTGTACGCCAAGCAATGCCCTTTGGACGGTTCCGAATTCTTTCAAGTCCGCCACCACTTTGCTCATGATGCTTGTCGGGATGGCGAACGCATAGCCCGAGTAGGAGCCTGTCTGTGAAGCGATCGCAGCATTGATTCCGACCAATTCTCCTTGTGTGTTGACAAGTGCGCCGCCGCTGTTCCCTGGGTTGACGGCCGCATCGGTCTGGATGAACGATTCAATCTTCATGTCGGATGTGAGGATGTTGATGTTACGTGCCTTGGCGCTCACGATCCCCGCTGTCACGGTCGATGTGAGGTTGAAAGGGTTGCCGACCGCCAAAACCCATTCTCCCACTTTCAGGTCGTCCGAGTTGCCCACTTTGAGGGTTGGCAGGTCTTCCGCATCGATTTTCAATAATGCCAAGTCTGTGTTAGGGTCGGTGCCGACGATGTTCGCCTTGAATTCACGTTTGTCGTTCAAGACTACTGTCACATTGTCAGAGCCGTCTACCACATGGTTGTTCGTCACGATATATCCGTCTTCGGAGAGGATGACTCCTGAACCGGACCCCATCTGTTGCCTTTTGGGCTGGCTGCGGTTCCCGCGTTCGCCGAAAAAGTATTCGAGGAACGGGTCGTACTCGTAGTTGGTTTGTTTAGTCTCGATGATGGTCATCACGTGCACTACCGCATTGACGGAGGTCTCCGCGGCTTGGGTGAAGTCTACCATGCCTCCGCTGTTGTAGGAGGAGTATCTGGCTGGTGTCTGTTGCTCGATCACGATGGTCTTCTCTGGACCGAACTTCTTATAGCAGAAGCAGGAAACGCCTGCGCTTAATGCGGCGACAGCTAAGGTCGCTCCAATCAATTTCAAATGTTTCATGTCTTCAATTTTTTATGGTTAATCAAATGTTCTTTTTCTTAAACAACGTACAAATAACGTGCTATGTTTTGTTACTTTTCCCCACTTTTAAACTGATTTAACAACCACCCATGCTTTTTAACTTTTTATGATTGTTTCTGCCATTTGAAATGTGAAGAGATTTAAGAATTGAGTGTGAAGAATGGAACATTTTGTCTTGTCGTGATGTGGATGGAAGGCTGTTCCGCTTTCCAAAAATTTACTTTTGGACAATAAATAGGTGTGATGTGTCGGAAAAATATCGTATAAAACATATTAAGGAGGTCGATTTAAAAGAAAAAATGATTAATTTTGCGGATGAGAGTAGGAGGGTTTGTCGCTGGCGGAAACGTCAGAGGAAAGTCCGGGCAACAAAGGGCGCCGCGCTTCCTAACGGAAAGTCGTCCGTGAGGGCGAATCATCGCAGAAGAGAATGACCGCCTGCCTGCAGGTAAGGGTGAGAAGGTGGGGTAAGAGCCCACCAGTTCCGCCGGTGACGGTGGAAGCTGTGCGAATCGCGGGTTGTAAGATCGAATATACCGACGCATGTAGGGCTGCCCGTCCGATGTCGGGGGGTAGATTGCTTGAGGCTTATGGTGACATAAGTCCTAGATTAATGACAAACGCCCGTTTCGGCGGGTACAGAACTCGGCTTATACGCCTGCTCTTCCTTTTGGTTTATCTTAGGCGAATGATATTCACCGTCGATATATTTTAGTAATTTGAGGGACGATGATGAGTTTCACGTCGGTTTTGGCGCACGTTAGGTTCCATGCCGCTTCCAGATGTTGTGGCGGCCGTTAGATTGTGCTTCCCCAGAATCCAAGGTCCGTTGGCATTTTTGTCCCGACATTTATGTGTTATTGCGTATGAAGAAAATCATACGGTTTATTGTAGACCAAGTTAGGTTCGTCACGATAGATATGTGGCGCACTACCATTCACGACGAGCAGGGAAAACGTGGAAACCTGATGCTTTTCGTGAAGACGCTTAGTCTTTCCATCCAGAATTTCGTCAAGGGGAAAATGCCTATACGTGCTTCTGCCTTGACCTACTATTCCGTATTCGCCTTGATTCCGCTCTTAGCCTTTGTGTTCGGTATGGCGAGAGGTTTCGGTTTCGATTCATATGTCGTCCAGCTTATTAAGGAACGTTATTCCTCACACCTTGAATTGGTCGAGGTGCTCTTGAATTTCGTCGAGAATTATTTGAATAACGCTGCAGGTGGCGCTTTTGTCGGAATCGGTATCTGTGTCTTGCTATGGTCCGTCATGAAGGTGTTCTCCCAGATTGAGAGCTCCTTCAATGAAATATGGTACATCAACAAGAACCGCAACTATATCCGTCGCTTCACGGATTACATCTCCTTGTTGCTTGTGATCCCCATCTTCGTCCTCATCTCGAATGGTGTCACCTTTTATTTCAACCATGCCATCAGTTACTTCAACGGGACGTACCTAATCTCTCCTACGCTTAAGATTGTCCTCGCGGTGTTGCCGTTTATCGTTTCATGGGCGGTCTTCACGATGATTTATGTGGTGATGCCTAACACGAAAGTGAAGTTCTCCGCCGCTATGGTGGCGGGCGCTTTTTCCTGTTTGGCTTTCTTCCTCTTTAAGGAAATCTATGTCTATTTACAGACGATGATGACCTCCTATAACGCCGTGTATGGTGGTTTGGCCGCGATTCCGTTCGCCTTGTTGTTCATCCAGACAACGTGGATGATTATTCTTTTCGGGGCGGAAATCTCCTTCTCTTTGCAGAATGTGCGGAATTTCGAGTTCGAGAAAGACGTGAAGTGCATGAGCCACCGTTATTTCGAGTTCGTCCTTCTCTCTGTAACTAAGATTGTCGCGAAAAGATTCCGTGATGGAGAATCTCCTATGACGTTGAATGAGATGTCCGACAAATACCGTATTCCTTTGCGCCTCGCATCGGTTATCGTGCGGCGTTTGTGCAAGGCGGGTATTCTTGCGGAAGTCCGCATCGACGATAGGGATGCTTTCATGCCTGCCATGGATGTGAATAAGATAACCGTCGCTTTATTCTTCGATATGGTGGACCGCGCGGGTCAGGAGACTTTCAAAATGGAGCAACTCGATGAGTTCGCCTCCGTGTGGGAATATACCTTGAAAATCCGGGACTCTTTGATGAGTGTCTCGGGTGATAAACTGGTAATGGAGTTATGATGTTGTTGGGTCGAATGGGAATCGTACGTAATGCGTTTGTACGTTTGGGTGGTGGCGTATCGCTTCTTTGCGCCGCGACACTCTTCTTTTCTTGTGATTGTAAAGAAACAAAAGTTGAAATGAACAATAATATTTTTTTGATGGCGGAGTATGGCACTCCGCATGAGACTTTCCCTTTTGATAAGGTGAAGTTGGATGATTATTTACCTGCGGTCCGTGAGGCGATTCGCCTTCATGACGAGGAAATCGATGTTATCGTAAAGAACCCTGAAGCCCCTACGTTCGAGAATACGATCGTCGCGTTGGAACGTTCAGGCAAATACCTTTCCCGTATTCAATATGTCTTTTATAATTTGTTGGAGGCTGAGACGTGTGCTGAGATGGATAGCTTGTCTGAGGAGATTTCTCCTTTGGAGACGGAACACAGCAACAATGTGACGCTGAATGCGGCTTTGTTCGATCGCGTGAAGGCTGTCTATGCCCAAAGGTATTCGCTGGATCTGACGCCCGAACAACAAATGTTGCTTCGTAAGACTTTTGAGTCTTTCGAAAAAAATGGCGCAAACCTCTCTGACGAGGGGAAGGAAAAGTTCCGTGAGTTGAGCAAAAAATTATCTTTGTTGGAACTGAAGTATGGACAAAATGTCTTGAATGCCACCAATGCATATAAGCTGACTATTACTGATTCTTCCGATTTGGCGGGACTTCCTGCCGCTATTGTTGAGGCTGCCGCTAAAAAGGCGAAGGATAACGACTCGACGGGATGGATCTTTGACTTGACTTATCCTAGTTACGCTCCTTTCATGAAGTATGCGGAGAACCGTGAACTCAGGAAACAACTCTATATGGCTTATAACACCAAGGCTGTTAACGGTGAATTCGATAACCGACAGGTCATCAAGGATATCGTGAACACTCGTTTGGAATTGGCTAACTTGATGGGGTGCGAGGATTATGCTGACCGTGTGTTGCGTTATCGTATGGCGGAGAACAAGGAGAATGTCTATCAATTGCTCAATGATTTGTTGGAGGCCTATAAACCTACGTCCTTGAAGGAAATCGCCGAGGTGCAGCGTTACGCTGACGCCCATGGCGCAAACTTCCAGATTATGCCTTGGGACTGGTCGTTCTATTCCGAGAAACTCCGTGATGAGAAATATAGCATCAACGATGAGTTGCTCCGGCCATATTTCGAGTTGGAGAATGTGAAGAAGGGTGTGTTCGGATTGGCTACGAAACTTTATGGCTTGACCTTTAAGAAAAATGACAGCATCCCTGTCTATCACAAGGAAGTTGAGGCTTTCGACGTCTTTGACAAGGATGGATCGTTCCTTGCTGTGCTTTATACGGATTTCCATCCTCGTGACGGGAAACGCGGCGGCGCTTGGATGACTGAGTTCCTTTGTCAGCATGTCGATGAGAATGGCGTGGATGTCCGTCCGCATATCTCCATTGTCATGAATTTCACACGTCCTACTGATTCGTTGCCTTCTTTGTTGACTTTTGATGAGTTGACTACTTTCATCCATGAGTTCGGGCACTCTATCCATGGTATGGTCTCCAAGTGCCATTACGAGAGTTTGGCGGGTACGAACGTTTACCGCGACTTTGTGGAGTTGCCTTCCCAGATGATGGAGAATTGGGCTTTCGAAAAAGAATATCTGGATGGTTTCGCCGTCCATTATAAGACGGGCGAGCCTATTCCTGCCGAGCTGATCGAAAAAATCAAGACGGCCGCTAATTTCAACATCGGTTATGCTACTTTACGTCAGTTGAGCTTCGGCTTGTTGGATATGGCTTGGCACACGATCCGCACTCCATTTGATGGCGATGTGAAGGCTTTCGAGACTGAGGCTTGGAGTAGCGCGCAAACGCTTCCTTCCGTGGAGGGAACGTTGATGAGCTCCCAGTTCAACCACATCTTCTCTGGCGGTTATTCAGCTGGATATTATAGCTATAAATGGGCAGAGGTGCTAGACGCTGACGCTTTCTCGCTCTTCCAACAAAATGGCATTTTCGATCCTGAAACCGCCTCTAAGTTTAGAAGCGAAGTCTTGGAAAAGGGTGGTAGTGAACATCCGATGACGCTCTATAAGCGTTTTAGGGGACAGGAACCGACCATCATGCCTTTGTTGCGTCGTCATGGCATACGTCCTTAAGAATTTGAAAATGGCATGTGTGAGTTGATATGAATTCACCTTCCAAATGAAATATTATTAAAATGGGTGATATGAATCTTCCAAGGATTGCGTTTAACACAAAATGCTTCGGAATTTATTTATAGAACCCTCCATAAAATAAAACATAGAAATGGGTTTAACTGAAATCTTAAAAGCTAAAAAGGAAAAGAAGGAAGAGTTCGTTAAGGAGAAAGTGCAGAACTTCATCACTTTGATTAACGTTTATATCCAAGCTTCTTCCGCCGCTACTTTGGGTATTGTGAATCTCCAGCAACTTCCTCAGTTGAAGGTGTTGAAACAGAAATTCAAGATTCCTACGGAAGGTGGTCGCCTTGGCGTCGCGGAAAAGAAGTTCGTGGCTTCGAAAATGCAGGAAGAGTATAAATTGGATGACTCGTTTTTCTCTGAAATAGACTCTTCCATTAAGAAGGTGTGTAAAAAGATGACAGACTTGCAGCCTTATGGCATTTGGTTCCAAAGTTTGATGCAAGACCTTATGACTGCTGTCCCTTTGGATGCGCAAGTGGGGCTCCGTCTCCCTATGGTATTCCGTAAATGGATTAAGTCCATGATCGCTGAATCTGTCCATAAAATCTCCTCGAACGGTGAGTTCAAAAACGCTGATTTGATAAAGTCGGCCGTCGGTGTCCGTACATACAAGGAAAAGCTTCACTTCTCGGAGAAGTGGCTCACCGATATATGTTACGTATATGTCATTTTGGCAAGAGGGGGTAAGGTGAAATAAATTTTCGCCTTGCATGATTTTTGGAACGGATTTTTTATGTGAATTATGAGTGGCGATTCCGATCAGTTGTTGGCGTCTTACGATTTGCTTCCTCAGGAGCGAACGGAGTTGATGCGCCTATTGTCGAACGATCATCCCTTCGTGGAAAAGGGGTGTGAAATTGTCCGCATCATCCGCAACGAGATGGATCTAGGGAAAATCCCTGTCGTCGGCGTCTTGTTATACGAATCGATTCTTGCGGATGCCACAACGTTAGAGTCCGTCCAAACTTTATTCGGGGAACAAATAACTACGTTCGTCTCTTCATTGCTGAAGGTGGGCGAATTGTATAGAATACATCCTCCAGTCGAGTCTGACGCTTTCAGAAGGCTGTTGCTTACCATGGCGGAGGATATTCGTGTGGTTATTGTGTTGATATGTAGTCAGTTATATCAAATACGTAATATTACTTCGTACGACGAGGAAGAACGTAACCGCATAGCGAAGGAGGCTTCGTTCCTTTATGCGCCTTTGGCCCATCGTTTAGGTCTCTATAAGGTTAAGTCGGAATTGGAGGACCTTTCGCTAAAGCAGACCAACCGAGCCATTTACGACGATATCGTCACGAAGCTCCACGATACGAAGCAGCAACGTGATTTATACATCAGCGCTTTCATTGAGCCTTTGCAGCGGAAATTGGAGGAAGCTGGCTTCTGTTTTACGATGAAGGGACGAACGAAGTCCGTCTATTCCATTTGGAACAAAATTAAGAAGCAGAACACCACTTTCGAGAACATTTATGATATTTTCGCCATCCGTATCATATTGGACACTCCTTTGAATAGGGAGAAGGCTGATTGTTGGCAGGTCTATTCCATTGTCACCGATATGTACCAGCCTAATCCGAAACGATTACGTGACTGGTTGTCTATCCCTAAGTCTAACGGTTACGAATCTCTTCATACCACCGTCATGGGACCTGAAGGGAAATGGGTTGAGGTCCAAATACGCACCCAACGCATGGATGAGGTCGCCGAGAAGGGTTTGGCCGCCCATTTCAAATATAAGGGGGTGAGTGGCGAGGCCCGGTTCGACGAATGGCTCGCCAATGTGCGCGACCTTCTGCAGAATCCTAGCGCAGAAGGTGTGGAGTATATGGACGACTTCAAATTGGACCTATACGACAAGGAGGTGTTCGTCTTTACGCCGAAAGGGGATCTTAAACAGATGCCTAAAGGTTCCACATTGCTCGACTTCGCTTTCATGATCCATTCCAACTTGGGAAGTAAATGTATAGGCGGGAAGGTGAATGGCAAGAATGTGCCGATTCGTTACCGCTTATCCAATGGTGACCAAGTGGAGATCATCACCTCTTCCAATCAGGTTCCGCATGAGGAATGGTTGGATTTTGTCATGACCACGAAGGCGAAGACTCGCATCAAACAGATCTTGCGTGAACAGCAATCCGCCAACATCGATCTTGGCAAAGAACTTTTCAAGCGTAGATTGAAGAATTGGAAGTTGGAGTATGATGAGAGCGTCGCGGGGAAATTGGCGAAAAAGCTGGGTTGCTTGACCATACAGAATTTCTACCAGCGTTTGGCCGAGGACGACTTCGACTTCGCTAAAATAAAGGATCTTTATATCGCTTGCGCCTCTCCTGAAGCGAAACCCGACGAGGTCCGCAGCGCCGATGGTTTCGGCCATTTTCCCGACTTGCCCCATGGCTTGGATAAGGAGGATGTTTTGGTCATAGACGACCATTTGCAGGGCATTCAGTATTCTTTGTCCAAATGTTGCAGCCCGATTTATGGAGACGATATTTTCGGATTTGTTTCCGTCAGGGGAGGCATCAAAATCCATAAGAAGGATTGCCCTAACGCTCCTCAGATGCTTTCTCGTTTTGGCTATCGTTTTATAAAGGCGAGATGGGCTGGTAAGTCCGGTACTCAATATAATTGTAGCTTGCATGTGACCGGAACGGATGACATCGGTATCGTCACCAATATCTCATCGTTGATCCAGAAGGAGCCGAATGTCTCTTTGCGCGCTATGTCGGTCGATTCGTCCGATGGATTTTTCCGTGGCATGCTGACGCTCACCGTCTCTGATACGAATGTGCTGGATGATGTGGTGAAGAAGATAAAAGCAATTAAGGGAGTGAAGAGCGTGCAACGCTAGGTTTTCACCGTGCGTCGATTCTTATATTTTGTCTGATAAAAGGTTAATGTCGGACTATTGTCTATTTAGTAATAAATAAAAAAATATGTTTTCAGGAATAGTTGAAACAGCGGCTAGGGTGGTCGCATTGGAGAAGGACCAGGAAAATTTGCACATTACGATGACCTGCCCTTTTGTGTCGGAATTGAAGATAGACCAGAGCGTCGCCCATAATGGTGTTTGTCTTACGGTTGTGAGTAAGACGGCGGATACGTATACGGTGACGGCTATACAAGAGACGTTACGTCGCTCAAATCTTGGATTGCTCCAGGTGGGTTGTCTCGTGAATTTGGAGCGAAGCATGGTGATGAACGGACGTTTGGACGGCCATATCGTGCAGGGGCATGTTGACCAGGTCGCCAAGTGTGTCGGAAAGAAATCCGAAGAGGGTAGTTGGTACTTCACGTTCCAGTACGTTATGGATGCAGCCATGGCGGAGAAGGGCTATGTGACTGTGGAGAAGGGGTCCGTTACCGTTAATGGCGTGAGCCTTACGGTATGTGACTCGCAGAAAGACCATTTCTCCGTGGCGATTATCCCTTATACCTATGAACATACGAACTTTTGTCAGATAGAGGTGGGTTCTGTCGTGAATATCGAATTCGATATTGTAGGTAAATATATTAGCCGTATGTTGGAGTTCCGTAAATGATGATTCGTGGCTAATATCATTTGGCTTTGAGTCGGATTTTGATTATTTTTGTAGTCACGAAGAAATTAATTTTCGGTGTTAGTGGAATATAATAAAAATATTAGATAATGAAGGAATTATTGTTGGCTGATGAGGCCATTGCCCAAGGGGCGATTGATGGAGGTCTTTCCGGTGTGTATGCATACCCGGGTACTCCTTCCACTGAAATCACGGAGTATATCCAAAACTCCAAGCAAGCGAAAGAACGCAATATCCATAGCCATTGGTCTTCAAACGAGAAAACCGCGATGGAGGCTGCCCTTGGTATGTCATATGGCGGCAAACGTTCATTGGTTTGCATGAAACATGTCGGAATGAATGTCGCTGCTGATTGTTTCGTCAATACTGCCATCACCGGAGTGAATGGCGGTATGATGGTCTTGGCGGCTGACGATCCGTCCATGCACTCTTCCCAGAATGAGCAAGATTCCCGTTTCTATGGAAACTTTGCCATGATTCCTATTCTTGAGCCATCCAACCAACAGGAAGCATATGACATGGCTTATAACGGATTCGAGTTGTCTGAGAAATTGGGTTATCCTGTGTTGATGCGTATCGTCACTCGTTTGGCTCACTCCCGCTCGGGTGTGGAGCGCAAGGAGACGAAGCCAGAGAACGGGAATAGTGTACCTGCTGATCCAAGACAATTTGTGTTGTTGCCAGCTATAGCGCGTCGCCGTTACCAACACTTATTGGATATGCAAGGCGATATTTTGTCAGCTTCCGAGAACTCTCCATATAACCGTTATATCGACGGAAATAACAAGAAGATCGGTGTCGTCGCTTGCGGTATCGGCATCAATTATTTGAACGAGGTTTTCCCTGGCGGATGTGACTATCCGGTAGTGAAGGTTTCCCAATATCCTTTGCCTAAGAAAATGATAGACAAGTTGGCTTCGGAATGTGAGACCCTTATGGTCATCGAGGATGGTTATCCTTTCGTCGAGAACCAATTGAAGGGATTCTTCGAGGCTAAGAAGGTGATGGGTAGATTGGATGGCACTTTGCCTAGGACAGGCGAGTTGGATCCGGATAGCGTAGGAAAGGCTTTTGGCAAGAATTGTGAGTCCTCTTATAGCATTCCTTCCATTGTGAAGATGCGTCCTCCTCAAATGTGCCAAGGTTGTGGTCACCGCGACATGTATGAGGCTCTCAATGAGGTGCTCCGTGGTTATGAGCACAGCAAGGTGTTCGGAGATATCGGTTGCTATACTTTGGGCGCATTGCCTCCATACCAAGCTATTAATTCATGTGTGGACATGGGTGCTTCCATTACGATGGCGAAGGGCGCCGCTGATTCCGGCATTTATCCGGCTGTGGCCGTCATCGGTGATTCCACTTTCACCCATTCAGGTATGACGGGTCTCTTGGATGCCGTTGACGAGAACGCTAACATCACCGTAGTCATTTCCGATAATGAGACTACCGCCATGACTGGCGGTCAAGATTCCCAGGGTACCGGTAAGATTGAAAGCATTTGTCTTGGTTTGGGCGTTAAGCCTGAACACCTCCGTGTCTTCGTTCCTTTGAAGAAGAATTACGAGGAGATGATTCAAATCATCAAGGAGGAAGTTGAATATAAAGGACTTTCCGTCATCATTCCGCGTCGTGAATGTATCCAGACTTTGACGAGAAAGAAAAAAGCTCAAAAATAATTTGAAAACTATTTACGGGAATGTCCATTCGTGGGTGTTCCCGTATTTTTTTATTTGAAAAATATGCCTGAATTGAATAAAATCCTTTTTTTTGATATAGAGACTGCTCCGCAGACAGCAACGTTGGCGGAACTGGATCCTATATTGGCTCATCTTTGGGAAGACAAGGTTGAGCAGATGAAACAACGAGTGCCGGAACGTTATAGCGCCGATTGTACGGGCGAAAGCAAATTCCAGGAAGCTGGTATTTTTGCGGAGTTCGGTAGGGTAGTGTGTATTTCTGTCGGTTATGTCCGTGAGACGGATGGTGTTCGTCATTTTAAGGAGAAATCTTTTTATGGCGAAGACGAAAAACAGATTTTGCTTGATTTCGCCTCTTTGTTGGATAAGGCTTACGCATCTCCTTCGCATTTCCTTTGTGGACATAATTCGAAGGAATTCGACCTTCCTTTTGTCGCTAGACGTATGCTTATCCATGGCATCAAACTTCCGGATGTGCTGAATGTGGCGGGCAAGAAACCTTGGGAGGTCCGTTCTCTTGATACCATGGAGATGTGGAAGTTTGGTGACTATAAGCATTTCACTTCTTTGAAGTTGTTGTGCGCTGTCTTTGGCATTCCTACACCGAAGGATGATATTGATGGCAGTCAAGTCGCTTCGGTTTTCTATGATGAGAAGGACGCCAAACGTATCGCGGTCTATTGTGAGAAGGATGTTTTGGCAACCGCCCAAGTCTATTTGCGGATGGTGGGCGAGACGGTTATTGCGCCTGAAAATGTGGAGAGGTCTTTGTGATTTTCTGATGTAAAAACGATAATTTGATTAGATATGAGTTGTAACATGGATTTTGATTCTTTGGATATTGATGTGGAGACTGCGTTTGTCGTCGGACGTCGCCTTATGGAGGGCGAGGATGTCGAATCTGACTTGGAACGCGCCAGGGTGTTGCTCCAACGTGCCGCAGATGCGGGACATCCTTTGGCGTCATCCTATCTGGCTAGATTGGATGAGATGCAGCCTGTCTCCTCGTCCGAACCGGCACATCTTTCTTCTGACATAGATGATGACGATCCTTGTATATCCGCGGATACTTCCAAAGCCGTTTTGACGCCTTCTGAGGCAACGATTGATCCTGAGGTTAGGACGTTATTGTCTGAAGTGAAACAATTGCAGGAGGAGATCAATAAAAGGCTTGCGATTATCGAGCGGAGGTTGTGAATTTTGTGTTTGGTTCTATCTGTTTTTTTGTTAGGCTGAAGTGCTTGGAAACTTCGGTCAACCTCTTTGTTTCCCTTGGCATTTGGGACAAACGCCCTTTATCATGTAATTGATGGATTGCGTTTCGAATCCTTCGGGAAGTTGGACGATTGGAACGTGCATGTCATGTAGACAAATGGTTTGGTGGCAAATTTCACAGTGGAAGTGAGGGTGCATGTCCGAAATGTCGCATTCTTTCTCGTTGAGGCATATTTCGTATTTTATGCTTCCTCCGTCATCTATTTCATGGGTCACGTGGTGTTCCTTGAATATCCCTAATGTCCTGAATATGCTCGATTTGTCCATGTTAGGGAGAATATCCTCTAACTCGGAAAAGGAAATCGGGTGCTCTACGGTCATGAGAGACCGTAGAATGAGCACCCGATTTGCTGTGGGTTTTACACCTTTGTTGTTGAGCAGTTCCTCTGCTTTGTCCATTTCTTACTCCTTGATGATCTTTCCTACCGCTTGTTGCGTGTTAGAAACCGCATGTAGGATATAAGTGCCATGAGATAACTTACTCAAGTCGATTGGTTCTTTGTCGTTGAAGATATATTGCATGATCAACAAGCTTCCCGTCAAGTCGCTTACCGAGACAAGCGTCTCCCCTTCGCATCCTTGTAGGTACACAAGGTTTTTCGTAGGGTTAGGGTAGAATGTGATGTTAGAACGCACCTCTTCGTACACGTCCGGATGATCCTCTATGCCAGTCTTGTCATTGACTATGAGATTAGCTGTGAACGCTTCTTTCGGAGTGACGCTGAATGTCGGATCTTCGCAGAAATGCGAGATGAATTTCGCTTTTGCGGTAAGTTTGAAAGTCAAATCTGAACTTGCGCTGTTGATTTGGTGCACTTCCGCCGCAATGATGTTTTCTCCGCTTTTGAGCATTGAAGGTTGAATGACGATTTCGTCTTTCAGGTCGTCGTAATAATGCAGCGTTGTGTCTTCATACCTCAACTCTGTGTGGAGAGAGTCGTCAGGCAAGTTGAAACGGTTAATTTCTTTCCCGTTGACATAAATTGCCACACCATCATCATAGGTGATGTTCGCTGTTATGTTTTTGAGTCCTGTCGTGTCGTCGATATTGAATACTTTCCTGAAGTAAGCGGTAATGTATTTGGCGCTATCGCCTTCCTCATACGGAATTTTTGTGTCATAGGCCTTTTCTTTGCTGGAGTTGTATCCCATGAGACCATATCCCGGACTCCAACTTGTATCGGCGTACTTAACTTCTTTCCAATTGCCGCTTGGCGCGGAATCCGCGTAGTGGTACATCCATTTGCTTTCATCGGTTAAAATATCAATGTTAGATTCCACGAACGTGGAAAGCTCCCATTTGACGAATTCGCATTTCTTTGGCAACACAGGTGACACGGTGAGTTTTTTACCCTTGATTAATCTATATGACAATGGGTTGCTGTATACCTCGCCATTTACGTTGTATTTCGCGCTCTCGAAGTCACATGTGATTTCCACTGGATAAGTTCGCATCTCGATGACGGTTTGGCAATCGTATATGCCGTTCTCTTCCCCTGGTGTGGCCTCTGAGAATCCTTTGCTTTCTGAACATACTGGGAAAATGGTGAATTCTTCGGCACCGTCTGTGACCCTACCGTAACTGCAGTCTTCTCCGATGGCTCCCATTTTCACATGGTCAACCACGATGATAGAGTCTCTTACATCCTTGTACAAGGTGATATCCTCGCCTTCGCTGCTCAGTTTGAATCCAAGGTGCTGCGCGCCGCTCTTCCCTCTACCGTCAGCCCATAATAGTAAGTGACCTTTGGGTGGAATATTGGTTAATTCATACCCTTGGGCGATTCTGACGGTTGTGTCTTTGTCTTGGAGGTAGTATCCGGCTACATCCACGTAATCGTCTCCTGTATTGTAGAGTTCTATCCAGTCTTCTCCTTCATTCGACTCTGGGTCGATGAAGATGGATGATTTGGAGCATAACTCATTAATAACGATTGAAGGTTTATCGTAACTCTCTTCTTGGATTGTCAATACCACTTTGATGGTATCTTTGTTAAGCTTGAAGTTGATGCTTTGGGTGTTGAACGTCGTTGTGTCAATTTGCCATTTCTCGACGATGTACCCATTGGGGAGAATTGGTCTCAATTTGACGTTCATATTCTTCAGCAGTTTGATTTTTTGTGTGTTCTTGTACGTTGCGACATCGTTGACATAGTACCCTTGGACTTTATCCTTGAAATCACCTTTGCAGGATATCGATAACACAGCTTTTTTATCCTTATCAAGCCCGCAATATTCTGCGAGGTCTTTCTTGTAGACACTGATCCTTTCCGTGGCGAAGCTTACCATGGCTTTCATTTTGTCGGTCAGGCTCGCGTATTTGTCAGTGGTCTTTTTCGTTGCGCAATGCTCTTTCCTAACCAGATCCATGATAGAGTCCGCTTTCGCTTGTATGATTTCCTCCGTAAGGGCGGAGTTGATCTGCATGTACGCTTGCGTCAGGAACATGTTCCTAAATCCTTCGTTTTTCATTAAACTTTTGAAGAGGATGACTTTCCATTTACTCTCCTCTGTCGGTTGGTAATCGTGTGCGCTCGCATTTGCCCAGTTACGGTCTGAGCCTTCGCCAGTGCACCATGTGATGGTGTTCAGCCATGTGCCTGTATAGTTAGGATGCCCCGAATTGTCGTATAGACCTAATCCGAAATCCGTATCGTATAGTATCCATCTGAATTTTCCACCGATATGTTTCCTCCAACATTTTTGGTTGTTTCCTGGCCAGTCAGTGTTAACGATGAACTGCTCGAAAATCATATAGTTGGCGTATTCTTCGACGTCCATGTAGTTGCTTAGCATTGCGACGAAGTTGTCTTTCTTGTAGTTGTTGCTGTCCGTGGCGAACTCGATCATTTCATTGTAAGCGTTCAAGTCTCCGGCGGATGCCTCGATTTTGTTTTCCGTCATTTCCACCACATCTACCTTGTCCTTGCTGATGCCGTAATTCGCTTCGATGTATGAGTCGTTTGTCCTTTCCCTTAAGCCCATAAGACCTCTGTACCAACCATTGATGTAAAAACCGACAGGCTGGTATGCTTGGTAATCCAAGTTGCCGAATCCTTTGGCGAGTGACTGGATGAATCCGTCCCTGCACCTGATTGTCTCGAACCCGTTTCCTCCGTTTCGTAGTTGTAAACTGGAGTAAAGGTTCTCTTTTTTATCTTTGAAGAAATGGTAGTCGAATACTTCCGCACCGGTGATTTTGTTGGTGGTTATCTTAAGGGATTTGACCGGCCATTGTCTTGAACAACCGCCCATTATGGATACCATAGCTTCTTGGGATAGCACTTGTTTGCCGTCCACGAAATATTCGAAATTGACAGCTCTTTTCCAAGGTTGGTTGTAATTGGCTCTCTCTGAAATACATCCTTTGTTTCCTGGTTTGCCTCCATTGCCTTTGTGGTATATGCCAATTTCGTCGTCATAGAAGAATTTTTTGTCTGTGACGATGGAGACAACGGGTGCGTCTTTCCCTTCGCAATCGCCTCTATCCTTGTAGACGACAAATGTACCTGTCAGTATTTCGCTCGGAAGGTATCCATCTTTGAATGCCCTTGCCCGTACGTTGCATGTGGTGTCAAATTCTATTTTTGTGGAATCTTTCACATATTTCTTGCTGGATTTGGTGGGAATAGAGCCGTTCGTCGTGTAATATATCACTGCTTTTTCTGTCTCGCAGGATAATTTGACTTTCTTTGAGCTCCATTCGTCGGGATATTTCACGCCAGGTTGGAGGTCGCTGAATTTCGGCTTGGCACATTGAGACTCCAGGCTTTCGAATCCGTCTTTGTTCTTTTCTCCCGGTGTAGGTTCCATGTAGCCTTGGTTGGCGTCGTCCTCTCCGAATGTTCCGTATGAAATGTGAGTCTTCATTTGAGGATAGTTGAAATCGGAGACTGCGCCTTTGGGCGAGGTTAGCTCCAAGATTCCTCCGTCTGGGTCCACTTTGTAGGGCGCGTGTTTATCTTCTATCTTTTCATATTCGTCTTCATCGATGTTGTCGAATTGGACTACAACATATTCCCCCGCAGGCACATTGATGGTGTAATCTATGTCCCAACTCCACTTTAACGGCTCTGTGGTGGTCCCTTTTTTAGATTTCTTTTGATAATTTGTTATGTTCCATCCTTTTAGATTTACATCGTCTTTCCCGTCGTTGTAAAATTCGACCCATCCGCTATACTCTTTTTCCGCATTGCGGTATGTGGCGATGTTACACGGCATAATTTCCGTTATATAGACGCTTGAATTGGCTGTTAAATGTGAAGATAACGCAACGGCTGCTACGGCCAATCTTCTAAGTCGTGTTTTCATGTGTTTTTTTTCTAAAAATCCCCTTAAAATTCCATAAACCCAATTATAGTATGCTAATATAGTGGTTGTTTGTTACAATACAAAGACTTGTGCTGAAAAAAAATTGTTTATGCTTGACATTAATCTCCTAAATAATCCGCATTTATTAGATATCACTATCTAATTAAGTCTTCTATATCCGTGATTGTATTTGAAAGGAGGAGAGACTCCTCTCTCCCCCCCTTGTATAGATTTTTTATTTGATTAGGCTCTTACCTGTCATCTCTGAAGGTTGTTGGATGCCTAAAATCGAGCAGATGGAAGGTGCTACGTCCGCCAACTTTCCGTCCACCACTTTTGCGTCCTTGTTGTCGCTTACGTAAACGAAAGGAACAGGGTTCAAAGAGTGGGCGGTGTTTGGTGTGCCGTCCGCATTGATAGCGTTGTCGCAGTTTCCATGGTCTGCGATGATGATGACGTCGTAACCATTAGCCTTACAAGCTTCCACGGTGTCTTTCACGCAGTTGTCGATAGCGACTACCGCTTTCTCGATAGCGGAGTAGATTCCGGTGTGTCCCACCATGTCTCCATTTGCGTAATTGACCACAATCCATTCATATTTCTTTGTGCCGATGGCTTCCACCAATTTATCCTTCACTTCGTATGCGCTCATTTCTGGTTTCAAGTCGTAGGTGGCAACTTTTGGAGAAGGGACGAGGATGCGGTCTTCGTTCTCATAAGGTGCTTCACGTCCTCCGTTGAAGAAGAATGTCACGTGAGCGTATTTTTCAGTTTCGGCGATATGCAATTGTTTCATGCCTGCTTTTGAAACGACCTCTCCGAGTGTGTTCATTACATTCTCCTTGTTGAAGAGGATGTGCACTCCAGTGAAAGAAGAATCGTAAGGAGTCATGCAATAATATTGGAGACCCTTGATGGTCTTCATGCCGGCTTCTGGCATGTCTTGTTGGGTCAATACGATGGTCAATTCCTTGGCGCGGTCGTTACGGTAGTTGAAGAAGATGACTACGTCGCCTTCTTGGATGGTTCCGACTGGTTTGCCGTTCTCTACTCTGGCGATTGGTTTGATGAATTCGTCTGTCACGCCCTCGGCGTAAGACTCTTCCATCGCCTTAACCATGTCTGTGCAAGCTTTACCCTTTCCTTCGATAAGCAGGTCGTAAGCTTCTTTGACGCGTTCCCAACGTTTGTCGCGGTCCATAGCGTAGAATCGTCCGATGATTGAGGCTATTTTACCGGTGTTCTTCGCTAATTGGGCCTCCAATTGTTCGATGAATCCCTTTCCGCTCTTTGGGTCTGTGTCACGTCCGTCCATGAAACAGTGGACGAATGTCTTATCCAATCCGTATGCCTTGGATATCTCGATCAATTTGAAAAGGTGGTCCAATGAAGAGTGGACGCCTCCGTTTGAAACCAATCCCATGAAGTGGATTTGTTTCCCGTTTTCCTTTGCGTATGAGAATGCGCTCTTGATTTCAGGGTTCTCCATGATGGTTCCCTCTTTGCATGCCATGTTGATTTTCACCAAGTCTTGGTAAACGACACGTCCTGCTCCGATATTAAGGTGTCCTACTTCGGAATTACCCATTTGACCGTCAGGCAAGCCGACGAACTCACCTGATGCTTGAAGTTGTGAGTATGGGTAGTTCTTCAACAACGAATCCCAATATGGGGTAGGCGTTGAAGCGATAACGTCAGACTTTGTCTTGTTTCCGAATCCCCAGCCGTCGAGGATCATCAATAATACTTTTTTGTTCATCTTTTTTGTATTAATTAGTTATTTGTTCATCATTTCTTCGTAAATCGGCTCGTCCATTTTGACGCGCTCGTCTGGTGCTTCTTCGTAGTCCGTGTCCTCCGCCATGGATTTGAAACGTCTCATTCTTTCCGATCCTTCCTGTGATTGTCGGTTCCGTTTCCTGTCGCTGGATGTTGAGCCGTGAGATTGGGAGCTGTTGGAAGATTGTCCGCCGTACTGTGTGGGTTCTTCTTTGAAGATGCCCAATATACCTCCCAACAATTTTCGGATGATGGTGAACACCCCGGAAATTGAGAAGATGGCGAACAATATTATAAATAAAAACAGTGTACCCATTCTTTATACGGATTAGTTATTAGTATACCCTCTTTGCGATTTCTTTGACGCTTCTGGCAGTCGACATGGTATAGAAGTGTATACTAGGAGCGCCATGTGCTATTAGGTCTTTGGATTGCATGGTGCACCATTCTATGCCTACGTTGCGCGCCTCTTCGTCAGACTTGCATTTCCTTAACTCGTTTGCCAATTCTTCCGGCATGTCCAAGTGGAATGTTTTCGGAAGTACGTTCAACTGTTTCATCGTGGTGATTGGTTTTATGCCTGGAATGATAGGCACGGTAATGCCTTCTTCCCTACATTTTTCCACGAACTCGTAGTATTTTTTATTGTCGAAGAACATTTGCGTCACGATGTATTCCGCTCCGTTCTCTATTTTTTTCTTCAGCCAATAGATGTCTGAGTCCACATTAGGTGCCTCTTCGTGTTTCTCGGGATAACCTGCGACTCCGTATGAAAATTTATGGCAGCGTTCCTGTTTCTGCCTAGTTCCATCCAGGAAGTATCCTTCGTTGAACTGGTTGATCTGCTCTTGCAATTCTGAAGCGTGCGCATATCCTTCTTCGCTAGGCAAGAACGCGTTCTCGTGCTTCGCCTTGTCGCCTCGGAGCAACAGCAGGTCGTATATGCCTAGGAAGTCCAGGTCGATGAGGACGTATTCCGTCTCCTCTTTGGAAAATCCGCTGCAGAGGATATGGGGCACGACGTCGATATTATATTTGTTTTTGATGGCTGCGGCGATTGCCACGGTGCCTGGGCGTTGACGTACTCTTTCGCATTGGAAAAGTCCGTTTTCCATTGTGCGGTATACCAATTGGCTTCTATGGGTGGTGATGTCGATGTATTGTGGATCGAACTCCTTCAATTGGTCTATCGTGTCGTAGATGGCCTCGATGCCGTTACCCTTCAAGGGGGGGAGGATTTCGAACGAGAAGGCCGTTTTTTTGCTGTTTAATATTAAGTCTTTGACGCTCATTTTTATTCTTCGTATAGTCTGTTTGAAGCTGTGGCGCCTTCTGTCACGTTTCCATTGTCGAAATGGAGGATTCTTGCGCCAGGTGTGCTCTCCGCGATTTGAGTCCTATGTGTCGCCATGATTACGGCGGTCTTTTCCTTGGCTATTTGTCTGAAGAGTTGCATGAGGTCGTTCGCTGTGTCCGGGTCTAGATTTCCAGTCGGTTCGTCGGCCAGGATGATTTTGGGCTTGTTCAGTAAAGCCCTTGCGATGACGATTCTCTGTTGTTCTCCTCCTGATAACTCATGAGGCATACGGTATCCTTTGTTGGTCATCCCCACATAGTTGAGCACTTCGGCGATGCGGCTTTCGATTTCGCTCTTAGACCTCATGCCTGTTGCCTTTAAAACGAATTCCAGGTTGGCGTATACGTTACGGTCCGACAATAATTGGAAGTCTTGGAATACGATGCCTAATTGCCTACGTAGCATTGGGATTTGTTTCATCTTCATCTCCCTGAGATTGAAGTCCAACACTCTCGCTTCTCCTGATGCGATGATCGCTTCGTAGTATATTGATTTCAGGAATGTGCTTTTACCGCTTCCTACTCGACCTAGAAGGAAGATGAGGTCTTCTTCGTTTACGGATAGGGTGACATCTTTCAGTACGGGTTGCTCTTGCCTGTTTACGCATACTTTGTTGAATTCTATGACTGCCATTGCTTTCCCGTTTTTATAGTTTGTTTTCTTCTCCCCAGCAAGTGTCTGTGCCTGTGTGGCATACTGGTCCGATTGGATGTACCTTCACCAACAGCGTGTCCCGGTCGCAATCCTCTTTCATGGATACCAGGTTTAAGAAGTGCCCGCTTGTCTCTCCTTTGGTCCACAAACATTTGCGTGTGCGGCTATAGAAAGTGACTTTTTTTGTGTCGATTGTTTTCTGAAGTGCTTCCTTGTTCATGAATCCTAACATCAGCACCACGCGTGTGTCCGCGTCTTGGATGATGGCGGGAATTAATCCTCCGCATTTTTCGAAATCCAGTTTTTCTAATAATTCTTGCATTCTTTGAGAGTTTTTGCAAATATACGAAATTTCTTCTTTCGTTTCCTTATTGATAGATAAATAACTTGTCGGACTTTTATGAATATCCGTGTGGTTTAGCCTGTTTTTTTGTCCCCCCTATGATCCGTTTT
Source organism: Paludibacteraceae bacterium (assembly GCA_045617845.1). GTDB lineage: Bacteria > Bacteroidota > Bacteroidia > Bacteroidales > Paludibacteraceae > UBA1181. The sequence goes on along the minus strand of JAZLJL010000092.1, from coordinate 23,314 downwards.
TATCTAATTTGTCTTTTCTCCGCATTTGTCCGCTAGAGGGCAACCGGTGCAATTACCAACGGATTTCCCGCATTCTTTCTTTGAACCGTTCCTTTTGTGGGCGATTTTTATCAATACCCATATCGCGGCGGTTGCTAGTATGACGAATACGATGATGTTTTGAAGCTGCTCGTTCATTTTCTGGCGTTAGAGTAATCTTCCTATTTGATGGATGAGGAACGAACAAATCCATGCCACCGTCGTGGTGTAGATGATGGAGCAAACAGCCCATTTCCAATTCGATTCTTTCGCGATTGCTGTGACTGTCGCCATGCAGGGTAGGTATAGTAGTACAAAGACCATGAAGCCGTAGGCGATCAATGGATTCATAGGGTATTCAGCATCGTCGATATGTGCGCGTAGCGCGGCTTTTAATCCTTCCGATTCTTCGTCTGCCTGTAAGTCCGCATGATAAAGTACGCCCATGGATGATACGATGATCTCTTTGGCGGCGGTTCCGGTCAATATGCTCACGCCCATTTTCCAGTTGAACCCGAGAGGTTTTACTGCTGGCTCGATGAATTTGCCGATTCTGCCCAAGTATGAGTTTTCGCTTTGCGCAGCGGCTCTGTCCAGTTTTAGGCTTGAGACGGATGCTTCCTTTTGTTCTTCCGTCAAGTCTGTGTTCTCCTCCATCATGGCGATTTCCTCGTCTATTTTATCGGTTTCTTCGTTGTGTGTCGGGAAGTAACATAGGGCCCATATGATGATTGAGGAGACTAATATTACCGAACCCATTTTTTTTAGATATTGGACACCTTTTTCCCACATGTGGAGTAGGGTGTTGCGCGTTGTCGGTATACGGTATGGCGGTAATTCCATCACAAATTGTTCCGAATCATCCTTGAACTTCGTCTTTTTTAGGAGCAATGCGGTTAGGACTGCCATGATGATTCCTAGTAGGTAAAGGCTCAATAGTATGAGTGCTTGGTTGGTCTCGAAGAATGCGCTCACGAAGAGCAGATATACGGGCAGCCGGGCGGAACAAGACATGAATGGGATTGCCATCATCGTGATGATCCTGTCCTTCGGGTTTTCAAGCGTGCGTGTCGCCATGATGGCGGGCACCCCACATCCGAATCCGGTCAGGAGCGGTATGAACGATTTGCCATGTAGACCCATTTTATGCATGAGTTTATCCATGATGAACGCTGCCCGCGCCATATATCCCGTATCTTCCAGAAGAGAGATGAAGAAGAATAGGATTAGTATGTTAGGCAGGAACACGATGACACCTCCGACGCCACCTATGATCCCGTCCACGATTAGATCGGATAATATGCCTTCTCCGAGTATGTTCCCCATTGTTTCTCCTAGCCATTCCACAGCCATTTCTATGAGTTTTTGGGGGTATGCTCCTAATTTGAACGTCGTTTCGAACATCAGCCAAAGGAAACATATCAAGACTGGAAATCCCAACCATTTGTTGGTCAGTATTTTATCCATTGCGTATGCCAGTTCCTGTTTGTCTTCTTTCTCCTTGGTTAATGTCTCTGTCAATGCTCCTCTAATGAATCCGTATTTAGCGTTTGTGATTACGCTCACCGCGTCCTCGCCGAATTCCTTTTCTATTTCATTCCTGTATTTTTCTACGGTTTCTTTTAGTAGTCCGGTTTCCTTCAGATGTCCTTCTATGTGTTTATAGGTTACCGAATCGTTTTCCAGAAGTTTGATTGCCACATAACGGAACGGGAAGTCTACTGCCACTTCAGAGTGCTCGCTTATCAACGGTTTTATCTTGTTGATCGCGTTTTCCAACTCGTTTCCGTAGTTGATGTGTATATGTTTTGTGATTTCGTCAGTCTCCTCGTATACTGTTATGATATGGTCTAGTATGTGTTCGATACCTTTCCCTGTCTTCGAATTAGTTGGCGCGCACGGAAATCCCAGCATTTTTTCCAGCTGTGACACGTCCAGTTTCATTCCTTTGTCTTCTAATTCGTCGTACATATTGAGCGCCATCACCATGCGCACGTTCATGTCTATGAGTTGCGTCGTGAGGAAAAGGTTCCTTTCGAGGTTGGACGAATCGACGATGTTTAGGATTACGTCAGGGTGTTTTTCCGTGATGTATTCCCTGACATATAGTTCTTCAGGAGAATATTCCGTGATGGAGTAGGTCCCTGGTAGGTCTACCAGGTGTATGGTGTAGTCTTTCCTGTAGAATGTGCCCACTTTGGAAGATACGGTTACTCCACTGTAGTTTCCTACGTGTTCCCTTAAACCGGTCGCATGGTTGAAGAACGAGGTCTTGCCGCAGTTCGGGTTACCTACTAGCGCTACGGTGATTGTTTTTGTCTTTTCTTTGATGCGGTTTTGTACCTCTTCCGAAAATGTGCCTTGGTATTGGTCTATGTTTGAGTTTTTGCTTTCTTCGACGCTGATTACTTCGATATGGCTTGCTTCGCTCCGTCTGAGGGATATGTGTGTTTCCATAATCCGATATTCGATCGGGTCTTGTAACGGCGCGTTCTTGAGTACTGTGACACGTTCTCCTTTAACGAATCCCATCTCCATTACTCTGTGTCGGAACCCTCCGTGTCCGTTCACTTTTACGATGACACATTCTTCTTTCTCTTGGATGTCCGCTAATGTCTTTATGTTTTCGTCCGTATTCATATTTTTCCGTAATCTCTAGACGATTTACAGTTTCGCTTCCGTAATATTTGCTGAATCGTCTTCACGTCTCCTGCCGAATTATTATCTCACTTTTTCGTTGCAAAGATACTATGATTTTGGCATATAGTTTATCTATCTGGTAGATATCCTTTTTTAATTTTGAAAATTTCTTTCCGGTATAAGACGACGAAGGAGAAAACGTTTGTTCGTCTTCTCCTTCGTTATTGTTGTCTTTTGGGGGCTTATTCTTCGATGAAGAACATGAACCCTTTGTTTTGCGCATATTGTCTTGAGTAAGATGTCGCAGGTACTACGAGTTTATCCGCCGGGTTTATCACATATTCCCCGATTTCATTCACTCTTTCCGGCAAGTACAACCTCATTTGACCACCGCCTGCCCAAAATGCCCATTTGCCCACTTTCATTGTCGCTTCGCCTAAAGAGACATCTGTCAGTTTCGTGCAGAATGCGAAAGCGCTTGATCCGATTTCATTAACTGTTCCTGAGAAGGATACTTTCTCTAGTCGGTTGCATTCCCAAAAACATTCTGTCCTCAGCTCTCTTGCTCCTATGCTTGCGTTGGCTAGGTTGGAACATCCCAAGAATGATCTTCTGCCTACCACATCCGTCGTGTTTGGTACGATTAGTTTTTTAAGGCTTGTGCACCCTTCGAAAGCCCGGTATCCGATTTTACTGATCGAGATAGGAATTTCTACACTTTCGAAATCCGTTCTGCCTCTGAATTCGTCCCATTTGATGATTTTCCTTCCTGGGTAGATGATTAGTTGTTTTTGTGGGTTGACTGTGGATAGGCACATTGCGTCCGCTTCGCTTGGCGTGTACGAATTCTTTTTGGATAGTGTGTTGACCCTCACGTAGGTTTGTACAGGTTCTTCGTCTTCTACTTTATAGTAGAGTAACGCTTGTCCGATCGGTGCGTCCTTTTTCGTGTAGTAAAATGTCAATTTGCCGTTTTGGACCGATTTTATCACCGCATCTTCGTCGTTGGTGATTTCGACGCTTTCTTCCCCATTTTGCGCCCATATCCTCATGCCTTCAGGAATCGTGAAGTTGAATCTGTATTCTTTCCCTTTCTGAAGTGTGCTTGTCATTTGCAGTTTGTTGATTTTAATGCCGTTTTTCAGTCCTTCGTTGTTGTTGAAGATATATGGGCTCCAACTTTTTTTGTGTCCGTACATGAATGATTGTAGGTTCCTCTCGTCGATTCCTGCCCATTTCAACGCTGGTTCCAATCTTGGTATGTCTTTGAACTGTTCTGGCGTCAAATATGTGTTCACGTATTGGAATTGACCGCATTTAGGGTAATGCGAGTAAATCATCAGGTAAGGGTCTACGTCGAACCACTCGTCGTCGAAATTCTTCACATATGCCGTTAGACTGTCGTTCATGTAACCTGCGCTCAGCGCAACGTCCAGCATGATGTTCTCTTTGCCGTCTGTTACGATGTTCCATGCATGGTAATCCAGCTCCATACCTTTCTCGTATCCCCAAGGTTTAAGATATCCTATGACGAAGTAGCATTCCATTCCTGCCGCTTGCGCCATTGCTTTGTATAGTTTTGCGTAACCTTCGCTGATACCTTTCCGTTGTTCGAATGTCTCTTCGCTGCTTCTTATTGTCTTGGTGGTGTCGTATTCGATGTTTTGCGCTAGCCAACTATAAATGGCTCTTGCCTTTTGTTTCATTGTCTTCGCGCCCGAGGCACTGATTATTTTGTTGGTTGCCGCAGTTATTGTCAAGGAGTTTTGTAACTCCAGTTTCGCCATTTTGTTGTCTATTTTGTCGTAGTTTTTATCTCTTCCGTTTTCAAAATTGGTTGAGCTGAATACCAGCGCGTCGTTTTGTGACGTTAGGTGAGCGGCTGCTGTGCTGGCTTTCTCTATGTTAGCCGGAATTGGCACCGGTTCGTTCTTTTGTCCCATTATCGGTCGAATCGCATGTTTGTCCTCTAATGGTTTCAACATTTCCGTCTTTTGGAACTTCTTGCTGTTGGTTATGAGTTTGGAGTCTGCCATACCCCTGCCAGTCCTTAACTTCATTAACTTTATGTTCCTTCCTTCCGTATATTGTTCTGAAAGGTTTATGTTTGTGTTGTTTCTTGTTTGTGCGTCTATAGACAGGAATGGTGTGATGCAAACCGATAACATTAAAATAATGGTTTCCTTAAATGTTAATCTGCTTCTTCTCATGTTTCTTTATTTGTTCTATTTAAATTTTATAGTATAACTACAATATTCCCTTTTATACATCTTTTGACCGCGAATATACAAGAAATTGATAAGTTTTGTTTCCGCTTTAACGTTTGTTAGTTATTTTCTTATTATGTGAGTTCGACAATTTTCTTTCTAACTCCTTTTGTTTTCTATATGAAAGACGCAGTCATCGATGAAGAGAATGACTGCGTCCGTTCTTTTAGAAAACCAGGTATTGTATATTGTGTTAAACGTTTCTTACAGACAGATTAGCCGTCTTACTGATAGAGCAGACGGCTATTTCCGTCGGTTTCCATAATAGTGTTTTAAAAATTTTAGGTTGTTTAAGTAATATACATTTTAATTTGTTCTGCTTCGGCAAATGTACCTTTTTTTGTCTGCCGTTTTTTATAATATTAAACCAAATTCATATAATTTTATGTCAAATGTCATCCTTTTCGTAATTTTATCCGTTGTTGTTTTGATTTTTAATTATAATTTTTTATTTTACTTGCCATTTTGTTTGCCGGTTTTGCCGCGTCAGTTTTTTATGTTTTTTTATATAATCTATTTCCCCCTTTCTTACTTTTCTTTTATTTTTGTTGAAAAACTTTTTTATATGGTATACATAATAAGAAATTCTAAATTGTTCGGTCCTTATTCGAATGATACGCTTTGCCAGATGGTTAAGGATGGCAAAATATTAAATTGTGATTCTCTTTGTTTTGAGCCTGACGTCAATTCAAAATGTCAGAGTGTGGGAAGTTACCTCAAATCTATCGATAGCCAGGTTTCTCCTACCCATTATTCTTCTGTAGGTCAACAACTCAGTATGATCGGTTCAGATTTGCTTTTCCCGAAAGGTATTTTGAAAAAGGATTTTTGGACCGCGGATAATAAGATGATTCCTTTAGCTTTCTTAGGCTTGACTCCGCTCGCCTTGTCTTTCCTTCCTTTTAGGGGTTTTGTCTCATTCTATGCACTCTCTTTATATTTTTCTATACTTTGGGGCGTTTGTTTCTACTATTTCTTTAAGTCTTCACAGGTTGTGATGAAATACGCCGTACGTATCTTTCTTTGCACACAACTTCTCCTTCTAGTGATTTGGGGGTTGAATTTGAATAATCTTAATCCTTTTTATGCCGCAATTAATCCTAATTCCTCTTCTTTGACTACTTTCGCCGGCTTTGTGTTGGGTGTCGGTCTTACCGAGGAATTTGTTAAGGCTATTCCTTTGTTGGTCATTTTACATTTCACTTCCCGTCCTTTGGTTCCTCGTACCTTGGTGTTTTACGGACTGATATCAGGTGTCGCTTTCGGTGTTTACGAAGGTGTTAGTTACCAGATGAACGTCAATTCACACTTAAATTACAGTGACGCTTATTTCAGTAATATCTTGCGTCTTACTTCATTGCCGTTCTTCCATGCGGTGCTGACAGCCATTGCGGGCTTCTTTTTGTCCTTCGCGAATATTTACCCTAAGTTTAGGAGAAGCCTTTACTTGTTAGCTTTTTCTATACCGGTAGTTCTCCATGGCTCCTATGATTTCTTTGTCTCTACAGGACATTCCTTGATTTCTCTATGTGTTTGTCTCCTTTCTGTAGCGCTCCTCACTTATTATTTACGTAAGTGCAATCAATTACAATCTAGGGTTTCCGGTTTTTAAATTCCTTATTCATTTATGTTTATAAGCCACAAGTTTTGTCTTGTGGCTTTTTTGTTTCTGATAATCAGTATGATATGATTTTTTTACTATTTTTTCTATCATTTTGTGTTGTGTTTTCCCATAACTATTGTAACTTTGCATTACAAAGTTCTTTTTAAATATAAAGATATGGACAACAAAGAAGTGATAAATACGTTATCTGAGATACACGAGATGATGGCTAGGTCTAGCAAGTTCTTGTCTCTTAGCGGACTCTCCTGTGCTGTAGTGGGCGTTTTCGCATTGTGCGCTAGCTGTTTGGCCAATTTCATCATCCAATATCCGCAATGTCCCCATTATCAGAAGGTCTCAATTTTGACAGTCTTGGCGTTGTTTCTTTTGTGTCTCTCCCTTCTCACTATATTCATTTTTTCAAAGAAGAAGGCTGATAAAAACCATCTCTCTTTTAAATTGGACAAGACGGTAAAGATGATGCTGTGGAATTTCGCGCTCCCGCTTCTTGTTGGCGGATTTCTCTGCTTGGCTTTGATTTACCAAGGTCACTACGGTCTTACCTCCTCTTTTATGCTTATTTTTTATGGATTGGCGCTCATCAATTTGTCGAATTTTACTTTTTCATCCATTAAATATATGGGTTATATGCAACTCATATTAGGTATATGTGATTTCTGTGCGGTCAACTACTCTTTGCTCTTTTGGAGCTTGGGCTTTGGTGTCTGCCATATCGTTTACGGTCTCGTCTTTTATATAAAGTTTGAAAGGAAGGCTTGATATGAAATTCGATTTAACACATATCAACAAAGCGTTCGAGAGCAAAGTGCGTCTTGGGATCATGTCTGCCTTGATGGTGAACGACGAGATGGATTTCACCGCCCTGAAGTCTCTTCTCGACCTTACCGACGGTAATCTAGCTAGCCATACGCGTAGTTTGGAGGAGCTCGGGTATATCGAGTCGACTAAACGTTTCATCGGTCGTAAGCCTAATACTACTTTCCATGTGACGGAAACCGGTAGAGCCGCTTTTACCGAACACTTGAAGGCGTTGGAGGCTTTTTTGAAAAATTCAATGGGAAACTAATATTTTTTTTATCAATCAACTTTGAAATACAAAGTACTTTAAAAATTTAACAATATGGAAAACGAAGAATTTAAAATTAATTTGAAAGAGCAAACCCCTCAGAAGGGGAACAATTCTTTTAACATGAAACTGATGGCAAAGGCTATTGTGATGGTGGCGATAGTGATGCTGTTGTTCATACCTAAGGTGATGGTCGAAGGGACGATACGGGAGCGGGAGCAGACTGCGAACGAGGCGATGCTCGACATTTTCAGTAAGATGGGAGGCGAGCAATTGGTCACTGGACCTTATTTGAATTATGACTGTGTTAAGAAGGTGAAGGAGAAGTCTGATGATCGATATGAGGTAGTGGATGAGCCGACGTCGATGACATTGTTGCCTAACTCCTTGAACGTGACGGGGAGTGTGAAGACCAGTCTCAGGCATCGCGGCATCTACGAGGTGATGACATATGACTCACCTTTGGAAATTAACGGTACGTTTGTGCTGTCGGAAGAGGATTCGGCACAGATAATCAAACAGAACCCGACGGGGTTGGTGAAAATCTGTTTTGATATCTCTGATCTGAAGGGTGTGTCGAATGAGGTGAAGATCAAGTTGGAAGATAAGGAGTATTGTTTGGTTCCTTCAGGCAATGGTTTGTGCCATGGGGTGAAAAGGTTATCCGCTCAAGTGGGGCAAGAACTCTTTGAGAATGGCAAGGAGGTGAAGTTCTCCATGAAATTGTCCCTGAAGGGTAGCGAGTCGCTTAATTTCGCTCCGTTGGGTAAAAGTACGGTCGTGCGGTTGACGTCGGATTACGACACGCCTAGTTTCTGCGGCGATATTCTTCCCGTCAATTCCGCGGTCACCGATAGTGGTTTCGATCGCACTTGGCAGGCGTCGTACATGAACCGAAGCTATCCGCAGCTCTTTGACGAGGTAGCTTTCAAAAGCGTGATTTCGGATTCCGCTTTCGGCGTGAACTTCCTGGTTCCCGTCGGTCATTACCAAAAGACGATGAGGTGTGTGAAATATTCCATATTATTCATCGTGCTCACGTTCGCCGTTTTTTTCTTCATCGAACTGATACAGAAAAAGAACATCCATCCGATTCAGTATGCGTTGGTCGGGTTGGCGCTCACGCTCTTCTATTCCTTGTTGCTCTCCTTTTCCGAGCATATCGGTTTCACTCCGGCTTATGTGGTCTCAGCTTTTATGACCATCGCCATGCTGACGCTCTATGTGTCGGCTGTGCTGAAAATCCGTAAGACGGCGCTCTGCATCGGAGGCATGTTGGCTGTGCTTTACTTCTATATCTTCGTGCTGATTCAGATGGAGACGTATGCGATGTTGGCGGGAAGTCTTGGCTTGTTCGTCATTTTGGGTGCCATCATGTACTTTTCCCAAAAGGTTAATTGGTCTAACCCTCAGAAATAATATTCTACTATAACAGCGAAGGACGGGGAGGCTAGTGATGGCCTTCCCGTTTTTTCTTAACTTGCCGAGCCCCTGTGTGTCATGCCCCTCCAAGTCGCATGAATCGTTTTTTGATAAATTGTGGATAAAAAGGGTCGAAAATCTTCTTATTAGTCTCCAAAAAAGTTGTAAATTCGCGTCAAAATTCATGAGTGATGAGTGCAAGTGAAGAATACCCACAACATCCCGTGTACGATAAGAACACTATCGAGTTCGTTACCGTGGCTGCCGAATACTGCTCATTCATAGGGCGGTGTGCAGGTATGGGGGAGCGGGATTTCCTGGACAAAGTGTCCAAATTGCTTCCTCTCCTTTATTTGAAGGTGTCTCTTTTGCCTGAGATGGACACCTATTCCCTTTCAGAATTAGAGACGTATGTGTCGGAAAGCCAATATGACGCGGTCCGTGAGCAGATAAGGTCGGTCATCGGTGCGCATGATGAGTACTTGGAGGTTTTCCATGAGGATATGAAGTACAGCGACACGCCTGTTCTGGCTAGCATATCCGAGAATCTTGCAGATGTGTATCAACAGTTGAGCGACATGATAGGGAATTTCCAGAAGGCGGACCTTGCCATCATGAATGACGCTTTGATAAGTTGTGTGGATGAATTCCGCGGATATTGGGGACAATCGGCCCTGAATGCCTTGCGTGCCATCCATAATGTCTTATATGGTGACGCCGAACTCTCCGAAGGGGAGGATTACGGCGATGAGCAGAACGAAGTAGATTTTTTTAATGACTGAAATGTTTAGACCAACGATCGAGAAAGTGGAGCTTGCGTCTTTGCAGCCCGCTCAATTTGAAGGGACGATTCACGTTATTCAAGGCGATGCGGATGCGAAGAAAGCGGTTGCCGCACTCTTGAAGGAAAAGGTGTTAGGCTTCGACACGGAGACCAAACCCTCGTTCGCGAAGGGAAAAAGCAACGCGGTTTGTTTGGTCCAGTTGTCTACGGCAACATCTTGCTTCCTGTTTAGACTAAAGGAAAACAATTGCCTGTCTATCCTAAAACCTCTTTTCGAGGACGGTAATGTCTTGAAGATAGGATTGTCCCTGAAGGACGATTTCCATGCGATTCATAAGCAGATGGAGTTCGAACCCGCTGGGTTCATCGACCTACAACCCTATGTGAAACAGTTTGGTATAGAGGATAATAGTTTGTCAAAGATATATGCCATCATATTTAACATGCGCATTTCCAAGGCGCAGCGCCTAACCAATTGGGAGGCGGATTTCCTGACGGATAAGCAGAAGAACTATGCGGCGCTTGACGCATGGGCGGCTTTGCGCATCTATGAGGAATTGGAGAAAAGGAAAGGTGATAATTCAACTTTAAACACAAAATAAAATGGGCGGTTTTTTTGGTACAGTCAAAAAAAGCAGTTGTTTGATGGACCTCTTTTATGGTACGGACTACAACTCGCATTTGGGAACGAAACGTGGCGGTATGGCCATGTATGATGCGGAAATTGGCTTTACTCGTAGTATCCACAATCTTGAGAATTCGTATTTTCGCACGAAGTTCGAACCTAATTTGTCAAAGTTCAAGGGAAATGCCGGTATCGGTGTCATCAGCGATACGGACGCTCAACCTATTTTGATCAATTCCCACTTGGGCCGATTCGCAATCGCTACGATCGCCTGCATTAATAATATCGATGAATTGGCCCAGGAACTTCTAGATAAGAAGATGCCTTTCTCCGAGATGAGTTCCGGAAAGATTAACCAAACTGAGTTGGTCGCTCTGCTTATTTCTGACGCGGACTCTTTTAAGGAGGGTATTGAGAATGTCTATAAGAAGATTAAGGGTTCATGTACCATTATGCTCTTGACGGACAATGGAATCATTGTCGGTCGTGATAAATTGGGCCGCTTGCCTGTCATTCTGGCGAAAGGCGAGGATGGCTTCGCCATCTCTTGCGAGTCATGTACTTTCCATAACTTGGGTTACGAGCCATGCTATAACGTTGGTCCTGGCGAGATTGTCCATGTCTTCCCTGACCACTTCGAGCAGTTGCGCGCTCCTGGCAAGAAGATGCAGGTGTGCTCTTTCTTGTGGGTGTATTATGGATACCCTGTGAGCACTTATGAGGATAAGAACGTCGATTTCGCACGTCATGCCGCTGGTTGCTTGATGGGGCAAAAGGATAAATGTGACGCCGACTATGTGGCAGCCGTCCCGGATTCCGGTATCGGTTTCGCCATCGGTTATTCCAATGGTAGTGGCATCCCTTACAAACGCGCGCTGATTAAGTATACGCCTACGTGGCCTCGTAGCTTTACCCCTGCGACTCAAGAGACAAGGAAGTTGGTCGCTAAGATGAAGCTGATTCCTAATAAACAATTGCTGAACGGTAGCCGTGTGATTTTCTGCGACGATTCGATCGTGCGCGGAACCCAGCTTTCCGATAATGTGGGCGCCCTCTACGGATATGGCGCTAAAGAGGTTCATATGCGTATCTCTTGTCCTCCGCTTATCTATCCTTGCCAGTTCCTCAACTTCGCGTCGAAGAACAGCGAATTGGATTTGATCACGAGACGTATCATCAAGAAGTTTGAGGGTGCGCATGACAAGAACCTCCAGAAGTATCAGACGACTGATTCTCCTGAGTATAAGAAAATGGTCGAGGATATCCGTTCCACCTTTAACCTCTCTTCCCTCCGTTTCTGTACGGTCGAGGATTTGGTCGAGGCTATCGGTTTGCCTAAGGAGCAGGTTTGTACCCATTGCTTCGATGGCACCAGCTATTTCGATTGATGTGTGGCTGACCTTTCCGCCTCATAGCGTGTGGTCAGCTCTCGTCTTTCATTTTAACATTCTGTCATAACATTTAGTATTGTGTGTAACATGGAGAAAATCATTATTTACCAAGTGCTTCCGAGACTTTTCGGAAACATGAACAAAAATTTGGTCGAGAATGGTGACTTGTCGCGGAATGGATGTGGCAAACTTGATGATTTTACCGAACAACGCCTGAAGGAAATCCGTGATTTGGGCGTCACACATATTTGGTATACGGGTGTGATTGAGCATGCCACTCAGACAGACTACGTTAAGTACGGAATTAGAAGGGACCATCCTGCCGTCGTGAAGGGTAAGGCTGGTTCCCCTTACGCGATAAAGGATTATTACGATATTGACCCAGATTTGGCTGTCAAGGTCGATGAGCGGGGAAAGGAGTTCTCCGATTTGGTCAAACGTACCCATGAGTCTGGCTTGAAGGTGATTATGGACTTTGTCCCTAACCATGTTGCCCGCCAGTATTTCTCAGACGCCAAGCCTAAGGACGTGAAGGATTTGGGTGAGGATGACGTGAAAGAGGTTTTCTTTTCCAACCAAAATAATTTCTATTATCTCGTCAATCAGCCTTTCGCCGGGCATATGGATTTGTACGCGGGCGAAAAGGAACCTTATTCGGAGATGCCTTGCAAGGTGACTGGTAATGATTTCTTCGCTAATAATCCGGGTATCTATGAATGGTACGAGACTGTGAAACTTAACTACGGCGTCGATTACCGTAACAACCATTTCCGCGATTTCATGCCGAAGCCGGATACATGGAATAAGATATTCGACATCTTGGTCTATTGGTGTATGAAGGGTATCGACGGCTTCCGTTGCGATATGGCCGAGATGGTGCCTGTGGAATTCTGGAGTTGGGTGATCCCTGCCGTGAAGCAACGCTATCCGAACGTGATCTTCATCGCCGAGACTTATGACCCTTCCCAGTACAGACAATTTATTTTCGAAGGCAAGTTTGATTATCTTTATGATAAAGTAGGCCTTTATGACACTTTGCGCGGAATCATGCGTAATGAGAATTCCTGCCATAGCATTACTGAATGTTGGCAGAGCTTGGATGGTATCGAAGAGCATATGCTGAATTTCTTGGAGAACCACGACGAGCAACGTGTGGCTTCGGACTTTTTCGCTTCTGACCCTGAAAAGGGAAAGCCGGCGATGATTGTTTCCGCTTGCATCAACAAGGGTCCAGCTATGGTCTATTTCGGTCAGGAGTTGGGCGAGAAGGCTATGGACAAGGCTGGCTTCAGTGGCTTGGATGGCCGTACGACGATTTTCGATTATTGGGCTGTCCCTACCGTACAACGCTGGTTGGATGGTAAACTTACGAAGGATGAGAAGAAACTACGTTCGTTCTATTCCTCTTTGCTGAATCTCTGTAAGTCCGAAAAGACTATTTCCGATGGGGCTTTCTTCGATTTGACTTACGCCAATTTCAATAATCCGGATTATAACACGAATAAGCAGTACGCTTTCTTCCGTAAGGCTGGCGACGAGTGTCTGCTGGTCGTCGTCAATTTCGAGAATAACGATGTGAAATTAAAGGTGAATATTCCTCAACATGCGTTTGATGTCCTACATATCTCTTCAGACGAAAAGGTGAGGACTTTCACAGATTTATTAACAGGAAAACAAATTAAACAAAAAATGTCATTTAATGACCCATTCCTTGTTGATGTTAGACAAAACGACGGCGTGGTTTTGAAATTTGTTTTGTAGATTTGAGGGCTTTGGAATGTCGATGTTTGCAGATGTGGTCGTTATGTGTTACATTTGCGGCATGAAAATAGACGTTCTGTCAAAAATATTTATTTATGCTTATTGACATATTGAAAAACATTGTAAGGTCCGTGCTTTTGGTAAGTGCGTTTCTTTGTGGCTTTAACTCATGTTCTTCGAACACTACGGATTGCGAATGTAGTTCGAACACTAGTAACAGTACTACTACTACGCAGTTTTATGACCAAGAGGGCGATTGCTCCGATTTGGAGGATACTCCCGACATGGAATGCTCATCCATCTGATAAATGCAGGTAAACAGCAAACTTTCTTTGGTCTGTAGGATGGTCTTGGGGGCCGTTTTCATGGTCTCCGCTTTCCTGAAGTTCAAGTCGGTCGATTCTTTCGAGTTATATATTTATGGTTTCGATTGGTTTAGTTTGGCTGTCTCTTGCCATTTGGCCCGTGTCATTTTGTTCACGGAGATGTTCCTTGGGGTCTGTCTCCTTTCTGGTTTATACGCGAGGTGGGCAACCCGCGCTTCCGCAGGGTTATTGATTCTTTTCTCGCTATTCCTTCTCTATTTGGTGGCGATCGGTGACGATGGTAATTGCCATTGTTTCGGCGACGTTTTCGAATTGGATCCGAAGGAGTCTTTGCTAAAGAACCTTTTACTTGGCGCACTCCTCTTTTTCGCTTGGAATCGCGAGGATTGGAATGTGCGTTGGAAACCTATTTTCTTAGCTGTGGCTATCGTAGGTTCTTTGTTTTTTTCCTTCGTGTTCAAGGCTCCCTATGGCTATTCGACCAAGAAGAATTCCTTTTCCTCTTCCGAATTTTCCGAACTTTCTGATAGTTTCCCCGCTTTGAAGGGCGAGGACAAATACGTTTTGGCTTTTATCAGCACGGGGTGTAAGCATTGTAAGATGGCGGTGCGCAAGCTCGATTTGACGTTGCGCCATTTGGACCAGGGTAAGTTCAAGGAACATTGGTTTGTTTTGGGGAATGGGTCGATGTTCGATAAATTTGTCGCCGAGACTAAGGTTTCACCTCGCCCTCACGATTTCTTGCCTGGAAGGAAATTCCTTTCGTTGACGAATGGTACGCTTCCCCTCATTATGTTGGTACATAACGGCGAAGTTGTGAAGGTGATGAGTAACGCTACGTATAATGAACAAGATATTGTTGAATTTGTAAATGGAAATTGATTATGATAGAGATTATTCCGGCTATAGATATTATCGACGCGAAGTGTGTGCGTCTCTCGCAAGGTGATTATGACCAGAAGAAGGTTTACAACGAAAACCCTTTGGAGGTCGCGAAGATGTTTGAGGACGCTGGCGTGAAACGCTTGCATTTGGTGGATTTGGACGGTGCTAAGGCGCAGCACATCGTCAATTATAAAGTGCTGGAGAAGATCGCTTCCCACACGGGTCTGACCATCGATTTCGGCGGTGGACTGAAGAGCGACGAGGACCTTCGCATCGCTTTCGAGAGTGGCGCGAAGATGATCACGGGCGGTAGCATCGCGGTGAAGAAGCCGGATGTCTTCACATCTTGGATAGATAAGTTCGGGTCGGAGCGTATCATTTTGGGCGCCGACGTGAAGAACGAGAAGATTGCCGTCGGCGGCTGGATCGAGACGACCGACGCTGATTTGTTGCCTTTCATCGGCAATTTCAAAAACAGGGGCGTGAACAAGGTGATTTGCACCGACATCAGCAAGGACGGCATGCTGCAAGGTCCTTCCACGGATCTCTACAAGAAGATCTTGGCTGAGTTTCCTGATTTGTACCTGATCGCGAGTGGGGGAGTGAGCTCTATGGCGGATATCGAGGCGTTGCAGGAGGCTGGTGTCCCTGCGGTGATCACGGGAAAAGCCATCTACGAAGGAAAAATCAAGATGGCGGATCTGACGAGCTTCATCGCAAGCAAGTAATGTTTTATCGGAAAAAATATATCCGCGATGCCTATGGTTGGCGTCGCGGATTTTTTATATCCGAATCTGAAGTCTTATATAAAATTACGTGAGTTCGATGAATTTTAATTAATTGATTGTTTGGTAATTAGCAATAAAAGTTGTATCTTTATAATGAAAAAAAACAAAAAAACACAACCTTTTATTGCATGTTTACCGAAGACAAAGTTACTAGAGTGTGTAAGAACCAAAGAATACAGATGCACAAGGTTTTTAAGGGCATAGCACAAAGGGGACAATACTCTATGGGATGGTTCTTCGGATTTAAACTTCATCTAATATGCAATGAGAAAGGGGAACTCCTCAACTTTATGTTTACACCGGGCAACGTTGACGACAGGCAACCTCTTGATTATAAGGGTTTCGTAGACTTGATCTATGGGAAACTTGTTGCAGACAAGGGGTATATAAGCAAAAATCTTTTTCAACGTCTTTTTGTTGACGGAATACAGTTGATAACAAAGCTGAAGAACAATATGAAGGGTGCGTTAATGAGTGTGTCCGACAAAGTCCTTCTTCGTCACAGAGCTATCATTGAGACTGTGAACGATGAACTAAAGAATATTGCACAGGTTGAGCATTCAAGACATCGATCTTTTGACAATTTTGTGGTTAATCTGTTAGGTGGAATAGCTGCCTTATGTTTCTTTTATATTCTCAGGGATGGCATTCTATGGTCATCCCTGATTTTTTTCCTTGTACTTTATGTTAGCGGTGCATTTAAAAAGAGTGGTGAATTTCATAGGCGGAAAAGATAAAATATGAAATCACCCAATGAAATCTTCCATTCCTGTTCCTGAAGATTTAAACTGAGTCGGACTTGTCTGACAAAAATTTTTGTGTCATTACGAAAATACACATGTAATAACGTATCAGATTTGACAAATAAAGATTATATTTGCAGTGTAAAATATCAAATTTGACATTATGGATAATATTTACATGCTTTCTGACACCGATATTACCAACAGAATATCAGCCAAGCTTAAGGAGCTTAGACTAAAACAAAACATATCACGCCAAGATCTTGCTTTGAATTCAGGTGTATCCGTGTCTTCTATCATACGGATGGAAGAGGGCGAGATAAAATCCTTCGAATCATTCATTCGCCTAGTAAGGACATTAGGGAAATTGGAAGTTTTCTTACCTCTTGTAGAGGAAGAAGAAATCAGTCCTAACGAATATTTCAAAATGATGCAGTCTGCTGCCAAAAAGAAAAGGAAGCGTGCATCCAAAAGCAACATTGTAAATAAACAGGAAGACTCAGAATGGTAGACGTAGCACAAGTAAAAATGTTCGGACTTATAGTTGGTTCTGTAAGTTGGAACGAACAATATGGAGTTGCAAGGTTTGAATATGATCCCGACTTCGTAAAAAAAGGGATCCAACCTTCACCCATTCTAATGCCTGCAAGAGAAGGCAGAATCTATAGTTTTGGAGAACTTAACAAAGAAACATTCAAAGGTCTCCCCGGAATGTTGGCAGATTCATTGCCTGACACTTATGGACGGGCCTTGTTTGACAAATGGCTTTCCCTAACGGGAAGGACAACCAGCAATACAGTGGAATCTCTTTGTTTTATGGGCAAAAGATGCATGGGGGCACTTGAATTTGAACCTGCAATCGAAACCACTCTTCAGGCAGAACATAAAATTGAAATAGATAACCTTGTTACTGTCGCTCAAGAGGCACTTACTCAAAAAGAAAGCTTTCAGACGAATCTGAGCGACAACAAAAAAAATGCCATTGCAGAAATCCTGCGTCTGGGAACATCTGCTGGAGGTCAAAGAGCCAAGGCGATTATCGCTTATAATAAAGCTACAGGAGAGGTACGCTCGGGACAAGTGGAAGCACCGGCAGGATTCGACTATTATCTGATAAAACTGGATGGCGTCTCTGCAAAGGCTGGATTCAAGGAAACGGGAAACTATGGTCGTCTTGAATATTCGTTTTCAGAACTGGTGAAGAAATGCGGAATCGATATGACGGAATGCTCCTTGATTGAAGAAAATGGAAGAGCTCATTTCCTCACAAAGCGGTTTGATCGGCAGAATGGGGAGAAAATCCATATGCAGACCCTCTGTGGTATTGCTCATTATGATTACAGATTGTTGAGAGGTTATTCCTACGAACAAGCGTTTAATGTGATGCGTGGTCTAAGACTCTCTTATTCTGAAGCTCAGGAAATGTTCCGCAGGTTAGTATTCAACATCGTCATAAGGAATCAGGATGATCATACGAAAAACATCTCATTCCTGATGGACAAACAGGGAAAATGGAGATTGTCTCCCGCTTATGATATGTGTTACTCGTACAATCCGGACGGCTCATGGACCTCTGCTCATCAGATGTCAGTAAACGGCAAGTATGATGACATTACCCGAGAAGATCTGTTGGAACTGGCAACGCGTAACAATATCCGTAACGCCTCTCAAATCATAGAGAATATTTGTGATGTATGTGCAACCTGGCCCATGATTGCAAAGGAATGCGATGTACCTCAATCAATGATTAACAAATGTTTCAACAACATGCAGCTCTCAATCTAAGACTCCTCATATACACATACATGCAACGTTACATCCATAAAACAAATGAAACGTTGCATGCCTATTGACAAATAACAGAAAATCTACCTTCCTGTTTTCTCATTCAAAAGGAGAAAGTACAACTGTCTCGTCTCATGCGAAACAGATACTCTATTCATCGAACTTACGTTAAAATTATTTTTTTTTGAAAGCCAAGCCTGCCAATCAAACAACGAGAGTTAAATCGGAGGCACTTTTCTCACGAACCCCGTAGGGGTTCCATCTCGGTAGAATAATGGATTTGTATCCCCCATCAAACAACCCCAGAGGGGTTGCACATAACATAGAATGCGATAAATTTTTATAATAAATTCAATTCCATGTGTTTGAAATCTTGACGTTTTTTTTGTATTTTTATATCGAATTGTAATAACATTTCGTCTATGAGATATTTTTTCACTTTGTTGCTGTTGTGCGTATTGTCGTCCTTACATGCGCAGGATTTCACGACCTTCGTTAAGAAATTGGACGTCGCTTACACATGTCTCCCTAACAAAGCTCCGGACGATTTCAAATACGCTTTTTTGGATAGGGATAGTAAAGCGCCGTGTGATATGTATAAACTTCAGTCAATGGCTTCCTGCAAGGATAATAATGGTCGGGATATCTATTTGACTTATTTCCTAAGTTATTATTTGTTTAATGACACTACTTCGTGCCAAGAAGCGGTGAAGAAATTCTTTTCCGAAGAAAGGGTGAAAGGATTAAAGTACAAGGTAGATGGAGAGACCGAAACCCAGCCTATGGTGATGGTTTTCAATAGTAAAAGTATTTATTGTATGTATGGGAACTGTGAAACGGAATCGGAGTCTTGGGAGAAACTCAAACAGGCATTCATAAAAGAATATGCGGAGGAAAATGCTACTTTGATGATTGCGAAATGTGGGTCTGTTAGGTGGGAATTCTATCAAAAATAAATTTGGAATTGTCCGTGCTGCTAATAATTGGCTTGCGTTTTTTTATGATGACATTCAAAATATACGTTCGATAACGGAAAAATGACCGTTGACAATGGTAGTATAATACTGCCGCTTTTTCGAACCAGTTGCTAAGTTAAGAAAATAAAGTTTTGTTTAGCAGTCATGAAAAGTAAAAGAAGAAGTTTCACAGCAGAGTTTAAGGCTCAAGTTGCCATAGAGGCACTGAAAGGCCAAGAGACACTGGCGCAGTTGTCGGAGCGCTTTAATGTGTCAAGTGTGATGATTTCCAACTGGAAATCAGACTATCCGGCTCCTCGCCTAAGCACCTTGGGGTCGGCGACTTATGTTCATCCATATCTTTTAAGAAAGATGAAAATAGATCACCCTAACCAGGTCTGGAGTACGGACATCAGCTATATACCGATGGGGAAAGGGTTCCATTACCTATAACGTGTACAGCCGTCATGTCGTCTCATGGGGGCTCTACAGCACATTGGAGGCGAGTAATGCGATAGAGGTGTTGGAGCGTGCCATTAGGCGTCATGGCGCCCCTGAAATCCTCAATTCCGACCAGGGCAGCCAATATACCTGCAAGGAATGGGAAGAAGCATTGGAAAGGTATGGTATAAAGATCAGTATTGATGGCCGTGGACGATGCAAGGACAACATTTGGATCGAGCGGTTCTGGCGTACCATCAAGAACGAATACATCTATTTTCATCCGTTTGACGATGGGGTGAAGATGCGGGAAGGGATAAGATGGTACATAAACTACTACAACAATCACAGGCATCACCAAGGCATAGGACATAAAACTCCAAAATCTTTATATCTTTGTGGTGGCGAGTTGCCCAAGGTGGCTTAATTGGATTTTTCGGTCGTTTCCCCCTAGGGGGAAAGGTTATTGTTTAACTAAGATTTAAAGGTAACTGGTCTGATAAGTGATAGTATTACAAAATTCTTTTTAATTTATTTTTCTTTTCTATTGTTAAAAATAGAGTTCTATAATTAATAAATAAAGATACGAAAGAGAAGATGGGGATTTGGTTTTGTTTCGATTTTACAAAATGGAATTAAAATAAAAAGAGTTTTTAGAACTAAATAATATATTAATCATACATCTGATATAATAAAATTATATATTTACAATACATTAGAAAATTCGCTAATGAAGAATTATTATATTTTTAAATATGAAAGAATTAAAGTTCTATTTCTTATAGCATTATCAGCAGGTTTCACGAGTTGTAATCAAACAGAAAAAAATCTTCCACAAAAGAATTATACTGATACGTGTTCTATAAATGAAATAAGGGACCATCAGAATTATAATTATGAACAAAAAGAGAATGATTCAATTAATTATAACAACGACCAACTTTTATTGTCCTATTTTAAAAAGATTGAAAAAATGATTAATCCACCTGATTGCTCAAGAAACTTTATTGTGGAGAATAATGATACAATTTCTATTTCAATTGATACTGTTAATAATTCACCATATTTCTACTATATCATCGATTATTTCCCTATCATTGAATATTTGTCAATGAAAGATCTTTATATCAATACTAGTGGATGTAGAGATAATAAAATGGGGTACTTGAAATACAAGAAGATAAACGGCACCTATCAGTTAGAAGAAAAGAAAGAAATAATGGATTCATATTATGAATATTGTGCTGGATATTATGGTCATATTGCGGAATATATAAAACTTACAAATGGCAAGTTGATGATTAAAGTTCAGAATGAATTAGAAGGTGATGAATTCATAATCCAAACGGATGAATCATATTTAGATATAACAGGGGAAAAATTGTGTTCTGTCACTAATTTTGATTCGTATGAACAAGTGATTATAGGAAAAGACACATTCGAAAAGCATAATGAATGTTCATATAATATTGATTGGAAGAAATACAATGAAAATGGGTATCCTATTTTTCTTGCAATAAAACATTGTAAAGAGTTTTATGAATATCAGAATGACAGTATAGTCATATTAAAAGAAACGATTGATACAATAGACGTTGATGATTTTAAATAATATCAAACGATGAAATTTTTGTAGGGGCGAATCGCATTCGCCCGTGGTGAAGGGTCGTATAATGTTCGTTATTTTGTATTGGATATAAGGGGCGAATGCAATTCGCCCGTACGGCACCATTGTGCGGAAAGGAAGGGAGAAGAAAAAAAGGAAGGGATTCACATCATTTCATTAAAATTATTTGAGAATGTAATTTAAACTGTGTCAAGACAAAATAAAAAGTCAAAGACAAAGTTTAAACAGTATAGAAGAAAAAGAAAGATTGGAGGCGATCCGCCAAGAAGTGATCGAAGGATTAAAAGCAGGGAAGCCGATGTTTGGCAAGGACGGGGCTTTTGCACCGTTGATAGAAGACATCCTAAACGCAGTGTTGGAAGGAGAGATGGACGCCCACCTGACCGAAGAGGAACGGGAGAACGGGAACCGCCGCAACGGGAAGCGCAGAAGCAGGTACGCACCTCAGTGGGCGAGATAACAATCAGCACTCCGAGAGACCGAGACGGTAGTTTCGATCCGCAGATGATAAAGAAGTGCGCAAGGTGACCAAGGGCAAGGGAGTCTTCACGAGCGACCAAGCTCTTGAGAAACGTTTTTTCAACGAATGGAAGCACTTCTCTTTTGACTACTTTGGGGTAAGCAAACAAAAATAAAAGTGAAATACATGTGCTGAAATGCTGAGTTTCCGATTTGTTTTTATAACTTTATTTGTCGGTAATAAAAAGCGACCTTCATATATCACCCATTTAACGGGTTTCAATGGGTGGAAAAAATCAATTTATAGAACCCTTTAAAACTTAAAAATTTTTGCCATGAAACATGTTTCTTTTTTTTGCATTTTGGCTATGGCATTTGCCTTTTGCAGTTGCGAAAAGGACGATGAAGAAGATGTCAACAATGCCTTGAGTGAGGATTCTGGTCTAACTCTTAACTCAATTAAGCAAGTCGACATGACTGTGGTTGTTCCAATCCATCCATCGAGTTTGAAGTATTTCGATTATGTCGTTCGTTATTCTGATAACCAAGGAGCTGTGCATGACGATACGATTCAAGGAACCTTAGGGGGAATAGTTGTGGATGATTGGAATTATGTAGATATTGAGATTACTCTTGCTGCAACGAAAGCGGCATCAAACAACAATAATTGTTACATAAGAACTTTCAGTTATGCCAACGTTCCAGTAACATGCAACGTAAGCGTTGAGATGATACCGAAGAAGGATTGTACTTCAGTCGAATCATTTTTCTTCTACATTCCCAAACCGTATATCTATCCGTACGTTTACTACTCTGAGACATCGGTTCCGAACGAATCGCCCGATCATGTCATGGAAGGTGTTGAAAGTATAAAGATAGACTCGATGACTATCAGTTCATTCCAATCGACTTATGGCACAACATTTTCGTCATGCTGCATAGTGCGCGATAGTTTAGATGGATATGAGATTTCCTTATACTGATGTGGGAAATATAAAGCAGTGCCTATGGCTCTCGAAACCGTAAGCGTTGCTATGATACAAGAAATGCCCGAACATCTGTCTGGGCATTTCTTGTATACAAACTCTCTATATAGGGGACTTCTATAAATTCCCCGATTATTAAATATTTTTTTATATAGGTTAATCTTTAATCTTTTGTGCGCTTTTGAACTTTTGTCGCCATCTTGCTGATTTTCACTCAGTCACAGTGCCCGCACTGCTCCTTCGTTCAAATCGTCAATCTGTCTGACAAAACTTTCAAAATCGCTACAAATCAATTTATAGAAATCCCCTATAGAAAAAGATGGGAGATAGAACTCCTGTTCAAGCAATTGAAACAGAACTTCCCGCTGAGATATTTTACGGTGAAAGTGCGAACGCCATTAAGATACAGATTTGGGTGACACTTATCGCAAACCTCCTGCTTATGGTCATCCAGAAGCGCATCAAGAACAAATCTTGGAGCTTTTCGGGATTAGCCACAATTGTAAGAATAACGCTTATGTACTACATCAACTGTTATTCATTCTTAAGTGATCCTGAAAGAGATTGGGAAAAACTAATCGAGCGGTCAAAAGAGCCTCCTATTCAGCTCTCGTTGTTTGACTAGGGGGCTTGTTTTTCAAAAAAAAGATCCGCAATGCCGTATTTACTGGCATTGCAGACTGTTTTGTTATGCCTTTTGATGTTTAGCGGACACCAATA
>JAZLJL010000091.1:0-33304 GCA_045617845.1 Paludibacteraceae bacterium | reverse complement strand
CTGTACCAATGGAGATCGGCGCCCGTAAGTGCGGTCGCACCCTCCTCCACCGATTGGTCGGACTTATCCGTAACCACGTAGTCGAGGTTCTCGGTACCTGGCGCGGCAGGAATCTCCTTCACCTTCACGTCGAAGGAACCTATTTCGCTCACACAACCGGTAACATCGTCGGTCACCGCTATACTATACGTTTGCGTTCCATCGGATAATTTTTCGAGAGAAGAAGCGAGGTCCGCCAAGTCGACATTATCACCAGCTGGATCAACAATAGAGGCGGTCAAACCCTTCAAGATTGTGGCCAAATCATTATTCAAATAAGAAATGACATCATCATCGACAATACCTTTACAGAATGCAGGTATCTCTATTTCAGGGACAATTGGTTTATTATTATACTTAACGATAACGGAATCGAAAACGAAACAAGAAGAGGCGTCAGGCTTCTCTCCATCACGTACCTTAACATAATAAACCTCAGTTTTACCTTCCAAAGAAGAAGTCCACTTAATCTCCTGCTTCAAGGAAGAGGAAGTAACGTTCAAGTCCTCTTGGAGTTCAGGAGAAGAAGGATCATTAGCATACCAAAGCACATCAAAAACGGCAGCAGGCTCCTTGGTGCATTTCAAGCCCTCCAGGGAAAGAGAAACGGAAGGAGTCTCCTCGCACAAGAACACCGTATCGGGTTTAGCCTCACCGTCCACTAAAGCAGAGACCTCATCCGGCACATTACAAGGAGGGCAGCCATAAACACCAGTCAATACCATACGTCCACAATCATAATCAGTCATCTTGCCCCAAAGGACGTCCTTGAAACAAGTTTCAGAACTACCATTAGAATTGCTGGTATAAGAATTTGCGGTGCCACCCATCACATATATACCCAATTTTTCAGAATCTATGATAGGAGACGGGAATTCCGCAGAATTTTGTTTAACAGTACCCACACTACCTGTGTAAAGTTGGTAATTTTCACCAAGTATATTCATACCCAATATATAACGAGTACCGCGGGCAGCATTACCTTCAATCACCGTTCCACAATCAATCACAAGATCCTGTGGACCGGAAGCGTCAACAGTGAATTTCTGTGCTTTACCTGTCCATACCGGTTTCCCCACCACATACAATGCATTTGAATTCTTAGTTGCCTCATAAAGCACAGGAGTAACCGATAAAGAAACACTATCGCTATAAGAGGCAGCAACAATAGTGAAAGACTTCAATTCGGCAGAGGAATATACATCGATTAGGAGACCATACGATTGGAAGGAACCTTTCGTGTTGAGTTTTGCCCCCTTATTCAAATACGTATCGAATGAAGAGATATCCTCCAACCAAACACTATAGGTAGTATCAGGGATATCAGCATCCTTATTATCATGAATCTGAGTTTTATCAATCTTATCTCCCGTAACACAAAACTCGATTTTTCCGCCAGCACCAGTTGTTTCAACAACCGCTAACGTATCCTTACTGTCAGGCGTGGCGAAAGCGGCGAAAGTAGTTTTCTGGGTAGCATCATAGAACGAGTTATTCACGACAGCCTTAAAACAAATACGATCGGATGCTGCAGGAGACAAAGGTTCTGCCACACAATTCATCGTAGTGACAATCGTATCGATAGGCATAGCAAACTCCTTAACAACACAAGAAGTCTCAGCTGGTCTACACTTATCGCAAGGGATGTTACCACCGACATATTCAACCGAAACGGAATATTCTCCAGGTTCAGTAATTTTAATTGAAGTGACATTATACGGATCAGCCAAACGATCAGCCTTTGAATCAGAAGATTTAGCACTATTCAACACCTTCCCATCGAACATCCAAGTGACATAATATCTGTCTTCCTTACCAATAGGGACAACAAAGCCACAATCCAACTCAATTTCCTCGCCAGGGCACTTAGTTCTGTTCGTCATGTAAACATCCGGACAACCATCCTGAATTTCGCAAGGGATCGTGGTCAATTTAGTCAAACAAGTATACTTGGAAACAGATGCATTACCAATACCACATTGTCCTAAGTCATTCAATCCCCAAACATAAAATTCATCCTTGTCATTCACCATGAAATCGAAGTTATCACCACGGGAGATGCTTACAGCATCCTTTACCAAATCGCCAGGTTTACCGGAAGCGTCACAATAACGAGCCAACACAGGAGCCACACCTTTCGCACCATTCGGATATTTTGCTGCAGTAGCCGCACTAACAGGAGCGACACCACCATTTTCATCATCACATCCCCAATAGATCAAGTAGCCCTCCTTAGAAACAGCGGCACCGTGACCTCGTCCACCGACAACCTCCTTAATATCAGTCAAATATTCCTCACCAGAAATAGTCTTGTACTCACCAGAGGAAACCTTCATTGCCGTATAATGAGTCAATCCTTCTTTTTGCTGGCCAGTCGAGCCTCCCCAACCGCCTTGACCCCAACTCCAGACGTATCCATCACCAGTAACAGCGAAACCACAGACGTCACCTGCGGCCGACATGCGCACATCAGTCAAAGGTTCATTATCATCAGCCTTAAGAACTGGGACAGCAACAGTAGTGGTTGCCTCAGAATTACCATTCCAAGGTCCGATACCATATAAGTTTCCATCCTCATCACGAAGAAGACAGTTATCGTCACCTCCCGAAATGTGGGTGATATTCGTCAAATCTGTAGTGGTGCCATTTTTTTTCACCTTTATATAAGCAGGCTCCATAGCGCTTGCTCCGGTAGCGGGGTTCCATTTACCAGTTCCCCATCCGACAACACGTCCATCATCCATAATAGCGAAACCAGAGTTCGTGGAAGCGGCGATAAACGTAACACCTCCCAAATATTTACCACCAGGATTACCCTCCTCGTCATACCCAGATGTCTCACCCTTCAACACAGGGACCGGATAAGGGATAACCATACCAGCATTAGCGCCCTGACCGCAACCACCATTCTGGTTATCACCCCAAGCATAAACAAGTTTATGGCAAGAAAGCGCCAAGTTAAATGCACCAGATCCGGAAGTCACCTGACTAAAAGTCAAATTTCCAGTTTTAACGCGTTGCGGAGAATAGACTACCTCATCCTTGGAATGAGTACTTTCATCAGGGTCTATACCGAGTAATGGATCCTGCTTATTGGACATTCCATAGTTGTTACCCCACGTATACAAATACCCCTCAGCACAGATAATCAATCCATGATCATTACCACCGGAGATGGTCTTACTTTGCGAAAAAGCCCCTGTCACTACTCCGAGCAACAGCAGCAAAGTTGAATATAAATGTTTTTTCATGACCTAAATTTTCAATTTACCCTTATTAAAGCATACTATACCCACTCTGCAAAAAGCAGAAATTCGGGCAAATATACTCGAAAAATCCTTCAACTCAAACAATATCATCAAAATTTAGGCATAAGAACCTTCTATATGTTCCGAGCAAGGAGAGGAAACACGACTTAAGGGACAACACAAAAAATCGTCTTTATGGAGGAAGGG
The DNA here is from genome assembly GCA_045617845.1 of Paludibacteraceae bacterium. Lineage (GTDB taxonomy): Bacteria > Bacteroidota > Bacteroidia > Bacteroidales > Paludibacteraceae > UBA1181. The sequence continues at coordinate 29,810 of JAZLJL010000091.1, read as the reverse complement.
CACCTCCACAAATGACCAGGAAACGGTTTTAATAAAAAACATAACAATAAAACAAAGTGTAATATAATAAAAAAAGATGGAGGGGAAATCTCACAAGAGCCCCATCCCCAAGACAGGAATCTAATGGCTAGCCATTAGGCCAGCCAAACCATCCTAACAATATATGCGACGTATATAGCCAATAACAAGCCACCTTCCCAACGTTCCAAAGTACGTTTTGTAGAAAGGAAAAGCCAAAGGAGGAACGCCAAGACGACCATCAAGACATAGTCGAATAAAAAGCCTTGGTCGCTTCCCTCAATCGGGCAAATAACGGAGGAAAGTCCGATGACAAAAAAGACATTGAAAGAGACACTTCCAATGATATTACCGATAGCCAAGTCTGTCTGTCCTTTCTTCGCGGACATCAAAGAGGCGAAGAGTTCCGGCAAACTTGTTCCGACCGCAACGATAGTCAAACCTATCACACGCTCAGAGACACCTAGGGACAACGCAATGTTACGGGCGCCGTCAACCAAGAAGTTGGAGCCAAACACCATCGCGACGATAGAGATCACCACTAAAACAGCGGCGATACCTAGCGGCATCGGTTTCGCATCCTCAAGTGCGGGATCCACAGTTTGGGGCTGTCCCTTTTTCCTAGACGAGACAATTTGCCAAACGACGAAAGAAACAAGAGCCAAGACACCGATAACGCCCGGTATCCGGCCGATAGTCCCCGTCATTCCGACAACAGCCAACGCCACACAAGCGACCACCATGAAAGGCATATCCACCTTAAGCGTATGGACATCCGTAGCGCAAGCGACGTAAAGCCCCGTGGCGCCTAAGATAAAAGCTATATTCGCGATATTCGAGCCCACCACATTACCGATAGCGATACCAGGGCTTCCTACCAAAGCAGCATTGACACTCACCAACAACTCAGGAGCAGAGGTGCCGAACCCGATAACGGTCATACCAATCACCATGGGACTTAAATTCATGCGGCGCGCAATCGCCACAGAACCATTCACCAAATAATTTCCTCCCACAATCAAGAGAAGGAAACCTACCAACATCCAAAAAATACTAGTAATCATTTAGACATCATAAATTAAACGGTAAAACAGACTAACTATCCCCAAAGGAGCACGTCATCGGGTAAAAAAGCTAATAAAAAAGCGGAAGGCAAATCAAGGACTCTATGATAACAAATGCTAGGATAGATCCACATGGAGAAGAGAAAAAGGTGCCATGATAAAGAATCACGGCACCTTCCTATAAGAACATTATTTTGCGAAGCTTACAGCTCTCGTTTCACGAATAACAGTAATCTTCACTTGACCAGGATAAGTCATCTCATCCTGAATCTTCTTAGCGATTTCATACGACAACGTTTCGATCTCCTTGTCATCAATTTTATCAGCCCCCACAATGACGCGAAGTTCACGACCCGCTTGAATAGCGTAAGTCTTCACGACGCCAGGGTAAGAGAGAGCCAATTTTTCGAGGTCATTCAAACGTTTGATGTAAGCCTCAACGATTTCACGGCGAGCACCTGGTCTAGCGCCGGAGATAGCATCACAAGCCTGAACAATTGGAGAGAGCAAGCTATCCATCTCGATTTCATCGTGGTGAGCACCGATGGCATTACAGATTTCAGGTTTTTCCTTATATTTCTCAGCCAACTTCATACCCAAAATTGCGTGTGGCAATTCAGGTTCGTCATCAGGCACCTTACCAATATCATGCAACAAACCGGCACGTTTCGCTTTCTTTGGGTTCAAGCCCAACTCGGAAGCCATCACGGCACAAAGATTAGCGGTCTCACGAGCGTGTTGGAGCAAATTTTGACCATAAGAGGAACGATACTTCATCTTACCGATCAACCTTACCAAATCAGGATGCAAGCCATGCACACCCAAATCGATGGTAGTACGTTTACCAGTCTCGACGATTTCATCCTCCACCTGTTTCTTCACCTTAGCGACTACCTCCTCGATACGGGCAGGGTGTATACGTCCATCGGTAACCAACTGGTGCAAAGCCAAACGAGCCACCTCACGGCGGACAGGGTCGAATGCGGAAAGGACGATAGCCTCAGGAGTGTCATCCACGATGATTTCAACACCCGTAGCGGCCTCAAGGGCACGGATATTACGGCCTTCACGACCGATGATGCGACCCTTAATCTCATCAGAATCGATATTGAAAACTGTAACGGAATTCTCGATGGCAGCCTCGGTAGCCACACGTTGGATTGTCTGCACGACAATACGTTTCGCCTCCTTGTTGGCGGTCATCTTAGCCTCCTCCATGATTTCGTTCACGTAAGACATGGCGTCGGTCTTAGCCTCTTCCTTCAAAGCCTCGATGAGTTTCTCCTTCGCCTCGGCAGCGGAAAGGCCGGAGATAGTCTCCAAACGTTCGCTAGCCATACGGTTCAGTTTTTCGAGCTCCTGTTTACGGGAGTTCACCACATCCAACTGATTATTCAAATTTTCCTTCAGATTTTCCGTTTCCGCCTTGCTCTTCTGCAGTTCGGATTGGAATTGGTTAAGCTGCATCTCGCGTTGCTTCAGTTTGGAATCTACCTGTTGCATCTTCGCATTGTGCTGGTTGCACTGCGAGTCATACTCGTTTTTCAATTCCTGAAATTTCTGCTTCGCCTCACGCATCTTCTCGTCGCGTCTTTTAGCGCCTTCGGACTCGGCGTCCTGAATGATTTTCTGTGACCGTGATTTCAAAGCGGTGTTCAGCAAGACCCATGTGACCGCGCCACCGACGATGAAACCGGCAAGTATCAATACGATATTCATACCAATAAACTAAGTGTTAATATATATATAAAAAACGCATCGCTCTTGAGGGCTAAACTCAAAAGAAATGCGGGTTATTTCACCAAAAGAAAAAAAAACGATTACAACGTCTTCAAGAAATCGGTCAATTCACCATTCAAGGAATCCAGACTCTCCAATCCGTCGGCATGCTCCGACTCAAGGCTTTTCAAACGCAAAGCGACCTGCAGCAAAGTATATGCGATGAGGTCCTTCTCCTTCACGCTCGAGTTATTCCCATATCTATCCAACATTTTTTTGTATTCTTTTTCTATCAAATCAGCCGCTTCCCTATATAAAGCCTCGTTGTTTCTTGGACAAGACATCGTATACATAGAGCCGACCAACTTGAGGTTGATAGTTATATTATTGTCCATGTTCGCCACCACTAAAATCGGCTATAAGTCATTCATTTAGCAACGCAATGCACTTTTCTATCTCCCGCTCCAATTTCGACAATCGGGTCAATGTCTTTTTCGAGTCCTCCTCGGAAGTTGAAATTGTTTTGGCGATCAGCAGACGCTGATACTTGTCCCTCCACATTTTCTCCGACATCTTGACCCTGTCCAGCTCGGCTTCACACTTCTCCAAGTTTTTGTCGACAGTCTCCTTCTCCTTCCTCTGTTCCTCATACAAGAACATGAGATGTCTGACCTTCGATTCCAAACTAACCAATAATTCGTTCTGCGGAACTGCCACTTTGCCAAAATTTTTCGCAAAGTTATGAATATCGTCGTAATTTCAAAGCAAATCGGGGAAAAAGATTTCATCAAAATCCACCAATTCCGCAATCACAGAGAATGTTATCCATACTATCCCTTAACAAAAATGAACATTCCGGGAAAGAATATACACCTTATTGATAGAAAAGATTATTTTCTTTTGTTATCTTCGCGAAATAATTCGAATTAAAGAAAGGAGTATCATATTATGAAACCTACGTTATTGGTTTTGGCTGCAGGTATGGGCAGTCGCTACGGTGGATTAAAGCAGTTGGACGGACTTGGCCCTAACGGAGAGACAATCATGGATTTCTCAATTTTCGATGCTATACGCGCCGGATTCGGCAAAGTCGTTTTCGTCATCCGTCACGCATTCGAGCAAGACTTTAGGGAAAAAGTAATCAGCAAATACAAAGACGCCATTCAAGTCGAGGTCGTTTTCCAAGAACTTGATTACCTTCCTGAAGGTTTTTCTTTGCACCCAGACAGGGTTAAGCCGTGGGGAACAAACCATGCCATCCTAATGGGCAAGGACGCAGTGAAGGAACCATTCGCCGTCATCAACGCTGACGACTTCTACGGCAAGGAGAGTTTCCAAATATTGGCAGACGCTCTCAAAGCGATGGAAGGCAAAAAAGACCAATATTGCATGGTGGCTTATAGATTAGGCAACACACTCTCCGAGAGCGGACACGTTTCCCGCGGTGTTTGCAACAAAGACGCCAACAATCACTTGACCACAGTTGTTGAGCACTACGAGGTTCAACGCAAGGGCGACGACGTCATCTTCAAGAACCAGGAGACTGGCGACTATGACAAAATCGACGAGAACTTGCCTGTTTCCATGAACATGTGGGGATTCACGACCGACTATTTCGACCACTCGGTAGCTGACTTCAAGGACTTCCTGAAAAAGAATGCAGACAACATCAAAGCAGAGTATGGTATCCCTACCATGGTGAACCGTCTAATTCAAGAGGGCACATCCACGATCGACGTGTTGGAAACGCCTTGCAAATGGTTCGGTGTGACTTACAAAGAGGATAGACCTTCCGTAGTAGCCAAAATCCAACAGCTCATCAATGACGGCGTATATCCCAACAAGTTATTTTAAGTTTTATGGCAAACAAAGGTAAAATATTAGTAACCGGCGGAACAGGATACATAGGCTCGCACGCCGTCGTTGAACTTTTCAACGCCGGATACGAACCTGTCATCATAGACAATCTATCCAACTCCAACATAGGTGTGATCGACGGCATAAAAGCCATCACAGGGTCACTTCCTATCTATGAGAACATCGATTGTAAAGACTACAATTCATTGGAGCGTTTTCTGGAGAGGCATTCAGACATCAAAGCCATCATCCACTTCGCCGCTTCCAAATCAGTCGGGGAATCCGTCGAGATGCCGCTCGTCTATTACCGAAACAACATAGTTTCCTTAATAAACCTGCTCCAACTCATGCCGAAGTTCAATATCAACAACATCGTGTTCTCCTCCTCTTGTACCGTCTATGGGCAACCGGACGAACTTCCCGTGACAGAGAAATCGCCAATCAAGCCGGCGACATCCCCTTACGGAAGCACAAAACAGATGAGCGAGACCATCTTGCGCGACACCGCTGCCGCAGACAAGAACTTGAACGTCGTATTGCTTAGATACTTCAATCCTATTGGAGCCCATCCAAGTGCGGAAATCGGAGAATTACCGAACGGAATTCCCAACAACCTTTTGCCATACATCACACAGACGGCAGCAGGAATCCGAAAAGTGTTGAAAGTATTCGGTAACGACTACAATACAGAAGACGGAAGTTGCATCCGTGACTACATCAATGTAGTGGATTTAGCGAAAGCTCACGTTTGCGCCATCAACCGCATCCTGGAGAAAAAGAACAAAAAGAACATCGAGGTATTCAACCTTGGAACGGGTAACGGAGTCTCCGTCCTCGAAATCATCAACACATTCGAGAAGGCGACAGGAGTGAAAGTTCCTTTCGAAATCGCATCACGCAGAGCTGGAGACATCGAGAAAGTATGGGCCGACGCATCCTTGGCCAACAAAGAGTTGGGTTGGAAAGCGGAAGAGACGCTTGAAAACACCTTGAGATCCGCTTGGAAATGGCAAGAGAAATTGATGGCTAACAAAACGGAGATTTAAGGAATTGATTCTATACGAAACAAAGGATGTACCAAGTGTACACCCTTTGTTTTTCAAAGGGATTCATACATTTGAGAAAACTTTCAAAAAAAGCATGAAAAGATTTTACTTAAGCCTACTGTGCTTGTTTTCAGTCACGCTTGCCATAGAAGCTTGTCATTTCCCCGAAGAGATATTAGAGGTAGACGGCATATACTACGCCTTTGATGGGAGTTGGTGGGTGGCAGGATTCTCACAAGGACAAGACAGCATCGTCCTCAAGAACAGAGTCATCATCAACGGGGAAGAGAGGAATATAGAGGAAATATACATTCACAATGAATTTATACGGGGGAACCAATCTTCCACATCCCCAAAAATATTGGTGGTTCCCGACGGATTTAAAGTTATCGCCTCGTTAGATTTGCCCAGGTTAGAGAAGTTGTATCTTTCCAAAACAATCACCCGCACCCATGACATCTGCGTATGTAGATACGCCGATATGAGATGTGAAAATTTAAAATCCATCGAGGTGGATAAGCGGAACAAGCATCTGAAATCAATAGATGGCGTGCTCTTTTCAAAAAACGGGGAAGAGTTGTTCCTATACCCCAGAAGGAAACAAGGGGAATCATACGAAATACCCAAGCGGGTAAAACATATCCTTCCGGGCGCATTCCACGAATGTCCGCTAAAAACAATCTATTTTCCGAAACGCAAAAAAGAGATGACGGCATACTACCATAATTGTTTCGGCTATCAATACGGCAATCAAGAAGAAGCTTTAAACTCGATGGGATTTAGCGACACAAAGAAGATAGAATTCATCGGCCGATAAAAGGCTCTACACTATTCTTCCGCTACAAATTGGCTATTATAAATCCGCCAATAGACGCCCTGCTTCGCCAACAACTCCTCATGGCGACCTTGCTCCACAATGACGCCCTTCTCGACCACTAAAATCTTATCCGCATTCATGATGGTACTCAACCGATGGGCAATAATCAAACAAGTGTGGCCCTTGGTAATCCGGGAAATCGCATGCTGGATTAATATCTCTGTACGGGTATCGATGTTACTCGTCGCCTCATCAAGCACAAGAATTGGAGCATTTTTGTAAACAGCGCGAGCAATCGTCAAAAGTTGGCGTTGACCATGACTTATACCCGCCCCTTGTTCCTTCAAAACCGTGTCGAATCCGTCCGACATCCTATTCACGAGCATGTCGGCATTCGCCAGACACACTGCACCGCACACTTTTTCGGCATCCGCATCCGGATCTCCATAAGCCACGTTATGTGTCAACGTGTCAGAGAAAAGATAAGGGTCCTGAGGAACCAATCCGATGGAACGGCGCAGCTCGCCTTTCGGCAAATTACGCACATCCACGCCATCAATTCTAACGCTACCGGAACAAACGTCGTAAAAACGGTTCAAGAGATTAATTAACGTCGTCTTCCCCGCACCTGTGGAACCGACCACCGCAATGACTTCGCCAGGATGCGCGGAAAAACTAACATTCTTCAAAACCAGATTTTCGCCATACCCGAAAGAGACGTCCTTAAATTCTATCGCGCCCTGGACGGACGGAATATGAACAGGTTGCGTAGGCTCCTTTATCTCCAAATCCTCATCCAAGAGCTTAAATATACGTTCGGCGCCAGCGATAGCGGACTGCACGGTATTGAGTTGGGTAGCAATCGAATTTATAGGGCGCTGGAAATTTTTCGTATAAAGCAAAAAAGACTGTACGACGCCAACCGTGACAGAACCTCTGGAAGCGAGGAATGCGCCAAAGATTGTCACTAAAATATATGAGCAGTTGTCCAAGACCCTCATCATAGGCATCAACACGCCGCTGTAAATCTGAGCCCGTCGGCCTGTTTCACACACTACCCTATTGACCGCCTCGAACTTCTCCACACGTTCGTCTTCCCGGCCGAAGCTCTTCACCGTCTTAATACCCGAAAAAGATTCCTCGACAATACCATTCATTTCGCCCAACGCCTCTTGTTGAAGGGAGAAGTGCTTACGTGTATGTTTCATGACAAAACGGCTCACCATCACGGCAAAAGGAACAGTCAGGCATGTAACGATCGTCAATTGCCAACTCAAACGGGCCATGATAACGATGGATCCCACCAAAGTGAGAACGCTCGTGACTATTTGGACAACCGTGTCACCCAATGCATTCTTGACGATTTCAGCATCATTGGAGAAATAGCTCATCAACGTTCCGCAAAGATGGTCGTTGAAGAAACGGGGGCTCAAAGAAAGGAGCTTTTTCGTCAGGCTCTCCTTCAACGTACGCAACAAGCGCTGAGCTAGGACACTCATGCCATACTCATGGATCCAAGTGAACCCGGCGGAGAGGAGATGGAAGAGGACAAAAACGCCCAAATGCTTAACCAAGGAATCCATCGAAGAGGGATCGTCAGAGGAGAAAAGCCCGATACAATCATCCACAGTCCGTCCCAACAAATAAGGGCAGAGCAACGTACAAACGACGGAAAGGAGAGACAACAACACCAGCAGGGAAAGAAGCCACTTCTCCCCCTTCCAATAAGAGAACAGACGACGGACCGTAGCGGAAACGTTCTCCGCGCGATCCGCATTCGCCCCTAATGTGTTCAGGCGTCTTTGTCCTCCCGATGCCGTAAGATGTTCCGCCATAACTAATTAGCATTCATTTGTTTATCACACAATTCCTTGTACAACGCACAAGAAGCATAAAGTTCCTCATGAGTACCCTGGCCGATAATCTCTCCTTGCTCCAGCACCAAGATTTTATCCGCGTTACGGATTGTATTCATCCGTTGGGCAATAATCACTTTCGTCGCATCGACCTTCGCCAGCTCCTTTCGGATAAGGGAATCAGTACGTAAGTCGACCGCACTCAGGCAATCGTCCAAGACGATGATATCATGGCACCCCGCCAATGTACGGGCGATGGAGAAGCGTTGTCTTTGTCCACCAGACAAATTCATTCCCTTAGGACTCACCTGATAATCCAATCCATCCGATTGAGCCTCGACGAAATCCGCGATGCGGGCCATTGAACAGGCGCGCATCAGATCATCGTCGGTCGCCGAAAGATTTCCCCACCTCAGGTTTTCCCTAAGCGTACCCGAAAAAAGCAACGATTCCTGCATGACCAGGCCGACCATCTGTCGCAAACGTTCCTCGTCTATATCGTTAATGTCTGTTCCATCCAGCCATATTTTCCCCGAAGTCGGATGGTAGAAACGGGCTATCAAGTTCGTAATCGTGGATTTCCCCGCACCTGTTCCACCTACGATGGCCAGCGTACCGCCTTTCCTAATAGAAAAAGAGATGTCGTTCAAGACTTCCGTACCTCGACGAGGATTTTTATCATAAGAAAACGACACATGATCGAAAACGATAGCGTCGGATGTTTCGGTCCGTTTTACGGACATGTCCACCGGTTCCTCATCGTCAGCCAATAACACCTCATCGATACGGGACATCGAAGCGCTGGCCTCGGTGATGGACATGATAATGCGGGAAGCCATCATCAAGGATAGAAGGATTTGGGCCATATAATTGACACACGCCATGATATCACCCACATTAATCTCACCCACATCCAAAAGTTGCGCCCCATAATAGACAATAACCGCGATGCCGATATTCAGCAGCAAAGACATGACCGGTCCAAGCAAAACGACCCAACGGGCGACACGCAACGAAGAATCCACAAGTTCATCATTGTTCCGCTTAAAACGTTCGTACTCCCCTCGCTCGTTGACATGAGACTTCACGACACGAATTCCGGAAATATACTCTTGCACAATCGTATTCTGTCTATCCGTCAGCTTCTGGATGACAAGGAACTGAGGATATGCCTGTTTCAAGATCAACACGACGGAAAAAATCAGCACCGGCAGAAGGACAAGCAAAACAGAAGAGAGCCCCAAATGAATCATGAGCATCATCGACACCGCCCCAAAGAATAGAATCGGAGAACGGAACAAAAGACGCATGGAGGCCTGCACCACACTTTGCACACGCTGCACATCAGAGGTCATACGAGTAATGAGCGAGCCGGTCTGCAATTGGTCAATATCCTTGAAAGACAGGGACATTGTCTTTCTGAACAAGGCGGAACGAATGTCCGCTCCCATACGGTAAGAGACCGTGCCAGCCGCAAAGATCGAAAGCAAGCCGCCCAACATACCCATTAGGACAACAAGCACCATCCGTATACCCATAGGCACAATGAGGGAAGTATCACCGCCCAACACACCCTGGTTGACGATAACAGACATGATATACGGCTGAAGCAGTTCGGCCACCACCTCCGTCGCCACACAGATAGGAGAGATAATCGCCCATCTCCAATGCGGCTTCAAAAAATGCATTATTTGTCTCAGTTCCCTCAATTCAACAAGAATATTTATAGTAAATATACTTCAATTTTTCGAAATGAGGAGGCTTCCATTTCACAAAAAAACATAAAGGTTTCAATGCAAATGGAGGAAGTTTGTGGGTAACAAGAGAAGACACTAGGAGAGAATCCACCCAAGGAGATATAGGAGACAAAAAAAGGGTGCGTCATAGACACACCCTTATATCGGACAAAATATACCGAAGGAGAAAATTCCCTGGAATTATTTTTTCTTCTTGTTCTGCGAAGCCTTTTGTTTCTCACGCAATTTCTGCAAACGGAAATACTCCTCACTATTATCACGCGCAACAGTCTTTTTCACATAGATAGTGTCGGCTTCAGGATCATACTTCTCGACGAACATCGTATACTGGTAACCTTCAATATAAAAGAAGTTAGAGAACTCTCCGCAATAAGGCGTCCACTCAGTCATATCACGTCTAGCATGACCCTTACGGATTTGGTAGCAACGTTTTGATCCATCCACAAGGATTTTATCACCAGACACCTTCATAAACTCACCATCTTCCGGGAATGCTGACAATGACACAGCACCAAGTATTACTGATAACAATATTCTTTTCATGATACCGAATTTTTTAATTATTGTGGCAAAAGTAACAAAATTTTCAAAAATCCCAAATAGAATGCAATTATTTCAATATTAAAGTCCAAGGAAATGTAATCTGGACAGAAAAAAAATCCGACGTTTTCCTGCGGAAGGACAATCCATAGACTTTATTTTACCTCCACCCTCTTCATCGCGCAATAAGCATTAAACTCGGGAGAATACATACACTCCACTTCCGCCGGGTTGACGACGAACGACCCTTGGAAACGAGGGATGAGGTCTATATAGAACTCATATTCGCCCTTTTTCAAGAAGGAGCAGAAGATGGTTGTGTGGTCCTTGAAGCATTCGCGATACACTTCATAATAAGAGCGTTGCGACATATCCGCATAGGAGAAACCTGACGGCACAGGCACATTGACCATCACATAGCCGGCATCGGCGGACACCTTCACCTTGGCCGTCATCCGGACGGTCTGTCCGACCTTCATGAGGGAATCACCGAAACTGGTCGATATGGAGAAGCCATTTCCCGAAGCCTTATCGGGAACCGACCACACAGACGAGCTAGTCGAAACATAAACAGGGCTGCCCGCCCCCTTAGCGAGGGAAAGGGAACCCGAAGCCGGCAACGTCACTTCAAATGGGAAGGAGGACACCTCTTGGTTCAATGCGCCGGAAAGGCGTACCGTTCCGTTTCCACCTGCGACGTCCGTCTCGTAATCCTCCATTAAGGCACTGATAATCGAAGCGGACTCATAGGTGTTTTGCCAATGAGAAGAGAAACTTCTGTTCTTTTCCTCGTAGAAATAGCCACGGATCTTCTCCATGTCAGCCCGATGGTCCGCTGTCGTATCCATCCGCATGAGGCTATAGACCGACAAAGCATTCATCGTCGAAGTGTAATCCACTTGATACCTCGCATACGGTTCGAACTCATAATAGAGGTTCCCCATCTGTGTCGTCCTACGGTATTTTTCCAACCACGAGAAGTCATTCGGCAAGCCACACAAAGCCCTCAGTTTCATCAGGTTCAAGCGGCCATTAACAGACAAACCAGCGGCGACGGAGTCCATTTCCGATATATACTTTCCGTAATCCATCTCTTTACCCAACTGCTTCAACAAGACCCAAGCGTTCAGTCTAATCTCGGGCGACTTATACAAACGAGCATGTCTTTCGTAAGTTTGAAGGATCTCCCCTTTCGGAAAATCAACATGATATTTCAGCAACGTCTCTATCACATACCTACTGATCCAATCACTCGAAGAAGATTCCGTCCACCATCCCCATAAGCCATCCTTTCCTTGTCTCTCCAACAAAGTTTTCTTGAATTCCTCGACTTTGCGTTCCATGCTACGGCGTTGCGAATTCGACAAGTCCGGATTCTGTAAGGCCGCCATGAAGCCGATCAGTTTGGAAGTGATTTGTTCATTGCAATTATACGGATACGAGGTCAAGTAAGAAACCTCGTCCTCCAGTAAAGATTTTTGGCTGTTCATCAGCTTGACCGTAACACTATCGAACCGCTCCGATTGGAGGTCGAGACGGATATTATCGTAAAGCGTATGGAACGCCCCCTCCGTATGCCTTACGCCTTGAGGCAAGACCTTCATGCCACGTCGTTCGCCGTCCATGAAATTCCTGTCAGAGAGGAACTGGTAGGTCACGGAAAGGGAATCTCCACTAGGTTTCAGGAGGAAGGTGTCCATGACGGACGAGACGAAGCGATGGGAACGAGACGAAAGCACGGAGCCGTTCACGGAGAACGAGCACGTCACATCGGCGGTGTCCTGCAACAGATTGGAGACCTGGCCACGGATGAGGCAAGAATCCCCCACGACGGCGAAGTCAGGCTGGTAAAGCCCCGCCGACAACGGAACATACGATTTAACGGAACCTTCGGCAATGCCCCATCTGACGAACTTCCGTCGTGGGGAAGCCGCCCAATAGACCGTCTGCCAACGGGTGATATCGTCAGGGAAGGTGACGACGAAGCGGGCCTTACCGTTCTTGTCCGTACGGAGAGTCGGTTGCCAAAAAGCGCAGTCGGAGAAATGCGTTCTGAGCGTTCCGCCAATCACAGGCTCCTCATTCCGAATCTTTACAGCAGCCGCATTCTTCGTTTTGATTTCGACCACGCCATTATTCGCCTTAGAGCCATAAATAGCGGCAACGGAAGGATCATGGTTCACCGTCATGCTTTCAATGTCATCGGGGTTCAAAGACGAAATGTCATCGCAAGGCACACCATCCACCACATAAAGGGGAGCGGAGGATCCAGACAAAGAAGACACGCCACGAACACAGACACCAGAAACTCTTCCCGCCAACGCTTGGTCCACGGAGGCGGTAGGAACATGGAGAAGCATCTCCGCATCAAGGTCACTAACAGAGCTTACACTAACATGCGCGACACTACCAGTCATATCATATTTCATCACTGGGCCTAAAACGTATCCCTCAGCATTGATATTGACCCACACACTTCCTCTTTTAAGAATCACAGATGAGTCTGCCTCTAAACGGACATGCAAGACGGAAGGAGTAGAATCAGTGACCTTTATTGTCTTAGGGAGGAACAAGTCGGATGAAAACTCCAGTTCGTCCCCGTCGCAGACATCAAGGGAAAAATACCCTAAAGTATCCGTTTCCCGAGCATATTGCCCCACAACACGTATTCTACCCGAGACATATCCTTCGTCACATTTTATATAGCCCTCTATAATCCTCGTGTTTTCCCGAATCTCAGGCGCACCATTTTCCGACGGGAGGATAGCAGGGGCCACAACACCCTGAGCAGGGATAGGATCTTTCCGTTTCAAGAAAGACAACGATCGATTATAGATTAATTTCAAAGGATCATATCCGATGTCCGATTGTTTATACGACAGCATGCCGACCAGCTGACTCTCGAAAGATTCCGGCATCACACTATCCCTCAAAGAATCGAAACGCACTATTGTCCGTTCGTCAGGAGAGACGAGCACAGAATCCAATCTGTAACAAGAGGAAACGACGTCATGTCCGGAACTATAATTATCCATGTTATAAACATATAAGCGATAGTATCCACTCTTTATACCAGACAAAGTTTTCTTTCTTTCCCAACTCAAATCACGTTTCCTAACCACATACAATTCCGGGGATTCATCCATACTCAAAAGAATAAATAGTTCCGAATCACGCCCGAAATCCATCTCCAAATCGCCACTAGGTCCATCATTCTTCGGATAATCGCGCAACATACAATCACGATACTCTGCTCTTTGGGCCGTCACATTCCTCAAAGAATCGAGTCTCCTTTGTTCGAGATAACCTTGCAAAGTAATGGCACTTTCTCTCAAATAAAAACAATGGCCCGACCATTTAAATCTTTCCGAATAACGTTTAGGCTCAATCTTCCTCACGTCCAGACGCTTATTAAATTCATCGTACGAATAGATTACGTTCGTATCCAGTTTCACCGTTTCCTCATGACCATCATCCACGAAACGGACGGTACCATTCAGGGGACCGGCAACCCTCCTATTATTCCACAATCGGAAGAAACCGTCATCACAGGTCACATATTCAGAATGAGATGGGAAAGGCTCTTCAAGCAACATGACATGCGGTTTTATACTCTTCCACTCCTCTTGGGAGAACCCGCCTTCCACCTTCGTTTGCGTAATTCTCGAGGAAGAGCAATCATCCGAGAACGTAAGGATCGTACGCTTATTAGGCTCCACAATCACAGAATCGACCATATAAAACACGCTATCATAACGCAAGCCCACACGATGGTATTCGTTAGGAGTAATACGGAAGGAATAAGGATCCATACTAGCTGCCAAATAACGGATTTCATCATCAACCGTAACATATTTGGGCGTTATATTCTCCATTCCATCATGATGGCACACCGAAACGGTTAACTGCGTGACGGAATCCGAAGGGTAGTAACTGAATCGATGGACTTCCTCTTTTTTCGGGAAACAAATATTATAGTAGGCTACCGTATCGACATGAGCGATTTCACGCCAGAACTCCACATTTCGGCGATTCAAACGACCATAAAAGACGTTCCGCGATGGCACCTCGCAGCTATAAACCATCCAATTTTTCTCCTTCGAACGAGAATGATGGCGAGAATAAGACGAACAACGATAATCATTCAAATTGGGAACTTCACTATTAAATTGGCTATTGACGGAATAGGCGGTCACATTGGCGTTTTTCACCGGGTCTCCCTTGTAATCACGCACGGATAGTTCCATCTCACAGCGTTGTCCGGGCACGATTTTGGAAGGCTCGTCCACCTGGATGTCCAAAAGGCATTTCTTCCGCGCATCTACTTGGTCCCCCAATTTTTTCATTTGGCCAGCCCATAAGAAACAAACCGTCAAGCGGTAATTCTTGTCATGGTCCCATTCAAGCGACAAAGGCAGATTCTTTTCATCACCAGAATAGATGATTTCGTCATCGACCGTAACTTTACATGTCAACGGAATACCCAACGCATTAATAATCACTGGAGAAAGAATGCTATCCGACAACCGTCTCCATTCTGGGGAGACGAGGTCATAAGCTCCATCCACAGCATGCGATATCGAATCAATAAGTGACGATACAGCGTATGATGCATAGGCGGGATCGACTTTCATCCGGCACGGCAACGTCACATCGCCAAGCAAGGAACGTTTTTTCAAAGAATTAAAACCATAAATTGTGGCGGGCACGATGGTGTCCTTCCCATTTCTGAGCGCATTGAAAAAGAGGGAATCCTTCTTCTGCTTGACTTGCAGTTCAAAACGCTCATGGTAGAAACGCATTGGGTTCAACTCCCGGGTAGAAACCTTTCCGTCCGGCAAAGTCAACTTAACTTCCGCTTTAAAACGGATATTGTTTCCCTTAAATATGGAAGACGGGAAACCGATTTCAAAGTCACGTTCCCCATTTACCGATTTAATCTCCCTCCCCAACACAAACGGGAGGCTCTCCCTCGAAGAGAAGATAGAATCGGAAGATAGATAATGGACGGAGACCTCCAACGAAGCGTCACGGAGCGCCAACCCGTTCACGTCACTTGCGGAGACCCGAACCTTGACACTATCACCTTCGTAGTAGCATGACTTGTCATACTTGGCAGACATCGTGGCGTTCTTTAATTCATAATCCTCGAATGTTAGGGTGGCGGAGCCTAATACGCCACCCTTCTTATTTCTGAACTGGACAAGATATTTTTGGTTCAACTTCAGATCCAACGAATCCGACCATACGAAATCAAAGAGATATCCACCATCCCCATACCCTCTCAAATCGTTCGTCAGCGTCTTATAATCAGCCTTAAACCGTTCCCCGATTGTAACAGAGACAGGGTCCTCATAACATCTATTATTCTTGTACACATAGCCCTTCACACGGACGGTATCCTTCAGTTTGTACTTTGGTTGATTCAAAATCACTTGGGCGGACATGCCCTTCCGCGTTTTCTTGGCATAATCAATACGATCAATAACCCTTTCCTCGTTATATGACAAATCTCTTCCGTGACGTCGGTCACGCCGCATACAACGAAGCATGATACGGTCATAACGGTCATTGTCATAGCGTCTTAGTCCGTCTAAATCAATATACTCTTTGGAATTGTAGTCATAATACAAATCCCAATTCTCAAGATAATAATCATTGCTTTCTCGGTCATCGTCCAATCTGTCATAGAGTTTCTCCGCAATGACGCCAAATCTCGCGACGTACCCAAGAGCATCCCCTTCCCGTATCGAAGCGACCGGGTCCTTTACCACACGCGCTATCGCTTTGAAGAAACGATTTCTAGCATACCCACCCCTAATCTTACTCACGGGGACGAAAAACACATCACCTTTATACTTGATTTTAACATCCGCTTCCCCAGGACATTTTGAAGTCGAATATAGTTCTCTCTTGGAATCATATTTCAAAACTTTATCGTCAACCGAGACAACCGCATCCCCTATACTTACTCCCAAACTATCTCTTAAACGAATGGCAAACTTCTTATAATCACTCCCAGTAGACATACGAAACGGCAAGACAGGAATATAGGTCATTTCCACTATACCATCCTTTAAATTGGCTAACAAATAATTACCGGGGGTTCCCTGTTCCACGAAATCCACAATTTCCTTTTTAGGAAGGGAATCAAAACGGACCACACTGGAGGAATCCTTTAAGAGTTCATTCCACCACTCATTCTTCTCCTCCAAGCCATCACCATCGAAGATTTTTTCCACCATCCCATTACTCAACTCGAAGAGGTAATAAGGGCTTCCCCATTTGCCCGTCAACAAAGCGTCGACAGCGAAACAACGCAATGTGGAGAGAAGCAACAGAATGAACAGCAAACGCATCGTCTTGGACATATGAATCAATTTTTCTCCAAAAATAATCAATTTACAAACAAAAAAAAACAATCCAAGAATGAGGGAGCCATAACCACAATAAAAAGGGATAGTTTCAGTTATTCATAAAGATAAGGACGAGTCATCTAGCCTTTTCCACCGCACGAAACGCAAGGCCATGGATGGGTCAGGCATATACGAAGGATGGAATCGAGTTAAGATGACAACCGCTAAAGGCAAAAGGAATGGCATTATCCAACATAGAGAAACATTACAACAAACACCCGGAAGACCTGCGGCTCACACGCAGGCACGGCATAGTGGAGTACGAGACGACGATGCACCACCTGCACCGTTTCCTGAAACCCGGAGATTTCGTGCTCGACGTAGGTGCGGGAACGGGACGCTACACCTCAGCGCTTATGGCGGAGGGTTATAAAGTAAAAGCCGTGGAACTTGTCAAACGCAACATCGAAGTGTTCCTGAAACGCGAACCAGACGCCGACGTCATTCAGGGAGACGCAAGGGACATGAATAAAATACCGACCGCCACAGCCGACATCACACTGTTGCTCGGTCCGTTGTACCATCTCTTCGGCGACGACGACAAAGTGAAGGCGCTCGAAGAGGCCAAGCGCGTCACCAAGCCTGGCGGACTCATCTTCGTGGCTTACCTCATGAACGAGTACAGCATCCTCTCCTATTGCTTCGACGAAGAACGCATCTGTAGTCTGATGGACAAAGGGTTTGTCGACAAGGAGTTCCACATCCAGGCGGCAGAGGACGCACTGTACGATTATGTACGCATGGATGACGTGGACAGGCTCAACAAAAAGGCCGGTCTGGAGCGTGTCACGGTATTCTCCCCCGAAGGCGCGGCCGACTACATGCGCACCCGTCTAAACCAAATGAGCGACGAGACATTCGCCCGCTTCATCGAATACCAGAAATGCATCTCCGAGCGTCCGGAACTGATAGGTGCAGGAAGCCATATCGTGGACGTGGTAAAGGGAATATAACGATTGGATAATAACCGAAAAAAAAATGAGAGGTCGTAAAACCTCTCATTAAATCTATCGCACAACATAGGGGCAATCATAACCCCGAAATATATGGATTACGCCTCACCGCCGCCGAAACCGCTGAATTTGAAAGGAGCGGTCATTTGCGGGTCAGCAGTACCATCAATGGAACCAAACTGTTGCTCATACTTCTGCAGATTATCCTGCAAAGCGTTCAACAATCGTTTCGCATGTTGCGGGGTAAGGATGACACGTGATTTGATTCTTGCCTTCGGCGTGTTAGGCATCACACGAATAAAATCCAACACGAACTCCGAAGAGGAATGGGAAATGATCACCATGTTTGAATACGTTCCATCAGCGACATCCCTGTCGACTTCGATGTTAATAGTTTTATCTTTAGGATCTTCCATAGGTTATACTTGTTAAAAAGAGAGGACTAACTCAAAAAGTCAGTCCTCCCCTATTATTAATCAATTAAGACGATTCAATTAAGCCTCTTCCTCAACAGGAGCTTCGTCCTCTTGAGAAGATTGAGGTCCGTACAAAGGTTCCATCTCCTCTCTTGAACCAACGATCAATCTATCGAAATCACGTTGACCAGTACCGGCAGGAATCAAGTGACCGCAAATCACGTTCTCCTTCATACCCTCCAAGAAGTCGACCTTACCACGGATAGCGGCATCGTTCAACACCTTAGTGGTCTCCTGGAATGAAGCGGCAGACATAAAGCTAGTAGTCTGCAATGCGGCACGCGTGATACCTTGGAGAATCTGAGAAGAAATAGCAGGAACAGCGTCACGAGTCTCGACAGGTTTTAAGTCGCGGCGTTTCAACATACTGTTCTCGTCTCTCAGTTTACGGACGGTAACGATTTGTCCAGGCTTCAAGTTTTCTGAATCACCAGCGTCGGTGACAACCTTCTTGCCATAGATTCTATCATTCTCCTCCATGAACTCCAACTTATCCACGATTTCCTTCTCAAGGAAGCGAGTATCGCCGGCGTCCTCGATCTCAACCTTACGCATCATTTGGCGAACGATCACCTCGAAATGCTTATCGTTGATCTTCACACCCTGTAGACGATAGACATCCTGAACCTCGTTCACGATATACTCCTGAACAGCGGTAGGACCCTTGATAGCCAAGATATCGGATGGAGTGATGGCACCGTCAGAAAGAGCTGTACCAGCACGGACGAAGTCATTCTCCTGAACCAAAATCTGTTTTGACAATGGAACGAGGTACTTGTGGACATCACCAGTCTTAGAAGTAACTGCGATTTCACGGTTACCACGTTTAATCTTACCGAAGGTCACCTCACCATCAATCTCGGAAACGACAGCCGGGTTAGAAGGGTTACGAGCCTCGAACAACTCCGTAACACGAGGAAGACCTCCCGTGATATCGCCCGCCTTACCGACAGCTCTAGGAATCTTAACCAAGAGTTGACCAGTCTTCACGCTCTCCTTATCGTCAACGATAACGTGAGCGCCCACAGGCAAGCTATAAGACTTAACGACATTGCCCTTGGAATCGACGATACGAGCCTCAGGCACCTTCGTCTTATCCTTGGATTCGATAATAATCTTTTCCTTCAAACCAGTCGTTTCATCGGATTCAGTCTTATAAGTGACGTTCTCGATGACATTCTCGAACGAAATCTTACCAGCCACCTCAGTGATGATAACGGCGTTGAATGGGTCCCACTCGCAGACCTTATCACCCTTAACAACCTTCTGACCATCCTGAACGAACAACTTAGCACCATATGGGATGTTAGCTGTCGTAAGAGCGATCTTGGTGTTAGGGTCGACGATTCTCATTTCAGTGTAACGGCTAACGACGATCTTAATTGGAGAACCGTTCTCATCCTCAGAATCAACGGTACGAAGCTCATCGATTTCAACGTTACCTTCATAGCGGGAAACGATACCAGACTCAGCGGCGATGTTACCAGCGACACCACCGACGTGGAACGTACGCAATGTCAACTGAGTACCTGGCTCACCGATTGACTGAGCGGCGATGACACCGACAGCCTCACCTTTCTGAACGAGACGTCCCGTAGCGAGGTTACGACCATAACATTTAGCGCAGACACCCTTCTTAGACTCACAAGTCAAAACGGAACGAATCTCAACGCGCTCGATAGGAGACTCTTGGATGATTTGAGCCGCATCCTCACGAATTTCCTCACCGGAACGGACAATCACTTCGCCCGTCAACGGATGGATAACATCATGAACAGAAACACGACCTAATATTCTTTCATACAAAGAAGCGACAACTTCCTCGTTATTCTTCAACTCAGTGCAAACCAAGCCACGCAAAGTACCACAATCCTCCTCGTTGATGATGACATCATGTGATACGTCAACAAGACGACGAGTCAAGTAACCTGCATCGGCAGTCTTCAAGGCTGTATCGGCAAGACCCTTACGAGCACCGTGCGTAGAGATGAAGTACTCCAACACTGACAATCCCTCCTTAAAGTTGGAAAGAATTGGGTTCTCGATGATCTGACCACCTTCCGCACCCGCTTTTTGAGGCTTAGCCATCAAACCACGCATACCGGAAAGCTGACGAATCTGCTCCTTAGAACCACGGGCTCCGGAGTCAAGCATCATATATACAGAGTTAAATCCTTGGTCATCAGAAGAAATGGTCTTCATCAAGATGTTAGACAACTCGGCGTTAATGTGCGTCCAAGTATCGATGATTTGGTTGTAACGTTCGTTGTAGGTGATGAATCCCATGTTATAGTTATTCATGATCTCCTCAACCTCAGCGTAACCCTTCTGAACCAACTCCTCCTTCTCCTTAGGGATGATAACGTTTTCGAGGTTAAATGACAAGCAACCCCTGAACGCCATGTAGTAACCCAAGTTCTTGATATCGTCGAGGAACTGAGCCGTACGAGCGACACCACAAACCTTGATAACGTTACCGATGATGTCACGGAGAGACTTCTTCGTAATCAACGTATTCACGTAACCTACTTGAGGAGGTACATTCTCGTTGAAGATCAAACGACCGACAGTGGTCTCGACCATAGTGTCGACCAACTCGCCCTTATCGTTCAAATCCTTAACGATAACCTTGATAGGCGCATGCAACGCAACCTTCTTCTCGTTGTAAGCGACATGAGCCTCTTCGACGCCATAGAACGTCAAACCAGAACCCAAAGCGCCCGCACGAGGCTTAGTGATATAATACAATCCCAAAACCATATCCTGAGAAGGCACCGTGATAGGAGAACCATTCGCAGGGTTCAAGATATTGTGGGAAGCGAGCATCAACATTTGAGCCTCCAAAACAGCCTCATTACCCAAAGGCAAGTGAACGGCCATCTGGTCACCATCGAAGTCGGCGTTGAACGCGGTACAAGCCAATGGGTGAAGTTGGATAGCCTTACCCTCGATCATCTTAGGCTGGAACGCCTGGATACCCAAACGGTGCAAAGTAGGGGCACGGTTCAAGAGTACCGGATGACCTCTCATCACGTATTCCAAGATATCCCAAACAACTGGGTCCTTGCGATCGACGATCTTCTTTGCGGACTTAACAGTCTTGACGATACCACGCTCGATCAACTTACGGATGACAAATGGCTTATAAAGCTCGGCAGCCATGTCCTTAGGAAGACCGCACTCATGCATCTTCAACTCAGGACCAACGACGATAACGGAACGAGCGGAGTAGTCGACACGTTTACCCAACAAGTTCTGACGGAAACGACCTTGCTTACCTTTCAAGGAGTCTGACAAAGACTTCAATGGACGGTTAGCGTCAGTCTTAACAGCGCTAGACTTACGTGAGTTATCGAACAACGAATCGACAGCCTCCTGCAACATACGTTTCTCATTACGTAAGATGACCTCAGGAGCCTTTATTTCAATCAACCTCTTCAAACGGTTGTTTCTAATGATAACACGACGATACAAATCGTTCAAGTCGGAAGTGGCGAAACGGCCACCATCCAACGGAACCAATGGACGTAACTCAGGAGGGATGACAGGAACGATCTTCACAATCATCCACTCAGGCTTGTTCTTTCCGTTAGAAGCACGGAAAGCCTCTACCACCTGAAGACGCTTCAAGGCCTCGGTCTTACGTTGTTGGGAAGACTCTTGACCAGCACGGTTCCTCAATTCGAAAGAAAGAGAGTCGAGGTCGACATGTTGCAACATATCGTAGATAGCCTCGGCACCCATCTTAGCGATGAATTTATTTGGATCGTCATCCTCGAGCAACTGATTCTCCTTAGGGAGTTTGTCCAAAATGTCCAAATACTCCTCCTCAGTAAGCAAATCCTGCTCAGCGATTCCTTCGCTCTCCATAACACCTGGTTGGATAACGACATAGCGCTCGTAATAGATGACAGCGTCCAATTTCTTTGTTGGCATACCCAACAAATATCCGATTTTATTTGGCAAAGAACGGAAGTACCAGATGTGTGCGACAGGAACGACGAGCTGGATGTGACCCATACGCTCACGACGAACCTTCTTCTCTGTAACCTCCACACCACAACGGTCACAAACGATACCCTTGTAACGAATACGTTTGTACTTACCGCAATGGCACTCGTAATCCTTCACTGGACCGAAGATTCTCTCACAGAACAAACCGTCCCTTTCAGGCTTATAGGTTCTGTAATTGATGGTTTCCGGTTTTAGAACCTCACCGCTTGACTCTTCGAGTATCTCCTCAGGAGAAGCCAAACCAATGGTAATCTTAGTGAAGTTACTCTTTATCCTACTATCTTTCTTAAAAGCCATATTATATATTGAAAAGAGTTATACTAATTAATCAAGAGTTATACTCAAGCCCAAACCTCTCAACTCGTGCAACAACACGTTCAAAGACTCAGGGATACCAGCAGGTGGCATTGGTTCGCCCTTAACGATAGACTCGTAAGCGCGGGCACGGCCAGTAACATCATCAGACTTGATAGTCAAAATCTCTTGAAGAATATGGGATGCACCGAATGCCTCGAGTGCCCAAACCTCCATCTCTCCGAAACGTTGACCTCCGAACTGAGCCTTACCACCAAGAGGTTGTTGAGTAATCAACGAGTAAGGACCGATAGAACGAGCATGCATCTTATCGTCGACCATGTGGCCCAACTTCAACATATAGATGACACCGACTGTTGCAGGTTGGTCGAATTGTTCACCCGTACCACCATCACACAAGTAAGTCTTACCATATCTTGGAAGGCCAGCCTTGTCAGTCCACTTATTCAAATCATCCAAAGTGGCTCCATCAAAGATAGGAGTAGCGAACTTATGGCCTAACTTCATACCAGCCCATCCAAGGACGGTCTCGAAGATCTGACCCAAGTTCATACGGGAAGGCACACCCAACGGATTCAACACGATGTCGACTGGAGTACCATCCGGCAAGAATGGCATATCCTCTTGTCTAACGATACGTGACACGATACCCTTGTTACCGTGACGACCTGCCATCTTATCACCCACACGGATCTTACGTTTCTTAGCGATATAAACCTTAACCAATTGTACAATTCCGGCAGGAAGCTCATCACCAATCATGACGTTGAACTTCTTACGTTTATTGACAGCATCCAATTCCTTATATTTCCTGATATAGTTCATGATCAAGTCATGGATCATATCGTTCTTATGGGCATCAGAAGTCCATTTACTCAATTGTACAGTAGTATAATCGATCTCCTCCAAAACTTTCTTAGAGAACTTCGCACCCTTAGCGATGACGTCAGCACCCAAGAAATCCTTCACACCTTGAGAAGTCTTGCCGCTCGTCAAAACCTGAAGCTTATCGACGAGAATAGCCTTCAACTCATTAGCCTTTTCAGTGAACTCCTCCTCGATCTTTGGAAGGATAGCCTTATCACTCATACGGGACTTACGAGTCTTCATAGCCTTAGAGAACAATCTCTTGTCCACTACGACACCCCTCAAAGAAGGAGTTGCCTTCAAAGAAGCGTCCTTCACATCACCGGCCTTATCACCGAAGATAGCGCGGAGCAACTTCTCCTCAGGAGAAGGGTCAGACTCACCCTTAGGTGTAATCTTACCGATCAAGATATCACCAGGCTCAACAAATGCACCCACACGGATAATACCATTCTCATCCAAGTTACGGGTAGCGTCCTCACTCACGTTAGGGATATCAGCGGTAAGTTCCTCCATACCACGTTTCGTTTCACGAACCTCCAACTGATATTCGTCGACGTGTACAGAAGTGAAAATATCGTATTTACAAACCTTTTCATTGATAACGATCGCATCCTCATAGTTGTAACCCTTCCAAGGCATGAAGGCAACAAGAAGGTTCTTACCGATAGCCAACTCACCGTTTTGAGTAGAGTAACCCTCAGTCATGATTTGACCCTTCTCGACACGTTGGCCACGAGTAACGATAGGACGCAAGTCGATAGTAGTGCTTTGGTTAGTCTTTCTAAACTTAGGGATTCTATATTCCTTAAGAGAAGAATCGAAGTTGACGAACTCCTCATCCTCCGTTCTGTCGTAACGTACCTTAATGACACTGGCGTCAACGAACTCAACGACACCTGCGCCCTCAGCGGCGATTTGAGTACGAGAATCGCGTACCAATTGGCCTTCAATACCCGTACCTACGATAGGAGATTCAGTTCTCAACAAAGGAACAGCCTGACGCATCATGTTAGATCCCATCAACGCACGGTTAGCATCATCATGCTCGAGGAACGGAATCAAAGAAGCGGCGATAGAGGCGATTTGGGCAGGAGCAACATCCATCAACTCCAACTCGGAAGGAGCTACGACAGGGAAGTCACCTTCCTTACGTGCCTTAACCTTGTCGGAAACGAAGTTACCATTCTCATCCAACTCAGCATTACCTTGAGCGATGATCTTACCCTCTTCCTCCTCAGCTGTCATATACTGAACACCGTTCTCGGAAATATCAGCCTTACCATCCTTAACGATACGATAAGGAGTCTCGATAAATCCAAGATCGTTGATCTTAGCGTAAACGCACAAAGAAGAAATCAAACCGATGTTAGGACCTTCAGGAGTCTCGATAGGACAGAGACGACCATAGTGGGTATAGTGTACGTCACGTACCTCGAAACCGGCACGTTCACGGGACAAACCACCAGGACCTAATGCGGAAAGACGACGTTTGTGAGTGATCTCAGCCAATGGGTTCGTTTGATCCATGAACTGAGAAAGGGCATTCGTTCCAAAGAAAGAATTGATAACAGAAGAGATAGTCTTCGCGTTAATCAAATCAATTGGAGTGAACACCTCATTATCGCGGACGTTCATACGTTCACGAATAGTCCTTGCCATTCTGGCAAGACCGACGCCGAACTGGTTATACAATTGTTCACCGACGGTACGAACACGACGGTTACTCAAGTGGTCGATATCATCGACGTCAGCTTTGGAATTAATCAATTGGATCAAGTACTTGATGATCTCGATGATATCCTCATTAGTAAGGACACCAACATTCATTTCGGTCTTAAGACCCAATTTCTTGTTGATACGATAACGTCCGACCTCGCCCAAGTCATAGCGCTTCTCAGAGAAGAACAAGCTTTGGATTACCTCACGAGCCGCGTTTTCATCGGCAGGCTCAGCGTTACGAAGTTGACGATAAATATAATAAACAGCCTCCTTCTCGGAGTTGCTGGAATCTTTTTGTAAAGTATTATAGATGATCTCGTAATCGGAAAGATTTTGATCCTCCTTGTGGAGCAAAATCGTCTGGACACCAGAATCGAGAATCATTTGGAGGTGATCCTTCTCCAAGACAGTCTCACGATCGATAACGACCTCATGACGTTCGATGGAAACGACCTCACCAGTATCTTCATCTACGAAATCCTCGACCCAAGCCTTCAAGACACGAGCGGCGAGTTTACGACCCTCCACTTTCTTCAAGGCAGCCTTGGAAACCTTAACCTCCTCAGCTAAGCCGAATATTTCAAGAATATCTTTATCACTTTCATATCCGATGGCACGCAAAAGCGTAGTAACCGGTAATTTCTTCTTACGGTCGATATAAGCGTACATGACGTTATTAATGTCAGTAGCGAATTCGATCCAAGAACCTTTGAACGGAATGATACGAGCGGAATACAACTTAGTACCGTTAGCATGCATGCTCTGGCCGAAGAAAACGCCAGGGGAACGATGCAACTGGGAAACGACGACGCGCTCAGCACCATTAATGACAAAAGTTCCTTTATCAGTCATATAAGGGATTTGACCCAAATAGACATCTTGGATAATTGTCTCAAAATCCTCATGGTCAGGATCAGTACAATATAATTTCAATTTAGCCTTCAAAGGAACGCAATAAGTAAGGCCCCTTTCGATACACTCGTCAATAGAATAACGGGAAGGATCGATATAATAGTCCAAGAATTCAAGGACGAAATTATTACGTGTATCAGCGATCGGGAAATTCTCGGCGAATACCTTGTACATTCCCTCGTTTTTCCTTTGTTCAGGAGGGGTGTCCAATTGGAAGAAATCCCTAAAAGACTTTAATTGCACCTCAAGGAAATCCGGATAAGGGAACGGTTTCTTAACAGAGGCAAAACTAACTCTCTGATTGTTTTCAATAGATGACATTTATCGAAGATATTAAGTGAACTCAAAAAAGAATATAGACATAAAAAGGTTTAGAACCTTGATAAAAGGTTCTAAACCAAAGTTCTGTTACCAGAACCTGTACTATTTAAGTTCAACTTCAGCTCCAGCCTCTTCGAGTTGTTTCTTAAGACCTTCAGCATCAGCTTTAGCGATACCTTCCTTAATAGCACTAGGAGCACCGTCAACCATGTCCTTAGCCTCTTTCAAACCAAGACCAGTCAACTCCTTAACTAACTTAACGATAGCCAACTTGTTAGCACCAGCTGATTTCAAGATTACGTCGAAAGAAGACTTCTCCTCAGCAGCGGCAGCGCCACCAGCAGCAGGAGCAGCAACAGCAACAGCTGCAGCAGCAGGTTCGATTCCGTACTCGTTTTTCAAAATTTCAGCAAGTTCATTAACTTCTTTAACTGTCAAGTTAACTAATTGTTCTGCAAAAGCTTTCAAATCTGCCATTTTATTTATCTATTAAAAATGTTTATAATCTATTAACTATTAAAAATTATCTTTCGGAAAGTGTTTTTAACACGCCGTGAATAGTTGAACCTCCGGATTGAAGAGCGGAAATAACGTTCTTCGCAGGTGATTGCAACAATGAGATGATATCTCCAATAAGCTCGTTCTTGCTCTTGATGCTTACCAAAGCGTCCAATTGATCAGCTCCAACATAGAAGCTCTCCTCGACATAAGCAGCTTTAAGGGCTGGCTTAGCAAGAGGGTTCTTAGCGCTGAACTCCTTGATTAATTTCGCAGGAGCATTACCCGTATTAGAAAGGAGCAATGCTGAAGGACCATTCAAGCTATCGAACAAAGGAGAAAAATCACCCTTACGTTCCAAAGCCTTCTTAAGCAAAGTGTTCTTAACGACAAAAAGCTTAATCTCCTTGTTAAAGCAAGCACGTCTCAAATCGCTAGTAAGGTCGGCAGTCAAGCCAGCAGCATCAGCGATGTAGAAGTGAGAATATTGATTGAGATTATCAAAAATCTGTTCTATAACAGCACCTTTATCTTCCTTTTTCATGTTCCAAAATATTAAATTTCATCAACTGTTTTAGGGTCAATTTTAATACCCAGACTCATAGTACTCGAAAGGAAGATGCTCTTAATATAGACACCTTTAGAAGTAGTAGGTTTCAACTTATTCAACATGTCGATGAAAGCCTTGGCATTTTCAAAAATCTGTTCTGGGGTAAAAGAAGCTTTACCGATAGAAGTATGAACGATACCACTTTTATCAACTTTGAAATCAATCTTTCCTTGTTTAACCTCTTTAACAGCCTTACCAACTTCATTAGTAACAGTACCGCTCTTAGGGTTTGGCATCAAGCCACGAGGACCCAACACTCTACCGAGAGCACCGATTTTACCCATGATAGAAGGCATAGTAATGATTACATCAACATCTGTCCAACCACCTTTAATCTTTTCGATATACTCATCAAGACCAACGTAGTCAGCTCCAGCAGCCTTTGCATCAGCCTCAGCATCAGGAGTACAGAGGGCCAAAACCCTAACAGACTTTCCTGTACCAGCAGGCAATGAAACTACGCCACGAACCATTTGGTTTGCCTTTCTTGGATCTACACCCAAGCGAACATCAATATCAATAGAAGCGTCGAACTTTGTAGTGGTGATTTCTTTCACCAAAGCTGAAGCTTCCTTTAAAGAGTAAGATTTTCCTGCTTCAACCTTCTCTAAAGCTAACTTTTGATTTTTTGTAAGTTTACCCATTTCAATTGAAGTATTAAAAATTATTTACCAGGAAAATCGCCCTTTACGGTGATACCCATGCTTCTTGCAGTACCAGCCACCATTGTCATAGCGGACTCTACTGTAAAGCAGTTCAAATCAGTCATTTTGTCTTGTGCGATTGCTCTTACCTGCTCCCAAGTAATCTCTGCAATCTTTTTGCGGTTAGGCTCTGCGGATCCGCTCTTTTGTTTAGTGATTTCCAACAATTGAACAGCAACCGGAGGAGTTTTAACGACAAAATCAAAAGATTTATCAGCGTAATAAGTAATGACAACTGGCAAAACTTTTCCAGCTTTATCTTGGGTTCTTGCATTGAATTGCTTGCAAAAATCCATGATGTTGATACCTTTAGAACCCAAAGCAGGTCCTACCGGGGGAGAAGGGTTTGCTGCGCCACCTTTAATTTGCAACTTGACAAATCCAGCAACTTCTTTAGCCATTTTACTAATAATTAAAATTGATTATATTGAAAAGGAATCACTCCTTTTCCACTTGCATGAAACCTAGCTCAAGTGGTGTTTTACGACCGAAAATCTTCACCATAACCTTAAGCTTCTTACGTTCGATGTTAACCTCTTCGATAACACCGCTAAAGCCGCTGAAAGGTCCGAATGTGACCTTGACGGTCTCACCCACGACGAACGGAGTTTGCATTTCGATTTCGGGCTCTTCCATCTCATCGATGCGACCCAAAATGCGATTTACTTCAGATTGTCTTAACGGAACTGGCTCGTTAATCTTTTTGGAACCATCACCCAAGAAACCAATAACGTTAGGCATCTCGGATAAACGATGAGGTACCTCTCCGACAAGCTCAGCCTCGACCAAGACATAACCGGGAAGGTAACTACGTTCCTTAGAAATTTTCTTGCCATTTCTCACCTGATAAACACGCTCAGTAGGAATCATTACCTGTGAGACATACTTACCAAGATCCGTGTTATTGATTTCGCTCTCAATATATTCACGAACCTTGTTTTCCTTTCCACTAATGGCACGTAAAACATACCATTTCTTTCCAGATTCAGACATGTTTAACGGATTTAATTAAGACAAAATGTCATAAACAAACTTCATAATCGATTCGAAACACTTATCCACGAGGAATATGACCAGGGCAATAAGTAGGGAAGCAACAAGAACAACTACTGCATCGCTGACCAATTTTTTTCCACTAGGCCAAGTAACATTATATACAAGTTCGTTGTATGATTCTTTAATATTATCTATAATATTCTGCACAGCACTCATTTCATTACTGTTATTGCACGGAAGGAGAGGCCCGAACACCCCACACCTGGTTTTGGAGACCAGTGCCCTCCCAACTGAGCAACTCCCGTGTATGATTCCCGAAGGAGAGGGGAACC
>JAZLJL010000090.1:0-12935 GCA_045617845.1 Paludibacteraceae bacterium | reverse complement strand
AAACGTCATCTGGAGCAGTTCCGACAATAACGTCGCTATAGTTTCCTCCGACGGGACAATCTCACCTCAAGGAGACGGAGGAGCCATCATTACAGTGAAGACCATCGACGGAGAATTTTCCGACTACTGCAAAGTATCCGTACACAAAAATATCATATTCAAGGACCAAAACCTCTTGAAGGCGTTGGTCAGAAACCCCGAAATCGACAAGGACGGTGACAAGGGCATCTCACCTGCCGAGGCACTAGCCGTGACAGAATTAAGCATCGGCGACGACGGAATCGCTTCCTTCGACGAAATAGGATACTTCTCCAATCTGGAGGAACTATTTTGCTACGACAACCAAATCACCTCTCTCGACGTCTCCAAATTGACGAAATTGAAGAGGTTCCATTGCCATAATAACCTAATCGAGAAACTCGACCTCTCCCAAAACCCAGAGCTCACCACTTTCTCATGCAACGGAAACAATTTAACCTCTGTGGACATCACCAACAACAGTAAACTGATTGGCTTCTTCTGCGGCAAACAAAAGACTGGCACAATTAAGTTGAAACTGACCGTAGACCAGTTCAACAACGCATGGAAAGAGGAAAGGGAAGACTCTGACAACCAAAATGTGGAACTGGTAATGAACATCTTCGAGGGTGCCACTTTTCATTCCGACAAATTCCAAGCTGATTTGAAAGACGGTGATTCTACCGCATTCTCATTAGCAAGAGGTGAATTCCAATTCCGTCTTTACGGAGCTGACGACAACGAGTTGTCTTTCTACGATCCATCCGTATTCGAACAAATCGTGTGGACCAGTTCAAATGAGAATGTTGCAACTGTTTCCGCAAACTTTGAGAATAATGGCGACATCAATAAATCTCAAATTGTAGTTGAAGCTTTAGCAATAGGAAACACAGTCATCACCGGAACAGTGAACGACGAATACTCCATCTCATTCAACCTTGAGGTGAAATAATTCGGAACAGATAAGAGAAAAGATGCTCCCGACTTAGCTTCGGGAGCATTTATCATCCTGGCAAACGGAATAATACATGTTTTGTACGCATCTACATACGGAAAAAATATCAATCAGATAACATAAATAAAAGAAATGAAGATTAACAGTTTTATTAACTCTACAATGATTGTAGCCTTAGCGCTATCAACGTTTTTCACATCCTGCAAAGACAAAGATGATGATGACAACACAGTAAACAACAATGGGCAAAACGAAAAGAAGGCGGAAGGGATAAACATCCAAAACGAAAGGCTCCTTTACGCATTGGTTAATTCCACCGATGTGGATAGAAACGGAGATGGCGTCATCACCCGCGACGAAGCGGAAGAGACCACCACTTTGGACCTAAGCGGTCAAAATCTGGGGGACCTTAATGGACTGGACTACTTCAAGAACCTGGAGAAACTGGACTGTAGCAACAACAACCTAAACACATTGGATGTCTCCTCCCTTTTCTTCCTACAAGAATTGAACTGCGACGGCAACAATCTCGTCAGCTTGGACTTGTCGGAAAACGACAGACTGAAATCCCTTTCATGCACAAAGAACAAGCTCGACACATTGAATCTCATGACAAACGACAAGCTCAGCACAATCGTCTGCGGCAACCAACAAACTGGGAATAACCTCAAACTCGTCATAGACAACAAGCAATACACCACTTGGGAAAGTAACCTAAGCAACGAGAAGAATGGTTCTGTAGACATCGTCATGAACTTGTTCGAAGATGGGAATTTAAGATATTACATTAACAACGAAAGCATTGAGATAGGAGAAGTAGCAATGATCGATCTTCCGATTTCAACCTCCAATATGGCAATTAAGAAAAACGGATCGAACTTGACATTCAAAGAAAATAGCGTATGGGAACAATTGAAATGGGAGAGTTCAAACGATGAAATCGTAACCATTCATACGACAACCACATCGACCCACACATTACAAATCACCCTCGAGTTCCATAACACAGTTGGAAGAGCCAAAATAACAGGAACCGACGGATTAGGAAATACAATATTTTTCCAGATCAGTGTCATATAAAACAAACATAAAACGATATGAAGAAGGGTCACTTCAAGACGAGGTGACCCTTCCTATTTTATAAAATATTTCTACCGATATGGAACCCCTTCGGGGTTCTACGAAAAAAGAGCCTCCGATTCAGTTCACGTTGTTTGACTAGGGGGCTTGGCTGTCAATAAATCCGCAGCACCCTATTTACTGGCATTGCGAACTATTTCGGTACGTTTTTTCCAAATTTTGCGGACTCCAATATTTCTACCGATATGGAACCCCTTCGGGGTTCTACGAGAATATTTCAAACACTGCTTTCTCGAAGGGAATACCATCAACGGCAAAAAGAATCGCCCGTCATAGCTCATTCTATAACATCTCAAAGGCGATCGCCGCATTGCTTCCTCCGAAGCCCGAAATCAGCTTCAGGAAAGCCCTTTTATCACTCTGGGCAAGACGGTCGCACACCGTCATAGGTTGAGCCACGCCATAGGTTTCAAAACCAGCCGTAGGCAAAACGGAATGATCAGCGACGGCACACATCGAAAGCAAACACTCCAAAACACCCGCAGCGCCTAACGTATGGCCATAATATCCCTTCAAACTAAAGGTAGGGACACCACTCAACCCGGCCCTACTAATCGCCCACGACTCCATGTCGTCGTTGTAACGGGTCGCCGTGCCATGTGCGCAGATGAAAGAGATTTCATCAGGGCACAAGTTACGCATCGCCAAGACAGTAGCGTTATAAAGGCCTTCACCAGTACGGGAAGGACCAGAAATATGGTTCGCGTCGTTACGGTTACCACCGCCACGCCAAACAAACGTTCCCGCCGGAGACAAGACATCATCGGGCACCTGTTCGAAAACAACAGAGGCAGCAGCCTCGCCTAAGTTCAAGCCCACCCTATTTTCGTCGAAAGGCTTACACAACTCCGGAGAGAGCGCCTTGAAAGACTGGAACCCAGAAACGACAAACTTACACAAGACATCGGCGCCAACCACAACGGCATAACGATACCCCTGCGTACGCATCATATCAAAAGCCAAGAGCTGTGCCGCCACCCCTGAGATACAAGCGTTACTCACAACAACCACCTCGTTAGGGTTGCCAAAATAACCACCGAGTATATGGGCGGAACGCCAAAGTTCCACCCTATCAGGTTCAAACCCGCAATTATCCTCCAACAATCCCACATTACCCTTCGTCGAAGAAAGAATAAAAACGACATCCCGACTCGAAGCGTCGATTCCAGCCTTGACGACAGCCCTTCGGGCGGAGAGAAGCATGATTTTCTCGAAATTTGTCAGACGGAAAGAAGGCGCAACCTCTTCAGAGACAAGCGGCTCCACAGATTCCCAATCCAACAAGGAACCGAAAAACGGTTCAGGCAAACCAAACATATTTTCGAGGAAGGCACCAGCCCTCCTACCGCTCTTCACGGCATCATAATTTTCCTCCGTCGAAAAACCCAACGGGGAAACGATATTATCAGATAATTTACGAATCATACTTATAAAAAAAAGAGAGTATCCCTCCAATAATATGAAGGAGAGCGACTTATGTCTAAATTAATCACCCATATCCCATACACTACGAAGCAGGGACCATATCAGTCAACACCACACGGATCTCACCTTCAGCCACCAATTCGTCGCCAGCCATCACCTTAGCGAGATAGATGGAGACGGAAAAGATCGGTTCACCTTGTTCCTCCACGACCGTCTCAAGACGCGTACCAACCTTAGGCAAAGAATGGATCACCACATTCCGTCCAGAGGCGACCACACCGATACGGATAGGGACGAAACGGGATTGGTAACCGATATGGGTAGCGCAAGTCTGGGCGATATTCTCCAAGACACCCGCCTCATTCAGATAACCATGTCTCAACAAAGGATGGACTTCAGGCACCAAAAAATCAGTACGGCAAGAATTAGCCGTACAATCCAACATTCTATCGACCAGAATAAATGGAGGACGTTGGGGCAAAAAATCGGAAGCGTTCAGCGGCTGCATCGCGAAGACAATTTACAAACCACAAGGCTATGGCCCATTCCCAAGCCATCATGTATAGCCTCAACTTCCAATCCAGCCTCATTCACACAACGCACCATATCCTTGGAATAATACATTTTGCTGTTACCATTCGCCATGGCTGTAAAATACAAACTAATCTGGGCGAGACAATAAGAGGCGGTCTCAAAACGTTGCCGATCCCAGAAAGTCTCCATGATGAAAAGGCGGGCCGAGGAATCCATCGAAGCGGCGGCGCGACGCAAAATGCTGACCACCTGTTCCTCGCTGAAACAATCCAAGAACTGACTCATCCACACCACATCAAATCCCTTAGGGAAAGGGACCTTCTCATCCAACAGATTCGCCGGATAGGCATGAATCCTATCCGCGCCAAGCTTTCCCTTTGTCTGTTCGCGCATCATGGCTATTTGTTGAGGAAGATCCATAATAGTCACCTCAGCATCCTCGGAATGGGAGACACAACGCAAGGCGAATCGACCCGTATTGCCACCCACATCCAACAACGACTTACGCTTCCCATCAAAAACGATGTTCAAAGCCTCGTCGAAAGAGCAGTCCGAATAGAAATGGTCAAAACCGAACCAACTCTTCTGCACCTGTCCCGGCAATTCGGAAAGGCCCTCATAGATAGTAGGCCATTCACCGAACACCTTCAAGCCCTCAGGCTTTCCATTAAGGATAGACTCCTCCAAACGGAACAATCCCAAATAATTGACATCGTGGTTAAAGTCCATATTCACGCGCGCCATATCGTCATGGATCAAAAACCAACCAGCCTTCGCCAAGCGGAATTTGCCATCCTTCAACAACACGGTACCGATGGTTAACGACGACTCAAGCAAACATTGCGCGCCGTAACGTGAGAGATGTGACCTTTCGGCAATTTCTTCCAAAGCCAAACCTTCCTTATTATCGTCCAGCAACTGAAAAATGCCGAACTTCACCATTAGGCGAGACACCTGGAAAACCACCGGACCAGCGGCTATTTCCTGGGCCAAACGCTGCGCCTGCAAAGCGGAGAAACGCTCCTTGGCATACAACTCTCTCTGAGGAGAATCCAAATCCATCATATGTAAATCCATTATTTCCAAAACTGATAATAATTAAACCATTGAAGCGGGTAACGCCTAACGAAAGACTCCAGTTCAGAGACAAATTGCTTCGTCAGGCATTCAGCCTGCTGAACAGAATTTTGCGCCTCTGGAGAAGGAGTCAGCAACTTCGCATAGCCATAATATTTCGAATAGCTCCGTTTCATGATAAAGAGAGTGGCTACAGGCACATTGAGTTGCGCAGCCAAGCGGAACGTACCGACCGGGAAATCGGCCTCACCATCCAAGAAATCCAACGTAACCTTCTTTTTTCCACCCAAGAAACGGTCGCAAGGGATTGTGACCACCTCACCTGCGTCCAGGGCGTTCTTAATCAAAAAGAGATGCGACATATCGTCCGAGACAGGGATTAGATTGATATTCATCTTTCCGAAGGCGCTATTACGGTAATCTTGGAACTGCTTACGTTCCCCACCGAAAATGATGCCATTGATCCGTTTCTTATCCTGATGGATAGAAAGTCCAGCCATCTCCAAGTTGCCGAAATGAGCGCTAGCTATGACAAAGCCACTATCCGCCGCCAACAAATCCTGGATGGCATCATCGCCCTGCATTTCCACAGTAAACTGTCCAGCATTGCCCGCCAATATGGCGAACTTGTCCAACACCACCTTACCAAAAAGGATATGGTTCCTATACGTGGAAACGAAAGACTTCCATGCGGAGTAATGTAGATGATCACGGAAATAGCCATATATGGCATGATAACCCTTACGGGCGAAAATCAAATAAAAAGGGATGACAAAGTAGAGTACGGGATATAACCATACCACCCTGACCTTACCGAGGAACATCAGCAAAAAGTTCTGTCCGAACCAACCGCCTCCCGTCTTACCATTCCAATCCTTACTCTCCATCGTTCGAAGTGTCGTTTGATTCTGCGTCATCCTGAAGTAATTCGCGCATCTCCTTGAACATACGTTCGCAGTGGCACATCTCTTTAGAGAGGAAAGGATAGAACTCAGGCCATTGCTCCTGTCTATGTATATCCAACCCACCTAAATGCCGATAGATACGGGAGACCATGGTCCCACATGGTTTTTCATACTCCTCCTGCCATACCGCATCGGCGAAGTACTGGTCGACGACCACCTTATATTTCCGCATCGTCTCGAACATCTGCAAACGCTTATTCCGGCGAGGATGATTCAGTTCAAAAATAACATAAGCGCCATCTCGGGCAGCGTCAAACTTCAGTTCCACGCCCTTTATTTTCGTATTATACAAAATCCACTTGCACTTACGGTATTTGAAGCGAGGCAACTGGTTACAGAAATCATCGAATCCCGTCCAGAAATTCCGCTTTAATAATTTCATCTCTTCCCTTGAATACATGGCGATACAATCTTTCTTGCAAAATTACTATTTATCGACGAAAAACAAAAAAACGCCCGGAGACGAGTAATCTTCCGGGCGTTCTTCAGCACCTAGGCGGTTTAAAAGAGGTCGCCGCGTTTCGCTTTGACCCTACATAACGTCTCTTGGGTGACACCCAAAAAGGAGGCGATATTTATCGCGCTAACACGAGAAGTGATACCTGGCACTTTTCTCTCCAAGTTCTCATATTTCTCTTCTGCGGAATCGTGCAAAATTGAATTCAGTCTTTGATCAGCTAAAGTAATCTCATGCTGCAGGATTTTACGGTAAAAATTATCGATGGCAGGATCACTGATTCCAGCATCGAAGAAATTCTTTCTCTCGAACTTCGCTATCACAGTAGGCTCCAAAGCCTCGAAATAGGAATTGGTAGGCTCACCCTTCACAAAACTATTCGTGTCGAAGAACGCATATCCCTCACTGGAGAAGAAATCCGTGACAAGCTTATTGCCCTCATAATGATACGACTGCACAAGGCCTTTCAGGACAATTGCCACATAATCATTCACATCGCCTGGTTTCAGGAAAAGTTCATGTTTTTTAATCTTTTGGAAATGAGAAATTTTCAGCACGTTCTCAATTGTTGCCTCCGTCACATCACAAGGCCCGAAAAGCCTTTGGATTTCATTGAGAACCAATTGTTTGTTAATTACAATCTTCTTCATACACGTAATGATTATTTCACACTAGACCTGATTCTACTAAGCGTTTCGGGCGTAATACCCAAATAAGATGCGACATAAATGGAAGGGACACGTAGCACAAGATTAGGTTTTTCATCCATCAACAACTGGTACCTTTCTTTTGCCGACTTGAAAATCGTATCATTGATCCGTTTCTTCTTCAACAGAAGAATCATTTCAGTCATTAGCCTGAAATAATTCCTGATCTCCACATTCTTGTCACATAGATCCTCACAATCCAGACGAGGGAACAAAAACAAAGTTGTCGGCTCCAACATTTGGATGAATCGGCGGCTCGGCGTTTGGGAAAAGAAGCTCTCGTAATCGAGGAATCCGTCACCCTCATGCGCCAACTGGTCAGTCACCTCTTCGTCATTCCGCATGTGATACATACGCACCAAACCTTCAGAGACATAGCCGAAATAGCGGCTCACATCTCCTTCGATCTGCAAAAATTCGCCTTTACCTAGACGAATTATGCGGGAACGCGATTTAATCAGTTCCTTAGATTCTTCAGAAAGACTAACATCCACATTCTCCCCCAAAACTTTCTTCAAGAAGCTATAAAAAAACACTTTTTCGACACTTTCCATATCACATACATTTTCAATTCTCCACAAACGTAACGAAACGTTCTCAATTTAACAAATATTTCATTTGCATTTTTTTGATGTTTTCAATAAACAATCAACATTACCAACTTCTGCCGCCTCCACCTTGAGGGGCACCAAATCCACCAGGTCTTGCGCCACCCGGTTCAAAAGCAGGAGCACCCTCACCGCCACCGAAGCGACCATTCATATTCCTTTTGGGACGATCACCTTCGCCATCCTTATTATCCGCATTCTTAGAGGCTTTAGAGCCTAACGTATTAAACTTATAAGCGAATTGGAAAATAAAATAGTTGCCCAATGTATTACATTCGGTCTCCACGATGGAAGTTTCGCTAATCCTTCTGGAAAGATTGCTTCTTTGTCCTAGTATATCAAAGATTTTGAACTTGAAGGAACCCGCATTGTTTTTGAGGAAATTTTTCGTCAAAGAGGCGTTCCAAAGCAATTCATCATTATCGAACAAATCGCTATAACCATAGAAATAGTGGTAATTGATATCAGAAGAAAGGACCATATTCCAAGGCAAATTCACATTGAAATTGAGGCCAGACTCCAACTCTTCGCTCACGGTCGTACTGCTCTGGCAACGTCCGGCGACAAACAAATAAGTGTCGAACTTATCGGTCCTATAGCCTAATTGATACTTTCCGTACAAGTCGAGCATGTCCATTTCACGTTCCATACCATCGTCCTCGAAAGAGACCTCTTTGCTATACCCCACTTTCGTATTGCTGGAGAAAAGGAATTTTCGATGTTTACGGAAAGGAGTGCTATTCGAGAACTGACCATTGATGTTCCAATTACCGTTGACGTTCGTACGATGGAACTCCTGGGCACCAGTAGTTTCGTCATACAAAATGATGTTCGTGATGGCATTGACCACATTCTTGAAAGTGACGTTAGCCATGATACTACTCTGTTTAGCGCTATTATACTTTTTATACCTAGCAGAGATCGTATTGGTATAAGAAGGCTTCAGGTCAGGATTACCATAACGGAGGTTCAACGGGTCGCTCTCGTCGATCACTTCCTGCAGATCCTCAACGTTCGGAGCGGAACTCTGACCGTTGTAACGGAGCATCAAGTTATGCTGTTTACTGAACTTGTATTGGTAACGTAGACTTGGGGAGAAGTTCAGGACGGTCTGTTTCATATCCTTATCCTTGTTCTTCCCGATCAAATTCTCCGTGGAGGAGGTCTGTGGCTGCAAAGCGAAACCGATATTATAGTTCATACGGGTACTCTTCCCCTGGAATCCGATTTCCGCTCTATGGGTATTATAGCTATTTTCGACAGAGCTACTCAAAGAATCAATGAAAGAAGAATGATCCGTCTCATTATAGACATAAGAATAAGAATCAGAACCACGGTGCTGGAATCTATACTTGAATGTCAAGTAATGCTTAGGGAAAAGCGGTTCCGTATAGGAAGCCTCTACCGAATAGTTGACGTTATTATTTCTTTTGTCCGTCCAGCGGTCAGTCAAAAGGAAAGAGTCCACCGATTCATCCAAATCAAATTCATCTTCATAGAAACGGAAATCAGTGCTAGAGAGGGAAGTTTGGTCGGAAGGGGCATGCGTATAACCAGCATTGAGGTTCAAGCCGAAGTTACGGCCCTTCTCGTTCAGTTTACGGACGAAACGCAACGAACCGGAAAGGTTCACATTGTCCCCCTCGTTCTTCCTGAAGGAGGACTTAGAATAATTGATTCTATGGAGATTATTGTAATTCGTGGCATCGTCCGACGTTTCCCCGAAATTATAGGAA
This sequence comes from Paludibacteraceae bacterium, assembly GCA_045617845.1. Taxonomy (GTDB): domain Bacteria; phylum Bacteroidota; class Bacteroidia; order Bacteroidales; family Paludibacteraceae; genus UBA1181. Next base: position 3,313 of record JAZLJL010000090.1, on the reverse strand, counting down.
TAACTAACATTAGGCCTAAACGTAATGTTTGTCATTGAATCAGGGGTCCATTTGAACCTGAAACTAGCAGAGACGTTATCGGTATGTTTCAAGGAAAGCTCATCCTGATCCATATAAGTGGTTCCGTTTCTACGGAAAGTCTCACGGTATACGCTCTTCTCCACATCATTCTTCACATGGCGGTACTGCACATTTCCTCCGTAATCATATCGTTCGTTCTTCTCCTTGGCAAAGGTCGCGCCAATAGTGGAAGATGTATTGATTCCGTTAGGAGAAGAAACGCTATTATTGTTGTTGTCATCATAACCATTCTTATTCGTGTTATTAGAGGAAGCGACTACAGAGAAGTTGGAATTCTCCGTAAACTTGCTGACGTTTCCGCCCACCTCGTAACGTAGGTCTGGATCATCCACACGCAAATCCGAGCCCAAACCGCCATAGACATTTCCTACCCATCCGTCCTTCATGCCTTTTTTTACGCTGAGGTCCAACACCATCTCATCCTCGTCGTCGTCGACACCAGTCAATTGGGCGGACTCACTCTTCCTATCATATGCCTTCACCTCTTCCACCATATTAGCGGGCAGGTTCTTCAACGACACTTTAGGATCGTCGGAAAAGAACTCCTTTCCATCCACCAGAATTTTCTTCACTTCCTTACCGTTGACCACCAATTTGCCGTCGTTCGTCAATTCAGCGCCAGGCAACTTCTTCACGAGATCCTCCAAGATAGCGCCATCCATCACACGGAAAGAAGCGGCGTTGTAGACCAAGGTATCCTCCTTCACTTGCAAAGGAGTAGCAGTTGCCAAGACAGCCACCTCCTCGAGCAGCTCGTCATCAATCTTCAAGGCAATCCTACCAACACCAACAGAAGCAGTATCTTCAACGACGTTTACCTTTCGGTATCGGTCTTTATATCCCATGAACGAGACACGCAACAGATAATTACCCTTCGAGACATTTTCCAAAACGAACTGGCCATCCTCACCAGTAACCTCACCCATCACTTGGGAGCTATCCGTCGGGACAAGCAACTCAACACCGGCGTAAGGAAGTGTCTCCTTGCTCTCTTTATCGATTACGACGCCCGTCAACTGAGCTGCGTAAACAGATGAAACACAAGCCAATGAAAGGGTAGACAGAACTAATATCCTTCTAAAGATTGAGAACATATCATTATACTATTAAATGTTGGACTTACAAAAAAAATGACACACTGTGGAACACATCAAATAATTTACAAATATACATTTTATATCCATTGATTTTTCAGTTCAAGGACTAATTTACTGAATTTTTTTTGTTTTTGAATGCTAATAAAGTATATTTGCGGCTGGAAATATGAAAAGGTATTTGAAGTATTCGAAGTGGATCTAAGAGTTTAGAGATTTAACAACGATTATTAACCATTATTGCATAATATCATGAACAAGAAAATTTTTGCACTATTCGCCGGCTTGGCGATAGGCTCTTCCGGAGCGATAGCTCAGGAAATAGCAACATGGGAAAATTGGTGTAAGTCGGCGGTCACTTTCACGTTCGACGATGGCGCCAACGAATGGAGTTCCCACAATTGGGGTGCGCAACAACTTGACAAATACGGGTTTAAGGCGACATTCTATGTCGTAACCGGATGGACAAGCGATTGGAGCGGCTACAAAGGACTTGCCAATAAGGGTCATGAAATCGGTAGCCACACGAACAGCCACAGTTCAAATGCGGATGAACTATCAACTTCTAAGAGTACAATTGAGCAAAAAATTGGTCAACCCTGCTTAACAATCGCTTACCCTAACTGTGTAAACCCAGGTAAGAATGCGGTATTGCAAAACTATATCGGTGGACGTATTTGCGGCGGACAAATCAACAGCACCCGACCAGGCGATTTCAGTAACTTGGACTGCTCCATCTGTGGTAGCCAAGGAATCAACTCTTTTGAAGGTGGCTATAATAGCTTCAAAAGCAAATGTGAAGGAGCCAATGGAGGATGGTGCGTATTCCTAATCCATGGATTTGAGGGATTAGCAGGAGGAGGCAGTTACTCTCCAACAAACCAAAGCGCTTTCTCAAGCACATTGCAATGGTTGGACCAAAACAAAAATAATTATTGGGTGTGTACATTCCGTGATGCGATCATGTACACGCAAGAGCGTAACAACGCCTCGATGAAAAAGATTTCCGGAGACAACTCAAGCGACACTTATTCGTTGACACTCAACAGTGATCTTACTAATAATAAGCTTTGTAAATGGGACTATCCATTATCTGTCCGCGTTCCTGCGCAAGACGGTTGGTCTGACATCCAAGTAACCCAAAGCGACAAAGAGCTTGAATCTGAAGTAAAAAACGGATACGTATACTTCAAAGCTGTTCCTAACGGAGGTGATATTGTCGTAGGTTCTGCTGCGCCGGCCATACCAGACCCAGTATTCACGCTGACTACCTCTGACCAATCAGGAACTTGGTGTAAAGATTCTTCTTATACCATTACATGGACCATGCAACTTGACTCTCAAGACCCAGGTGAAAGATCTTATACTCTTAACTGGGGTACAGGTTCCTCTTCAACTGAAATCAATATTTCGAACGTAAAAGCTTCTTCTGAATGGGGCGAAAACGGGAATGCATACTGGACAGTAGACAAGATTCTTTCCGATGACGGACAACACGGCGGTAGCAGTCGTTGGGGTTCAATGACCGGCACTAACGAATATGTTGAATTTGACTTAGGAAAGACTCAAACTGTAGGTGGTGTTAAGATTGACGAGTGTACTCAATACGACTTAGTTTCAAGTTTCGAAATCCAATATGACGAAAACGGAACATGGAAAACCGCATTCTCGGGAACTACTATCGGTAATGACTTCTCTAAGACATTCTCTCCTGTATCTACATCCAAAATGCGTTTGTTCATCAAGAGCGCAGGTGAAGGTTGTAACATCAACTATGTTGAATTCACAGGTGTTGCCGGATTTGAAATCAAGACTGGCATCAAACAAAGCGGTTCTGTTAATTGGAAGCCAAATACGACAGGTGCCGGTATGCTAACTATCACCAATGAGAAAGGTAAAACAATGGTTTCCTCTTCCGCTATCACATTAAAGAACTGTGGTTCTTCACAAGAAGAACCTATTGATAATCCAGAAGGTGGCGAAACGACCCAAGGCGGTACATTCTTCGACGAGAACGGCGCATACTTCGGACCTGACTGCGACAGCAAGAACGGAACGGGTGCATACTACACAGGCAACTATACCAGCCCATTCAAGACATACTTGGGCAAGACGGACGAAGAGATTCAAAAGAAGTT
>JAZLJL010000089.1:0-23343 GCA_045617845.1 Paludibacteraceae bacterium | reverse complement strand
TGGATCCGAGTTTTCTGCTCATACTTATGTGACAAAGAAAATCAAGGCTCCTGTTTTCTTTGCTGTCCCTTATTCCTCTTGGCAAAAAGGGGCAATTGAAAACGCCAACAAACTCATTAGGCAGTATATCCCTAAAGGTGTTGACTTTGACGATTTCTCTGATGAGTTTATTAAGTCCGTTCAGTATAAACTGAATCGTCGCCCCAGAGAAAAATTGGATTTTTCTTCCCCTTCAAAAGTGTTCTTTAATTTATTATGATATTTTTGCACTTGGCATTTGAATGTACGAATTAATTATTTTTCCATTATTCACATGCAAAAATAATATTTATTTTTTACAACGCACATACTTTCACGGATAAATTTCAAAAAAAACACGAATTTCATCAACAAAGCCCGTTAACGAGCCAAGTGCAGGAACTCCACATGAATCAACACCGGTAAAAAAGAGCGACGAATAGTCAACAAATATCAACACCCCACAAGCTATAAATCCAAGCAAACGGATATTTACATTCATTATTAGAAGCTGTTTAAATTTTTTTTATTGGAGATTTTTATGAGAGACTTTTTAGGATATTTTGATTATTTCCGATAGGAGCAATGGGGTTCCATTGTGACAGAGGAAATGATTAAAATAGACAAAAAGTATCCATAAAAAGCCCAATAAGAAACTTTTTCGTGAATTTTTAAACAGCTTCTTAATATAAAGAATTATTATCTTTGCGGCATGAGAAGAATAATGACACTAATGTTACTAGTCATACTCACCCTCCCCGTCATGGCGAGAAGGGCGAAAGACACGACATTGTCATTGCGTGACTCCATCATTGCGGAAGCCGACAAACACATCGGCAAAAGATACCAATATGCGGGGAAAGGGCCTAAACGGTTCGACTGCTCCGGCTTCACCGGCTACGTCTTCAGACAATTCGGCTACGAGCTATACGCCTCATCATCGTCTCAATACCTGCAAGGAGCCAAAAGTTCCCTAGCCGACGCAAAAAAAGGAGACCTCATCTTCTTCAAGGGGAGCAACGCCAAATCGAAAAGCGTCGGCCACGTGGGCATCATCTACGAAGTGAACCCGGATGGCAAAAACACCACCCTACGATTCATACACGCCTCCATCAACAAGGGCATCACCATAGACAACTACCCGGAATCGGACTACTACAGGGCACGTTTCATGGGCATCAGACACATCGTGGGAGAACTTAACAGAAACGGAGTCCCATACCACGAAGAGGAGGAAAGCAAGGAAGAGGTGAAGGAACAAGAAAACGAGGAGACGACGCCACAAAAGGAGGAAGAGGAAAAAGTTGTGCCTGAGGAAAAGACGGAAGAGGAAACCAAACGTCAAGAAGAGCCGTTCGACCAAAGAGAGTCGCACCCTGTCTGGAAAGAAGACACGATTTTCCACACCGTAAAAAAGAAGGAGACCCTTTTCAAGATATCCAAGAAATACAAATGCACCGTAGAGGATTTGATGGAATGGAACCATTTGTCCGACACCTATCTAAAACTTGGACAAACCCTTTTCATCATCAAAGTCCAAGAGGGGAAGAGGGAAGAAATCGCCCCTACTCCACACAACGAACGCAAGGAAGAGCCCGTCTCCGGGAACGACACCATCAAGCACACCGTCCAAGCGAAAGAGACATTGTACAGGCTTTCGAAACAATACGGATGCGAAGTAGACGACATCAAGGAGTGGAACCACCTAAAAGACAATTCCCTGAAGATCGGGCAAACAATCATCATCATACGTTCCAAAGAAAAATAGCGAAAGTTTTCCGCACAGCGCCACCTTTTCACACATAACACACATAAGGGTTACACCGAACGCATAACACAGGGATAGGCGCAACGGATCATTTACCTGAAAACCTCTTCATCACATTATAAGACGAATAGAGTCCCAACTCACCCGCCTTGCTCAAATCGGAGAAACCCTTTTCCTTTTCGTTCAGATAAATATAAGTCAATCCACGGTTGAAATAGGCTTCGGCAAACGAAGGGGACAAAGCGATCGCCTTGGAAAAGTCAGCCAAAGCCTCCTGGTAATTCTGCAGGCGCGCATTCACATGTCCGCTATTAAACCACACGGGAGCGAAATCCGGCACCAACGACTTCACCTGGTCATAATCCTTCATCACCAAATCGCATGCCACCTGTCCCAAAGCGGAGAGATCCATTCCCTCCGGCAAAGAGGATTCACCCTTGCAGACCAATTCCACTTCTGAAAGATACCTTTGGTAACGGACGTTAGCCCGGCAGAAATAGAACAGCCAGACCAGACCCTTATCATCCGAAGTAATCGCCGCGTTCAGGTCATCCAAGGCTCCATCGAAGTCAGAGACCGACACATAGTCCAAGGCACGGGAGAAGAAAAGATTCGAAGAAGAATCCGACGCAAGTTCATGCGTCACACGTTCGATGCGGGCGAAGCAGGCATGTAATTGTTCCTCGCTTCTGCGTTGCTCCTCACAGGAGAGGAAGAGCCTTTGGGGATAGACAGACTTCCCGTTCAACACTTCCACACGTCTATCAAACACGAAGTTTTTACCCATAGACCGGTTTGCCATCGGATAAGGCGTCAGTTTGACGATATTGCCGAATTCGACGTGGAAATTCACATTCTGCACATGCCCCCTCGATTCATTTCTATACGAAAGGCGTCTCATCTCCTCCTGTTTATCCATCACAACCATGGCGTTATGGTTACGAAGTTTCTCTCCTTCCTTCCTCTTAGCCGGATTATCGTTGAGGTTGTTTTTCTTGTTACCCTCATCCATTTGGTTTCGCAGGCTCGTCATTTTGACATAATCGTCGAGGGCGCCTTTCCTGTCGTTCAAAAGGGACCTAAGTTCGGAACGGATAGAGTAAGCAGGGTAAAAATCAGGGTACTCGTCGATGATTTTGGAGATGTCGGAGACAGCGGAACGGTATTGTTTCAGTTCCCTCTTCAGCAAAGCCCTATTATAGATGGCTGGATAATTCGACGGGTCCAACTCCACCACCTCGTCGTAGTCCTCAAGGGCAAGACGTTTCAATCCAGCGTGCGAGCGAAGGAGGGCGCGGTTGAAAAAAGCGGGGACACAAGAGGCATCCAATTCGATAGCGTGGTCATAGTCAGCCAAAGCGCCGGTGGAATCCCCCATATCAGACAAAACGACACCCCTATTCACGTAATAATTCACACAAAAAGGATCCAGACGGATCGCCTCGTTCATCTCCAGCAGACCCATTTCAGATTGTCTCATGCTATTCAGCACGAACCCGCGTGCGGCATGACCATCAGGGGAGAACCTATCGATAGACAAGAGTTTGTCGAAATCAGCCAAGGCCTTCGCCGTATCACCCATAGAAAAATAAGCATGGCCACGCCTCAGGTAAGCGTCCTTATAGGTTGGATAGGATTTCAGCAGTTGGGAAAAGGCCACGACCGCCGTATCCCAACGTTCCTCGCTGGCATAGACGGAGCCTTTGCAAAGCAGGAGATACTTATTCTTCGGTTCGAACTCCAATCCCTTGTCGAAATCAGCCATGGCGGCGTCATATTTGCCCAAGCAAGCCCTGGCGGCGCCCCTGCAACGATACGCCTCCACAATAAACGGGTTGCGTTCAAGCGCCAAGTCGCAATCCGCCTCGGCCCCGGAAAAATCCTCCAGGCTCATCTTAGCCACCGCCCGGTAGAAATAAGGGTCAGCCATATAAGGCTTGGCGCTTATCACCTTGTTGAAGTATTGGATAGAGAGGACATAATCCTCGAAGAAATACGCATTCTTGCCAATATCCATCATCCTCTTCGTATTAATCTGCGCCGACACAAAGAGAGAGAAGAGGCAAGAGAACAATATGGAGGATAACCTTTTCGACATCATTTCAACTTAAAGGAAAGAGAGACCGGATTATGGTCGGTATGGACGAACCCGAGGTCCGTGTTTTTCACAGACAAGACCTCCACATTAGGCGATGAGATGAAGAAATCCACGAGCGTGGTTCTCGTCTTACCCTTCACATAAGGAACATCGACACGCCTATTGGTAGGGATGGAATTGTCGAAAGAGAACTTCCACTCCGGAGGGAAAATAGAATCCGGGACAGAAATAAACTCGTCGAAATCAAACACTTCGCCCTCGAAGGCGGGGTTGAGACCGATCGGGCACTGATTAAAATCACCACCTACAACCACATAGTTACCCTTTTCATATTCCTTCATCATGAAATCCTTCAAGAAATTCAATTCGGCGACACGCAGGGTGCCTCCATTGTCGAAGGCGGAGTTATGGGTATTAATCATTAAAAATTCCTTCCCGTTCGAAGTAGAGTAACGGGTCGTCATGAAGCAGCGGTTCAGCAGGAAGATGCGAGTCGGCCAACCCACATGAAAGGGATAAGCGTAGCGCACAGACTTTTTCGGGGACTTCTTCGCATAAGTGGCAAGTCCGGCGACCACCTTCCCCATCGGTTCGGTCAGAGGGAGAGGCACATACCCCACATTATAGTTGATAGAGAAAAACCTCTTATAGGAAGGAATATTGTTCGACAAATACTCCAACTGGTTAGCATAATAGCTTCGCTTAGCGGATGAATCCACCTCCTGCAGGATGAAGAAATCCACATCGTCGTTTTTCTTCAAGAAATCGCTTATTCCCTGTAAGTTATCATTCACCTTCGCTTCCGAAGGACGTACTTGGTGGCCATTCTCGTAGAAGAAATCCATGTTCTTATCCAATCCGGCATAGCCAATGTTCCAAGAGACCACCTTCAGCGTATCCTCCACATTGATGGAATCCCCGTCCGAGGACTCAGCCACCACCTCCATAGGCTGAGGGTTATACGACTTGATGGTGCAATACACGAAAAAGCCAAGGACGATAAGTGCCAAAAGCACGACAACCGACCCCAAGATAATGATTGTCAGTTTCATTTTATTCATATCAAAAAAGCAAGTCTTTTAATGTTTTAGAAAGACAACAGACCTACTCTGTAAAACAACGCAAGTCCATGCGGAAATATTCTTTCCAGTCCGTTAAAAAAGATGAAATCATCCGAAAAGGGCGGTGAAAGCCTCATCGACCTTCTTGGCGCAGACGACCTCGATGTTCCACTTCTTGACATCCAAATTTTTGAATTCGGGGATGATAATGCGCTTGAAGCCCAGTTTCTCAGCCTCGGAGATACGCTGTTCGATACGGTTTACCGGACGTATTTCACCAGAAAGACCGATCTCGCCAGTCAGGCACGTCTGGGCATCGACCACCACATCCATGTTAGAAGAGAGAATGGCGCTGATGATGGACAAGTCCAAAGCCGGGTCATTGATACGCAAACCGCCTGCGATATTCAAATAGACATCCTTCTGCGCCAATTTGAAGCCGACACGCTTCTCCAGCACAGCCAACAACATATTAAGTCTACGGATGTCAAAGCCCGTCGTGGAACGCTGCGGCGTGCCATAAGCCGCCGAACTCACAAGCGACTGCACCTCTATGAGGAAAGGGCGCACGCCCTCAATCGCCACACCGATGGCGGTTCCGCTCAACCCGAGATGATTGTTGCTCAACAACAATTCCGAGGGGTTGGACACTTCCCGCAAACCATTCTGACGCATCTCATAGATACCCAGTTCGGAAGTGCTCCCGAAACGATTTTTTATGGAGCGTAAAATCCGATACATATAATGCTGGTCGCCTTCAAACTGAAGTACGGTATCGACGATATGCTCCAACACCTTGGGTCCGGCGATATTTCCCTCCTTGTTGATATGGCCGACCATCAAAACCGGCACGCCGCTCTCCTTGGCGAACTTTAGGATGGATGCGGCGCACTCCCTCACTTGGGAGACACTACCAGGAGAAGACTCCACCATTTCAGTGCTGATGGTCTGGATAGAATCGATGACCACCAAATCAGGCTGGACATTCTTGATATGGACAAAGATCTGCTCCAAAGAAGTCTCGCTCACGATAAAGCAATTCGGATTGGACTTCACGGACAAACGTTCCGCCCTCAATTTCAGTTGTTTCACGCTCTCCTCCCCGGAGACATAGAGCGTCTTCTTATTGAAAAGGCTCAGCACGATTTGCAGAATGAGCGTAGACTTCCCGATGCCAGGTTCACCTCCGATTAAGGTCAAGGAACCAGGCACGATGCCTCCACCCAACACACGGTTGAACTCGTTGTTTCCCGTGTCATCACGAGACTCCTCTGAGATCTCCACCTCATCGATGCAGATTGGCTTGGAGTTACCACTGTCAGGGATAAAGTTCAACGTCTGGACATTCCTGCCCGTCTCCTTGCGCACCAACTCCTCGACATAAGTGTTCCACTCCCCGCAAGAGGGACATTTCCCCACCCATTTCGGAGCCTCAGCGCCACAGTTCTGACATACGAATACAGATTTCGCCTTCGCCATAATCCATCAAAAAAAATAATTATTCAAACGTCAATGTCGCATTGTCGTTCCCCACTTTGAGGGAGACTCTGCGACCTAAATAAATCGCATAATTTTCAGTTCCATGTCCCACGTTTAAGCCATACATCACGGGGATGCCCAAATCCTTCACCTTGCTCAAGATGATTTCGTTAATCGGATCGTCAGATCCCTGATTCATACTAGTGAACTCACCCACGACCAAGCCTTTGATGCAATCCAACTTCCCGCTCAGTTTCAGGTTAGTCAACATACGGTCCAAATGATAATTGCTTTCGCCGGTATCTTCAATCAACAAGATGGCATCCTTAGCGTTCAAGTCGAAGAGAGTTCCGCCTAAACTATAAATCAAAGAGAGGTTTCCTCCGACTAAACGGCCTTCGGCCTCGCCCACGACACAATCAGCGTTTTTAGGAATGGAATAAGAAAGCTGCTCACCGAACAACGCCTTACGCAAGCTCTCCACACTGGCGGCATGGGTCAGTTTATTCACCATCGGTCCATGGACACTCTCGATACCAAGATTATTCAACGCCACATGCAAAGCCGTCACATCACTAAAACCGACCACCCATTTAGGGTCACTCTTCATCTTTTCCAAGTCGAGGAAAGAGATAACCTGAGCGGCGCCATAACCACCCCTAGCGGAAAACAACGCCTTAATGTTCGGATTATCGATCAGTTTTTGCAAGCCTAAAATACGTTGCGACTGCGTGCCCGCGTAACGGCCATCGTCCTCATACAAGTTCTCAGCCTCAACGACATTCAAGCCCCAACCCTGCAACGTCTTAATGCCATCAGCCATCTCGCTTCTCGTCACCTTGTTCGAAGCGGCGAAGACAGCAACCGTGTCGCCCTTCTTCAAATAAGGGGGGCGGATATCTTCCGTAATCTCCTCCTGATCAAGCAGCACCTTTTGGTAATACTCATAATTATAAACACTCTCCTCCGTAGTGTTATACGTGTTGTAATAATTCTCCTCGTACACCTTCTTACAAGAAGAGAACACGAAAGAAGCGGCCAACGCCGCACCAATAATCATTTTTTTCTTCATATGTTTTCACGTATTGAATTTTCACCAATATAAAGCGCCAAACGGATTTCCGTCCAGCTATATTTCCCATCACATAAAGTATGCAAATCGCCAGCACTCTTCTGTGGATGTTCCGACACGAAAGCGGCAATCTCCGCCAAACGTTCCTTCCCGCATAACGCATCCGGGGACAACGTTCCATCCTTAACACATTGCAAGAGATGGGACTCCACAGTAGACTCCGCCAAGCCCCTTGTCTCGGCGATCTCCTTGATGCCTTTCCCCTCGTTGAACAACTGCAGGGTGGCAGCGCAAGAAGCGCCTTTCGCAGGCTTCTCCTTTTTAGGGACATCCGCCACAGCATCAAACAAAGAGCGTTCGTGTTTATATTCATATTGCACGGCACATTCGTCCACCATGGAAAGGATAGCCGCGCCATACCGTTGGGCTGTCATCTTTCCCACCCCCTTCACCTTCAATAGTTCGGCATCGTTGGAAGGCAACATGTTCACGATATTAATCAAAGCCATCTGTGAGAGTACGACGTAAGAAGGCACTTTCTGCGCCTCAGCCTCCTCCTTTCTCCAATCACGCAACCTTTGGTACAATTCAGGATGCAAGATATCAGCCGTATCAGAAGAAACCTTATCCCTCCTCTTCGCCACATCCGTCTTCTCGGCGACCAAAGCGTCGTTGCGCACCTTCAAGTAGACTTTGGAGGAAAATCCAGGAGCACAAGCACTCAAGGTGGCAATTTTTTTATCATACTCATTCTGAAGCGACACCAACAAATCATTGAACCGTTTCGCCAAATCCTTATTATCCGTCTGGACCTGCACCAAAGCGTCCAATACGGGAGCCACAATCGTCTCACACTCCTTTAGAAAATAGGAAGAGGCCTTTTGAGTCCGCTCCTTTATCACCTCATCCCCGTCAACATTTTGGCTCTGTGAAACCAGCTGCCCGACCAAAGGGACAAACTTATGCGAGACACTCTCCACCCGGTCTTTAAAAGCGGCGACGGACTTATCCACACAAGACAAGACGCCAGGATATAGTTTCGCGAAAGAATCGACCAATAATCGTTGGAAAGAGTGAAGAGGCAGAGAGAGCTGATCGAAGGAAAACTGCTCCACGGCCAGCCTCAAGAAATAATCGCGATGCATTTTATCGATGGCCTCATCATCAGGCACACGGTTCTCCGCATCCTGGTTGAACAAATCCACTCGGTTATCATGTCGGATAGAAGAGAACGACAAAGGCGAGCTCAACACCATACCCTCCAAACGTCTGCAGCGGCTCAAGGCCACATAGACCTGTCCATGAGAAAATGAGGCGGCCGCATCGATGATCGCACGGTCGAAAGTAAGGCCCTGACTCTTATGGATAGTGATAGCCCAAGCGGTTTTCAAGGGATATTGTTCGAATACACCATCCACCTTCTCCTCAATCTCGTTCGTCTCCTTATTCAGTTCATATCGCATATTCTCCCAGACCTCACGGTCCACGGTAATCAAAGCACCCGTCTTCCGGTCCTCCACGACGATTTCGTCCCCGTCGATGCTTTTGACGACGCCAATCTTCCCGTTGAAATATCTCTTCTCGGAAGAAGAATCGTTTTTGATGAACATCACTTGGGCGTTCTCCTTCAGCACAAGCTCTCCATCGGTAGGGAAAGAGTATTCCGGGAAATTTCCTTCGATCTTAGCCTTAAAGACATGCGCCTCGGACTTCAGCGCGGACAATTTTTTATCATTGACATCCTGGGCCACAACATTATGCGTGGTCAGACGGATATACCCTTCACTGTCGTCAGGGTTGAAATCAGGGAGGTAACGTTTGTTCAATTCGTCGAGCGTCTCACGGTCCACATTGTTTTCCCTGATTTTATTCAACAAAGAGATAAAAGACTCATCCTCCTGACGGAAGATATGCTTCAATTCCACACAAGAGAAAGCAGTTTCACGGAGCGCCAGGCTAGAGAAGAAATAAGGAGTATCATAGACATTGCCCAACATCGCCCACTCTTCGTCCTTCACCACGGGAGTCAACTGCTGGGTATCACCGATCATCAAGAGCTGTAAGCCCCCAAAAGGCAGAGAGGAACGACGCACACGCCTGAGGACGTCGTCAATGCAGTCCAGCAAATCCGCCCGGACCATACTGACTTCATCGATCACCAACAAATCCAACGTACGGATGATATTGATTTTCTCACGGCGCATTTTACTCACCTCCTTCGACAAATCCTTCTGACCCGGCAAATAAGGGCCGAAAGGAATTTGGAAAAAAGAATGGATCGTCACGCCACCAGCATTGATCGCCGCGACACCAGTCGGAGCGACGACCACCATCCGTTTAGGGGAAACCTCCCTGAGGCGTTTCAAAAAAGTTGTTTTTCCCGTTCCCGCCTTACCGGTCAGGAACAGATTCGAGTTCGTCTCCCGGATAATCCGGTGGGCGAGCTCCAATTGTTGGTTAGTTTGCATCATAACAGTAGGTTTTTTATATGTTAAATAAAAAGTCATTATTTTTCGAAGCGGACAGCCACCCAATCCCCTTGTTTCTCAAAAGAGATTTTGCGCAAGCCATACTTGGAAGCCTCCTCCTCGATGACAGGGATGTCCGTCTCATAAAAACCGCTTAGGAAGAGAAGAGACCCCTCATGCAGGCACTTCTGATAGTGACAAATGTCCTGCAACAAAATATTACGATTGATATTAGCCATGATGACATCAAAAGACTCCTCCTTCAAGGCGTCGGCGCCACCCAGGCGCACCTCAATACCAGGCGTACCGTTCATGGTCACGTTCTCCCTGGCATTTTCGCAAGCCCATTCGTCAATGTCAATTCCAACAATTCTGTCCGCGCCCTTCTTAGCCGCGAGAATGGCTAAAATAGCGGTTCCGCAACCCATGTCCAGAAGGCTCTTCCCTTTCAAGTCGGTACGGAGCAACGCTTTCATCATCAATGTCGTCGTCGCATGATAACCGGTACCGAAAGCCATCTTAGGGTCAATCACGATATCATATTTAGCCACAGGGATATCCTTATGGAAAGAACCATGGACGACACACTCGTCCCCTATGACAATAGGTTTGAAGAAATTATTCTCCCACTCCTCGTTCCAATCCTTATCCTCCGCCTCCTTGCATTCATACTGGATCTGGGTATCATAAGGGAAGGAAGAGAGGAGCCCGTCCAAAGCGGAAACGTCGAGAAGATTCGTCTGGACATAGCCGACCAACGACTCTCCTTCAGCCTCGAAGCTCTCGAAACCAATCTCACCTAATTCACTGGATAACAAATCCTTAACATAATCTTCCTTCACTGAAAGGGAAAAGCGGACCTCAAAGTATTTCATCGATAAAAAAAGTTAGTTAGTCAAAAAAAATGGGCAATATGTCCATAGCATTTGTGACATAGATATCTTTCCGATATTTTCGAAACGTTGAAATAAAGGAACGATAACATCATTACGATATTTTTTAATATCTTTGTCGAAGTAAATGATACAAAATTACGTTTTTTGAATTTAATAATAGGAGGGTTTGACCATGAAAATTCTAAAATTAATGTTTTATGTGTTAGGAATAGCAATCCTACCATACAACGCATTCGCAGTGGTAGACGACATCTACTTTGATTCTGAAGACGCAGAGAAAGAGGCTGAGGAAGAAGCGGCGCGTGTGGAAAAAGAAGCTAAAAAGCAAGCTGAGAGGGAAGCCCAATACCAGACCATGGTGTTGAAGACCAAGCAGCAACAGAACGTGCACGTCAACGACGACACTATATTCGTAGAGGACCCGTCCATCACAGGAGACGATTTCTTCACGGACACAGTTTTGGTGGAGAAAGGTGACGATTACACCTACACCGAAAGATTGAACCGTTTCCATGACGCGGGCATCCCGATGTATGACGTAGAGAGTACACCATCCACCACAGTGTACATCCAAACGGATCCATTCTTCTACAACTATTACGGCTATTCTTATTGGAACAGGCCTTATTATTGGGACTGGTACTATAGCCCTTATTGGAGCCACCACTATTATGGTTGGGGATTAGGCTACTATCGTCCATACTATTATTCCCACTATTACCACCCGACTTATCGTCCGGTTTATCACCCGACACACCATTACATGAGGTCTCCACGTCAGGTAGTGAACGGGAAAAACAGCATCAGGAACAGCGGCACCCGCGTCATCAGAAGCAACGCGGCGGCAAACAGAGGTTCTTCTACTGTACGCAACGGCGCTGTGAACAGAAGCAGCAACAATGTCAGAAGCGGTAGAACCAGCGGGAACGCAAACAGAAGTAGCAACAGCGTCAGAAGCGGAAGCACCAACACCCGCAGCAACAGCTCTTCTTATCAACAAAGAAGCGGAAGCAACAGGAACGGAGGTTCATACAGCAGACCATCCAACAGTTCAAGCCGTTCTTCTTCCTCACCGAGCATGAGATCTTCAAACAGCGGACGTTCCAGCTACTCGGCACCGTCTTCAAGCGGACGTTCTTCCGGCAGCTTCGGCGGCGGCCATAGCGGTGGCGGAAGAAGCGGTGGCCATAGCGGCGGCGGACGCAGATAACATGAGAGATTTTTCAAACAAGAATAAAATTAAAATTAAATTATACGAACATGAAAAGATTATTAACGACAATAGGAATTGTGGCAATGTCTAGCATGGCTTTCTCACAAAGCGCTTACGACGCATTGACGCTCAGCCGCACGAACCCTGTTTTGGGTACAGCAAGATATTCAGGTATGGCAGGTGCGTTCAACGCCCTAGGTGGTAACGCTTCCGCAATCAAAGATAACCCCGCAGCTTTGGGTGTATACAGAAGTTCGGAGCTCACTTTCTCGCCTAGCTTGTACATCAACAACGACAGTGAAGTGAAAGGTGCGTTGGACAACTTCGCCTTCGTCATCAACTTCGGAAACAAGAAGCGCAAACATGGTTATGTCACCTCTTCCTTGGGTATCAACTATAACAGGATTAACAACATCTCCAGATACACAAGCGTCAGTGACGATCCGATTCCTTTCTCTGTAACCGATTATATCGGACAACAAGGGCCTCAGGATTATACATTCCAAGACGCGACCTCATTAGGGTTGCTTGACGAAGAGGGATATTCCGTTTTCGGAGGAAGTGATGGCGTTTTGAGAAACTACACACTGATGGAGAAGGGTCACGTAGGTCAATGGGACATCGCATACGGTTTGAACATCAGCAACCTCTTATATGTGGGTGCCGCATTCGGATTCAACACCATCGACTATAAGCAAACCGCCATGTACGACGAAACCACATTACCTGGAGAACCAGACGACGCATGGTACTTGGACAACGAATACTACGCTACGGGACATGGATTCAATTTCAGGCTAGGTGCTATCGTAAAACCAGTTGACTTCCTAAGAGTCGGAGCATCCTTCGAAACTCCTACTTACTATGATTTGGAAGAATCCTACAGCAAGGAAATCGGAGACGACTACGATTATATCTTCGACGACGGCGGAGGTTCTATTTTCTATAGTTTAAGGACTCCTCTCAAGTTCAAGGCCGGGTTAGGATTCGTCATTGGGAAGAGAGCTATGATCGGCATCGATTACCAATACGAGAACTATCAAAAGATTCGTATGAAATATGACGACATAAACTTGAAAGATCAAACTAAAGTAGCCGAGAACGAGATGTGCAAGGTAAACACAATCAAAGCCGGTGCGGAAGTTCAAGTAGTGGAAGGATTTAGTTTACGTACAGGTGTGGCTTACTCCTCAAAACCAATGGAGAACTACGAAAAGAAGGATGCCATGAATATTGCAAACTTCAGAATCCTGACTTTCCCTCAACAATCTTTGTTCGTCACCGGTGGTGCTGGATATAAGGGAGAACACTTCTATTGCGACTTGGCATATGTGTTCCAAAACACAAAGAACTATCTCTATCCTACCCTTCCTCTTGACATAAGCGACGAACCTTTGGAAGAGGATTTGAAGACTCGTAACATCATCGCGACCATAGGTTGGCGATTCTAATAAAAACAGTATAACTGGAAGGCGCATTGGGTTCAATGCGCCTTTTATTTTTATTTCCCATGAAAAGAAATTTATTCATTCCACTTATCCTCTGTGCGATCTTCTGTCTTTTTCCTTCCTGTCTAACGCTAAAAGGGAATGAGGAAACGCCCAAAGACTTGATGGTCAGGCAAAAGAAACGGAACAGCGTCGTCATCGACCACACCAACTACACCTTGTCATACAACAAAAAATATTTGGTTCCCAACTGGGTATCCTGGCAACTCACCTCAAACGAAGCCATCGCCAAAGATGTTAAAAGGAAAGACAAATTCAAAGGAGACAAAGCGATAGAAGAGGCATACAGGGCAGAAAACTACGATTATTCAGGGGAACTGAACCACACGGACATCAAGTTAAGCCGTGGACACATGGCACCCTTCGCCGACATGCGGTTCGACGAAACCGCAGCGGAAGAGTGCTTCCTTTTGAGCAACATCTGTCCGCAAAGCGCAATATTAAACGCAGGAGACTGGAACACATTAGAGACAATCTGCCGGGAAGATTGGGCAATCAACGAAGGTGCAGTCTACATCGTATGCGGACCGATTTTTAGAGACGAGTCCCCAACCACCATCGGGAAGAAGCATAAAGTCGCAGTCCCGGACGCATTCTTCAAAGTGGTTCTATCCACAAGGGAAGGAAAAGAAAAAGCAATAGGATTCATCTTCGAGAACAACAACGACAAACAACCTTACCAACAAAGCATAAGGAGTGTGGACGAAATCGAAAAAATAACAGGCTACGACTTCTTCCATTGGCTTCCGAACAAAACGGAACGGAAGATCGAAAAAAAGGCGGATTTATCCGAATGGAACGGTGATTAGGCTTGCGCCTTCACCGTTTCCAATTCCTCAGATAGCAACTCCCACTCGTACATTTTCTGTTCGAGTTCGTGTTTCTTCTTCTTATATTCTTCGAACAAAGCAGTATTTTTGGCATTCTGCGGATCCTGCAGTTCCACCTCGATCTCCGCAATGCGTTTTTCGATTGAATTGATGACGGACTCCGCATCCGAAACCGCCTTCTCCGCCTTACGTATCTTCTTGGTCAGCTCTTTCTTCGCCTCGTAAGACAGCTTATTCTCCGAAGGCTGTTCACTCTTCACCTCGTCAGACTGAGCGGTAGCCTTGCGTTCCAACTCTTGCAAAGAAGCCAATTTCTTCGACTGCAGGAATTCATATATTCCGCCTAAATGTTCCTTAATCTTATGGTTGGAGAACTCATAGACCTTGTCCACCAGTCCATCCAAGAACTCCCTATCATGGGAGACTACAACCACCGTTCCGTTAAAAGCCTTGATGGCTTCCTTCAATACATCCTTCGAACGCATGTCCAAGTGGTTAGTAGGCTCATCGAGCACCAAGAAATTCACCGGCTCCAACAAAAGGCGTATCATGGCCAAGCGAGTACGTTCACCACCGGAAAGCACTTTCACCTTCTTGTCGATAGCCTCACCGCCAAACATAAAAGCCCCGAGGATATCACGGATTTTCGTACGGATATCACCGACCGCCACATTGTCAATCGTCTCAAACACAGAAAGGTTTTCATCCAACAAGGAAGCCTGGTTCTGCGCAAAATAACCGATTTTCACCAAATGACCGAGCTTCAACGTTCCGTCAAAAGGAATTTGGTCCATGATACACTTCACTAGCGTAGACTTTCCTTCTCCGTTTTTTCCTACAAAAGCCACTTTTTCTCCTCGTTTGATACATAAATCGATATCATTAAGGATGACCTTTTCGTCATATTTTTTCGTCAAATGCTGTACGTCCAACGAAATCGTTCCCGAATGGGGTGCTGGAGGAAACTTAAGATGCAAAGACGAGTTGTCCTCCTCGTCGACCTCGATGATGTCTAACTTTTCCAGTTGTTTGATACGAGATTGGACCTGGTTGGACTTCGTGGCCTTGTAACGGAACCGTTCGATGAAATCCTCCGTGTCCTGAATCTGTTTCTGCTGGTTCTCATAAGCGCGCAGCTGTTGCTCGCGACGTTCCTTCCTCAATTCCACATATTTGGAATAAGAGACCTTATAATCGTAAATCCTACCCAAGGAGATTTCGATGGTACGGTTCGTGACCGCATCGATGAAAGCGCGGTCGTGAGAAACCAATATCACGGCGCTTCCACTGACCTTAAGAAAATCCTCCAACCACTGGATGGACTCGATATCCAAATGGTTCGTAGGCTCGTCCAGCAGCAAAACGTCAGGACGTTTCAACAAAATCTTAGCCAATTCGATACGCATACGCCAGCCACCGCTAAATTCGCTCGTCTGCCGGCTAAAATCAGAACGTTCAAAACCAAGGCCCAATAAAGTCTTCTCGACTTCCCCCTTGAAATTATTCACCCCCATCATGTCCAAACGTTCATTGGCATGGGTCAACCGATCTATCAATTGTTGGTAAGAGGCAGACTCATAATCCGTTCTTTCCGACAATTCGACAGTCATACGTTCTATTTCCTTCTGTAATTCAAAGATATCGGAAAAAGCTTTTTCCGCCTCTTCCATCACGGTAACACCATCATTATGAATCATATGTTGAGGAAGGTATCCTATGGTCACGTCTTTCGGGACAGCAACACTTCCACTAGTAGGAGGCTGTATCCCGGCGAAAACCTTCAACATGGTACTTTTCCCCGCACCATTCTTACCCACCAAGGCGATTTTATCCTTGGGATTCACGACATAAGATATGTCATTAAACAACGTGACGCTCCCAAAACGGATCGTCAGTTTATCAACAGAAATCATCAGTCTAAAAAGATTGTTAATCAATCACATTAATAATATTCGATAATACGCTCCGTCACAGAGTATGCGGAATCCCCTTTGAAATGGACACGTATCCTCCAATTGGATTTTTTGTCATATTCATAGACATAACGGTCCGAGAGATACTCTTCCTGTTCCGACATCGGAGAGCAAAGCACAAGGTCACCTTGCCTATTGTATTCATACTTCACAACGAAATTCACTGTCTCGTCCTGATTGAGGACCGACATCTCCAATAATTTGCCATCGTCAGCATGAACCTCCTTCCTCCAATTCCCCAATTTCCGCTCGTCATTATAAAATTTAAAATCGGTCACGAAACCTTTTTTGTTTTTTTGGACAATGGATTGCCTAAGGAATTTCCCTTGCTTGTTAATCGTCGTACTTGTCTCGATAAGATTATCATCGTTATACTCTGTCGCAGTCGCATATACCAAATCCCCATCCTCGTCCAAATCGAAGATGTTCGTGACACGGCCCAAGACATCGTATTCATATTGTGACTTCATCAACAATTTCTCCTCATAAATACTTTTATTCTCGAGTTTGCCGTTCTTGCCATATTCGTAAATGCTTTTACTTATGGTATCACCATCCCTATCAATGAAAGCTATGGAAGTGAACATACCATCACGATTAAACACCTCATGGAAATCCCACTCATCCTCTTCCCTAAAAAAAGTTCCCTTTTCAACATTGCCGGGATCAGTCACAACCGCATGGTACTTTTTTTCCGTAACACTTTTCACCTTGCCACGAAGACCCACGTCCTCACGGTTAGAAGGAGTTCCATTGTCTGCGCATGAGAGGCAAAGAATGGAAAGGGTCAAAAACGCCCCGCTTAAAATTTTGTCCGTCATCACAATTTATCTATTAATTCAAGATCCATCTGTTTCTTATCCAAATTCGTTTTCTTAATACGAACGACCACTTCATCACCTAACCGATAGGTACGATTATACCTCTTGCCCGTCAGGCAATAATTCTTTTCATCAAAGACATAGAAATCATCATCCAAATCACGGATAGGAATCATACCCTCACATTTGTTCTCGTTCAATTCAACATAGATACCCCATTCCTGAATACCGGAAACCACGCCGTTGAACGTTTGTCCAATCTTGTCGGACATGAATTCCACCTGTTTATACTTAATGGAGGCACGCTCCGCATTAGCAGCCACCTGTTCCATATCGGAACAATGCTTACAATAATCTTCAAATACCACAGGATCGGCGCTCTTTTGCCCCTCCGCATAACGATCCAATAGACGATGCACCATCATATCAGGATAACGTCTGATAGGAGAGGTGAAATGGGTATAAAAATCAAACGCCAAACCATAGTGTCCCACATTCTCAGTAGAATAAACAGCCTTCGCCATTGAACGGATCGCGATCGTTTCAATCAGGTTCTGCTCCCTCTTCCCCTGTACTTGATCCAACAATCTATTGATGGAAGCGGACACTTCTGTGTTCTTTCCCGTAGTCTTCAGTTTATAACCGAATCGTGTAATGAACTGGGAAAGATTGGACAATTTCTCCGGATCAGGCAAATCATGGATACGATAGACGAACGTTTTCGCCTTCTCGTTTCTCCGCACTTTACCGATGTGCTCCGCCACGGTTCTGTTCGCAAGGAGCATAAACTCCTCAATTAACTTATTAGCGTCCTTAGACTCCTTGAAATAAACGCTTAGAGGCTTACCCTTCTCGTCGATTTCGAAACGGACCTCCGTACGTTCAAATGCGATGGCACCTTTAGCGAAACGACGCTCACGCAACTTTTTCGCAAGGGAGTCAAGGGTCAATATCTCATCCTTCATATCCCCCTCCTTCGTCTCGATGACCTGCTGAGCCTCCTCATAGGCGAAACGGCGGTTGGAACGGATAACCGTATGAGCGATTTTGTACTCAAGCACATTCGCCTCGTCATCCATCTTGAAAATGACGGAATGGCTATACTTATCCTCATCAGGGCGCAAAGAACACAAGCAGTTACAAAGACGCTCAGGCAACATCGGGATCGTCCTATCCACTAGATAAATGGAAGTGGCACGGTTATAGGCCTCCTCATTGATGACATCGCCCTCCTTGACGTAATAAGTGACATCAGCGATATGGACACCTACCTCCCACTTGCCGTCATCCAACTTCCGGATGGACAAGGCGTCATCGAAATCCTTAGCATCCGCCGGATCTATCGTGAATGTAGGCACGCCACGGAAATCAATACGTCTGGCGACCTCCTTTTCGTCTATCTCATCAGATATCTTATCTGCCTCGTCCTCCACAAATTGCGGATAACTATATGGCAAACCGAACTCGACAAGTATCGCGTTCATCTCGGCATTGTTATCACCCGCCTCACCAAGTATCTCGATGACTTCACCCACAGGGTTACGGTCTCGCTTAGACCATTCCGTAATCTTCACAATAGCCTTATCGCCTGTCTTGCCATCCTTTAATTTATCCTTAGGGATAAAGATATCATTAACGAGTAGACGGTTGTCCACCTGGAGGAAGGCGAAATCCTTTGAGACTTCCAGTTTGCCGACAAAAGTGTCATGGCCACGCTGTAGCACCTCAAGCACCTGTCCCTCCTGCATTTGTCCTTTCCTACGGGCGAACAAACGGACACGCACAGTATCTCCGACAATGGACTTGTTCAAATACTTGTCCATAATAAAGACATCCTCACCACCATCTTCAGGGACGAGGAATATCTTGCCTCCCGTACGGCGTTCCAACTTTCCGACGATAGCCCCGGAACGATTATCAATCTTATACTTGCCGCTGGAAGGGGAAACCAAGAACTCTTGGAATACCAAATCGTCAAGCATTTGAATAAGCTGACGTTTTTGCGCCATAGACGCGACTCCGATTTCGAAAGCGACCTGTTTGTAATTATAAGACTGGGAAGTATTCTGTTCAAAGAACCGCACCACACGATTCAACATTTCCTGTTTGGTTAACTGAACGCCACCAGCAGGTTCCTTCCCCTTTTTATTATTTTTTTTGGAAGGCAAACTAGCCCTCGATTTCTTATTTGATTTCGCCATAATAGCCAATGTTTTTTTACAACGTGAATAACTATACGTTGCCCAAATTTACAAAAATAAGGTGGAAAAACCTTCTTCCTGAAGGAAAAAATCACATGCGTAAAGCATTGAAAGCACAACCAATATGATTGACGATATCACTTGCCATCAAACTCTCCAAAGATTGCTGCGACAAAGCGCAGTCACCCGCATCCCCATGCAACCAAACGCCCAAAATAGCAGCCTCGGAAGAGGAATACCCCTGCGCCAAAAGGGAAAGGATTATGCCGGTCAACACATCTCCGCTTCCTGCCGTCGCCATTCCCGCATTCCCGGATGAATTAAAATGCAAAGTGCCATCAGGCAACGAGACGGAAGTATAGGCGCCTTTCAAAACGATAACCACATGATATTGAGTGGATAATTCAACCTGTTTACGCCAACGGGACACACCATTCAAATTTTCCCCACAAATTCTCTCAAATTCCTTCGGATGGGGGGTCAAAATAGTTCCAGATGGCAATAAATTCCACAAAGATGGATTTCGCCCCAAAATATTCAAGGCATCCGCATCCATCACCAATGGTTTCTCTCCGACTTTTTCCAAAAAGGAACGCAAAGCAGAAACAGTATATTCCGAAGTTCCTAAACCTGGACCGACCCCAACAGCATCATATTTGTCACAATCAGGAGAACAAGAGAAACACTCTTCATTCTCATCTGTATCCACAATTGCCTCGGGGACACTCACCTGCAAGACCTCACGGCAAGCATCAGGCACCCGAACTGTAAGTAAACCACAACCAGTCCGCAAAGCCGAACGAGAAGCCAAAATGGAGGCGCCTGTCATCCGCCTGGAACCAGCAATCAGCAACGCATGTCCACACGTACCTTTATGCGCAAACTTGGAACGAAGTCGCAACATAGGCTTGACATCATCTTCTTCCGTCAGGAAACAAGAGGTCTCTGTTTCTTCTATGGCACAAGGATGCAAACGGATGTCGAGCACCTTCAGTTCACCCACATATTCCTCATTTTCAGGCAACAAAAAAGCCAACTTGGGGAATTGGAAAGAATATGTGCGGTTCGCCTTCACTATAGCGGTATAATCATTCGAAACATTATCCTCACCAAACAAGCCAGAAGGCAAATCAATGGAAACGACATATTTCGCTTCCGCATTTATTTTTCTGACAATATCCGCATACACACCGGTCAAAGGGCGATTAAGACCAGAGCCAAAAAGACCATCAATCACCCAACAATCTCCCAAACGTAATTGTTCCGCGGAAGAAATTTCTTGAACAGCATCCGGGAAACGATCGGTCAGGTCTGAGAGTGCGGACCGACAATCAGGAGAGATGGTTCCCTTTAGATTCACCAAAAACACATGGACTGGTCTGCCGATCGTCAATAACATACGGGCTATAACCAACGCATCACCTCCGTTATTACCGCTTCCGGCCACAACACAAAAAGAGGTTTCGTCAGAAGCAGTTAGCAAAAGCTCATCAAAAACCATGCGAGATGCGCGTTCCATCAAATGATAAGAAAGAATCGGTTCATACTGGACCGTAAGAGCATCAATCCTCTTTATCTGATTCGTTTGAAATATTTTCATCGTCTTCCCTTGGCTTTTCCAATGACTCCATCAAAATAGACTCATCATCCGCCTCACCATGGACGGAACTAGACATTTTTGCGACTGGAGTGCGTAAATAGACACGAGCAGCGCCTAATAATTTAACGTCATGCGACAAAGATTCTCGTTGTTCCTGGGAAATAATCTCATGCTTCAGCAATTTATCTCCCAACAGATCAAAATAACCGATTAAAAACGGTTTCAGTTCTTGGTTTTCATCGAAGAACCACATGAATTTTTTAGGACGAGGGATAATGCTAGCCATAAAGATGGATTCTTCCGGCGTCAATTCTGATGGTTCCTTAGCAAAATAGAAATGAGAAGCTTGCTTTACACCATAAATATGAGGTCCCCACTCAATGATGTTCAAATAAATTTCATACATTCTATTTTTAGTAAGCAAACGGTTATTTTCCACAAGCCAAACAATCATGGCCTCCTCCAATTTCCTAGAAAGAGTCTTTTCCCTACTCAACCAAAGGTTTTTCACCAATTGCATAGAAATGGTACTACCACCACGAGCAAAACGTTTTTCCTTCACATCTTTTGCTATAGCGGCATTCATGGCCGTTTCCAAGAATCCCTTATGATAAAAGAACAAGCCATCTTCAGAATATAAAATAGAATGCCTCAAATATGGAGATATCTCATCTAAAGGAGTAAAATCAGGATTTAAAGGGCCAACCAAGAAATGGGTATCCTCTATACCATTCTCATAAACACGATAAGTAAAAGGCTGGTTTACTTCAGTGAAATCCGTGTTGCCGAATTTAACAATTGAAAAATCTAATTTCCGTAAAGAAGAATTAAACGTCAGGCTATCGATCTTATTTAAATCCAAGTCAAAAAGGAAGTCATAAGAAAGAGAGCCTTGGGTTTGAATCCCCTCCAAGTTAGCAAACAGGCCTTTGGGCAAAGCGTCAAAAAGTGACTGGGCAAGAAAACTATCACGGTTCAACTCCACATGGAAATGGGGCAGAGAATCCTTCTTTTCATACAAGACATAGGGATTGAAAGGAAATCCATTAACGCTTACAGAACTACAACTATCCAACTCAAGCTTTAAGAAAGGATCCAATAAAATGGATAAACGGTAAGACATAGACAAGGAATCCAAAAGGACAGAGGAACTCGCCAGTCGAGGATATTGCAAAGAAAGAGAAGAAATCGAAACGTTTCCATCCCAATGTTCGCATTTTTTATCAGAAGTGAAACCAAAATGTAAAGTATCAAAACTAAAAGAGAACTCTTCGTCTCCTTTACGGAAGGAAATCGGCATGGATTGAGGAGTGACAGGATAAATACGAAGAGAACTCATCTCAGAATCAGGCTGATTTAAATCTCCACTAAAGACAAAGCTTTTCTCCACGAATTGACCGGACGGATAAGAAAGCCTATAAATGATTTGACTTTCCAAAGAGCCATTTGTCAAAGAAGTTTCAGGGAAAAAAAGACGACAAAGATTTCCATGACGATAACCAATGACAAGGAAGTCAGAAACATGCATAGTTTCTGGCACAAAATCCAGGAACTGCTTATATAGTTTAACAAAAGACTCTATTTTAGAAGAATGATGAATAGTAGAAGAAGAATCCGAAGAGGAAGGAAACAGAAAAGAAAATTTTGATGTTCCATCAGGGTTATTATAATAAACCTTCGCACCTTCCATAGCTAGACATTCGACATTAGCGTTAAAACGCAAAAGGTTACTCAACCGAAAAGACACATCAGTTTTCTTAACAGTAAACAAAGTATCCGCATAAGGAGAAAGGAGCAAAACATTATTTATAACCAAACGATGGAACCCATCCATCTTTGCGGACTCAAATGAGATTCTAGCATGAGTACGCTGTTCGAATTTCTCGATATGAGTATTCAATAAGGACAACAATATTTCATCTCGCTTAGCAACTAATGAAAAAGCGATAGAAAAAAGCACAACGAAAAATAGACCTATGAAATAAAGTTTTTTATGACTCATACTGTCCTAAATACGTTTAACAAACAAAGGTATATTATTTCAATAAAATTAACGAAACATAGAGAGGAAAAAAGTTTAAGAATAGATAGAAAAAAAGGTAGTATAAATGAAAGTAAATAGTATAAAAACTAATAAATAGATCAAAGGAAGCGAATACATCATTCGAATCGTACGCACGAGGGCAAAAAAAAGGGGACGTTCCTTAAGGAACATCCCCTTTAAGACGGCGGCGACCTACTCTCCCACAATACGCAGTACCATCGGCGCCGGCGGGCTTAACTTCTCTGTTCGGAATGGTAAGAGGTGGAACCCCGCCGCGATAGCCACCTGAAATA
>JAZLJL010000088.1:0-34365 GCA_045617845.1 Paludibacteraceae bacterium | reverse complement strand
AGAGACTTTTTAGGATATTTTGATTATTTCCGATAGGAGCAATGGGGTTCCATTGTGACTGAGGAAATGATTAAAATAGACAAAAAGTATCCATAAAAAGCCCAATAAGAAACTTTTTCGTAAATTTTTAAACAGCTTCTTATAAAAAATACGATCGTTTCATTATTGTTTTTGTTCCGCTATTATCTGATCCAGGATGTCGACAGCGTTAGCGACCATTAGGGGACAAAACTCTGTGAACAAGTTCTTTGCGAGCGCATTCTTCACGCCTTCTTGGGTGGAGATGTCGCATTGCAACAATTCATTGCACAAATAGGAACCGCACTTTTCTTTGAATAGATCCATCATTTTGTCGTTCACCTCATTGGCAGTCGATCGACTACCTTCGTCATTTTTGTCGTATTGACCATACAAGGCGCCTAGCACCATCAGTGCGCCTGTGCAGGCACCGCACACTTCGCCTTTCCGCATGCCACTTCCGAAACAGGCTCCGAGTTTCAACGCCTGCTCTTCCGTTAGTCCGCATTCTTGGGCATACGCCGCCAAGACAGCTTGGGAACAATGGAACTTCCTCCCGAAATAATCCAACGCTTTTTCTTTATGATTCATGGTTAATTTTATTTTATTTTTTTTTTTTTCTAAAATCAGATTTTATATTTCTCCCGATACATGTTCTTCTCGTTTTCTGTCAGCGAGCCAAAGAAGGCTTTCCAGCCTGGACAAATTTTGATGTGCCATCTCCAAAAGCGACCGAGAAGCGATTGGGGGTTTTGATCGTACTTTGCCCTGAACTTACAGGTTTCGCAAGGTATAGGTTGCTTCCTGAGTTTGTATATCCTCACTTGGTCTTTGTCTCCGCCTAGCAGTTGACTGCATTGGTTGAGCATTCCCGTGTCTTTGAACCCGCATTTCTCCATCACCCGTCCGGAAGCCGGGTTCCCCGTGAAATGGTCGGCCCAGATGATGTCGAAATGTTTCTCGTTGAAGCAATAATCAATCATCTTTCGCAACGCTTCGGTACAGATTCCCTGGTTCCAGTAGGGTTTCGCCACCCAGTAACCGGCTTCACAATCATGCTCGCCGATGGGGATGTTACTTTCTCCGAAAGGGAAATAGCCCATGCAACCTATCGGTTCGTTAGTCTCTTTCAGCACAATCGCCCAAGTGTGGTCGTTCGTGAAAATATCTTTGATGACCGTTCGGCTTTCGTCGACGCTCTTGTGGACTGACCATCCTGCGTGCGGTCCCACATCAGGGTCGGACGCGTATTTGTATAAGGCTTCTGCGTCGTTGTCTTGCCAACGGCGAAGCAAGATTCTTTCCGTTTCCATGTCTATATCTTCCATCGTTTTAATTTTGGAAAAAATTCCCTCATCATCTGTTTGTACTCTTCCTTCGTCATGGGTTGGGGCATATGTTTGTTCACTTCGTCGATGAACTGGGCGCAGTGATCTATCATTTCGTCCATGGTGTAATCCATGGTGAAAGCTCCATTTTTGAAGCAGAACATGCAGTAATCATTGTTTTTGCCGCCGTCAGCGTCCGTGCCGAGAAGGTCGTTTGTGAGCGGCATGCCGCAGCTCTGACAATTTTTTTGATTCGTATCCATCTGATAAAATATTAGGTCCATAAACTGGTGATGAACATCGGCGAGGCGTCGCCGCTCTTCACGAATCCGCACTGCTCGTAGAAGTGCAGTTCGTCGTCGTAGGCTATGACCGCCACACGCAAGTAATCTTTATAATGTTCTTTTGTCATGGAGACTAAAGTTCTGCCAATCATCCTGCCATGGTATTCGGGGTTGACCAAAAGATAGTGGACGTAGGCGTTCATGATTCCGTCGTCCATCGCACAAATCATGCCTATTAGTTTGTCGCCGTCCCAAGCCGAATAGACAGTCTTGAAATTTTTCATGGCGACCACCAGTTTATCGGGGAAGTGTCCTGACGACCATTCCACCGAAAGGAATAAATTCTCCAACTCTTTGCTGGTGAAGTCGTGCGTCTCTTTGTATGTTATATTCATTTTTATCTATTAGAGAATTATTAAATAAAGATAATTCAATTCCTTTTTGTTGTCAATAAGATTGATGTTTTTTAATTGAAAATATGGAAGTTTTTCATGAAATGGCAAGGGAAAACGGCTGTGGCTGTACCGATCCGTCGGTTTATAAAGAAAGCCCTGATGGAAAATGACTTCCATCAGGGCTTGAATTTCACTATTGAATTAGATTTTTTGTGTGTCTGAGGTTATTCGATGAAATCCTTATGGAAGAAATAAGGAAGTGCGAGACCGACATAGTGTCTGACGTGAGCCCACCAGTGTTCTTTGCCTGGAGCCACTAAGAAGTAGAGGTTCCCTTCGTTAAAGTCTGCCGTGTAGTGGAAATGCGACTGTGATTTCATGGCTTCGATTTGAGGATTGACGTTCGGATAAGCTATGTCTTCGGAACCCGTAGCGCAGAAGATGGCGAATTGGTTATCTTCCAATCCCGATCTTTCGACTACATTGTTCAGATTTATAGCCTTGGAGTTGGCGTCATTTGCGCCCCAATAGTCACCGCTCAAAGGCATGAAGTAACCGATGATGTCCAGGTTGTTCTCGAAGTTGGCCCAAGTGGACACACCACCCATGGAGAACCCTCCGTAGGCTCTGTGCATACGAGATTTCTTGAAGTCTTCGATGGAGGTCCCCTCCGCATAAGTGGAGTATTTGCCTTCAATGTATGCGAGCAAATAATTTCTCAACTCGTTCCAGAAAGTCTGCGCCTCGCATTTGTTGAATGTGGGTGTTACGACAATCGTAGGTTCTATTGTTCCGTCGTGTATTAAGTTGTCAAACACGTTTTGAAGTTGGGTGTCGTCTTGAAAGAATAATGTTCTTTCGTTCTCACCACCTCCATGCATCAAATAGAAGATGTTGTATTTCTTGCTGCTGTCATAGCCGTAAGGGAGGTAAACATAGCATCTGTTAGTCCCATTGCCTATATTATAGCTCTCTTCTACGATGGTTCCTTTTTGGTTGCATGGGTTAACGTTGACGTCTCTGTAGGAGATGTTTGCGTCATAGACGTAGTCGTCGACAATCATTCCTTTCTTTTGGAGGTTGAATACGATGCTGTCCAGCAGTCCCATTTCAGAGAAACAAATTTGTCCGCCTTTGTTGGCGAAGGTGGTTCCTTCCCTGATGTAGATGCTGTCCATCAGTTCGTCGTTGGCGTAGAGGACCTTCCCGTTCTTAAAGAAGTTGATGGTCTTGAGCTCGATGTATGGTTCGAAAGAGAAACAATCGATGTCGAAGTAATTCCCGTCGATCGCCAATCTTAGGACGTGGGTACCCTCCGTTATTTCTTTGGTCGTGCCTGTGATATCCGTGTAAGTCGTGTAGGCGCCTGTGCTGCTGACGCTTTTTGTGGAGGAGATTTTCTCCCCATCGATTTCGAAGTGGAAGGCTCCTCCGTTGTTGTCCGAAGCGACGCGCATGGTGTACTTGTATTGGGAAGTCTCCTTCACGTTTACCGTGTATTCGAGCCATTCGCCCTCTTGCGTCCACCCGATGCAGGTGACGCCATTTTCGGTCTTGACGTCCACGCCTTCGTCCAGACGGCCTCCTGCCTCCTTGTTTTCCTCCTCGTTGTCGTGGTAGGCTTCGCCTTCTCCGCCTTCGTCGAAGTTTTCCGCTTCAATTTTCCCAGGGATTTCGGAAACGATTCCGTTGTAGGCGCTTTGCGCCGCATTCGCCATATTGACGGACAATAAACCGCTCAATGATAGGCCTAGTAATTCCAATGTTTTTCTGTTCATGGTTTTTGATGTAATGTATGGTTTATAATTTTCTGGGCGCAAACATACTTCTTTTTTTTGAAAAACACTAAGAAGGAGCACTATTATATTAATGTCAATCGTAATGGATGTTTCCTTTGAGTAACCGATTCTTCTTTGGGGGTAACTCATGTCAATAAAAACGCATAGGGAAACCATCTTCGTCGAAAGTGCATGAAAAATGATTGTTAAAATAATGTTAAATTATTAATGGACAAAAAAAACAAAGCCTAATAGGAAATAGAGGTTGGAATATTTGGAAATTGGAAGTATTTGAACTACCTTTAGAATGTTGTGATTGAAAAATCACACGCTTATTATTAATGTGTATGTTGGACTAATTTTGTACGGCCATGAAAAAAGGAATCGCAATTTTCGCAGTGTTGGGCGTATGTGCCGCAGCTGCAGTTATCTATCAAAATCACTTGAACAATACTTGTGAGTTGAGTGCTGCTAATGTAGAGCCAGAGCCAGACATGGTGCTTCAGGAGCCTGTAGAAGAGAACCTGGGAGAGGAGCAATTGTTCTCCTCAATTAGGAGTGAGTTCACATCTGCTGAGGAGCAACAAAACTTTTACGAGTAATTTGTCCCGAAGCAGGTAAGTTAATAACAAGTAATGTTTCACCTATAAGGTATGGTGTAAACGAAACAGGAGGTCTCTATGAGGTCTCCTGTTCTGTTTTTGCGCATTCCTGTTGTCCAATCCTTCTCGCTATGAGAAAGGGGAATGCGGAAAAAAATAAGGATGTACCAAACGAATGATACATCCTTAGAGGTATAGGTAAGAGGAACTATTAAGCGTTCTTTACCTTGTCGACAACCGCCTTGAAAGCTTCAGGTTGGTTCATGGCTAAGTCAGCCAACACCTTACGGTTCATTTCGATACCTGATTTGTGGATTGCGCCCATCAATTGAGAATAAGACATTCCCTCCAAACGAGCGGCAGCGTTGATACGTTGGATCCACAATGCGCGGAAGTTACGTTTCTTGTTTCTACGATCGCGGAAAGCATACAAAAGACCCTTCTCCCAAGTGTTCTTTGCTACTGTCCAAACGTTCTTTCTTGCACCATAGTAACCTCTGGTGAGTTTCAAAATTTTCTTTCTCTTTGCTCTAGAAGCAACGTGATTTACTGATCTTGGCATTTTCTTAAAGATTTGTGACCGTTAGCGCCTCAATTGAATGAGAACTTCATGCTAAACAATCGATTAATAAAAAGTTTTTTAACGTAAGCAAAGCATGCTTTTTACGCTCTTCATGTCTGCTGAATCGACAAGACCAGCGTGGGTCAATCCCAATTTTTGTTTTTTGGTCTTCTTCGTCAAAATGTGACGTTTGAACGCATGCTTTCTCTTAATCTTTCCTGATCCGGTAAGGGCAAACCTCTTTTTGGCACCGGAATTAGTCTTTACTTTTGGCATTGTTTTGTAAATTAAATTAAACTGTGTATTAAGAAAATTTCTTACTTCTTTTTCTTAGGGGAGAGTTGGATGATCATTCTTTTGCCTTCCAATTGCGGCAATTGGTCCACTTTCGCGTACTCCTCCAAATCGTTGGCGAATCTAAGCAAAAGCACTTCTCCCTGCTCCTTGAATAGGATGGAACGTCCTTTGAAGAAAACGTACGCCTTTAATTTTGCGCCCTCTTGGAGGAACCCGATGGCATGCTTCAACTTGAAGTCGTAGTCATGGTCATCTGTCTGAGGCCCGAAACGAATCTCCTTCACCACCACCTTAGTGGCTTTGGCTTTCATCTCCTTCTCCTTCTTCTTCTGTTGGTACAGGAACTTTTGATAGTCAGCTATCCTGCAAACAGGAGGAACTGCATTCGGAGAAATTTCAATCAAATCCAACTCTTGTTCATCGGCGATGCGAAGCGCTTCCTCTATTGGGTATACTCCTTGTTCCACGTTGTCTCCTACGAGACGAACCTCGCTCTCTCGGATTCGATCATTGATGCGGTGGGCCTCTTTGCCTGTGCTGCCGTTACCTGTGTTGGCAGCTGGTTTCGCATCTGTTCTCTTAATGAAAGGTTTTGTTGTTGCGATAACTCTTTTCCTCCTATTAATTAGTTAAACTTATTGACTATCATTTGTTTATGTGTCGGCTTGTTCTCCTTCGGAGCTTTCCGCCTCCACTGATTCTTTTAAAATCGACTGCAAAAATAGTAATTTTCATTGAACTATGTGCAAATCCTCTATTTTTTTTAGTGTTCGATTGGATAATTTCATTTGAATTTTATACATCGTATGTTTGCAAAGTGATTCGATGTTGTCGCTTCCTTCTTTTCCCCTCCGCTTGTTTTCCGATCTCCTAGATATCTTTGATGCGATCTCGGGCTTTTTTATGGGGAAAAAAAGGCGACCCATGCGGATCGCCTTCTTCGTATAATTCCTTGTGGAAATTAGTTCTTTTGCCAGCTGTTGATCATGGCTTCTACCTCTGCGGTCACGTTAGCTGCGAAGTCTGTCAACTTCACAGAACCGAGGTCTTCTCCGCCTTGCTTTCTGACGGAAACCTCTTGGTTCTCAGCCTCTTTCTCACCTACGATCAACATGTAAGGGATTCTCTTCACCTCGTTGTCGCGGATCTTGCGTCCGATCTTCTCGTTTCGGTCGTCCACGATGGCTCTGATGTCTTTCGTGTCCAAATAATCTACCACCTTCTGAGCGTAATCGTTGAACTTTTCGCTGATAGGCAATACGACCACTTGGTCTGGAGTCAACCACAATGGGAATTTTCCTCCTGTGTGCTCGATCAACACGGCCACGAAACGTTCCATGGAGCCGAAAGGCGCGCGGTGGATCATCACTGGTCTGTGTTTTTGGTTGTCTTCGCCCACATATTCCAGACCGAAACGTTCTGGCAAGTTGTAGTCTACTTGGATGGTGCCCAATTGCCAACGACGTCCGATGGCGTCCTTTACCATGAAGTCCAATTTAGGTCCGTAGAATGCGGCCTCGCCGTACTCCACTTTCGCAGGCATACCTTTCTCTTTGCAAGCCTCCACGATAGCAGCTTCGGCTTTCGCCCAGTTCTCGTCGGTTCCTACGTATTTTGTTTTGTTGTTAGGGTCACGTAAGGAGATTTGCGCTTCGAAGTTTTGGAAATCCAATGCTTTGAATATGATGGAGATAATGTCCATCACGCGGATGAACTCCTCCTTCACTTGGTCCGGACGGCAGTAGATGTGCGCATCGTCTTGTGTGAACGAACGCACGCGGGTCAATCCGTGGAGCTCGCCGCTCTGTTCGTAACGGTAAACCGTACCGAACTCTGCCAGACGTAATGGAAGGTCGCGGTAAGAACGTGGTTGCCATTTGTAGATCATACAGTGGTGAGGACAGTTCATAGGTTTCAACATGTAAACCTCGCCCTCTTCCGGTGTCGTGATAGGTTGGAAACTGTCTGCGCCGTAGTGGTCCCAGTGACCTGAAGTGACGTACAAATCCTTGTTTCCGATATGAGGGGTCATTACTTGTTGGTAACCGAACTTCTTTTGGATTCTCTTCAAGAAGTCCTCGAGGCGAAGGCGGAGTGCCGTGCCTTTAGGCAACCACATTGGAAGTCCCTTGCCGACCATGTCGGTGAACATGAACAAGCCGAGTTCCTTACCGATTTTTCGGTGGTCGCGTTTCTTTGCCTCTTCCAACAATGCGAGGTGTTCGTCCAACATCTTCTTCTTAGGGAAGGTGATGGCGTATAGACGGGTCAATTGTTTTCTCTTCTCGTCGCCGCGCCAATATGCGCCGGCTAATGAAGTGATTTTCATCGCCTTGATAGGGGAGACGTCTGCCAAGTGAGGACCGCGGCAAAGGTCTGTGAACGAACCTTGTTCGTAAAGGGTGATTTTGCCGTCCTCCAGGTCATTGATCAATTCTGTCTTATAGACTTCACCTCTGTCTCCGAACATCTTCAATGCGTCAGCTTTGGAGATTTCCTTGCGGGTCAAGGTCTGTTTCGTGGCTACGATTTCTGCCATCTTCTTCTCGATGGCGGCGAAGTCGGACTCTTTGAGGACTGTCTCTCCGAAGTCGATGTCGTAGTAGAATCCGTTCTCGATGGCAGGACCGATACCGAATTTTGCGTTAGGGTAGAGCATTTGGATGGCTTGGGCCATCAAGTGGGCTGACGTGTGCCAGAATGTGTGCTTGCCCTCCTCGTCATCGAACTTATGCAACTTGATGGCGCAATCCTCGTCGATTGGGCGGTTCAAGTCGCGAACTTCACCATTCACACTGATGGAAAGCACTTCCTGCGCTAATCTCTCGCTGATGCTTCCCGCGATCTGCAAACCAGTGGTTCCGTTTTCGTACTCTCTTACGGATCCGTCTGGGAATGTAACTTTAATCATATCTTTAATAATCTTTTTGACGGCCTACAAACGCCGTCAGTGTTAATTTTTTTTGAGTCCGCAAATATAATAAATTTGAGTTTGAGGGCGGATGGTTACTTCTATTATTTTGCTTTGTTTTGAATGATTTTTTTATCTTCGCGTCATGTTTCTTGACGGACATTCGCCCGATTCCCCTGACAGAAGCGGAATGCTTACGCCGTCATAATTTTTTATTTGATATGAATACATTGCTTTTTTTGGGAAGCTTGGGCTTCCAGGAAATATTGGTGATCGCTCTTGTCGTCCTTCTCCTTTTCGGCGGAAAGAAAATTCCAGAGTTGATGCGTGGATTGGGCAAGGGCGTGAAGAGTTTCAAGGATGGCATGAATGGGGTGGAGGACCCTGCGGAAAAGGAAGAAGGAAAGGAAGAGAAAGAGAATTCCGATAAAGAATGACCTTCTGGGACCATCTTGACGAGCTTCGGGGGACGCTTCTGCGTGCTATTGCCGTGACATTTGCCATGGCTATGGTCTCGTTTCTTTTCAAGGAGGAACTTTTTGCCGTGGTATTCGCTCCGAAGGATGATTCGTTCGTCTCTTACCATTTGTTGGGTTACCTGTCTTCTTTGTTTGGCGAGACGATGGAGCCTTTCTCCGTCCGCTTAATCAATACGGGCTTGGCGCAGCAGTTTGTCACTCATGTGAAAGTCGCCTTGTGCTCCGGGGTTTTGTGCGCCTCTCCTTATACGATTTATAAGTTGTTTGAGTTTGTCTCCCCTGCGTTGTATGAAAAGGAGAAGCGGTTTGCTGCGCCTATTGTCGTCAGTGGTTATTCGCTTTTTGTCATCGGCGTCTTGCTTTCCTATTTTGTCGTCTTCCCTTTGACGTTCAGGTTCTTGGGGACTTATCAGGTAAGTGGGGAGGTGGATAACCTGATCTCTCTGGAGTCTTATATTTCCACGTTGTTGATGCTTTGCATGACAATGGGGGTGATGTTCGAAATTCCTGTGGTTTGCTGGCTTCTTGCTAAATTCGGTCTGATGGATGCCCGTTGGATGTGCCTCCATCGTAAACATGCCGTTGTGGTGGTCTTGATTGCGGCCGCTGTCATTACGCCTACGTCCGACGTCTTTACTTTGGCCGTGGTGGCTCTGCCGATAATGCTTTTGTATGAGTTCAGTATCTTCGTTGTGAAGAGGACCGTCCGCTGAATGTGTGGGGGGCTTTCAATGTGTATATAAAAAACAGTTTCTTCCTTGGTAGAGAATTACAAGACATTGGGTTCCTTTCAATGTGAATATATAAAAAAAATAGAGACCTCTTTGGAAGTCTCTTTTTTAGTAGCGGATAGCAGAATCGAACTGCTCTTTGATGCGTGAGAGGCATCCGTCCTAGCCGATAGACGAATCCGCCATTTTGTATCGGGAACCTCTTGTTCCGTTTTGCGATGCAAAGGTACGCTTGTTTTTCGAATTACCAAAGGTTTTGCCGACTTTTTTTTGAGAAAATGTGATTTTTTTTTTCAGCTGGGATGAGGCCTGGTTGGGTTATTCCCTGAAAATCACATTGGTAACTACGTCTCCGACGATGCCTAAAGTTTCTTTGTTTATGTTCGCTGGGGTGTCGTTGTGTGTATGCCAGGTGCTAGGGAAGCCTCTTTCGTGGTTGAAATCGATGATGTCGATGGTTGGGATGCCGGCGATCATGTTCACATAGACGTGGTCGTCGATGATTTGTCCGCTGGTTTCGTTCTTGAATTCCTTATGGCCCAATCCGTTTGCGATATTCCAAACCTTGCTGACGACATCCTTCGCGTAATATTGCGAAGCTGCGTCTATTCCGAAGTACGGATTGTCTCCTCCGACCATGTCCAAGAGTATTCCGTATTGGGGAACTCTTGTGTAATGAGGGTTCTTCGCCCAATATTGTGTTCCTAGACACCAACTATTCTCGCTGTTCCCGTCGGGATCTCCGTAATCTTCCGTGTCGAGGAAAACGATGTCTACGCCCACAGCGGGCTCTTTCTCCTGGAAAAGCCTTGCCAATTCCAAGAGCACGGCGACGCCACTGGCTCCGTCGTTTGCTCCCATGACCGGGGTGTTCTTGTAAGATGCCTCGTCTTGGTCGCAGAATGGTCTTGAGTCCCAATGAGAGAATAGGATGACACGCCTGCCTTTGTTAGGGAAGAATGTTCCGATGATGTTGGTGGAGTTCAGTTTTGTCCCGTCGAAAGCTGTGGCGATGTGTTTTTGTCTAGTGACCTCCGCCCCGAACTTGGCGAGCTGTTCACAGAGGTAATCGGCACATTTCTCGTGGGCAGGTGTGTTCGGCACTCTCTCTCCGAACTCGCATTGGCGGGTGACGAAGAGGTATGCGGAGTCTTTTGAGAAGGCTGGAATGCCTGTGGATGTGTTCGCCTTTGCGGTCTGTTCCGTTCGTGGGTGTTCGGAGTTCCCTTTGTCAACCTTGGTTGTTTCGGAACAAGAAGATAGGGTTAGTGCGATTAAGCATGCGCCGAGATGTGTGGCGATTTTATGCATTTCCTAGAGATTTTAAAGTGTTGGATTAGTTGATAGGTTTCCTTTTCTTTAGTTCGAAGTCCCTACCAAGGTATTTTTCCTTCACGACTGGATTCTCCGCCAATTCCTCGGAGGTTCCCTGGAAAAGAATCCTTCCGTCGAATAGCAAGTATGCTCGGTCTGTGATGGAGAGAGTCTCGTCCACGTTATGGTCGGTGATGAGGATACCAATGTTCTTGCTTTTCAGCTTCCAGACGATGTCTTGGATGTCTTGCACAGCGATAGGGTCCACACCGGCGAATGGTTCGTCCAACATGATGAATTTCGGTTCGATGGCGAGGCAACGGGCGATTTCCGTACGGCGGCGCTCACCACCCGAAAGACGGTCTCCGAGGTTTTTCCTCACATGCCCTAAATTGAATTCGGAGATTAGGCTTTCCAATTTCTCTTTTTGGTATTCTTTGGAGAAATTGGTCATTTCTAGAACGGATAGGATGTTGTCTTCCACTGTCATCTTCCTAAATACGGAAGGTTCTTGCGCCAAGTAGCCGATGCCGGCTTGCGCACGTTTGTAGACAGGGTATTGGGTGATGTCCTTGTCGTTGAGGAAAATTCTTCCTGCATTAGGGACGATCAATCCTGTGGTCATGTAGAATGTTGTGGTTTTCCCCGCTCCGTTAGGACCTAGAAGTCCGACGATTTCTCCTTGCTTGACGTTAATGGAGACTTGGTTCGCCACGATGCGTTGTCCGTACTGCTTCACTAATCCTTCGGTCCTGAGTACCATGCACTCTTCGGAAAAATTGATGTCTTCGTTCCCGACGTGTTCGTTGCCAGAATAGCGGACCATTTCGTTGTCGTTCGTCTCGATGTTGTTCTCGACTTGCTCTTGTCCCGCTTGCTCGACTATCGGGGTGACATTCATTTCCTGAGTGTCTTCGTTCTTTCTGTTTTTTTCTTTTTTGGACATGTGTCTTTTCCTTAATGATACGCAAAAGTAACGCAACTTGTCGATTTATACAATGGATTCGCGAAAAATGGTTCATTAATTTGTATCTTTGCACCTTGTTAATAAGTCAGAAGAAGATGAAGAAGTTATTCTTGGAGACGTATGGGTGCCAGATGAACGTGGCAGATAGTGAGGTGGTGGCTGCTATCATGGATACGGCCGGCTATGAGGTGACCGATAATATGGATGAGGCGGATGCGGTTTTTGTGAATACCTGTTCCATCCGTGACAATGCGGAACAGAAGATCCATGGGAGACTGCAGGTGTTCCGCCAGATGAAACGTAAGCGCGAGGGCTTGTTGGTCGGCGTGCTGGGTTGTATGGCCGAACGAATGAAGGACGAACTGCTCGCTACGGGTGTCGTGGATTTGGTCGTAGGGCCTGACGCATATCTGGATTTGCCGAATCTGGTCGGTTCCGCCGAAATGGGCGAGAAGGCGATCAACGTCGAACTCTCTACTACAGAGACTTACAAGGATATCATTCCGCAGCGCTTGTGCGGACCTTCTATTTCGGGTTTCGTCTCCATCATGCGCGGCTGCAATAACTTCTGTTCTTATTGTATCGTCCCGTATACCCGTGGCCGGGAGCGTAGCCGTGAAGTGCGTAGCATCCTGAACGAGATAGAGGATTTGAAGAACCGTAATTTCAAGGAGGTCGTTTTGATTGGCCAAAACGTCAACTCCTATTCTTATAAGGGGGAGGACGGCAAGACCGTCTCGTTCGCCGAGTTGCTTAAGATTGTCGCTGAGGCTTATCCTTCTTTGAGGATCCGTTTCACGACATCCCATCCGAAGGATATGAACGATGATATTTTGGAGACCATCGCCGCTTATCCTAACATTTGCCATCATATCCACTTGCCTGTGCAGTCGGGTAGCAATAGGATACTCAAGTCCATGAACCGTAAATATACGCGCGAATGGTATTTGGAGCGTATCGCCGCCATTCGTCGGATCATCCCTGATTGTGGTATCACGACCGACGTGTTCTGTGGATTCCATGACGAAACGGAAGAAGACCAGCAACAGACGTTGAGCTTGATGGAGGAGGTGGTGTTCGATTCTGCCTTTATGTTCAAGTATTCTGAACGTCCTGGTACGTTCGCGTCGAAGAATTTGCCGGATAATATCTCTGAAGAGGTGAAAATCGCCCGGTTGAACGAAATAATCGCTTTGCAGACCCGTATGTCCGCCGTGAGCAACGAGCGTGACATCAACAAGACGTTCGAGGTCTTGGTGGAGGGGTTCTCCAAACGTTCGAAAGAGCAATTGTTCGGGCGCACTTCCCAAAATAAGGTGGTCGTTTTCCCTAAGGGAGATCATAAAGTCGGTGATTTCGTGAAGGTGAAGGTGCTTAGCGCCACTTCCGCCACATTGATCGGAGAGGAGATTTTTGAGCCATGAAACGTTTTTGGCAAGAGCTGAAGGCTAAGCCTCTTTTTATTTTTCTCGTTAATTTCTTGCTGGCGATGGGTGTGATGTCCCTTTGCCGTTTGGTTTTTTATTTCGTTAATTCTGATTTTTTCCAGGAGGTGGATGCTCCTCGTATGGCGGGATTGATGGCCGCTGGTTTGCGGTTCGACCTCTCCGCCTGCATCTATTTGAATTCCTTGTATCTCTTGGTGATGGCGCTTCCGTTCCCTTTTAGGGAGAACGACTCGTATCAGCGGGTGGCGAAGTGGTTCTATTGCGTCCCTAATATTATTGGCGCTTTCATGAACGCTTGTGACATGGTCTATTATCCGTTCACTAATAAACGCACGACTTTGTCTGTGTTCTCCGAGTTCTCCAATGATGGAAACATAGGGAAGGTGATTTTGACTGCGATGGTGAATTATTGGTACGTCACTCTTTTCTTCCTGTTCATTTCTTTTGTGTTCGTGAAATGTTATTATCGGCCAAGACAGAGTGGGGAGAAACCTGCTAATAAGGTTGTGTATTATGTCGTGAATGTTTTACTGCTGCTGGTGTCTGGCTATTTCGCGGTGATTGGCATACGTGGCGGTTTCGGAAAATACACGCGCCCGTTGGCGGTGTCGAACGCTATGCAGTATGTGGAGAGGCCGGAGGAGACCGCTGTGGTGCTTAACACACCTTTCTGCGTGATCCGTACGGCGGATAGCCAAACGTTCATTGTCCCGTCGTATTTCCCTACCATGGAAGAGGCTGGGCGCCATTATCCTACTGTGATGGAGCCTGCTCCATCCGGAGAGTTCCGTCCGATGAACGTGGTTGTAATCATCATGGAGAGTTTCGGCAAGGAATATATGGGGTTGTTTAATAGGGATTTGGACAATGGCACCTATAAAGGTTACACTCCTTTCTTGGATTCGTTGTTCCGCCAGGGGTATACTTTCGATTATTCTTATGCGAATGGCCGTAAGTCCATCGATGCCATGCCGTCCGTTTTGGCGAGCATTCCGATGTTCGTGGAGCCGTACATCACGACTCCATACGGGGTGAACGCAGTGTCTGGCTTGCCTGGCTTGCTGAAGGGGAAGGGCTATTATTCCGCTTTTTTCCATGGTGCGCCGAATGGTTCGATGGGATTCCAATCTTTCGCTAAATCCATCGGCTTCGATGATTATTTCGGAATGGACGAATTTAATGACAAGTCATGTTTTGATGGTATTTGGGCTATTTGGGACGAACCGTTTTTCCAATTTTTCGCGGAGAAAATGGATTCGTTCCCTCAACCTTTCATGACCTCTATCTTTTCCGCTTCTTCGCACGATCCTTTCCATGTCCCTGATCAATATGCGAATTCTTTTCCTGAGGGTAAAGCTCCTATCCATCGTTGCATTGGCTATTCCGATATGGCTTTGCGCCATTTCTTCGATAGGGCGTCTAAGTCGGATTGGTATTCCAACACCTTGTTCGTTTTCACGGCGGACCATACGAACCAGACGACGCACGAGGAATATATGACGCAGTTGGGACGGTATGAGGTGCCGATTCTGTTCTACTGTCCTAGCGATAGCTTGTTGAAGGGTAGGAGCCAGACGCTTGCCCAACAAATAGATATCATGCCTACCGTGTTATCCTATTTGAATTATGACTTGCCGTATGTGGCTTTCGGACAAAATTGCCTTTCTGCGGATTCGTCGAAAAGTGTGATGATGTATAATGCTCCATTTTATCAGTTCCTGCAGGATTCAAAGGTGATGTGTTTCGATGGTGATTCGGTTCGTTCCATTTTCGATTTCAAGTCGGACCGAATGTTGACGTACGACCTGAAGAATGGTCCTGCCTCTTCCGAAGAGATGCAAGTTTGCTTGAAAGCTGCGGTTCAGCAGTATATGTATCGTATGGTGAATGACGAGTTGGTCTATCGTCCGGTGGGGGAGAAGAAGAAAAGTGAGTGAATGTGATTTGTATTTTAATAAATTTAACTAAATTCGCACCCGTCATTTGTAAACAATTTTATTGTATCAATATGAAAAAGATTTTGGCAGTTTTAGCGGCTGCGTTATGTTTCTGTGGAGCAGCGAATGCTCAGATTAGTCCATATAGGCAATTTTCCCCTTTTGACGGGAATCATTTCATTATTGATGGTGGTGTGACCTATTCAACCATCAGTGAGAAGACCGCTGAGTACAAACCATTGTTCCGCGCTGGCGTGGGTGGTGATATTCCATTGTTTTATGCTTGGACATCTTTTTGCCCTTCTGTGACTTTCGAGAGCAAGGGATTCACTTATTCCGCTTATGACCAATATGTGTGGGATTATGACGTGAACGCGATGTCTATCGAAGTCCCTTTGGAATTCGCCTTTAATATTCCTTTCTCTACGCAGGCTGGTATGCAAATTTTGGCTGGACCATATTTTGGCGTAGGTATTGCGGGAAAGACTTCCCAGACTTCTGAATTGTTCGAGCAGGAGACTGGCGTGAGTACAGTGGAGTTCAATACTTATGGCGGTGATGAGGCTCGACTCAAACGTTTTGATTTCGGTTTGTGCGGCGGCCTCCGTTTCGTCTATGCGTTTATGGTTTTGAAGGTGAACGCCGAAATCGGATGTACTAATATGAATGCCCACGAGTTGGAGCCTGCTTATAAGGGCCGTTCATTCTCTGCCTGCTTCGGTATGAGAATTCCTTGATTTTATTTCGTTGAACGTATAAAAAAGAAATCCTTCGGGGTTTCTTTTTTTTTGTCATGTGGGTTTTGGATCTAGTAGTAGGGGATACTGTTTTCTAAAATGGAATGTTTGGTTGGAATCTTTGGTTTAGTTCTGGTTTTAGCGGTCCCCCGTGGAAAAGTTCAATATCCTTATTGCTTGAGTTTTTTGATTTGCTCCAACAATTCACTGACGCTTTGTTCTTTGCCTTCCGCTTCGATAGGCAACCGTAGCGCGCATCCGCCCTTCCATTCCGAGCAACCATAGGCGGTCCTCCCTTTGACGATGCTCCCTTTGCCGCAAAGCGGACAGGTCATGCCGATGATGGTTTGAGGTAAAGGCTCCGTGTTTTGTGCGGGTTTCTCCGTTTGTGTGGTCTCTTCCTTTGCCTGTTGAGGCTTCTCTTTTTTCTCTTTCTTCTCTGTTTTTGTTCGGGGCTTGGATGCTTTTTTCTTCGTCTCCTCTTCCGCTTTTTTCTCTTCGATGGTGATTGATCTCACGTTGTCGTATTTTACGCTTTGGACGATTTCAGTCACCATGGTTTTCAACTCCGCCATGAACGTGGCGCTGTCGTAGGTGCTGCGTTCTATCATTCGTAGGCGTTTCTCCCATTGCCCCGTCAGCTCAGCCGATTTGAGCAGCTCCTGCTGGATGGTGTTGATGAGGTCGATGCCCGTCTGCGTGGCGAAGATGTTCTTCTTCTCCTTGCGCATGTAGTTGCGTTTGTATAGGGTCTCGATGATGTTAGCCCTGGTGGAAGGCCTTCCGATGCCGTTCTCCTTCAGCAGGTCTCGTAGTTCGCCGTCCTCCATCTGTTTGCCCGCCGTTTCCATGGCGCGGAGCAGTGTCGCTTCTGTGTATGGTTTCGGGGCGGTGGTCCACTTCTCCGCCAAGTCTGGCGTGTGGGGGCCATGCTCACCCTTTACGAAATCGGGCAAAGTTTTCTCCTCGTCATCGTTGCTCTCTTCGCTCTTCTCCTTGTCGTAAACAGCTCTCCAACCCGGAGAGAGGATTTGTTTTCCGTTAGCCTTAAATTCGATGCTTTCCACCAAGCCCATGACGGTAGTGGTTGAGATTTGACAGTCGGGGTAGAAGTTGGCGATGAAGCGTTTCGCCACGAGGTCGTAGACCTTCCATTCGTCGGCCGTCAGGTTCGTCGGGTTGACGCCCGTCGGGATGATCGCGTGGTGGTCGGTGACCTTGCTGTTGTCGAACACCCTTTTCGTCTTCGGAATCTTATTCGCCAATACACTTTGCGTGAGCGGCGCGTAGCTGGTCATGCCCCTCATGATATTCGGGATTTTCGGGTATATGTCGTCGCTCAGGTATGTGTTATCCACACGAGGGTAGGTGGTCACCTTCTTTTCGTAGAGCGATTGGATATGTTTGAGCGTGTCCTCCGCGGAGAATCCGTATTTTTTGTTGCACTCCACTTGTAGGGAGGTGAGGTCGAAGAGCCTCGGCGCGAATTCGGTTCCCTTTTTGGTGGTGACGTCCGTGACGAAGAACTCCGAGTTCTGCACCTCTTGCAGGAAATTTCTTCCCTCTTCTTCGGAGGTGAATTTGCCTTTCGTGGCGGCGAAGGTGGTGTCTCGGTAGACCGTCTTCAGTTCCCAGTATTGCTCAGGTTTGAAGTTCACGATCTCGAGGTGCCTTTTCACGACCAGCGCCAAGGTGGGGGTCTGTACCCTTCCGATGGAGAGCACCTGTTTGTTGCCCCCGTATTTCATGGTGTAGAGTCGGGTGGCGTTCATGCCTAACAGCCAGTCGCCTATGGCGCGCATGGCGCCCGCCTCATAGAGTTTGTCGTAGTCCGATTGCGGGTGTAGCGTGCTGAAACCCTCTTTGAGCGCCTCTTCCGTCAGGGAAGAGGTCCAGAGACGTTTGACCGGACACTTGCATTTCGCCATCTGCATCACCCAACGTTGGATGAGCTCACCCTCTTGCCCGGCATCCCCGCAGTTGATCACCTCTTCGGCGTTCTGGATGAGACCTTCGATGATATGGAACTGTTTGATGGAGCCTTGGTCTTCGATGAGTTTGATGCCGAATTTCTGTGGAATCATCGGCAAGCTGTAGATGTCCCACCTTTTCCAAGCCGGATTGTATTCGTGCGGTTCCTTCAGGGTGCAAAGATGACCGAACACCCAAGTCACTTGGTATCCGTTCCCTTCGATATAACCTTCCCTCTTGGTCGTGGCGCCTAAGATGGCTGCGATTTCCCTAGCCACGCTCGGTTTCTCGGCAATGCAAACCTTCATCTCTAACTGACATTTTTATTTTCCCCAAAGTTACAATTTTTTTCTGAGGGGAAGGGTAGACGCTACGTTTAAAATCTAA
The DNA here is from genome assembly GCA_045617845.1 of Paludibacteraceae bacterium. Lineage (GTDB taxonomy): Bacteria > Bacteroidota > Bacteroidia > Bacteroidales > Paludibacteraceae > UBA1181. The sequence goes on along the minus strand of JAZLJL010000088.1, from coordinate 16,219 downwards.
ACATTAAAGGTCTCAAATAAAAAAGAGACGATCCTTGTCGGACCGTCTCTTGTGGGACTGCAATGTTTAAATAAATTCAAAAAACAGTTATTCGTCTTTCCCTTTCTCGTAATTTTTTATTGTTTCTAATATTGTTTCTGAATAATTGTATATGTCATCTAAAGCTTCGATAATATGTTTTGTTTCCTTTTTATCTATGCCGAATGTCCCGATTATTTGTTCTGAACCATTGACATAAAGTCGACAAATTGGTTTCTTTGCGCTATTGTCTAATAATATGTTGAAGAATTTTTGATGATCTCTATAGTCGATTCTGTTAACGGATACGACTTGTCTCGCAATAGCCTTTACAATTCGATATGCTTCGATTTCATCCTCTGTTGTGATTATTTTTTCGTCTTCAGATTCGTTTTCTGGTTTGCTGGCTGTGGGAATTTTGTTTGTGATTGGATTCGCCGCATTCTCCTCAACGGTGTTTTCTTCGTCTTTTTTCTCTTCGTTGTTTAATGCGCCTTTTAGCCTTTCATTGATTATGTCATTAATATAGTTTGATAGGGTTTTCTTTACTAATGGGGTGAATTGGTCAATGATTTTTTGTGTTTTAAAACCGTCCCATATAGGATTGATGATAACCTTGACGAAGTCAACCGACGGATTGGAAAATTCTTTTTGGATAATGGCTCGAAGTTCACCCATGTATTTCAGTTCGCTAGCTGTGTTAAGAATGTTTCCTTTGTCGTAGTATGACTTGTGGAATTTTTTTAATTCTTCAATTTGTGCATCTTTTATTGTTGTAATGTCAAATTCAAGAAATGGTTTTTCGTCTAGCACGTTGTTCGCATCCAAATCGGTGTAGAATCTATAATTGATGCCATTGGTTAACAATCCGAATTTAGCTGGTGAAACATTGTAATATCTCCTTAATTGGGATCCATGGATATCTAAGTTTTCTTCCCAGTGTTTGCATTCTATTAAAAGTTGTTGCTCTCCGTCTTTATGAATTGCGTAATCTACTTTTTCCCCCTTCTTCATGATATCAGCCACGCATTCGGGTTCAACTTCTGTCGGGTCAAACACATCGTAGCCTAGTGTTTGAATAAAGGGGACGATGAGTGCCATTTTTGTGGCTTCCTCGCTTCTTAAATTGTTGGTTAGGTTTTCAACTCTGTCTGCAAGAGCTCTGATTGAATCTTTGAAATCCATGTTTGCTAATTTTTTTGGAATGTGACCTTACTCTTTACGGATTTTCGGGATTCTCCGCTGAGTTTGCCATTCTCTTTAGCAAAAACAAAAAGCGTGTACCGTTCGTTTTTTGCTTATTAACGCTAAAGGCTCTGGTAAACCGTGATGATAATAAGCACGAAACGGTCCACGCCCTAGGACGTGAACCTCTCGCTTGCTTACTCTCTCATCATAAAATTTACCAGATTTTTTAGCGTGAGAATAAGAGCGCAAAGCTCAGATTGTTATATGTATAATCTTATATCTAATCTATATTTAATATTGTTTTTATTTGTCTTTCCGCAAAGATACTTTATACTGAGCAAAAAGTCAAATCTTTGTAAACATATATGGAGATGACGGTCTATAGAGTTAAATGCAATGCAAGAAAACCAATCCTCCCGTATATCATCATGTCAGGAAAAAACGTACATTTGTGGTGAAATGTGTTATGAGATATGAATCCTACGGTGAAGGGCTATTTGGCCGCTGCGGCATCCGCCGCCAGTTATGGTATGAATCCATTGGGCGCTTTGTCTTTGTATGACGAGGGACTGACCGCTAATTGCGTCTTGTTCTATCGTTTTTTCCTAGCCTCCGTCATGCTCGCCTCGTTCATGCTTGTCAAAGGGGAGTCGTTCCGCATTTCGGGGAAGGAGGCGCTTCTGCTGCTCTTCTTGGGTTCCATGTTCGCCGTTTCCTCATTGACCTATTACGACAGCTTCTACTATATGGATGTGGGCGTCTCCACCACGCTTCTTTTTATCTATCCTGTGATGGTGGCGGTCATCATGTCCATATTCTTTAAGGAACATCTCTCCCTACCTTTGGCGCTTGCCATAGCGGGGGCGTTGACGGGTGTGTTCGTCCTCTATGCGGGTGGGGATACGGTGTTGAATTTCGTCGGTTTTATATTGGTCTTTTTCTCCGCGCTTTCCTATGCGGTCTATATGGTCGTGGTGAATCGGACGAAGCCGAAGCTCTCGCCCGTGAAGCTCACGTTCTATGCCACCTTTTTTTGTTCCTTGCTTATTTTGGGACATTCCTTGGCTATCGGTGGGGGACATATGCAAGTGCTCAGTAATACTAGACAATGGTTCTGGGCCTCTTTCCTGGCTCTCTTCCCTGGATTAGTCTCTTTGCTGATGATGGCTGTGGCTGTGCGCAATGTGGGAAGCACGGTGACCGCGATAATGGGTGCGTTGGAGCCTCTGACGGCCGTGTGTGTCGGCGTGTTTGTCTTCGGAGAACAGATGACGCTTCGCTTGGCGTTGGGTATCACCTTGATTGTCTGTTCCGTCCTTTTGGTGATCGTCTCCCCGAAACTATCCAAAAAGAAAGTGTGCGGATGCGGTTAATCTCCCTTGGGAAATCCCTTATTTTTTCTTTTCGTAATACATGTAGGTCATGTTAGTCTTATTCCTTGACGCACCTCCGTATATGAGGTTCTTGAGGATGAGCTTCGAGTCCTTCATCTCGAACTGATAGCTTTTTGCGAAGGAGATTTCCGAAAGTCTTTCGTTGTTGGCGATTGATTCATATTCAATTGCGGAAGTATCGGTCAACTCTTTTCCCCCCAACCTTTCTGGTTGGAAATATATGCTGTCGCCTATGATGGAGAAGTTTCCGATGGTGGAGATGACCTCTGTCTCTTCCACGATGTAATCTTCCCGGTAGGTGGAGTCTTCGAAAAGGGCGAGAGTTGTGCTTTTAGCGGAGTTTATCCCCTCTTCTATGACGCTGCCCGGAATGCCTGTCGTGTCGGAGATGACGAAGTCGTAGCATTTCCATTCTCCGATGAACGGAGATTCTGAACAAGAGTTTAACCCTAATGCGATTATTGTGGCGCTGATGAACGCTGATGATTTCCTTCCCATACCTGAACGTTGTTTGCTGTTGACGAAATTCCTTTGGTTTTGTGGATGATTCCTTCGCGAAGTTAGGAAGGATTTGAGAATTAAGTTGTAAACTGAAGCGTTTTTTTGCCTTGTGGCTAATATTTGTGCTTCTTTAAATTAATCGTTCTCCTTTTTTGCCTATTTTTGCTGAAAAATAAATTCTTATGAAGAAAGCTCTTTTTATAGATAGGGACGGCACATTGATAATTGAGCCTCCTGTCACTTTCCAAGTGGATACATTAAACCAGATGACGTTTTTGCCTGGCGTTTTGCGCAACCTCTATTTCATTAGGGAAAAGTGTCCGTTTGAGTTGGTCATGGTGACCAATCAGGATGGCTTGGGTACGGACGTCTATCCACAAGAGAATTTCGACACGGTGCAAGCTAAGATGTTGGAGACTTTCGCTGGCGAAGGTGTGGTCTTTGACGCTATCCATATCGATAAGTCTTTCCCGGAGGACAATCTAGCCACCCGTAAGCCGGGGACTGGCATGCTGACCAAGTACATGGATGGTTCGTACGACTTGAAAAACTCGTTTGTCATCGGTGATCGTGTGACTGACGTGAAATTGGCGGAAAACTTGGGTTGCAAAGCTCTTTTTATAGCTCCTTCCGTGGAGGAGGGAACCTCTATGGTAGAGAAGGAGGGGTTGACCGCTTCCTGCGCAAAAGTGGTGACTTGTTGGCAACAGATCGCAGAGTTCCTTTTCGCCGGCGAGCGTGTCGCCACGGTTCAACGTACTACGAAGGAAACGGATATTTTCGTGAGCTTGAACCTCGATGGTACTGGCAAGTGCGATATTTCCACGGGTCTAGGTTTCTTCGACCATATGTTGGAACAGATTGGCAAACATTCAGGTTGTGACTTGACGATTCGTGTGAAGGGCGACTTGAATGTGGACGAACACCATACGATTGAGGATACCGCAATAGCCTTGGGAGAGGCGTTGCTGAAATCGCTGGGCGACAAGAGGGGGATCGAACGGTATGGCTATTGCTTGCCGATGGATGATTGCCTATGTTCCGTCGCATTGGATTTCGGAGGTAGGCCTTGGCTGGTTTGGAACGCCGAGTTCAAAAGGGAATATGTGGGAGACATGCCTACCGAGATGTTCTTGCATTTCTTCAAGTCTTTGAGCGATTCCTCGAAGATGAATTTGAACATCAAGGCGGAGGGCGAGAATGAACACCATAAAATCGAAGGCATTTTCAAGGCGTTGGCCCGTTCCATCAAGATGGCGGTCAAGAGGGATATCTACAAGTTCGAGTTGCCTTCGACGAAGGGAACCTTGTAGGCTGTTGCGCTCTTCTCTTTTGAACCAGTACGTTATCGATCTTGCCATGTCGTCACTTCTCCGTATGTGGGAAAGTGTGTGAATGTGGATTTTTATTGTTTGAAGTGCAAATAAAATTCTTGGATTTTATGTAACTTCGCGATGTTATGAACGTTTCAGACGCATCCATAGAAGAATATGTGCTGTCGCACATTGATGAGGAACCGGAGGTGCTCGCTTGGTTGACGAGGGAGACGCATCTTCGTACGTTGAAGCCTCGAATGTTGTCCGGACATTTGCAGGGTAGAATGCTGAAGATGTTCTGTTCGATGGTCTCCGCGAAACGAATTCTTGAAATCGGCACTTTCACTGGCTATTCAGCCATCTGCATGGCGGAGTCTTTGCCGGATGACGGGGAGTTACACACGCTTGAGATAAACGACGAGATGGAGGAGTTCCTTGATGAGGTGTTCTCGAAATCAGGGTTGTCCGACAAGATCCATCTCCATATCGGCGATGCTTCATCTATTATCCCAGGTCTGGATGGCCTTTTCGATGTGATTTTCATGGATGGTAACAAGAGACATTATTCCCAGTATTTCGATGTCGTTTTCCCCAAGTTGAGGCTCGGTGGATTAATTATCGCGGATAATACGTTATGGGATGGACATGTTTTGGAGTCTTCAAACGATGCCCAGACAATAGGCATACAGAAATTTAATGATAAAGTCGTTTCCGATGAACGTGTGGAACGGGTTATAGTTCCTGTTCGTGATGGGATGACTCTAATAAGAAAGATTAAGGAATGAATAGGATTTTGTTTTGGGCTTGTTCCCTGTTCGTGGTCGGCGCTCTCTTTACTTCTTGTAAGGATGACGATGTGGTTGGTAAAGACCAAATCGCTGAAGTGCGTGAAAACAAACAGAAGAATGAGACATTCATGATGAATAAAAGGTTAGAGTCTGACGTCATGTCGGATCCTTCTGGTTTGCTTTATTCCGTCACGTTGAGTGGAACGGGGGAGAAGCCTTCCGCGATAGACACTGTCGTTGTCTCGTATCAGGGAATGACAATAGACGAGAAGACTTTCGTTTCCACTTCGGACACTATCGCTTTGGTGGATTTGGAGGATGGCTTACAAGTTGGTTTGAGGCATATGCCCGTTGGGTCTACGTACAGATTGTATGTCCCTTATTATCTGATGTATGGCTCTTCCGGAACAGAGTATGTCTATGGAGGGAAGACAATTTCTATTTTACCGTATTCCGCTTTGGTGTATGATATGACATTGAATGCGGTCATTAAAGTTGACAAATAAATTTTAATCATAATTCCAGTAAGAATATGTTGACGTTGAAGGTTATTACGGAGAATCCTGATGAGGTGGTCCGTAAATTGGCAAAAAAACATTTCGATGCGAAAGAGGCCATCGCTAAGGTCCTCGAGTTAGATAAAGTGAGACGTTCGTCCCAAGCGCAATTGGATGCCGCGCTTTCTGAAATCAATACATTGTCCAAGAGCGTCGGCTCTCTCATGAAGGAGGGAAAGAAGGCTGAGGCTGAGGAGTCTAAGAATAAAGTGGCCGCTTTGAAGGAGTCCACTAAGACTTTGCAGGAGAGCATGGATAAATCCCAGGAGGAGATCAATTCTATTTTATATACAATTCCTAATATGCCTTACGATGATGTTCCGGAGGGTAAGACCGCTGAGGATAACGTCGTGGAGAAAATGGGTAACGATATACCTGATTTGGGTGATAACGCTCTTCCTCACTGGGAGTTGGCTAAGAAATATGATTTGATTGATTTCGAACTTGGCGTGAAGATTTCCGGTGCTGGATTCCCTGTCTACAAGGGCTATGGCGCCAGATTGCAGCGCGCGTTGATCAATTTCTTCCTTGATGAGGCAAGAAACGCTGGTTATTTGGAGATTATGCCTCCTACTGTGGTGAACCAGGCTTCCGGTTACGGAACTGGCCAATTGCCTGATAAGGAGGGCCAGATGTACCATTGCGAGGTGGACGACCTCTATCTGATTCCAACGGCTGAGGTGCCTGTCACGAATATCTATCGTGATGTTATTTTGGATGAGAAGGATCTCCCTATCAAGAATTGCGCCTATACGCAATGTTTCCGTCGTGAGGCTGGCTCTTATGGTAAGGATGTGCGTGGCTTGAACCGTTTGCACGAGTTCTCTAAAATCGAGATTGTCCGTATCGATACGCCTGAGCACTCTAAGGAGTCGCATAAGGAGATGTTGAACCACGTGGAGGGTCTCTTGAAGAAGCTGGAACTTCCTTATCGTATCCTTCACCTTTGTGGTGGTGACATGAGTTTCACCGCAGCTACTTGTTATGACTTCGAGGTGTTCTCTGCTGCGCAGAAGCGTTGGTTGGAGGTCTCTTCCGTGTCTAACTTCGATACTTACCAGGCTAACCGCTTGAAGTGCCGTTATAAGGGCACTGACAAGAAAACGCAACTTTGCCACACTTTGAATGGTAGCGCCTTGGCTTTGCCTCGTATCGTTGCCGCTTTGTTGGAGAATAACCAAACTCCTGAGGGCATCAAGATCCCTAAGGCTTTGGTCCCTTATATGGGTTGCGACATCATCAAGTAATTGGTGGTCGACTGACGCATGCAGGCTCTATGGTGGGATGATAGTTCGTCCTTACGTAGAGCCTGTTTCTTTTTTTTACTTGTTTTTTGCTCTGTTGTTTGTTCGTGTTCCATGATATATCGGGATGTGGATAGCCATTGGGGACTATCGCCTTCTCGAATCCATTTTTTCGTTCGGAGAAATATAAGATAGTGTGGAGAAAATTAAATAATATGGAGAAAATATAAAATAGTATGGAGAAAATTTTATAATAAAAGAAAAATATGTAATTTTGTATGGAGAAAATATGGAGAAAATGAATAGCGAAAAAGAAATTAGAGATTTATTGTCCGAGGGGGAAACCTTGACTTTGGAGTGCAAGTCAGCGTTAGGCGGGGTCCCGAAGTCGATGTGGGATACGTATTCAGCGTTTGCTAATACGTATGGAGGCACTATTCTTTTGGGTGTGGAGGAAAAGCGTGGGGCTCTTGTTGTCTCTGGGGTTGATGAACCTTCGTCCGTGGTGAAGGATATCTGGAATACGGTCAATTCGGACAAGGTGAGCTCTAATGTTCTTTTTAATGAAAGTGTATATGTCGTTTCGTTGGATGGGAAGGATATTGTCGTGGTGGAAGTTCCTCGTGCGGAACGTTATGACCGCCCCGTTTTCTTGAACAAGAACTTGTATCATTCCACGTTTCGCCGTAATGGGGAGGGGGATTATCACTGTAGTCGGGAACAGATTGTTTCTATGTTGCGTGACCAGTCTGATTTGGGTGTCGACTCGAAGGTTATTGAGGGGATGGATGTGGCTGAGCTGAACCAGGAGTCTATCCGCGGGTATAGGAATCTTTTCAAATTGTCTAAGCCTGATCATGTATGGAACAAGTTGGAGAATGTTTTTTTCCTGATGAAGATTGGTGCTGCGTCCAAGGGCGCTGACGGCTGTATCCATCCGACTGCGGCAGGTCTTTTGTTCTTTGGGGATTTTATGTCTATCATGAATGAGTTCCCGAATTTCTTCTTGGATTACCGTGAGTATCTGGTGGATGGTGAACGATGGTCGGACCGTGTTTGTTCCGCTGATGCGACGTGGAGTGGTAATGTGTTTGATTTTTATTTCCGTGTGATTAATCGTATGTTGGCGGATGTGAAGGTTCCTTTCCAATTGAAGGATGGTTTGACGAGGGTGGATGATACGCCTGTCCATAAGGCTTTGCGCGAGGCTCTGACGAATGCTTTGGTGCATGCTGATTATGGTGGCAGGTGTGGTGTTGTCATTAATAAGTCTTTCCGCCATGTCAGAATTCAGAATCCGGGTGTGTTCCGGTTGAGCATCGAGGATGCGATTTGTGGAGGTGTGAGTGATGCCCGCAATCCCCGTGTCTTTAATATGTTTAATTTGATTGATGTGGGTGAGCGTAGTGGTTCGGGTTTGTGTGATTTGTATGACATTTGGAAGACGAATGGCTTCCCCCGTCCTATATTGACGGAATCTTTTGATCCGGACCGTACTTCTTTGACATTGGATTTTTCTTCGTCGCATGATGGTTATGAAATGGACGTTGAGGGTGATGTGCCTATGGTTTGTGAGTCTCCTGTAAGCTATGCTGCTGTTTCTCGTCGTAGGGTGGTGGCGGATGAGAAGCTTGTTCTCGATGATTCTGTCCGTTTATCCAAGAGCGCCCGTCTGATTTTGGATGTGTTGAGGAAAGAACCGTCTTCTTCCGCTAAGTCTGTCGCTGAATTATTGGGGCTTTCCGCACGTGGCGTGGAGAAGAATATCAAGAAGATGAAGGAGTTGGGGCTTGTCTCCCGTATTGGTCCCGATAAGGGTGGCAGGTGGCAGGTGAATGTCTGATGTTTGGCCTGTTGGGCGTCCTTGGGTGTTTCTTCTGCCCATTTCTGTCACTGGGGGTGCCTCTCTTTTCTTTGGGGAAGCTCTTGTTGTGAAAGGATGGTTGGTTTGTCTGTCGGCTGCTATACTGGTTTCTTTCTCCGTTTGCCATAATCCAAAAATATCTTACCTTTGTCTTTATATAATTTTATATCATATAACCGATGAATAATGATCAGCCAATGTCCATTCTGTTACCGGCTGAATGGATGCCACAGAGCGGCGTGATGATGACGTGGCCGCATGAGGAGACCGATTGGGCTTATATGCTGGACGATGCGGTGGCGTGTTTCGTCTCCATCGCCCGTGAGATTTCCAAACGTGAACGTCTGCTCATTGTCTGCAAGGACGAGGAGGTAGTGCGTAGGGCTTTGGGCGATGCGGTGAATGAACGTGTCTTCTTCCGTGTCATGAAGACGAACGACACATGGGCACGCGACCATGGCCCGATTACCGTTTATGTGAACGGCGCTCCTTATCTTTTTGATTTCCAGTTTAATGGTTGGGGTATGAAGTTCCCTGCCAACTATGATAACCAGATTACGAAGAGCCTCTATCTCTCCCGCGTCTTTTCGAAGAAAGTGGGCTATATGAGTATGCTACATTATGTGCTGGAGGGCGGTAGCATCGAGTCTGACGGCTGTGGCACGGTCTTGACCACTTCTCAGTGTCTCCTTTCTCCGAACCGTAACGACTATTTGACGCAACCTCAGGTGGAGGAGTTCCTCAAAAACTCCTTTGGCGCTGAGCGTGTGCTCTGGATTAACCATGGCTATTTGGCGGGAGATGATACTGACAGCCATGTCGACACGTTGGCGCGTTTTTGCGACCCCGACACGATCGCTTATGTCTCTTGTGACGATAAGTCGGATGAGCATTACGCCGCTTTGAAGCTGATGGAACGTGAGTTGAAGAACTTCAAGACGTTTGAAGGTAAACCATACAAGTTGGTGCCGCTCCCGATGGCGGATGCTCGCTACGAGGATGGGCAACGCTTGCCTGCCACATATGCTAACTTCTTGATTATGAACGATGCGGTGTTGGTGCCGACCTATAATTCGCCGAAGGATGAAATCGCTTTGGCTGCCTTGCGTGAGGCGTTCCCGAAGCGTGAGGTCGTGGGTGTGGATTGTTCCGCGTTGATCCATCAGCATGGCTCTTTGCATTGCGTGACGATGCAGTTGCCTTATTATGTTTTAGAAGATTGAGTGTCATATAATTAGATAGTTTTCCGAATGAAGATAGGATTGGTTCAGCAGAGTTGTTCTCCGGACGTGAAGTCGAATGTGGAGAAGTTGAAGCGAAACATAGAGGAGTGCGCTCGAAAGGGCGCTGAGTTGGTGGTTTTGCAGGAGTTGCATAACTCGGTCTATTTTTGCCAGACAGAGGATACCTCTTGCTTTGATTTGGCGGAGACCATCCCGGGACCGTCCACCGATGAGTTCTCTGCTTTGGCTAAGAGCCTTCACGTGGTCATCGTGCTCTCCCTTTTCGAGAAGCGTGCCGTAGGGCTCTACCACAATACGGCTGTGGTGATTGATAGTGACGGTTCCATTGCGGGTAAGTACCGCAAGATGCATATCCCTGATGATCCCGCCTATTACGAGAAGTTTTACTTCACGCCGGGTGACTTGGGCTTCCATCCGATTCAGACGAGCTTGGGCAAGTTGGGCGTGATGGTCTGTTGGGACCAATGGTATCCGGAGGCTGCCAGACTGATGGCGCTCGCCGGTGCGGACCTGCTTATCTACCCGACGGCCATCGGGTGGGAGAGTACGGACCCTGCCGATGAGAAGGAGCGTCAGTTGAACGCTTGGATGACGGTGCAGCGTGGTCATGCGGTGGCGAATGGTTTGCCTGTCGTGACGGTCAACCGCTTTGGTTTGGAGCCTGATCCTTCCGGTGTGACGAATGGTATACAATTTTGGGGAAATAGTTTTGTGGCTGGACCTCAGGGTGAATTGTTGGCTCATTTGCCGAGCGACCGCGAGGAGAATGTCGTCGTGGAGGTCTCCATGTCGCGTTCTGAGGATGTGCGTAGGATTTGGCCTTTCTTGCGCGACCGTCGCATCGAGTGTTTTGACGAACTGGCGAAACGTTTCAGAGATTGAATGCATCTGTGATGAAATAGATTGAAAAAGGTCCGGGGACATATCAGGTGTACTCGGACCTTTTTTGTGTCCGAACTATCAGGCGGAGCGACTTTTTGCGCGGATCTTTTGATTGCCAATTAATGTTTTGCCCTAGTCTCTTGCCGGCTTCCTTCAAATTGATTAATTTCGCGTGAATTTTGATTTGACGTATATTGTAGGCATATTGGGGTAGTCAAGTGAAGGTTCTTTTTGTGTAATTTTTTTAAATCTTTTATGGATCATTGTGTTTTAAGGAAGTGCATGCTTCCTGTATTGGCTTTGGGTATGTTCTCGTTTTTTTCCTGTGGAGATGATGACGAACCGGAACCTCGTGTGAGGAAGGAACCGGTGGAAGAGCCGTTCGATAGCTTGAGGTACGAGATGAAGGTCTTCGGCGAAAGGTTGGGCATCTCGTTGGATGATGAAACTTTTTCGTCCGTCTCGTTGGTCGAGAAGGAGTCTAACCTTAAGGTTGTCTCTTCTTCCGAACGGGTTTATTATTTCAAGAGTGAAGATATGGACGAAGATTGGAACGCTATTCAAAGGTATCTGTTCGAAGAGACCGCCACGAAGTCCTCTTTGCTGAATGTCGAATTGATGGAACCTTTCCGACTCTCGCCTGAATGGAGACCAGATTACCGCACGATTGTCTATTCCGACACGTTGACGTCATGGGGATTCGTCCCGAAAGATCAGTCCTATTGGATTTGTGAGATGTTCGAAGAAGATGGCTTGATAGCTGTCGATTTTTATAACGAGTTCTTTTACAACGAGGAAAATGACCAATATTATCCTGCGTTCATGACCACAAACCATTAATTTTTTTGTGGATAAAGGGAACTTGTGTTTTGAAATGAGAGGAAGAGGAGCCGTTGTAGTAGACTCCTCTTCTTTTTTTTTGTGTGTAAACCTTAAATAGTTTATCTTTGCGAAAAGGGTTGGTGTTCTTTAGTGCTCTTCTTTTTGAACGGGGTGACCTTGATTGAGGTCTCGTCGTGAGTTATAGCGTTTGGGAATATTTTAAATCCATTTATTGTTCATTTGGGCGTGTCACCGCCTTGTTAGTTAATGATTCCATGAAAACAAAATTGATTATCCTAGGTCTTTCGTTATCCATGAGTTCCGCCTTTGCCCAGACTACGAAGGAGTACATGATGGACCATATTGAGTATACGGCAGGTAATTACACGGACTATCCGGTCTCTTTCCCTTCCCAGACGAAGGCGCCGAAGGGGTATGAACCGTTTTATATTAGCCATTATGGTAGACATGGCTCTCGCTATCACCATACGGCGTCGGATTACAAAATGTTGTATGACATGTTCAATAAGGCGGATTCCGCCAATGCGCTTACGTTGGACGGAAAGAGCGTGAAGAACCGTTTCGAGCAGATGTACAAACGTTATTATGACCGTGCCGGCGACTTGACGACGAAGGGTACCGCCCAACATCGCGCCATCGCCGATAGGATGTTCCATTCTTTCCCTCAGATTTTCCATAAGAATGCGGTGGTTGAGGTGAAGGCCTCCACTTCTGTGCGTTGTGTGATGAGCATGGATGCTTTTTGCCAGGAACTGAAGTCTTTGCAACCGACGTTGGATATACATGCGGAATCTAGTAAGCGTAACATGTATTATATTTCCAACGACCCTATGGAGGACAAGAATCGTCGCTTGGCCGATACCGCATGGTCCCGTCCTTTCGGTGACTTGCATTACCGTTTGATTCATCCTACACGTATGGTGAAACAACTTTTCTCCGATATGGATTATGTCTCGAAAAATATTGACACAATTCCTTTCATGCGTAAATTTTATGAGGTGAACAGTAGTTTGATTTGCGATGATTCGGACATTAACTTCAAGGATGTCTGGACGAAGGAGGAACTCTATAACAATTGGGTGATCCAAAATGCTTGGTGGTATGGTGCGTACGGACCATGTCCGCTGACCCGTAACAGAAGCCGTTTCTTCGCCAAAGACCTTTTGAACATTATGATTGATGAAGCCGACGTCGCTATCCAAACGGGCAATGTGCAGGCTAATTTGCGTTTTGGTCATGATATCGCCATCATGCCTCTGACGGCTTTGATGGAGTTGCAGGGGTGCCGCGACCAGGTGACGAACGTCGATTCCATCATGAACTATTGGAACGAATTTAAGATTGTCCCTATGGCTGCTAATGTCCAGATGATTTTCTATAAATCGAAAAAGGACCCTGATGTTTTGGTGAAGATTATGCTCAACGAGCGTGAGGTCAATCTTCCGTTGGCGAGCGACGTAGTTCCTTACTACAAGTGGGATGATGTGCGTGCGTTCTATAAGGATATTTTAAAGTCTGACTATTAATTGCCAGAACTGGGATTCCCTCCTTCGAGGGGCTTGTATTTTATGTTATTAGAATAAAGTGAATTTATCATGGAACGTGTTTGGTGACTTTAGTTCGACGGATACGTTCCCCATAAAAAAGTATTATGATGAAAAAGATAGTGTTGGGAGCCACTTTGTTGTGCTCATCTTTTGCGGTTTCCGCTTATGATTTCTCCTCTTATTCCGAGGCGTTCTCCACCGAGGATTATCGTACGGCTTTGAACATGGGTCTGAAATTTTATGGCGGCCAGCGTTGCGGCGATACCCATAATTGGATGTTGGTGGATAATCCGATTGTGAATCCGAAGTGTTGCCACACAAAGGACGGAACTGGTTCCTTGAATAATGGCGGGAATGGCAATTACGATTTGACGGGTGGTTGGCACGATTGTGGTGACCATATCAAGGTGGCTGTCACTATGGGTTATTCCGCTGTTTCCCTATTGGTCGCTTATGATTTATGGGCTAATGCCTTCCAAGATAATTACGACGAGGCGTACGGTGCGCCGAATGGTATACCCGATGTGTTGGACGAGGTTAAGATCGCTACGGATTACTTCATGAAGAGTTTCCCGGATGATAACAACTTCGTCTATTATGTGGGAGACGGACAAAAGGATCATAATGTTTGGGTGACGTCTTCCGCTCAATCATCCATGTCAGTCAATGAAGGTGGCGATCCACGCCCATTTTTCATGGCTTCCGACAAGGGCGGTCCGCAAGCGGCGAATTATTCTTCCGCTTTGTCGTTGATGGCGATGTGTTATCCGGATGCTTCCTATCGAGATAAATGTAAACAATATGCGCTCAAGGCGTATGCGTTCGCTAAGAAGAACAAATCTAGGAATGCGGCTATCCCGGTTTTTTATCAAATGGATGATGACTCGGAAACGTGGAAGGATGAATTGTCTTTGGCTGCCATCCTCCTCTATCGTCTGACGGGAGAGTCTCAGTACCAGCAAGATGCGTTGGATTACTTGAAAGGTAAATGGGAATCTAATTACCCGTTGGCTTGGAACACGGTGGCGGATTTCGCTTATTATTATCTTGTGAAGTGCGACCCTAACGCGAATAATGGTGAGGGCGGATTTTTTTACGACCATATGGTGAAGAATGTGACGAAGCATTTGGCGGCGGCGTCAACTGATTCTAATGGATTCCGTTACGTCGAGGGTCAAGAATGGGGAACGAACAAGTTGGCATGTGGCTCCGCTGGCGCTACTTCTTTGCTCCTGAAACTGATGGAGGACGGCGTGGTCTCCTGCTCTTTGGACAAGAAAACCTTGTATAACTTCATTACACGTACGGTGGATTACATGTTGGGTAAGAACCAGTTCAACCACCCGTTCTTGCATGGTTTCAAGAATGACATGACGCATCGTATCCACCATAGAAATGCGATGGGTGTCAATGAAAATATCGACTCGAACGCCAAGAATTCCCACTCGTTCTTGTTCGCCAGCGGCGGCTTGATCGGAGGAACTAACCTTTCGGGCCAGTTCTCTAACATTATCGAGGGTGGTGATTCTTACAAACAGACGGAAGGCGGTTGCGACTATAACGCTCCGTTCATTTTGACTATCGCCCGCATCGCTGCGGAGAAGGATCCTTCCGGTTTCGACACTAGAACGAACACGCAGTTGTCGGATGAGAGTTTTATGGTTTATCCTACCTCTTTCGACGATTATTTGGTGGTCGACAAAATCGTTTATGCGGGAGATGACGTCCACGCTAAGCTTGTTTCCCTCTCAGGAAAGGTTTTGCTTGAGAAGAAAATCAATGATATGAGGGAAGTGATTTTGACGTCTGATGTTCCTGCTGGTTTTTATATACTTCAAATTGAGGCGGATGGCGTTTCTGCTAATTATAAGTTAATCAAGAAATAACCTATATTCTTTCAGTGTAGTTATAAGGAGACGGGTGGTCCCGCCTCCTTTTTTTTCTCTGACTTTGGGTCGATGGTCTTGTTGAAAGCTCTTGTTTGGAATTGTTTGTCTATTATACCCTGTTAATCGTTTACTCACTATGAAAAAAACATATAAGATTTTTATTGACGATTATCCTATTGGGAATGCACTCCTTTTTGACAATAGCAGGTGAGGCGGAATTCCATTCTGTGGCTACAGAGACAAAAATGGATAGTTGCTTTAGTGCCATAAAAACTCGGAGTTCGGTTTTATTGACGCCGATAAAGTGAAATAGTGGTTTGATTTGTTATTTTTGTGATATATAATTGTCAATATGGATTATTAATTAGCTTGTATATGGAAGATCAAAAACAGTCAACATATTTGTTCGACGCGAAAAGTGGACATTTGTAATAATATCGAAAGAAGAGGGTTCCGCTCCATGGGATGAGTTCAAAACTAAGGTTAAGAAATTGACCATTTCCGAGGGCATGACGAAGGTTTGGGATCGTGCCTTTTTTGATTATAAGAAACTTGCTGAGGTGGAATTGCCTGAGTCGTTAACCGAAGTGGGGGAAGCGGCGTTTAGCGGATGCAAATCGTTGGAACATATTCGTCTGCCGGAAAGCGTAGTGACATTAGGCAAAGATGTTTTTGCGAGATGTTCCAGCCTTAAATCAGTCAATATACCAGATTCTTTTGTGGATGAGTTTTAGAAGCTGTTTAAAAATTCACGAAAAAGTTTCTCATTGGGTTTTTTATAGATACTTTTTGTCTATTATAATCATTCCCTCATTCACAATGGAACCCCATTGCTCCTATCGGAAATAATCAAAATATCCTAAAAAGTCTCTCGTAAAAATCTCCAATAAAAAAATTTAAACAGTTTCTAATTAATTGTATTGATTAATAATGGATTACATGTT